>NZ_AYZG01000006.1 GCF_001436695.1 Lactobacillus taiwanensis DSM 21401
TTTTGAGTGAAGCAGATGAATAATCTGCTTTTCATCTTTGTTTTTGATAGCAGTCCTAAAGTCCTGCATAACCCAATATGTGTTTTCGAGATCTTTATTACAGTCTAGGCCGTCTAAAACAACATGCTCTTGAGTCAAATAGTCTTTAAAATGCCAGTCATAGTAAGGCGTCTGTTTATTGAGCTTGTCATATTTCATGAGATAGAGCTTCCAGGTAGATTTTAAGAGCTTGTATTCACGGCTTTGTTTCTTAAATTGTTTCATAGTCTGAACACGCAAGCTGTTAAAAGATCTGGTGAGCATTTGAACCATGTGGAAACGATCAATGACAATCTGGGCATTTGGAAAAAGCTCTCTAGCAACGATTGGATAATAGCAGTTAAGATCCATGGTGACTGTCTTAACCATAGCCCGAGCTTTAGGAGTAAACTTATAAAAGTAGTGCAAGATTTCAGGCTTAAAACGTGTTCTAAGGATTTGGACTACTTGATGAGAATCGCCATCTAAACAGATAAAGTGCAGCTTCTTGCCAACGCCTTTAAATTCATCAAAAGCTAAATGCTCAGGAAGCTGATCTAAATCATCGTAGAACTTAGAAGAACAAGATTCTAAGACTCTTTGAACCGTATTAACTGATAGGTTATGCTCACGAGCAATACTGGTCATAGAGCGATCTTCTGTAAGAGCAGCTAAGACCTTACGTTTAGATGCATTAGAAATGTGGCAATATTTATTAACAAGGTTAGACTGAGCCATAGATCTTTTAAGGCAGTCATTGCAAAGAACACGCTGCTTTTTAAGTCGGATAGTAACAGGATGGCTAGCATCAGCAGTAATAAAGCGCACGTTAGAAGTATAGTGACCATTATGCTTAAGATTATTGGAATGGCAGTAAGGACAAGCAGGCTGAATAAGCTCGGCTTGATAAACGCTATGATATTTGCCGTTAATATATTTTTTAAAATAATCAGAAAAAACAATATTAGGGTCTTCAATATTGAGATGAAATTTAATACAATCATTGTTAGAGGACATAAGCAATCACCTTTATTCTTTAGAGTGGAATCAGAAGATTTAATGCAGTGAGGCTTATGGCCTCTTTCTTTATGCAATAAAAAAATCCTGTCGATAGAATATCATAGATATCCATCAACAGGATTTATTATAGAGCC
>NZ_AYZG01000033.1 GCF_001436695.1 Lactobacillus taiwanensis DSM 21401
TGGTTCATCAATCATTTTATATATTTTAACTGTCTACTTGACACGGTACGGATCATTTTGCAGCATTTTAATATTTAGAACTCTTACCTTATTAGTAGGTGGTCTTTTTAACACAAGTTTAGGTCGATTAGTCGCATTTTTAGGAATCATTATTAGCTGTGTTTTACCAAGTTTTACTGTTAAATATACTAAAAAACATCCTATTATTTTCTCTCACTTGCTTGGTTATGCTATTTTTCTAAGCAATCCTTATTTATTCGGAATTGTCTCATGTAGTGCAGTCATTGGAGTATTTAATGCAGGGATGAAAGTTAGACTGCTTTATCAAAATTAAATACAAAAACCCTAGTCCAAACTAAGCTTTTATTTCAATCATATTCTTAAAAGTTATTTCAAGTTCTCCTTAAAGAAACTTTCAAACTTATCAAATGGAATATTGTCCATTTAGTAGATCTGTGTGAGTAGCATTTGCAAGTTTACTCATTTTACAAATCCTTTCTAAATTATACTTTCAAATTCATAATTAACTATACTTTGATTTTAATTATATGCGAAATATTCGATATCTATCTTTATTTATAGATGAAAACTATAGATAATGTTTTATCTGGCCTTTAAGTCTTTTTTTTAATACTATCTCATTAATTACATAAGGCGTGTATTGTAAAAAATTTTTTTCTTTCTTATACTTATAATTAAGGAAAGAAGAAGTTCTAAGGAGACATATAATGACGGTTCATATTACAAATATAAATGGAATGGCTATGAATAGCGTAGCTCAGAATGCCCAAAATATGGTCGTAGATTTTGCAAAACAATTAGGCATGAATGAATTTGGAATTTATGTTTATCATTGGAAAGAAGAGCCACTGCAAGCAAGAAGCACCCGCTTTGATGGAATTATTGCTTCTCTTAACGGAGGCGACACCGTTATCTTTCAATCTCCTAGTTGGATTGCTATTGAATGGGATCAAGCACTTATTGACCATATCAATCTTTATCCTAATATTAAAAAAATTATCTTTATTCATGATGTAATTCCTCTAATGTTTGAAGTTAATCGCTATCTCATGCCTCAATATATCGATTACTATAACAAGGCTGACGTTTTAATTGTCCCATCGAAAAAAATGTATGATCTTTTAAGAGAAAACGGCTTAAAAGAAAAGCCATATGTGGTTCAACATTTTTGGGATCATCCAGCAACTGTTAACTACTTCATTACTCCTGAAAATAATAAAGTAATTAATTTCGCTGGCAATGCGGACAAATTTGATTTTGTTAAAACTTGGAACTGTCAAAATATTAAATTAAAAGTTTATTCAGACCCTGCAAACAATGATTCTGAACACAATGTTGAACTTACTGGCTGGAAACATGATCCTGTTTTATTAGAAGAACTACGACAAACTGGTGGATTCGGCTTAGTTTGGTCTGAAGAGCCATATTGGTCTGAATATATGAAAGTAAATGCTTCTTATAAACTTAGCACCTACTTAGCAGCAGGTTTACCAATTATCGTAAATAGCACTACTCCAGAAGCTGAAGCTATAAAAAATAAGCATCTAGGCATTATTGCTGACAGCTTAGACGAAGCTCAAGCCAAAGTTCTTCAAACTAATGATGAAGATTATAGACAAATGATTGATAGTGTTAATAATTTTGGTAGTTTAATTCGTAATGGTTACTTTACTAAAAAAGCATTAGTTGACGCTGTGGTAAAAGCTCAATACAATAATTAACTAAAAACTCCCTGAGAATTTTGGCTGTTTGTCAAATCCTGTTGATGAATAGTTTTGAAAAAGAATCAAGCAACTA
>NZ_AYZG01000007.1 GCF_001436695.1 Lactobacillus taiwanensis DSM 21401
CTTTCATAGATAGTACTTTATATATTTGTACTGTCTACTAAAGTAGGACTATATCAAAAAAACTTAGCAGTATTTTTATCATTTGAATTAGATGATTTAAAGAAAACAATTAGATATTGCAGAAAGAGTGTAAAAGAAAGCAGACTAGCAGCAAGGAAAAAGGTAGTTAAATCTTTTGAACTAGTATTGGTAAAGGAATTGGACATATACAGCAAAGTCATCATATCAATGAAATAAAAAGTAATATCTGCCCAACTAGGTGAGCCATACCGGTTAGTAAAAACTGACTGGAACATCCAAGAATTAATGAAGACAATAACGATAACTGCAAAAATTAAAAATGAGATAGGTAAAATGGTGCCGTGATGTAAATGATGAATCAAACTCGTTGCTTGCGAGATCATATAAGTAAACACAAGATCATAAAATAATTCAATTATTGAGACACGCTTTGTTAATATATTAGGTATTGTATGAAATCCTTTCTTACTGAGTAACTGCTATTATTATAAAGTAAGAGAGAGAAATATAGTGGAAGAAATTAATTTTATATTCTTAGATACTAAAACTAGACAAAATAAAAAATCATTCAGAAAGCAATAAAAGCAATCTGAATGATTTTTATTTCTAATAATTATTAGCTAAAGCACCCATTGGATCCCAAGGAAGTAATTGAATTGGATCTTTACTGCCGTCCTCAAATGTTTTCTTCAAGTCATTGCTAAGATACTTCTTGTTGATAACTGCTTGGTAAACAAATTTATCGAACCAGCTGTCACTCATTACAAAGTAACCCTTAAATCCAGGCTTTTCACCCCAAGAATTTTCAATCTTCCACTTAGTTGGCTTGCCATCTACTAAATCAACACCTGTAATAACCATTGCGTGGTCCATCATACTTTCGCCTGAATCAAGCATGTCAGCTTTAGACATTTCAAAGTCAACATCAAATAAGTCATCACGTTTGTATAGTTCAGTATCAAGTAAACCAGCTTGACGTTCAGAGTCTTTAACAACGTTTGATCCAAACCAAACAACTTCACCATTTTTAAGTTGAGTGATAATCAAATCTTTCATTTCGTCAATTGGTAAGTTCAAGTGACGTACTTGACGTCCACCTTCCACATTTCCTAAGTATTCAACCGAAAATACCTTGTGGAAAGGTTTGTCTTTAGTTGGTGCATTAATTGTGGAAATGTACTCGTTTAAATCCCAGCCAACGTACTTTTTAAAGAAGTCTTGTGGACTTAGGGCAGCATCTCTATGGTAGTTACCATCGTCATCTTTGTATTCAAAATCAAAAGTTTTAGGTGGAACACCGAGAGAAATAGCTAAAATACGGTAAACTTCCTTAAGCATTTCGTTTTTGCGTGCTTGAACTTTTTCTTCACTCTTTCCATCTTGAACCATCTTGCGTAATTCAAGTCCATCTTTTCTAAGAAGCGTATTTAGAGTGTCATTTAAAGCACTTGAATTAGTTGCATTAGCTGTTTCTGGGTAAACTTTCTTTGGAACAATACCATATTTTTCAATGATTCCGCAAAGCATATCCCATTGACCACCGTCTTGTTGTGGAGTTGCAAATAGGAAAGCAACTTTACGATCGCCTAAATCTTTGTCAGCAGTAGCAATTACATTTTCAAAGAACCAGTTTGACTTTTCAAATTTGTCCCAAAAGTTAGTGTAATTTTGAGATAATTCAAAGTCCTTAATTTTGAAGTTCTTTTGAATTGAATGACGCATAGTGTTTAAAGCACTGAACATCCAGCAGCGACCAGATTGTTTTTGGTTAGCAACTTTACCAGTATCAATTTCAATTGAAAAAGTTGGGTCTAAGTCAATCTTAGTTTGTAGATTTTGACTAGCTTTAAAAATACCATTTTCTTGAGCTGCACGAGCCGCAATTTTGTTAGCTTTACTTGAGTTAAAGTCATTTTCGAAATTATTAATAAGATCGTTTGTGATTTTTTTACTCATAAGATCCTCCTTAATTAGAAAAAGCTTAATTCTATTTTAGCTTAAATTAAAGATAGTCGTCTAGTACTTGAAAAAAGAATATCTGACCTAAAAAAATAGGTGCTTTTTTTCGTATATATAATTAGGGACATCTTACAATAATTAACGTAAAATATAGGTCTAGGAAAAAGAGGGGAAAAATAATGAAAAAACGTGGTTTTGAAATAGTATCTAAGTATCGTAATGCTGGTCTTAGCTTGCCTCAACGTCAAACGATTGCTAGTGCAGGTTATGACTTTGAGTGTGCACAAGACATAGTTTTGCCATCTATTTGGTGTATGAACTTCGTAAGAATTTTTAGATTAATTAGAAATAGTCATGAATTAAATGAGCGAGATTTAGAATTAGCAGAAAAAGTATTGAAACCTTTTTTGGTGCCTACTGGTATTAAAGCTTACATGCCAGAAGATGAAGTCTTAATTTTAGCTAATCGTTCATCTAATACTTATAAACGTAATGTCACCTTGCCTAATGGAATTGGTGTAATTGACAGTGATTATTACAATAATGAAAAAAATGAGGGGGAAATTTATTTCCAATTGGTTAATTATGGAGTTCGTCCCTTAAAGATCAAAAAGGGTGAACGAATTGGTCAAGGAATCTTTATGCCCTACTTAAAAGCTGATAATGATGAACCAGTTCAAAGACAACGTCTTGGTGGTTTTGGTTCTTCTGGAACAAGGAATGAAGAATAATGGCAAAAGTAAAAACACGTTATAAATGTCGTAATTGTGGTTATATTTCAGCTTCTTATTTAGGTAGATGTCCAAATTGTGGTGCCTGGAATCAATTTGAAGAAGAAACACAAGAAGTTAGAAAAGTTTCAACTAAGGCTACCGCTAGCCGTTTAATGACAAAAATTGGAAATAATGATCCAGTAAAATTAAATGAAGTAAGGGCTGAAAAGGAGAAAAGAATTGTAACTCCTTTTGAAGAATTAAATCGTGTTTTAGGAGGGGGAATTGTCTCAGGATCCTTGGTTTTGATCGGTGGAGATCCTGGAATTGGGAAATCTACCTTAATGCTTCAAATTACCGGAGCTTTGGCCAAAGAACACAGTGTTTTATATGTTTCAGGTGAAGAGTCGGCTAGTCAAATAAAGATGCGAGCAGACCGGTTAGGGGTAAGCAATAGTGGGATCTTGCTTTATCCTGAAACAAATATGCAGAATATACGTGAGCAAATCGATGAAATTAAACCAGACTTTTTAGTAATTGATTCTATTCAAACAATGAATGAACCATCCCTTGATTCAATGGTGGGTTCAGCTTCTCAAGTTCGTGAAGTAACTAGTGAATTAATGAAGATTGCTAAAAATGATCAAATTACTACCTTTGTTATTGGACACGTGACTAAAGAAGGAGCAATCGCTGGTCCAAAGATTATGGAGCATATGGTTGATACTGTTCTTTATTTTGAAGGCGACGGACACCATTCTTACCGAATTTTAAGATCAGTTAAAAATCGTTTCGGAGCAGCTAACGAGATTGGTATGTTTGAAATGAAAAATGAAGGGTTAACTGAGATAAATAATCCTTCTGCAATCTTTTTAGATGAAAGATTACCTAATTCAACTGGTTCAGCAGTTGTAGTTTCTCTTGAAGGAACTAGACCACTCCTTGCAGATATTCAGGCTTTAGTGACCCCTACAGCTTTTGGTTATGCAAAAAGAACAACTTCGGGTTTAGATTTCAATCGTGTAGCTCTTTTATTAGCAGTTTTAGAAAAGCGCGGCAATTTAATGCTTCAAAATCAAGATGCGTTTTTAACTGCAACTGGTGGGATAAAATTAAATGAGCCAGCAATTGATTTAGCAATTTGTATGGCTGTGGCATCCAGTTATAAAAATAAAGAAATTTCTTCTACAGATTGCTTTGTAGGTGAGGTTGGTTTAACTGGAGAAATTAGAAGAGTAAATCAAATTGATTCAAGAGTAAAAGAAGCTGCTAAGGTTGGGTTTAAGAGAATTTTTATTCCTAAACATAATCTGACTTCTGAATTAAAAAATAATTCTAATATTGAAGTAATCGGAGTATCAAGTTTGCCACAAGTTTTAAAACTTGTTTTTAACTAGAAGATGGATTGAACTTTTGCTCGTTAAAAGTTACACTTAAATGGATGAATTTTAATAAATTTTGAAAGAGGCGCTTTAATTTTGGCAAAACAAAAAATTCGTGTTCGTTACGCACCAAGTCCAACAGGCCACTTGCACATTGGTAACGCGCGTACTGCATTATTTAACTATTTATTTGCACGTCATAACAAAGGGACAATGGTCTTAAGAATTGAAGATACCGACCAAAAACGTAATGTTGAAGGTGGTTCTAAGTCCCAAATGGAAAACTTGCACTGGTTAGGTATTGACTGGGACGAGGGTCCTGATAAGGGTGGCGACTTTGGCCCTTACCGCCAATCAGAGCGTAAAGATATTTACAATAAGTACATTAAGCAATTAATTGACGAAGGTAAGGCTTACTACTCATACAAGACTGAAGAAGAACTTGAAGCACAACGTGAAGAACAACGTGCAATGGGTATTGCTCCTCACTATACTTACGAATATGAAGGCATGACTGCTGATGAGATTAAACAAGCTCAAGCAGATGCAGAGGCAAAGGGCTTAAAGCCAGTTGTTCGTATTCATATTCCAGAAAATAGAACTTATGCTTGGGATGATATGGTTAAAGGCAAGGTGTCATTTGAATCTGATACTATTGGTGGCGACTTTGTTATCCAAAAACGTGATGGTATGCCAACTTATAACTTTGCCGTTGTAATTGATGACCATTTAATGGAAATTACTCACGTTCTTAGAGGAGACGACCACGTAGCTAATACTCCTAAGCAATTAGTAGTTTATGAAGCACTTGGTTGGGAACCACCTAAGTTTGGTCACATGACTTTGATCATTAACTCTGAGACTGGTAAGAAGCTTTCTAAGCGTGATGAATCAGTTCTTCAATTTATTGAACAATATCGTGATCTTGGTTACCTACCAGAAGCAATGTTTAACTTCATTACTTTACTTGGTTGGTCACCTGTTGGTGAAAGTGAAATTTTCTCACAAAGAGAATTAATTAAATCATTTGATCCTAAGCGTTTATCTAAATCACCAGCTGCTTTTGATCAAAAGAAGCTTGAATGGATCAACAACCAATACGTAAAGAAAGCAGATCGTGATGTTTTATTAGATCTTGCTTTAAATAATTTGCAAGAAGCTGGTTTAGTTGATAAAGAAATTTCACCTGAAAAGATGGAATGGGTTCGTCAATTAGTAAATATCTACGCTGTGCAAATGTCTTACACTAAGCAAATTGTAGATATTACTAAGATCTTCTTTGAAGAAGCTCCAGAATTATCTGATGCAGAAATTGAAGAAATTAAAAAAGACGATGCACGTCCAGTAATTGAAGAATTTAAGAAGCAACTAAATGCTGTTCCTCGCTTTACTGCAGTTCAAGTTATGAATGCAATCCAAGCTACTCGTCGTGAAACTGGTGTAAAGGGTAGAAAATTATTTATGCCAATTAGAATTGCTGCTACTCGTTCAATGGTTGGACCTGGTATTGGTGAAGCGATTGAATTAATGGGTAAAGAAAAAGTTAATAAACACATTGACTTAACTTTGAAGCAATTAAGCGATTTAGGTCTTTAATTATTTCTAATACAGTTAAAGCTACGTGAAAGCGTGGCTTTTTTTGTTAGAATAATAGTTATGAAAGAATGTCTTAAGTGAAAGAAGGATGATCATGAAAGTCTTTAACACTTTAACTCGAAAAAAAGAAGAGTTTAAGCCATTAGTGGCTGGAAAAGTAAGCATGTATGTGTGTGGTCCAACTGTTTATAATTACATTCATATAGGAAATGCCCGGAGCGTTATTGCATTTGATACAATTCGTAGATATTTCGAATATCGTGGTTATGACGTAAAGTATGTTTCTAACTTTACTGATGTTGACGATAAGATGATTAATGAAGCACGTAAGGAACATACAACAGTTGCTGAACTTGCTGAACGTTATATTAAGGCTTTTATAGAAGATACAGAAGCCTTGAATATTCAGCCAGCCGCGCTTCATCCTCGAGCTACTCATGAAATTAAAGAAATTATTGGTTTTGTTCAAGATTTAATTGATAAAGGATATGCTTATGAAGTTGATGGTGATGTATATTACCGGGCTAGAAAATTTCCTAATTATGGACAATTAAGCGATCAAAATATCGCTGAGCTTGAAGAGGGAGCTTCTGAGCATATTAATGAGGAAGAACAAAACAAAAAAGAAGATCCAATTGATTTTGCTTTGTGGAAGGCTCAAAAAGAGGACGATGAAATTGCTTGGAATTCGCCATGGGGTAAAGGCCGTCCCGGCTGGCACATTGAGTGTTCAGTTATGTCCACCACATATTTAGGTGATACGATTGATATTCATGGTGGTGGTCAAGACTTGGAATTTCCACACCATGAAAATGAAATTGCTCAAAGTGAAGCTAAAACTGGTAAAAAGTTTGTTAATTACTGGATGCATAATGGTTTTGTAACTGTTGGTAAAAAACAAGAAAAAATGTCAAAGTCACTCCATAACTTTGTTACAGTGCATGATATTTTGAAGCAAATTGATCCACAAGTTTTACGTTTCTATATGTCAAGTGTTCAATACCGCCGACCAATTAATTATTCTAAGGATGGTTTAAAACAAGCAGAAACTGTTCTTAAACGCTATCAAAATACTTTACGCAATCTTGAGGCTAGACTGCAGGATGAAACAGATTCACTTGAGGATAGCATATTAAGAGATAATCTTACGCAAGCAAAGGCTGAATTTATTGAAGCAATGGATGATGATTTTAATGTTCAAAACGCTTTGAGTGTGATGTATGATTTGACTTCTACCCTTAATACTCATCTTCAAGAGGATAAAGTGGATAAACCAGCATTAAAACGTGCTAAAAAGATATTAATTGATTGGCTTGAAATTTTTGGCGTTAACTTTAATGAAAATCAAGCTGAAGATGATACAGATATTGAAAAGATGATTTCTGAACGTGATGCAGCTCGTAAAAACAAAGATTGGGCTGAAAGTGATCGTCTGCGAGATCAATTACAAGCTAGGGGCATTGTAATTGAAGATACCCCACAAGGAACGAGGTGGCATCGTGCTTAAGCCAAAAGTTTTAACAGAAAGAACGACTAATCCAGATGCTTTAGGTCCATTAACCTTAGCTTATCTTGGAGATGGTGTATATGAAGTTTATATCAGACGTCACTTAGTTAAGGGTGGTATTGTAAAACCACAAATGCTTCAAAGATATGCGACTCATTATGTTTCTGCCAAAGCGCAAGCTGCTTTAATTACGAAGATGCAAGACTTAAATATGCTTGATGAAAATGAACTAGCAGCGTTTAAGCGTGGAAGAAATGCTAAAAGTCATACACATGCTAAAAATACTTCAATCAATACTTATAAACTATCAACAGGTTTTGAAGCAATGCTTGGATACCTAGACTTGCTAGGTAAAAAAGAACGAATTGATGAGTTGGCAAAATGGTGCATTGATCAAGTGGAGCAAGGAGGATTAGATAACTATGAGTTCAAATAATGATGAATTTGTGTATGGACGTCATGCTGGGATTGATTTTTTAAAGACACAAGATGCCAATTTAATTAATAAAGTATTTTTACAAAATGGAGTGCAGGAAGAATTTGCTAATCAAGTCTATCAATTAGCACGTAAAAAGAATTTAGTCGTACAAAATGCTCCGAAAAATAAATTGGATCAGATGGTTAATCATGAAAACCACCAAGGTTTGGTTTTGACAGTAGCGCCATTTGAATATGCAGATTTAGATCAACTTCTTGATAAATTTGATCAAGAAGGAAAAGATCCATTTATTTTAATGCTAGATTCTATTGAAGATCCACATAACTTAGGTTCAATTTTAAGAACGTGCGATGCTACTGGCGTTGATGCAGTAATTATTCCAAAAAGAAGAGCGACTGGCTTAACTTCCGTTGTTGCCAAGACTTCGACTGGAGCAATTGACTATGTTCCAGTGGCTCGCGTTAATAATTTAGTACAGACTACTAAGATCCTTAAAAAGCGCGGTTACTGGATCTTTGGAACTGCGATGGAAGGCGAAGATTATCGTAAGTGGAATGCCAAAGGCAAAACAGTGCTTGTTATTGGTAATGAAGGCAAGGGGATTTCGCCATTGTTATTAAAGCAAATGGATCAAACTTTAACCATTCCAATGGTAGGACATGTACAATCCTTAAATGCTAGTGTAGCAACTGGTGTTTTACTTTATGGGATGTTCAATAGTCGCCATCCAGAAAAATAAAAATTCAAGAAAAACGTTTGCATATATTAACTGAACCTGATATGACAACAAGCAGTAAGAGATTGAAAAAGTAGTTTGTTACTATTGGATTGGGCGAGACTACTGAATAACTCTAACTAACAGTACGTTAGTGGAGCTTATTCAGTAGTCTTTTTTTATCCTTTTTTAAGGAGGTGGGGAGAGTTGTTGTTGATCAAGCGCGTGTTTAATAATAATTCAGCTTTGGTTGAGCTAGGCAATAATCTTGAAGCAGTTGTAGTAGGAAACCGAATTGCTTTAAAAAAACTGAAGGAAAGGAGATAGATACGAGTAAAGTTGAAAATATTTTTTATCTTGAAAATAGTGCGACAAAACGGACTATTTTCTCATTATTAAAGAATACACCAGTAGATATTGCTGTAACTACTATGCATGTCGTTGATCACGCACATAGAAAATATCACTATGAATTAATGGGCTTTTTGTCCTTAATGGCTGCTTCTACTGTAGCTAAAGCTTTAACTGGAAGTTTAAATCTAAAGTTGCCTAAAACTAACCAAATTCCAGTTGCTGGGGTTCAATATACAGCTCAAATTTCTTTTTCATTTGTGGCAATAGATACTTTATTAAATAAAGGAAATTTATATTTAGCTACTGATATGATTGGAACTAAAGGCTTGATTTGTATCTTCTTAGTAGCATTTATCGTACCTAATATTTATTATTTTTGTTTTAAACATAATGTCACGATCACGCTACCTGACGCAATATCTCAAAATATAGCTCAAGCATTCAAGAATAGTATTCCTTTTGCTTTAGCAACTACTTTCTTTTAGTCATTTACACTAATTTTTAGAGCTTTAACTAATATGAATTTGGCAGCTTGGATAATTAAAAGCCTAACTCCACTTTTTACAGCAGCAGATGGGTATGTCGGATTGACAATTATTTATGGTGCAATAGCGTTTTTCTGGTTTATCGGAATTCAAGGCCCCTCAATCGTTGAACCAGCAGTTACGGCAATATATCTAACCAATGTTGAAGCTAATTTAAAAGCATTTAATTCAGGAAATATTCAAGGCATTAATCATATTTTGTTGCAAGGAATTCAAATGTTTGTTGCTACTTTGGGAGGAACTGGAGCAACTTTAGTAGTAACATTTATGTTTGCTTTTTATTCAAGTCTAACCAATTAAAAGCAGTTGGACATGCATCAACCATTCCAGTTATTTTTGGTGTAAATGAATCTATTTTATTTGGTGCTCCATTAATCTTAAATCAGATTTTCTTTATACCTTTTATTTTTGCACCAATTCTTAATGTTTGAATCTTTAAAATTTTTGTTAATGTGCAGGCTATTTCCTGTAGTCTTTACAAGATAAATCTTCGTGGTCAAATGGATATAATAAACGTTACGAGTTAATTTATGTGGATTTCGCTAGTCAAGATAGGCATTTAAAAAGCAGTGTTTTGTTGTTTAAAGTCTTAAGTAAAACTTTGCAATAATAATTTTTTAACAGATAATAAATTATCGTTCCGAAACTAAGCACAACCTTTTTATACTTGTATCCCATAAACGTTCGTTCCCTTAGAAAAAAATCTTCCTTTTTTTATTCTGATGATCAAATAGAAAAAGGAGGATTTTCCTGATGGAAAGAATGGATGAAGTTTATTTAATTAGACGCGTGAAAGAGGAACAAGATACAATTGCACTGCGTGAGCTAGTTAATCGATATCGCCCATTAATTAATGGAGCAAAATTAAATTTTTATCTGCGAAATTTTGATCAAGATGACTGGGAACAAGAAGCCTTGATTATGTGTTATCAAAGCTGTTGTACGTATGACGAAGAAAGGACAGAAAATTTTGGTGCGTATTATCGAACCAAGTTTTATAACCACTTACGCTCACTTTTAAGATATGAGTTAGCTCATAAAAGAAACGCATTTTCTAAATCTATTTCCTATGATAATGTGGTGCAGAAAAATCTAATTAAAGAAGAAGTGGAAGAGATGCATATTACGCCTCGAAAGGAAATGTATCAAAAATTTATTAAAAAACTCTCTGAGAAAGAACTAATAGCCTTAAAAATTTTTTTGGGAGAGATAACAATTGAAGAGGCTCAAGCTAAAACAAAGTATAGTCGCTATCAATTATTGCAGGCCAAAGCTCGTTGTAAAACAAAATTACGGAAGGAATTGTTTTAAATTCGCATAGAGGTGATAAAAAGACTATAATAATATTTGTAGAATTTATTTAGGAGGTAATTTTAAGATGGCAGATGAAGTTATTAAGACAGAATTGTTAGACCGTCACATGAAGGAAGTTTTTGATTGGAGCGACTCTGACATGCCTGTTAGAGATGCACTATGGGACTACTTTATGGAAAAGAATGGTAGAGATACCATGAAGACGGAAAGTGACATGCTTCCGTTCTTGAAAGACTCTGACGATAAGATCGAAGCCTTCGTCAACGAAAATCTTAAGAAGTAACATCACCTAAAAATAATAATTCTACGCACCGTGGTCACGCACTGTTTGACCACCAAAGAACAGTCTCTAGGGATTGTTCTTTTTTTGTGAGAAAATATATTTTAAAAGAAAGGGGCGGCTTATGGACTATATAATTGGGATGGATATCGGAACAACAGCAAGTAAGGGTGTATTGTATCAAGAAAATGGTAAAAATATTGAAGAATTATCAATTCCTTACCCTTTAATTCAAGAACAAGTGGATCAAGCAGAAGAAGATCCACAAGTAATATTTGATGCTGTTCAAAAGATTATTTTCGGCTTAAGTAAAAGAGTGTCAGGAAAAATTAAAGCAATTTCTTGGTCGAGTCAAATGCATAGTTTAATCGGTATTGGAAAAGACAATCAAGTACTGACTAACAGTATTACTTGGGCAGATAATCGAAGTAGCCAGATTGTGGCGCAAGCAAAAGAAAGTGGACTTGCGCAAGATATTTATCAACAGACAGGAATGCCGCCTCATCCAATGGCTCCTGTGTATAAATTATTGTGGATTAAAGAAGAAAATCCTAAACTTTTTGCACAAGTGCAAAAGTGGATTGGAATTAAAGAATATATCATTTGGCGTTTAACTGGTAAGATAGTCACCGATACAACTATGGCAGCTGGAACTGGCTTGCTTAATCTTCACACTTTAACTTGGGATGGGAAATTACTTGATAAAATTGAACTAGATCCAAAAAAATTGCCAAGCTTAGCTAAACCAGAAGATGTAGTTGGAAAAGTAGAGACAGAATATATACAAAAATTGAGTTTAAATCCTGAAACAAAAATTATTTTAGGAGCTAGTGATGGATATTTATCAACAATTGGTGTTGGTGTTTTAGATAAAAAGTATTTTGCACTAAATGTTGGTACATCAGGAGCTATAAGAGCCATTGCACCTAAAGCAATAGTTGACTCAAAAAATCGCTTCTTTTGTTATCCGGTGGATAAAAGCCATTATCTTCTTGGCGGTCCGGTAAACAATGGTGGAATAGTCTTTGAGTGGGCTAGAAAAACGATTTTTGGGCCCGATCAGACTGCAGAAGATTTTATTAGTGTTGCTGAAACTGTTCCTGCTGGTAGTAATGGCTTGATTTTTCATCCTTACTTAGGAGGAGAGCGGGCACCAATTTGGAATGCTCAAGCTCGTGGATCTTTTATTGGATTAAGTCGAAACCACACTAAACCGCAAATGGCGCGGAGTGTTTTAGAAGGTATTGTCTTTAATCTTTTAGGTGCAGCTAGAGGCTTGCGCGAAAAATTAGGGGAACCAGAAGCATTAAGAGTCACTGGCGGCTTTGTAAGGAGTGATTTTGTAAGGCAGTTAATTGCTGATATTTTTAATTTACCAGTAGTGGTAATTAAAAATGATCAAAGTGGAACTTTAGCAGCCATGTTTCTAGCACAATTGGGCTTAAATGAAGAGAATAGCTTAGACAAAATAGTGAAAGAAATAGATAACAGTAAAGTCTACTTTCCAAATCCAAAAAATGTGCGGATCTACCAGGATATAATTCCAATCTATCGAGAAGTAGAACACGATTTAGACCAAAGCTATGATAAAATAGCTCGGTTTCAGAAAAAATATCCTAAATTATTTGAATAATCAAAAAGGGTAAGTTGTATCAAATTAGTACAATTTACCCTTTTTCTAATATAAATATGAATTTAACTTATTTTAGGATTTCTAAAATGTCACTAACAATTTGATCAGGCATTAAATGGTCGCGCTTGTAGATAGATTCTTTTGGTTCATTATCAGTGTATTCTTTTTTAGCACCATAATTATTAACCATCATCTTGGTTGGACCATAGTAGCTCGCAATCTTTTGACCAAAACCACCATCAATACTATTGTCTTCTAGAGTAACAACTAATTCATGGTCGTTTTGAAGTTTATCTAATGCTTCATAATCAAGGTGAGCGGCAGACTTTGGATTAATCAAAGTGGCATTAATATTTTCTGTCTTTAATAAATCAACTACCTTTTCACCTAATTGATAAAAGTCACCTAAACCAATGATTGCAACTTTAGAACCGGGCTTTACATCATATTTAATAATTGAGTAATCTTCATCAGCCGCTTCACCTTCAGGGACTGGATTCACTGGAGACTTAATTGCTACGGGATGCTTTCTTTGCTTAACTGCCCATTCAAGCATTGATTTTAATTCATTCAAAGTGGTAGGAGCTAAGTATTCCCAGTTTGGCCAATTTGCGACCATGGCGTTGTCAAAAATACCTAAGTGAGTCTTAGAAGTACCAGTAATTCCGCCACCAGCTACCACCATTACGACTGGTAAGTCGTTAGCTGCTACATCGTGCGAAAGTTGATCATAAGCACGTTGTAAGAAAGTAGAATTTTCAAATAAAACTGGGACAATTCCTTCTTTAACAGCCCCTGCAGCAAAGGCGACAGACTCTTGCTCAGCAATTCCTACATCCTTATAATTCTTAGGATATTTATTCTTAATCTCGCCTAAGCTAAAGACGCCTGGGATAGCAGCATTAATTGCTAGAATGTTTTCTTGATTTTCGATATATTTCTTTAAGAAATCAAGAATTACAGTAGTTGGATTAGGAGTCTTTGGAGCTGGTACAGTTGTCTTGTCCGTCTTAAGATCAAAAGGCAATACCCAGTGGTGACTAGCTTCATTTTCAATAGCTGGTTCGTATCCCTTACCCTTAAGGGTATTGATATGCAAAACAATTGGATGATCAATATCTTTAATTGATTTAAAGGCATCAATCATTGCTTTAATATCATTTCCTTGACCGACATATTTATAATCCAGTCCCATCGCAGTAAAAGGATTATCAGCTGTTTGACCATTCGATTCGCGTAGTTTCTTCAAAGCAGTTACAACCCCACCGACATTATCGTCAATCGACATTTGATTGTCATTTACTACAATAATTAGATTATGCTTTTCATCAGTCGCATTATTAAAGCCTTCAAAGGCTAAGCCACCAGTTAAAGAACCATCCCCAATAAGAGCTGTAATATTTTCATGTTCTCCTAGCATATCACGTGCTCTAGCCATTCCAGTTGCTAAGGCAACTGAAGTTGAAGTATGACCAACAGCAAAGTAGTCATAGGGACTTTCCTCAGGATTAGAATAAGGAGTTACATCTTCGTACTTATCTGGATCAAGCCACGCATAAGCACGGCCAGTTAACATCTTGTGTGGATAGGTTTGGTGAGAAACGTCCCAAACAATCTTATCTTTAGGTGCATCAAAAACATAGTGGTAGGCAATCGTAGTCTCGACAATTCCGAGGTCTGGCCCAAGGTGTCCACCTTCTACGGAGTCTTTTTCTAGAATTAAAGTTCTAATTTCACTAGCTAATTGTTCTAGCTCTTTTAAGTTTAATTTTTTTAAATCTTTTGGACTTTCAATTTTGTTCAATAAAAATTCTGGATGTTTATTCATATTTTTCACCCCAACATTAATAAAAAAGCTTACTCATTTATTGTAAGTCAATGAGTAAGCTTTTACTAATATTAAGTTAGCATAGAGAAGTATGAGATTAATCTATACTTTCTTCGAATGGTTGAGGTGCATTTTGCTTTTTGAGGGTAAGGAACAAAGCAACAAAACTTAGCGCAAAAGCAGTTGCGTTGATTGCCCAACCGAAGTTATAAGAACCAGTAGTATCAAATAAAAGACCGTTTAAGTAAACAGATGCAGACATTGCAAATGCACCAGTCATATTAATTACTGAAAGAATTGTACTGTAGTCCTTAGCTCCGAATTCTTCTCGAATAAGGTAAGGAAGAGCAACTAAACACACACCTTGACCCAAACCTAAAATAAAGGCAGAGGCAATAAGTGGAAGACTAGTCTTAAAGAAAATTTCGCCGCTCCAGCCTAACAAGCCAAATAAAGAATAAATAAATAAAGTAGCTCGTGTATTAAAACGATCAAGCATAAAACCGATAGAAATCTTACCAGCTGCTGCTCCAAGCATTACCCCAGAAACTACTGAGGCACCAATTGTTAATGGGAGACCCTGGCTGGTAATATGACCTGAAATATGTTGCACAGATCCAGAAACAAATTGCAGTGCAAGCATTGCAAATGCTAAAGCATAAAAGACAGGTGTCTTAAGTGCTGCCTTAAGGGTAACACCACTAGTTTCAAGAACTTTTTCTGGTATATTTTTCACTTTGCCGTATGCTTGATGTTTTTGGTTAGGTTTTTCTCTTAAGAAGAATGCTGAAGGAACTAAAATTCCGAGAATTAGTAATCCTTCGCAGATGAAGCCACCTCTCCATCCAAAGTTGGTAATGATGTTACCAATAATTGGATTAAAGATGGTACCACCAAAGGCTGAAACTCCAAGGGCAATTCCCATCACAGTTCCTAATTTTTCATTGAACCAGTTTCCTAATAGAACAGGGATGGATAAAGTAATAGCAATTGGTTGGCAAATTCCAATGATGATCCAAGCAATGTAAAAATGAGTTAAACTTTGTGCTACTGATAAGCTAAGCATGGAAAATCCAATTACAGCAAAACAGAAAGTTAAAAGCCAACGCAAGTTAAGCTTGGTCATAATTTTACCTGCAAACAGCAAGGTAATTGCGGCAGCAGCATTTTGCAAGGTTGTCATTAAGGCAACGCTTGCCCGACCAACATGGAAACTTTTACTAATTGGCTCAAAGAATAAACCAATAGTATTAACAATTAATCCAAATCCTACTAAAGAAATTAAACAGGAGGCAATAAAAACCCACCAGGCAAAAAAATGCGAATTTTCTTTTTTCTTAGTCACTTCTTTTCCTACTTTCTAGAATTATAATCCAAAAAAAGATTATAGCGAATTGGTAAAGAATAGGGAAAGAAAAGAGAATGTCTTAACATTCTCTTAATTAATAACTTCTTTTTAATAAAATATTTGTTAGCTCTTCAAGTTGCTGGCGAGTTTTGTTGTCTGGCCAATGCTTTTGTAAGTTGTGTAAAGCTTTATCAGTGAATTTATCAGCTAACTTTTGTGCTCGTTTTACCCCGCCAAGGTCATTAACCATTTTTTCTATCTCTTGCAATTGTTCTTTAGTCAAATCTTGTCCTAATTTAACTAACTCATGTAAGCGGCCTGTAGAGTCGTTTTGTAAGGCGAAAATTAAGGGACCAGAGTAGATACCATCTTTAACATCTAATAAGACTGGCTTTTTAAAAGTAAAACTAGTAGTCGTGTAGTCTAAAATATCATCTCGTAGTTGAAAAGCTTGGCCCAAGTATTCACCAAACTTTTTAGCTTTTAGGGCCTTAGTTACTTTAAGGCCACTCTCATAAGCACCAATAAAACAGGCTAGACCAAATAAGACTCCAGTTTTACCTTTAATCTGATCTAAGTATTCTTTTTCAGAAATATTAATGTTATACGCATTGTTATATTGTTCAGTTTCGCCGACTAGGATATTTTGCATAGTTTTTCCATCCGCAATAACGCTGTGTAAGCTTTGAGCATTTTCACTTAAAAGAGTGAGCGATAAAGCAAATAAATAGTCGCCAGCATAAACTGCGATATGCTTGCCATATTTGGTCTGAATTGAGGGCCTACCATGGCGCATGCTCGATTCATCGATAATATCATCGTGAATTAAGGTAGCATTATGGAGAGTCTCAATTGAGGTTGCTATTTTTTGTAGTTCTTCGCGTTTTTGGTTAGCATTTGGCCCAAAAGACCCAAAGAGCATTACGCAAGCAGGACGCAGCATTTTCCCAGGAGCTACAAAAGTGTCTTTTAAGGCCTTTCCTAGTAGACCCGGAACAGTATTTACATGTTTTAAAATAATACGATTGATGGCAATCATATCTTTTTGAGTTTCTGGAAACTTGTCCCAAAAAGTGAAATTGCTCGTGTTATTGGTTCTTTTTTCGGAAAGTGAATTTTGTAGTGGATGAGTTGAATTTTCTGCCATGATAAATATTTAATTAAAAGGAAAAGTTGCTCCTTTTAATTAATAAATCCTTCCAATCAGTTGAATATCAGCATAAGAGCAGTTAAAATTAAACGGAAATAAAGTTAATGAAGTAAAATTGTTATTTTTTAGTTTATTTTCAATTTTGAAGATAGCTTTATTTTTAATTAAAAATGATCTTATAAGTATAATTCTACACTATCTATTAATATTATTTAAAAGGAGATATAATTTTTTGATGGGTAAATTAGGTTCTTCTTTACTTTATTGATAGGAATTGCTAAAATAACATTTTTTTGCTAAGATAAATGCAGTTTAGGAGTGGTTTTATGGCAGTAAAGAAAGCAGCTCTTGCATGTACTGTATGTGGTTCTCGCAATTATTCGATTGCAGCAAGCAAGAATAGAACGCAAAGACTTGAACTTAAGAAGTTTTGTAAGCATTGCGGAAAGCAAACTTTGCATAAGGAAACGAGGTAGGTAAGCAATGTTTAAGTTTATTAAGAGTGTTAACCAAACTATGGCAAAAGTATCATGGCCTACATGGAAACAAAATAGACGTGATACAGGTGTTGTAATCATCAGCTCAATTTTGTTTGGTGCTTACCTTGGTTTGCTAGATTTATTATTTAGCTACTTAACGCAAATGTTCTTATAAAAACAGTATATGTGTTATAATTAAATCGGTTAAAAAGCCTCCCTCGGAGGTTTTTTTATTTGCATAAAGGTATTATTTTAAGGAGTTTAGAAACATGGTTGAAACCAGCGAAAAGAAATGGTACGTTTTACACACTTATTCTGGCTACGAAGAAAAAGTTAAGAAAGATTTACTTTCTAGAGCCCAATCAATGGGTATGCAAAATTATATCTTTCGAGTAATTGTTCCTGAAGAACAAAAAACTGAAACTGTTCGTGGTAAGAAACAAGAAGTAGATGAAAAGGTATTTCCAGGTTACGTTTTAGTAGAAATGGTAATGACTGATGAAAGTTGGTATGTTGTCAGAAATACGCCAAACGTTACTGGATTTGTTGGCAGTCACGGTGGTGGATCAAAGCCATCTCCTTTATATGATGACGAAATTGAAAGAATTCTTGCTTCTCAAGGCCAACCAGCTAAAAAACCTAAAGCTGACTATGAAGTTGGTGAAACAGTAACTATTATTGACGGTGCATTTAGTGGCATGAGTGGTAAGATTACTGAAATTAATCCAGAAAAAGATAAACTTTATGTTTCTATTGATATGTTCGGCAGAGAAACAAATGCTGAACTTGACTATAACCAAGTAAAAGAATTTGACCAATAATAAAAATTTAATTAGCTATTGTCAATTTAATAAATTGCTGGTAGTATATTAGAGTATCTTTATTATTGTGGGAGGAGAAGAAGGAAAATTCTCCACTATAACCGCATCACGGAATCAAGGAGGTATTGACCGTGGCAAAGAAAGTTATTAACGTAGTTAAACTGCAAATTCCTGCTGGTGCAGCAACTCCTGCACCTCCAGTTGGTCCTGCATTGGGTCAAGCTGGAATCAACATCGTTGGTTTCACTAAGGACTTCAACGCACGTACTGCTGATCAAAAGGGTATGATTATCCCTGTAGTTATTACTGTCTATGAAGATCGTTCATTCGAATTCATTACTAAGACTCCACCAGCTGCTGTTCTTTTGAAGAAGGCTGCTAAAG
Source organism: Lactobacillus taiwanensis DSM 21401 (assembly GCF_001436695.1). GTDB lineage: Bacteria > Bacillota > Bacilli > Lactobacillales > Lactobacillaceae > Lactobacillus > Lactobacillus taiwanensis. The sequence continues at coordinate 18,469 of NZ_AYZG01000007.1, forward strand.
TGGACAAGGGTTCTGGTGAACCTAACACTAAGAAGGTTGCTAAGGTAACTAAGGACCAAGTTAAGGAAATTGCCGAAACCAAGATGAAAGATCTAAACGCTGCAGATATTGAAGCTGCTATGCGCATGATTGAAGGTACTGCTAGAAGCATGGGCTTCACTGTAGAAGACTAGTGTTTTTAGGAACGTCGGATCGTTAATCAAAATTAACGAATCAAGGTGGGAGAGTGTGAGAAGACTCGTTTGACCACATTTTCAGGAGGATTTTTACATGGCAAAGCATGGAAAGAGATATTTAGAAGCAGCTAAAAAAGTTGATTCAACTAAATTTTATTCAGTAGATGAAGCTATGAAGTTAGCAAAAGAAACTTCATACGCAAACTTTGATGCAACTATTGAAGTTGCATATAACTTAAACGTTGACCCTAAGCAAGCAGATCAACAAATTAGAGGTGCATTGGTACTTCCAAACGGTACTGGTAAATCTAAGAAAGTTGTTGTTTTTGCTGAAGGTCCACAAGCTGACCAAGCTAAAGAAGCAGGTGCTGACGAAGTTGGTTCTGATGATTTAGTAGAAAAAGTTCAAAACGGTTACTTAGACTTTGACGTAGTTATTGCTACTCCAATGATGATGGCTAAGGTTGGTCGTTTAGGTCGTATCTTAGGACCTAAGGGCTTAATGCCAAACCCTAAGACTGGTACTGTTACTATGGACGTTGCTAAGGCTGTTGAAAACCAAAAAGCAGGTCAAGTTGAATACCGTGTTGATAAGCAAGGTTTGATCCACGCACCAATCGGTAAGGCTTCATTTGACGCTGAAAAATTAGCACAAAACTTTGATGCTTTACGTGACGTTATTCTTCGTGCACGTCCTGCATCAGCTAAGGGTCAATACGTTAAGAGTGTTGCCGTTTCTGCAACCTTTGGCCCTGGTATCCACTTGGATCCATTAAACTTAGACTAATTAATAGTTGTTTAATTAAGCAAAAAGACTTCACAATTGTGAAGTCTTTTTTTGTACTAAGGTTGAAAGTGTAATGAGATTTTAGTTAAAATTAAACAATATGCTATTTTTAGAACAGGAGGTGAAGGAAATGCTAAATTATATTTTTAGTATTTTACCTTCATTATTTTCCGGTGCTTGGTTAACTATTGAGATCTTTTTTTGGACGACAGTAGTTTCTATTCCGCTAGGTTTATTAGTTGCCTTTGGTTTACATTCAAAATTGAAGTTAGTTAAAGCTATTTTGAAATTTTATGTATGGATTATTCGTGGTACACCGCTTTTACTACAATTAATTTTTATTTTTTATGGCTTACCAACTGTGGGAATTGTCTTTCCAAGATATGAAGCTGCTTTAGTTGCTTTTATTATCAATTATGCAGCTTACTTTGCAGAAATCTTTCGTGGTGGGCTTCAAGCAGTACCAGTCGGACAATTTGAGGCAGCACAAGTCCTAGGGTTAAGTAGATGGCAAACAATTAATAGAATTGTACGTCCACAAGTTGTTAAGATTGTTTTGCCTTCAATTGGTAATGAGCTGATAAACTTAGTTAAGGACTCCAGTTTGGTCTATGTAATTGGTTTAGGAGACCTTTTACGTGCTGGAAATGTTGCGACTGCAAGAGATGTATCTCTAGTTCCACTCGTATTAGTAGGGTGTGTATATTTGGCAATGACAGCAGTTTTAACAGCTTTATTGAGAGTAGTAGAGAAGAGAAGCAATGTTTGGAAATAAAGTTTTAGAGCTCAAGAATATAAGTAAGAGCTTTGGCACGAGAAAAATTATTGATAAATTAAGTTTGTCATTAGATCAAGGAGATATCTTAAGTATTATTGGCCCCTCAGGTGCAGGGAAAACGACCCTACTTCGTTTAATTGCTGGTCTTGAGAGTGCCGATAGTGGGAAATTCATCCATAATGGAAAAGAATTTGATCCTACAGACCGTAATAATCACTTGGTAGGGATGGTTTTTCAAGACTACAATCTTTTTCCAAACCTTTCGGTAATGGATAATATTACGCTTGCTCCAATTATGGTAAATAAGATGAGTAAAGCAGAAGCTGAAAAAGCAGCTACACCTGTTTTAGATCAACTAGACTTAAACAAGTTTAAAACTTTATATCCATATCAATTATCAGGAGGACAAAAGCAACGTGTAGCCATTGCTAGAGCACTGCAAATGAAACCTGAAATCTTATGTTATGATGAGCCTACATCTGCTTTAGACCCTGAGTTAGTAGGAAAAGTAAAAGATATTTTCTTAAAGCTTAAACAAACTGGAATGACGCAGGTAATTATTACTCATGATCACCAGTTTGGAAAAGCTGTTGCTGATAAAATCTTAAAAGTTGAGCCAATAGAAAAATGATGAAAAAAATAATACGATTTTTGTGCCTATTGATCATTGTGCTAGCTTCTGTTGGCGTGGCTGGATGTCAAAGACAGGAAAATTCATGGCAGACGATTAAGTCGCGCGGTACTTTAGTAATTGGTGTTGACGACAGCTTCGTACCAATGGATTTTCGCCAAAAAAATGGTAAGCTTGTTGGCTTTGATGTTGACTTAGCTAAAGCGGTTTGCAAGGAAATTGGGTTAAAACCTGATTTTCAAACAATAGATTGGTCAATGAAAGAGACTGAGCTTCGTAATGGAACCATAGATGTTATCTGGAATGGATACACTAAGACGAAGGCTAGGGCAAAGAAAGTAGCATTTTCAAAACCTTACCTTGAAAATGATCAGATCCTGGTTACACGGAAAAATAAGGGAATAGATAATTATCGACAAATGAAGGGAAAAATTCTTGGAGTTCAGACAGGATCTTCAGGAGCCGATGATTTGGATAATTATCCTAAAGTCTTAAAAAAACGCGTTAAAAGTACAGTTTTGTATGATACTTATAACAATGCCTTCATTGATTTAAAAGCTGGTAGAATTGATGGTTTATTAATCGATGGGGTATATGCAAATTATTATTTAGCTCATAGCAAGTATCAAAAAGAATTTAAAAAAGAAAAATTACCATATCCAAGTGAAAAATTTTCAGTAGGAATCAATAAAAAAGATAAAACTCTTAAAAACAAAATCAATCAAGCTCTTAACCACCTAGAGAAGACAGGAGAGCTAAAAAAGATTCGCGAAAAATGGTTTAATTAAAAAAAGCTATTGACGACTTACCTAATTTACGGTAATATATTGTACAGTAAATTCTACCTAAGACTCGGGTGGCTAACGTGCCTTAATATCCCGCCGAGGCCAGAAAAACAAAGAGTTTTACAACTCCATGTCTTTTTGGCATGGGGTTTTTATTTCGGCTGATAGAATTTATCTTAAAGTAAATTTGGAGGTGAATTCGTTGAGTAAAGCAATCATTGCTAAAAAAGAAAAGCTTGTTGATGACTTTGCAGCAGAACTTAAGGAAGCGAAAGCTATCTTAGTAATTGACTACTTAGGTTTAACTGTTGAAGAAGTAACTAACTTACGTAAGGATTTACGTGATTCTAACGTTAAGATGAAAGTTATCAAGAACACTTACTTAAAGCGTGCTGCTGAAAAGGCTGGTATCGAAGGTTTAGACGATACTTTTGTTGGTCCTACTGCTGTTGTTTACACTGCTGATGCAGAAGACATTACTGAACCAGCTCGTATTGTTTCTAAATACGAAGATGATATCGATGCATTATCAATTAAAGGTGGTATGCTCGAAGGTAAGGTTGCCAGCCAAGAAGAAATCAAGAAACTTGCAGCTATTCCAGGTCGCGAAGGTTTACTTTCAATGCTTGTATCTGTATTACAAGCTCCAGTTCGCAACTTTGCATACGCTGTTAAGGCTGTCGCTGATTCAAAAGACGAATAATATAGTAAATTTACACATATCTAATTTCGGAGGAAACTTATAATGGCTTTAGATACTGAAAAGATTATTGAAGATTTAAAAGGTGCTTCAATCCTTGAATTAAACGACTTAGTAAAGGCTATTGAAGACGAATTTGGTGTTTCAGCTGCTGCTCCAGTTGCTGCTGCAGGTGCTGCAGGCGCAGGTGCAGAAAAGACTGAATTTGACGTTGAATTGACTGATGTTGGTCAAGAAAAAGTTAAGGTTATCAAGGTTGTTCGTGACATCACTGGTCTTGGCCTTAAGGATTCTAAGGACCTTGTTGATGGTGCTCCTAAGAACGTTAAGGAAGGCGTTTCTGAAGACGAAGCTAACGACATCAAAGCTAAACTTGAAGAAGTTGGCGCAACTGTTACTGTTAAGTAATAAAGTCTTAACTGAATACACTGTTAAAAATGAGGATTCTATTTTACGGAGTCCTCATTTTTGTTTACAATAAAATTATGATTAAGAAGAATTTTTATAAATGGTTTAAAGCTACCTTGGCCATTATTTCAATTATTTTAATTGTATTAGATTTTGCGGCAATAATTGATATTAATGGTGCTAATAGTAAATGGTTTTGGCTTAATAATATTATTTTAATTATTTTAGCGATTGATTATTTTTATCGCTTATATTTAGCAAAAGATAAGCAAGTATTTTTTAAAAATAATATTTTTGAATTATTGGCAATTATTCCGGTAGGAATTGCTTTTAATTGGATGAAATTTGCTCAATTAGGTGACATCGGTCTTTACTTTCGCTTGTTACGTTTAATTCGGCTGGCAGGTCTTGTGGGAATGCTAAAGGATATCTTGCATACTCACGGAATTTTATATGTAATATATTTTAGTATTGCCTTTTTGATGCTAGGTTCAGTTGCTATTTCGATTACAGAGCATGTTTCACTTGATCAAGCTTTTTGGTGGGCTATTACTACTGCTAGTACAGTTGGCTATGGTGATATTTCCCGTCATACAATTTCTCCGCAGTCCTTACTTGGAAAATTAGTAATTCTAGCGATGATTCTAATTGGAGTAGGGGTAATGGGAATTGTTACTAGTTCTCTTACTACATATTTAATGAGAAGAAATGAGGGCAACATTAGCATTAAAGATAAAGATGCGGAATTGACTTTGATTTTAGATAAATTAGACCGCCTAGAGGAACAAAATAAACTTTTAGCTGAACAAAATCAAAATTTACAAAAGCAAATCCAGGAATTAAAGCCTACCCATACTCCTAGCGAGTGGAATAAGTTTAGGGACTGGATTGAAAAGAAAAAAGATAAAAATTAAAGCGTAAATTCGATAGACCCTATTACTGTTGAATTTACGCTTTTTTTAGATAGATAAATAAAAATGTAAGATGATCATAAATAGAATGTAGCAAACTGCGATAATAATGATTACCCAGCCAGTTGTTAACCAGAATCTTGCCCAAGTTTGGCTATTTGTTGAAAGAACGCGTCCAAATACAGGTTGTTTGCCTTTTATTCTAAATCCTGTCCATAAACAGATAATTCCGATAATAATTGCTAAAATAAATATAGGAATAGAAATCGTCATTCCATCTCTTCCTTTCTGTTCTGTAACATTCTAATTATAAAACTTTGTAGAAAAAAGCAAAGCAGAATTGATAAACTATAAATGATAAATAAAAGAAGCGAGAATAATTATGGCAAAAAAGAATCAAATGTATTTTGCGGCTAATCCAGATGCTAAGCATGATGAGCATTTAGTTGATTATCATATTGACAATATTGACTTAAAATTTACAACTGATGCAGGTGTATTTTCAAAATTGAGAATTGACTATGGATCAGGTGTGCTAATCAAGACCATGAAAGATATCGATTTTCCAAAAAATGGAATTCTTGACGTTGGAACTGGGTATGGCCCGATGGGATTATTTGCTGCAAAATTTTGGCCTGATCAAGAAGTCGATATGGTAGATGTAAACGAGCGTGCCTTAGACTTAGCTAAAAGAAATGCACAATTTAATCAGGTAGATAATGTGAATATTTATCAATCAGATATTTATGAACAAGTGGATAAAAAATATGGGCTAATTATTACTAACCCCCCAATTCGTGCCGGAAAGAAAGTAGTGGACCAGATTTTAACTGAAGCCAAGGATCATTTAGTTGAAAATGGTGTTTTATTAGTAGTAATTCAGAAAAAACAAGGTGCACCAAGTGCAAAGAAATTAATGACAAAAGTATACGGAAACTGTGAAATTTTAGCTCGTGATAAGGGATACTATATTTTAATGAGTAAAAATAATTAAATATATAACTAAAATGATTTATAATGAAAGCGAATACAAAATAAGAAACGAAATACTTTGAAAGAAGTGAATTCATTATGAAACTGTTTATTAATATTATTTTAGTTTTGATTGTTTTGGTTGGTCTTGGTGGAATGATTTATTTATCGGTCAATGGTAATCGTTTTTTGGGAGCAGCTGGTTTGGCTACGCTTTACTTTGTTGGATCAATTGGCTATTTTGTTGATTGTTATACGATTAAAAAACATGGCCGAATTTAAGTAGAAAGGGTCAAAGGATCTTTTTTATTTTTACTTGTTATCCTATACATGAATATGTTTTATAATGAATTTATTTAAGTGAGCTGGTTAATTTAGCCAGCTTTTTTTAGTTATAACTTGATCCTTAAAGATATCGGGAGCGACTTACGTCTTAAAAATTATATAAGGTTATGCCGTAATAAAAAATTAGACTTTTTATTGTAATTTATGAAATATTGTATTATTTTTAATAAAAACAAAAAATATTAATAAAAAATATTAAGAAAGGAAGGGAATTATCATGAAAAAGAAAGGTAAGTAGAATTATAACTGCTCTTGCAACGACTGGAGCAGCGTTAGCATTAACTATCACGCCAGCCTTGGCAGCAACAGTTTATGCTCAAGGAGGAACTTGGAATTATGGAGTAGGTAATACCTATGTCTGGTCATATTATTCACATAATGGTAGAACTCACAGTGCTTCCGTGAAGGGAAACTACTCGACTTCTAGTGGATGGACACGACCAGGAGTAACTGCAAGAGCTTCTGCTACGAAGGCATGGATGGGAAACCAATCATATTACAATGTGAAATAATTTATAAAGGGAAAAATAATAACGCATTAGATGCGCTATTATTTTTGTATATGAGAAAATGTTTAGGATTGTTAAATTAGGAATCTTTGGAATTATAACTGCTCTTAGTTTGATTTTACTTGGTATGCTTACTCAGCAGTTGGATAAGGGAAATGTTCCTGGAAGTCCTACTGTTATTGAAGTAACCAATCAAAATGGAAAGTATTCTAAAAAAAGAGTATTTGATGAATTAAAGAAAAGTGCTACTCAAAATAACTATCAAATTAGTTTAGTAAGATTAAATACCGTAACTGGGAATACATCAAAGTCATTTTATAATTTTAATGATAAATTAAATCAAAATATTACCTATTTCAAAAATTCAGATATTTCAAAAATAAACGACCAGAAACTTAATTTAGAAGAAGTTAAAGGACGTTACTATACCAACGCTGATTCTCAATCACTTAAAGAATTGAGTAAAAAATTATCAAGCTTAGGATTGAGTTTTACAATTTATCATATTTCTTTACTCAGCCTTTTAAAAAATGAAAATAACATAATTAGCTATTTACCTATATTTATAAGTCTTTTAGCTATTTTACTTATCATTATGTTGATTGAAAAAATTTATTCATTTAAAAAATATGCAGTTTTAAGGTTAAATGGATGGTCGTATTTACAGATAATAGTTAACGATCTAAAACGAATGCTTGTATCATTTAGTACTTTAATCGGCATATTTTTAGGACTGAGTATCGGTTATACGCTTTTAGTGATGAATAAAGATGGGATTATATTTTGGCTCAAATATAGTTTCTTAGTGTTGATATTTATATTTGCATTTTTCATCGTTTTGGATCTTATTTCCTATACTGTGTTAGCATATATTAATCTTTATCCAGCTTTAAAGGGACAAACTTATACTAGACCTTTCGTTGCTACAGGATATATCTTTAAAATATCTTTGATAATTTTAACTACTATCAACGTCTTAAGCTTACACCATACGGTTGAGACTTTTAGAAATGACCAGACTATAATGCATGAATGGATTAAGCACAATAGTGGTTATATTCTTCAATTTACTAATGTAGATGATAAAAATGTAACCGAAACAGATAAATTAGGGAGTTTAACTAGAGAAACAATGGATTTAATGCCGAATAATATTGTTTCAAGAAATTCACAAGAATTTCATCCTAATTTACAAGATGATACTCCAGAAAGTGGAAATGTACTTTTTGTTAATAAAAACTACTTTAAATACAATGAAATCAAGAGTACTAATAATAAAAAAATCAGTTTTAAAGATATTAAAAATAAAAATTTTACAATCTTATTTCCTATAAATAGAGAAAATCAGAGACAGAGTTTTATCAAAAAATTTAATGAATTTATAAATTTCCAGGAAACTTTATCAGGTACAAAAAAGATGAAGGGAAGTTTAAAGATAGTTACTTATGCGAACAATCAATCTATTTTTAATTATACAATTGGAAAAAAAATTGTTGATTCAATTTCAAGAGATCCAATTATTGTAGTAATAAATGATTTGAATGCCTTATCGGATAATTTCTACTATTCTGCAGCAACTCAAGGGATGATTCAGTTTTTTGATTTAGACAAGTTGCAGCGAACTTTAAATAAAACTGGACTTTCTAAGTATATTGGTGGAATTACAGATGCTAAAACAAGATTGGCTAACTTTAGAATTGAGTTAGTCCAGCGTATTACAATTTTATCCTTAATAGTTATAATTTCTTTAATTCAATTAATTTTAGTTATTGCATTTATCAGTTTATCCTTTATACAAAAAAATCGCTCAAAATTAACAATTAATAAATTATTTGGTCAATCAAATATAAATTTGGTCTCTAGATTTGTTTTATTTAATTTAAGTATAGATACAATTTTATTTTTATGTGTGTTCATAGTCCAAAAAGCATCCTTTAGTTCTCTTTGGTACTTAATTATCTATTTAATTGCAGAGGGTTTAATTATTTTCTTTCTTTCAAATCGATCTGAAAAGAAACTACTTTTGACGTTAAATAAAGGAAATTAAGGAGGATCAGTATGTTATCGGCTATTCAGATTAGTAAAAAGTTTAAAGATAGAATTATTTTAAACGAGACTTCATGTGAATTTGAAAAAGGAAAGAGCTATGCAATTATTGGTCGGAGTGGTGCAGGAAAAACTACTTTTTTAAATATTCTTGGGGGACTAGAACAACCCGACTCTGGGAAGATCTGTATCTCTGGAAAAGAAGTAAATGAAAAAAATATAGACAAATTACGAAGAGATACATTAGGATATATTTTTCAAAATTTTGGATTAATTGATAATGATTCTGTTAAGAGTAACTTATCGGTTGGGATAAAGCATAAAAAGATATCGGAATCTCAAAAAATAAAATTAATGCATGAGGTTCTTGAGCAATTAGATTTGAAATATTTAGATTTAGAACGAAAAGTTTATACTTTAAGTGGAGGAGAGCAGCAGAGAATAGCCTTGGCGCGCATAATCTTGAAACAACCTCAAATAATTTTTGCAGATGAGCCAACAGGATCCTTAGATCCAGATAATGCTTCACTTATTTTAAAACATTTATTGGCAGATTTTAGTAAACAGGCAATAATTTTAATAGCAACCCATGATCCGAAAGTATGGAATGCCTGTGATTACGTAGTTAAATTAAACAATCATACTATTCAATTTGTTAAAAATTAAGCTTTAATGCAGGGGGAAAATATGAAGAAATTTAAAATAGGAGTTATTTCACTTCTAACTGTACTGGTAATAGCAATTATTGGAGTTTTGACTGTTCATACGTCTGCTACCGATCGTTTAAATCCATTGGTTAGGGAAACAGTTAGTTATGCTAAGGTTCCAAAAAACACTCAGAATTACAAACAAGTAACGATCATTAACCCAAAGGATAGTAAAACTAGAGCTTATAAAATAAAACAAGTAGGTGGTTATGATCCAAATCAGGAATATATTAAGATCCATCATAAGGGTCAATATGTAAAATCAATTTCATACATTACAAAAAATCAATTTTATAACCAACAATAAAAATTTTTAGCTAGCAGGTCGCTAGCTTTTTTCTTTTTGTTAAAATATAAGCAGAAATTAAAGAGGAAGATCCATGTTAACTAAAAAGCAAAAAGAAAAATACATGCACCTAGCCTTTGAACAGGCAAAAAAGGCTGAAGAACAAGGTGAGGTACCAATTGGTGCAATTGTTGTAGATAAAAATGGCAATGTGATTGGCGAAGGATATAATAGACGCGAGCTTGATGAAGATGCAACGCAGCATGCCGAAATGATTGCGATTAGACAAGCCTGTAAAAAATTAAATTCCTGGCGCTTAGTCGACTGTAGTTTATTTATTACGCTTGAACCATGCCCTATGTGCAGCGGGGCAATCATTAATTCAAGACTGGCTGAAGTTTACTATGGTGCTTTTGATCCAAAAGCTGGAGCAGCAGGTAGCGTAATTGATTTATTTAAAGTGGAAAAATTTAATCATCATCCTCAAATTTATGGTGGTTTATTTAGGGATCAAGCTGCTCAAATGCTAAAAGATTTTTTCCGTGAAATTAGACGTAAACAAAAGCAAGATAAATAGTGGAAAAATAAATCAAAATACTGTATTATAGTTTGTGGGCAATGTCCGACCTCCAAATTGTGTCAGGACCGGAAGGTAGCAGCACTAAGGTTACTTGGGCATGTGCCTTTTTTTGAGAAAATAAACAGCTCTTAGCTCGTTTGAGCTAGGAGTTTTTTTGATAAAGGAAGTGCAAAATGGCTTATCAAGCGCTATATCGTAAGTGGCGTCCTAGAACTTTTGATGGAGTTGTAGGGCAGACAGCGATTACTGATACATTAAAAAATGCAATCAAGCGTGGCAAGATATCACATGCTTTTCTATTCGCAGGACCACGTGGTACTGGTAAAACATCATGTGCTAAAATTTTTGCCAAGGCCTTAAATTGTACTAATCTGCAAGACGGAGAACCATGTAATAAGTGTGAAAACTGTCTTGCAGCAGATCAAGGAACAATGAATGATATCATCGAAATCGATGCCGCCTCCAACAATGGTGTTGATGAAATTCGAGATATCAGAGATAAAGTAAAATACGCCCCAACACAAGGTAAATATAAAGTCTACATCATCGATGAGGTTCATATGCTTTCGATGGGAGCCTTCAATGCCTTACTTAAGACACTAGAAGAGCCACCAGAGCATGTGGTATTTATCTTAGCTACGACTGAACTTCAAAAGGTTCCTGCAACTATTATTTCAAGAACTCAGCGCTACAACTTTAAGCGGATTGATCAACATGATTTAATTGCTCGAATGACTTATATTTTAGGCCAAGAAAAAATTGACTTTGAAGAAAAGGCCCTTGAAGTAATTGCTCAAGTAGCTGATGGTGGAATGCGTGATAGTTTAAGTATCTTGGACCAGATCTTGTCTTATGATCAAGATAAGGTTAAATATGAAGATGCTTTAAGAATCACCGGATACGCTGCTCAAGAAAAAGTTGAACAAGTATTATTAAATTTACTTAATGGTGAAACCTCGACAGCTCTTGAAATAGTTCATGGTCTCCTAAAAGACGGCGCATCAACTAAAAATATTTTAGACGAGTTGATTAGTTTAACTGTTAAAGGGATGCTGGCAATTAAGAGTAATAAGGAAGAAACTTTTTTAACTGAGAATTATGCCTCTGAATTAGCTAAAATTCCAGAAGAAAAGTTTTATAATTTAGTCCAAGCAGCTAATACTGCTTTAAATGATTTACGCTATACTAATCAGCAACAAATTCCGCTTGATGTATTTGTAGTTCAAGTAACTCAAGCTCCAGTAAAAAATGAATCTGCGGGCCAAGCAGCGGAAGCAATTTCATCAGATATTGTTCAAACTCTAAAAAATCAAATTGACACTTTAAGCAAGCAAGTTGCTGAATTGAAAAATCGGCCAGCGCCTGCTAGAAATATTACTTCAGACTTTTCTGGCACAATTAAAACTGAAACTAAGTCACAAATTAAACCCCTTACCGATAAAGAAAATCAACTAGAACAAAAGCCGAGAAGAAGAAAGGCTAGTTCTAATAACCAAGCGGCTCAAGAAAATAACCGCCGGCAAGTATATCATGTGCTTGAAAATGCCACTAAGGAAGATTTAAATACAGTAAAAGATATTTGGCCAGACTTACTGTCTACTCTAAAGGTTTCTCAACGAGCTGTAATGGAAGTTTTGGATCCTGTAGCTGCAAGTCATGAGCAAGTTGTTTTAAAATGTAAATATGAATTATGGTTTGAACGAGCAAATCAAGATGGGGATCTAATTTCTCAACTTGAAGCTGAAATTGCTAAGTTAACAAAGCATAATTATAGTATTGTTTTAGTTGCAGATTCTTCATGGTTGAAAGTACGTCATGATTTTGTGGCAAGTCATAAAGAAGAGTTACTTGCTAAAAAATTTCAAAGACTAGAAAAATCTGAACAAGAAGCAAATGGTAATCAAATAGATCCAGAAGCCAAAAAGCAAGTCATTGATAAGGCAAAAGAACTTTTTGGTGATCTAGCACAAGTTAAAGATTAAGGAGAGAAAAAAGATGAGTAGAAGACCTAATTTTGGCGGTATGGGCATCGGCAACATGCAAGGAATAATTAAACAGGCTAAGAAGATGCAACAACAAATGGAAGCTGAACAAGCAAGTTTGGCTACTCAAGAATTTGTAGGTAAATCAGCTGATGATATGGTTATTGCTACATTTAGTGGGGACCGTAAGTTAAAAGATTTAAAGATTAATAGAGAAGCAATTGATCCAGATGACCCAGATATGCTTCAAGATTTAGTTATTGATGCTGTTAATAAAGGAATTAAAGCTGTTGATGATGCGACTCAAGCATCAATGGGTAAATATACTAAGGGTTTGATGTAAGATGCAATATCCATTACCAATTGCACGTTTAATTGATAATTACATGAAATTGCCTGGTATTGGTGAAAAAACAGCAACGCGATTAGCTTTTTATACAATGGATATGCCTGAAGATGATGTAGAAGATTTTTCTAAAGCATTAATACAGGTAAAAGAAAATCTTCATTCTTGTTCGATTTGTGGCAATATCACTGAAAGCGATCCATGTGAAATTTGTCGTGATACAAATCGTGACCACTCTACCATTATGGTAGTTGAACAGCCTAAAGACGTAATGGCTTTTGAAGAGATGGGCGAATATAATGGTTTGTACCATGTCTTACATGGAGTTTTATCGCCAATGGATGGAGTTGGACCAGAAGAAATTAATATTAAAAGTTTAATTACTAGGCTTCAAAAACAAGATGATGTGAAAGAAGTTATTCTGGCTTTAAACTCTAGCCCAGAAGGAGAAGCAACTGCCATGTATTTGGCTAAACTCATTAAGCCAGCTGGTTTGAAGGTAACACGTCTTGCTGCAGGACTAGCCGTAGGTAGCGATATCGAATATGCAAATTCAATTACTTTAAAGCGTGCTGTTCAAGGGAGAACAGATCTATGATTGGAAAAAGGCATAAAGTTAAAAAAGCAGGAGACGAACGATTATTAAGGATTGTGGCTCAACTGCAAAGACAACTTGCAGAACAGAAAGTTTTCGACCAAACAACGGTTGATTATTCATTTGATAATCGTGTTTTAAATAAAATTCTTCATGCAAAATTTATTTTTTTATATGAAGAAGCAAGAAGAAGAAACACTAAATCTAGTAGCTCATCAAGCGTTATTACTAGATAATGTAGTCCACCAAAGGTGGGCTTTTTTTATGGAAAAATAAATAATCTTAAAAAAACAAGTCTGTCTTTCTTTTTTCTTTTACAGTACAATGCCAAGTGGGGGTAAACATGAGAGGATATTTAATTACATTTGAAGGCCCAGATGGGGCAGGAAAAACCACAGTTATCAACGAGCTTATCAAGCAATTACCTAAAACTTTGCAAGAAAGAACAATTGTTACACGCGAACCTGGTGGATCTAAAATTTCCGAAAACATTAGGACAATTATTTTAGATCCAGAAAATAAAGAAATGGATGATCGAACTGAAGCTCTTCTTTATGCAGCTCAAAGAAGCCAGCATGTTAGTGAAGTGATTCGTCCTGCTTTAGCAGCTGGTAAAATTGTTTTATCTGATAGATTTATCGATAGTTCTTTAGCATATCAAGGTGTGGGTAGAGATTTAGGCGTTGAAGAAGTAAAACAAATTAATGATTTTGGAACTGGCGGACTTGAACCAGATTTAACGATCTTTTTAGATTTAGATCCAGCGGTTGGCTTGTCTAGAATTGAAAAAGAACGTGCAGGTCAAGAAGATCGGCTTGAGCAAGAAAAATTAGAATTTCATAATAAGGTTTATGCAGGCTATTCTGAGCTTTTAAAGCTATATCCTGATAGAATTAAAAGAGTAGATGCAAATTTGCCGATCAAGGATGTTGCAGCCAATAGTGTTAAAATAATAAGAAAGCAATTACCTGATATTTTTATGTAAGGATTTGGTAAGAATGAAACTTGTTTTAGCAATTGTGCAGGATAAAGATGCAGATGCATTAGCGAAAGAATTTATTCAAAATGATGTTCGGGCAACTAAATTAGCTACTAGTGGTGGATTTTTAAAGGCAGGAAATACAACTTTTATTGTTGGTATTGAAGATTCACGAGTAAATGAAGTATTAGAAATCATTAAGAGGAGTTCACATACTAGAGAACAATATGTTTCTAATATGAACATGGATGCGGCTGGTACGTCGATGTTAGGCAAACCTGTACAAGTTACTGTTGGTGGAGCGACGGTCTTTGTATTACCAGTTGAGGAATTTAAGCACTTTTAATGATTGATTTAAAGAATATAGGTAGTAAGCAGGTTGATCTTTTAAGGGATGCTTATCTAAATAAAAAAGTTGCTCATAGTTACTTGTTTGTTGATCCTATGCAAAAAAAGGGACTTAATACAGCTTATTGGCTTGCATGTCTTTTTAATTGTACGGGAGAAAACAAGCCAGATGGGACTTGCAACAATTGCCAAAGAATTTTGGATGGAAATCATCCAGATGTCTTTTTGGTGAAATTAGAGGGAAAACAAACTCTCTCTATTGATCAGATTCGTCCCTTAAAAGAAGAACTGGCAAAGAGCCCTGTTGAAGGAAATCGTCGATTTTTTATAATTGAAAATGCAGAAAAATTAACTTTAGCTGCTAGTAATGCTCTTCTTAATTTGTTAGAAGAACCTGTTGCACCAGTAGTTACAATTCTGATTACAAATAATGAAAATCAAATTTTACCAACAGTTAAATCTAGAACGCAGATTCTTAATTTTTCTGATGAAAAAATTGATAGTAAAAGAGCCGAGCTACTTGAATATGGTTTAACTGATGAAGAAATAGATGATCTCGGTGATACGAATAAGCTTGAAGAAGAGAGCAAATATTTATTTCAAGAATTATTAGAGCATAATGATTTAGCCTTAGTACGTGTTAGTCGAATAAGTAGCCTTGCTACTAAGTCTGCAAGTCAAAAGTTTGTTTTTTACCAGCTTAAGACTTTGGCTCTAAAGAATTTAGAAGCAAATAAAAAGTTAAGGGAAATCGCATACTTGTTAGAATTGTTAATGATAGCTGATAAGATGCGAGCTAGTAATGTTAGTTTCCACAATACGTTAGATTATTTAGTATTGAGTTTTGAACGGTAGGTGTTTTTGAGTGGATCCATTTTCACAATTGTCACAATTACAGCAAAATCTTCAAGCAATGACAAAAACTGTTGCCGGTCTGGAAAATGACATGCTTGAAGTATTAAAAGAAAATACAGAATTAAAGGTTGAAAACCAACTATTAAGAGAAAAAATTAGTAAGTTAGATGCAAATAAAGAACCAGCTGAGAATAAGTCTCAAGCTGGTTTAAAATCATTACGCAATATTTATGACTCAGGTTATCATATTTGCAATATGTATTATGGTTCTCATCGTGAATCTGGTGAAGACTGCATGTTTTGCTTAGATATTTTAGATAACTTTGTAAATCATAGGCAAAAGAGTAGGGGATAAAATAATGCAAGTGCAGAGTAGTTTTAATGAAAAAGATAAGGGACGTCTGTATCTTGTCCCTACTCCAATTGGAAATTTAGAAGATATTACTTTAAGAGCTAAGAGAATTCTGACTGAGGCTGACTATATTGCTGCTGAAGATACAAGAACCAGTGGTATTTTGCTTGAAAAAATTGGCGTTCATAATAAGATGATCTCTTTTCATAAGTATAATTCAAAAGAACGTGCACCAGAGTTGATTAAGTTGCTTAAAGAGGGAAATACAATTGCAGAAATTTCTGATGCTGGAATGCCAGTTATTTCTGATCCTGGTTATATTTTGGTACAAGAGTGTATTAAAAATGATATTCCAGTAGTATCTCTTCCAGGACCTTCTGCTTTTGCGACGGCTCTAATTGCGTCTGGTTTTGATGCACAACCATTTACTTATTATGGTTTTTTACCTAGAAAGAGCAGCGAGCAAAAGAAATATTTTGAAATGATGGATCAAGCACGTGCTACATCTATTTTTTATGAAGCACCGCACCGTTTAAAGAAAACTTTGAAAACTTTAGCGGAAGTAATCAAGCCAGATAGAAAGATTGCTTTAGCTCGTGAGTTAACTAAAATTCATGAAGAATATATCAGAGGATCAATTAGTGAGATTAATGAGTATTTTACTAAGAATGATCCACGTGGTGAATTTGTGGTTTTAGTTTCGCCAAATGAAGAAGAGGAAAAGCAACTCTCCTGGGATGAATTGATTAAGCAAGTGGCTGATCGAGTTAAAGCTGGCGAAAGTAAAAAAGATGCTATTAAGTTAGTTGCTAAAGCTAATAAAGTATCAAAAAATGAACTCTATGATAAATATCATCAAAATTAATTGCGTGGTGAGCGTTAATGGAAAAGATTTTTAAAGAAGGACATCAGGTTACTTATGGTGACTGTGATGAAACAGGAAGAATACAACTTCCTAAGTTAATTGAACATTTTATGCAAGTTTCAAATGATCAATTAACTCAAGGAGGAGCAGGTATCAAGGATTTGTTAAAGCAAAACTTGGGCTGGGTAGTGGTTGAATATCATCTTGATGTTGAGCGTTTACCTAAAGCTGGCGAAAAAATTACGGTAACAACTAATGGTAGTGGTTATAATCGCTTTTTTGAATACAGAGATTTTGGTATAATTGATTCTACTAACAAAAAGATAGTAGATGCTAAAAGCCAGTGGGTAATTTTAGATTTGGAAAATCGAAAAATTACTGAAGCAGATAGTCAAATGATGGAAAAGTTTGGAAATCCGTATTTGAAGCATATGCCACGCTTTAAGAGATTGCGTCCTTTAAAAGAAAAGGAGTATGAATCAAATAAGACATATGCAGTTAGATATTATGATTTAGATACGAACCATCATTTAACTAATAGTGTTTACTTTGATTGGATGATTGATACCTTACCTAGAGAGTTTTTAAATTCTCATACTATTAAGAGTATTGATATTTCATTCAAGAAGGAAGTACAATATGGCGCTCAAGCTTTATCAGAGGTAAAACTTGATTCAGAAAGACTTATTTCGTATCATTTGATTTCTAATCAAGGTGAAACTTCTGCTTTAGCTGAGATTATTTGGAGAGAAAATTAGAGGCATGACTTGTTAGTAAAGTCGTGCTTTTTTTGGAAGGTAGGGATGCCGATGAAGACAGGAATAAAGAAAATAGATTTGCAGGGCTTAGTTACTCTGGCATTACTGGTAGCAATGAATGTTGTGCTACAAAAAATATCGTTTGGTCCAGCTACAGTAAAAGTAGGATTGGGATTTATTGGAAGTGCATTATTGGCTTATTATTTTGGTCCTTTCTGGGGCGGAGTTGGTGCAGTACTAAGTGATTTATTAAAATCAGCTGTTTTTGGCGTTGAGGGTGGATTTTTCCCAGGATTTATTCTCTCAGCAATAGTAGGGGTTGTGATTTATGCGATCTTTTTATATCAAAAACCAATTAAATGGTGGCGCATTATTGCTGCAACTTTATTAGTGACAATAGTTGTTAATGTATTAATGAATACATATTGGATTCATCTATTATATGGGTTAGATTTAAGAGCTGCATTTTTACAAAGAATATTAAAGGAATTAATTGTACCTTGGATTCAAATTGTCCTCCTTTACGTAATTTTAAATGCTCTACAACGTGTTAAAATAAAAAGGTAATTTTGATAAGTATTAAGGATAGAGTTTAAATGAAAATATTAAGTATCACGACTGCAACCAATCATTTGAGCGTAGCACTAAATGATGGAGATAAAATTTTTGAAAAAAATGAAGAGGATCATCGTAATCATAGTGAACATTTAGATCCTTTAATTAATGAATTATTGAGAGAAAATAACCTTACCCTAAAAGATATCGATCGCTTTGCTGTCGCAGAAGGTCCAGGTTCTTATACAGGATTGAGAATTGGTATTACAACTGCTAAGATGTTTGCTTCTATCTTGAATAAGGATTTAGTAGGCGTGTCAACTTTAGCTGCTTTAGCTAATGGTGTAAGTGATGGTGTGATTGTAAGTGAACTTGATGCTCGCAATAAGAATTTCTTTGCAGGAGTTTATCGAAAAGTAGATGGTAAGCTAGAAAACTTAGTTCCGGATGGTCATTATCATATAGATGATTTAATTAACAAAGTTAAAGAGTTAAATTTACCTGATCAAGTTATCTTTGTAGGAAGCTCCATTGATAAGCATCATGATGAGATTGCAGAATTACTAGGTTCAGATAATTTTGTTCAAGCAGAAAGCGATAATCAAATTCACGCTGGTGAAATTGGTAAGTTAGCACTTAATAAAGAAGCGGTTGATCCTGATAAGATGGTGCCAAAATATTTAAGACGTACGCAAGCTGAAATTGATTGGCATAATAAGACTGGAAAGGCTTTTGGTTCAGATAGCGACTATGTTGAGGAAGTTTAGTTTATTTTTTCATCCAGTAGAAATTGACTTAAGTTTTTCACCTTTTGCTTTGAGGTTAGAAAATGAAACTTATCAGATTATGAAGGCTAGCGATGAAAATATTGCAGACTTATTGAAATTAGAGCAAGAGGTATATTTTGGCAGAACTCCTTGGGGTCGGTTTTCTTTTAAGAGTGAATTAAAAAAGCATGCCAATTCTTTATATTTAGTAGTTTATCAGAGGTCAACCCTAGTTGGCTTTGTTGGAATGAGAATGCAAGCGCAAGAGGGACATATAACTAATATTGCGGTAAAGCCAAGCTTTCAAAGAAGAGGAATTGGTGAATTTTTGCTCAGGACAATGATTGAAATGGCGCGAAAAAATCATGCAGTTCAGATGACTTTAGAAGTGCGAAGCGATAATTATAATGCTCAAAGCTTATATCGAAAACTTGGGTTTAAGGATAATTTTATTCGAAAAAACTACTATATTACAGAACAAGCTGATGCAGTAAATATGCTTAAAAAATTAACAGATAAAGAACAGGAAGAAGTAAATTGACAAAAAAAGATATTCGAATTTTAGCATTTGAAAGTTCATGTGATGAAACTTCTACCGCAGTCATTAAAAATGGCCGTGAAATAGAAAGCTTGATTGTAGCTACGCAAATTAAAAGTCACCAACGTTTTGGTGGAGTAGTACCTGAAGTTGCAAGTCGTCACCATATTGAAGTAATTACTCAAATTACTAAGGAAGCTTTAGCTGAGGCAAACACTACTTGGGATGATATTGATGCAATTGCAGTTACCTATGGACCAGGACTAGTTGGAGCCTTGTTGATTGGGGTTAGTGCTGCAAAAGCTGCTTCAATGGCAACTGGGATTCCGTTGATTGGCGTTGATCATATTATGGGCCATATTATGGCTGCTCAATTAAAGGATGAAATTGAATATCCAGCTCTAGCTTTGCAAGTTTCTGGTGGACATACTGAGATTGTCTTGATGAAAGATCCTATCCACTTTGAAATTGTGGGCGATACGAGAGACGATGCGGCTGGTGAAGCATACGATAAGATCGGTCGTGTGCTAGGAGTTAATTATCCAGCTGGTAAAACCATTGATGAATGGGCACATAAAGGTAAGGATACTTTCCACTTCCCACGAGCAATGATGGAAGATGATGATTATGATTTCTCATTCTCAGGATTAAAGAGTGCCTTTATCAACACTTGCCATCATGCAGATCAAATTCATGAAAAGCTTGATAAGTACGATTTAGCTGCAAGTTTTCAGGCTTCGGTTGTTGATGTGTTGAGTCACAAGACAATTAGAGCGATCAAAGAATATAAGCCGAAGACATTCATCTTGGGCGGCGGTGTCGCCGCGAATCACGGCTTACGCGATAGATTAGCAGAAGAAATTGAGAAGTTGCCTGCTGATATTAAGCCAAAGATGATTTTACCAGACTTGAAGCTTTGCGGAGACAATGCGGCAATGATTGGTGCTGCAGCATATAACTTGTACAAAGCTGGTAAGTTTAGTGATGAGAATTTGAATGCAGATCCATCACTTGAGTTGCCATATGCAGAGAGTATGTTGAAATAGAAGGTAGTAGTTATAAAGAGAGTCGAACAGGGATGTTTGGCTCTTTTTTGTAGAATGTTTTTGTTTTCTAGTTTTAAATAACTAACACATTAATATTTCATCAAACCCAAGCAATTTCTTCGTTGCTTGGGTTTTCTTATTTCAATCAAATGCCCACAAGCCCTTATTTTGCCGTTTTATAGCAATTATTGTTATAATAAATATGGAAGATAAATAGTCTTGAGGAGGGAATTAGTATGAAAGATGAAGCTCAATCTCCACAGGAAGAAACTCCTAACACTTATTGGCGTTGGTTAGTAGAATCATGGCGCTATCCTTTAGGTCACAATCCTGCAGAGAAGTGGTACGGAGTTGTTACCTTATTAGGTGAAGATATTGTATTATTCATTGGTTTAGCAGTTGCAGGTAATTATATTGCTAACCTGTTTGACATGCCATTAGTACACCATGGATCTGGTGCAACTTTCTGGGCAATAGTAATTTTATTTGTTGTTCAGCTTATTACAATTCTTTGTTCCATGGTTGGTCACTTATTCGTGTTTGGTAACACAGGTGGCTTCTGGCAGTATGTTAATAAGGTTGCTCAAGTAACTAACTGGAACTTCTGGATTGCAATTTGTGCATTCTTTTTCTTAATTTTGAGTTTAAGCTCAGGCTTGCTTGGATTTGGAGAAGTTTTAGTTTGGATTTTCTATGCATTATTTGCATTGGGATCATTTCTTTTAGTTGTTTGCCCAGATCCGGGAACGGAAAAGATGATTCACGACCCATTCTGGGGAGCAGTTATTTACTTAGTAATGGTAGCTGTAGTTTATGCCATCATTTGGGGCATAGCATTAAGTATTTTAATTAACTTGTAGGAGAATCATTATTTCCTATATAAAAAGGTGTTGATCATCTTCGCTTATTGCGATGAATGATTAACACCTTTTGTTTTGAAAATATTTATGAATTATTCTTCTGCATGTTTGACTTCAGGTAAGTTAGATAACTTGTGATAATTCATCTGAATTCTTAAAGCTGCGTAAATTGGTTTTCCACCTAAGAGATCTAACACAAAGTAAGCGATAAAAGTAGTAATCAGCATTGGGAAGATCTGCTCAACTGACCCAACCATTTCTGTTAAAAGCGTTAAAGCTGTAAAAGGAGCCTTTTCGATTGCACCAAAGTAAGCACACATAGAAGTGACAATTATAATGCCGTAACAACGCTTAGGGGCAATATTAAAGTGAATCATAATTACTGCAAATATAACGCCCAGAAGTGCTCCTAGAACTAAGATTGGCATAAAAATACCACCAGGTACAGAGGCACCATAAGAGATCATAGAAAAGATAAAGCGAACAATAAACCAAATTAATGGAAGTAACATTAAACTCAAAGTCCCCGTTTGGATATTTTTCATGAAAATCGGTTCAAAAAGACTAGAAATGAAATCATGAGAACCGCCAAGTAAAGTTGCATTCCATAAACCAATTGGAATTACTAGGAGTAAAGGGATGATACTGTGATAAATCTTAGGTATCTTAGTAAGTTTTGAATAAACTGGCTTCAGACTTAAGAGACAATATTGATAGAGATGAGCCAGTAAGCCTAATGCCACGCCCATAATAGTAACAAACCAATAGGAGGTAAGTGGCAAGGATTTTTCTAAAGGAAGATAAAGGCAAGGCTGAGTACCAAAAAAGAATAGTGTCATTAAGTCGGAAGACATAGCGGCAGCTAGGGCCGTCAAAACTTCTTTGGGTGTAAAGTTAAAGGTTATTTCTTCTACTAGAAAGAAAACCCCAGCTAAAGGAGCCGAAAAAGCTGCACTAAGGCCAGCCGCTATACCGCAGCCTTGCAGGCGCTTAAGATCATCCGGATCGGCATGGAAAAGATTTTCACCAAAAGCTTGCCCCACCATTGCACCCATTTGAATACAAGGACCTTCACGTCCTAAAAATAGACCGGGACAAATTGCAAGAAGTCCACCTACATATTTTCGCCATAAAATGCTCCACCAATTCATCTTGTTTTCATTAAGCATTACAGCTTCAACTTGAGGTACACCAGAACCAGTAATGTTATTCAACACTGGTTTAATGACTTGACCAAGGATAAAAACAATTAATAAAGTAGCAATAACATACGGAATTAAGTAGATTGGCTTTTGACGCATTAAAGGATAAATGAAAAAGAGAAATTTCATTGTGTGGTCAATAATCCATCGAAAGGTACCAACAATTAGGCCCGTTATCATTCCAATCATAATCCCTTGTAAGAAAATAAAGAAAAAGTTTGATGTAAACGGCTTAGCTAAGACTTGCTTGGCAGTTTTAATCATTTCTTCACCAGCTTTCTAAAAATTACTTATTAAGTTTAGTTTACATCAATTAATATTTAAGCCAATAAAAATAACGATAGCTGTTTGACATCGTTATTGATTTACTTATCGCCATCAAAAATAGAAGATTTTACAATAACATAATCTACTACACGGATTGCACTTAGATCTTTACCACCAGCATAGGAGATTGAAGATTGTAAATCTTCCTGCATTTCACGCAAGGTATCCTTAATATAACCACGGTAAGGAACTAGCATTTGCTTTCCTTCAACATTACGGTAAGCTCCTTTTTGAACCTCGGAGGCTGACCCCCAGTATTGCTTATATCTCTTACCATCAATTGTAATTAAGTTGCCAGGAGATTCTTCATGTCCTGCAAATAGAGATCCAATCATTACCATTGAAGCGCCAAAGCGAACAGACTTGGCAATGTCACCGTTGTGGCGAATACCACCGTCAGCGATCAATGGCTTTCTGGCTGCTTTAGAACACATTCTAAGTGCTGCTAATTGCCAGCCTCCGGTACCAAAGCCAGTTT
This sequence comes from Lactobacillus taiwanensis DSM 21401, assembly GCF_001436695.1. Classification (GTDB taxonomy): domain Bacteria; phylum Bacillota; class Bacilli; order Lactobacillales; family Lactobacillaceae; genus Lactobacillus; species Lactobacillus taiwanensis. The sequence goes on from NZ_AYZG01000007.1 coordinate 41,943, forward strand.
TTAACTTAGTAATACATGCTCTACCAGGGCCTACGCCGACTTTAGTTGCATCAGCTCCAGCGTTTTCTAATTCACGAACTGCTTCAGGAGTTGCAATGTTGCCAGCTGTTAAAAATGTATCAGGCAACTTATCTTTAATGTATTTAATCATCTTAATTACATAATCTGAATGGCCGTGAGCTACGTCGATTGTAATATATTCAGGAATAATCTTTTCTTTAGCTAAGTAGTCAATAAAGTCATATTCGCTATCTTTAATTCCAACTGAAATTGAGGCAAATAAACCTTTATCATGCATCGTTTTAATAAAATCAGCTCGTTTTTCTGGATAAAAACGGTGCATTACATAATAATACCCATTTTCTGCTAGCCAAATAGCTAGATCTTCATCAATAACGCTTTCCATGTTTGCTGGAACGACAGGAATTTTAAATGTCCGGCTTCCAAATTTAACACTAGTGTCAGCTTCCTTACGGCTTTTAATGATGCATTTATTCGGTACAAGTTGAATATCATCATAATCGAAGGCTTCCATACTAAAGTAATTGCTCATGTAATATACCTCATGCTTTTTTAAAACTACATGAGTTAATATACGGGGGTTGTTAGGTAAAGTCAAGAGCAAAAATGAATGTTTATTTTATTAGTTATTAAAAACGTTCGGAAATAATTGACTATTGAAGCTTAGATTGTTAAACTAGTCTTCGGTTTTAAGAAAATGATTTTTATGAGGTGAAATCAAATGACAGCAATAGCAGTTGTAGGTAGTCAATGGGGCGACGAAGGAAAGGGTAAAATTACTGATTTCTTAAGTAAGGATGCAGCCATGGCTGTACGTTCAAATGGTGGTAACAATGCAGGCCACACAATTGAAATTGGTGACAAGACTTTCAAGATGCGCCTAATTCCATCTGGAATTTTTGCTGCTAAGAAGGGTGCTGTAATTGGTAATGGTGTAGTTATCAATCCAGAAGTAATGTTCGGAGAATTAGACAACCTTGAAAAAGAAGGTATCGACATTAGTGGCTTAAAGATTTCTAATCGAGCACATGTAATTATGCCATACCACATTTTGCAAGATACTTATCAAGAAGAAGCTAAAGGTGACAAGAAGATCGGAACTACCAAGAACGGTATTGGTCCTTGTTACATGGATAAGGCTTCAAGAATTGGTATTCGCGTTTGTGATTTACTTGAAAGAGATACTTTTGAAGAAAAATTACGTACTAATTTAGCTGAAAAGAATGCTTTATTCACTAAGGTTTATAACAAGCCTGCACTTAAGTTTGAAGATATTTTTGAAAAGTATCTTGAATATGGTCAAAAGATGAAGAAATACGTTACTGATACTTCAGTAGTGGTAAATGAAGCTTTAGACAATGATGAAAAAGTCTTATTCGAAGGTGCGCAAGGTGTAATGCTTGATATTGATGAAGGAACTTATCCATATGTAACTTCTTCAAACACTATTTCAGGCGGAATTGCTTCTGGTATTGGAATGGGTGCTAACCGCTTAAATACTGTAATTGGTGTCTGCAAGGCTTACACTACTCGTGTTGGTGAAGGTCCATTCCCAACTGAATTATTAGATGAAGTTGGCGATCGCATTCGTGAAACTGCTCATGAATATGGTACTGTTACTGGTCGTCCACGTCGTGTTGGTTGGTTTGACTCAGTAGCTCTTCGTCACGCAAAACGTGTTGCTGGTATCAATGCCTTAAGTTTGAACTTATTAGATGTATTTTCTGGTTTTGAGAAGATTAAGATTGCTACCGCTTATGAACTTGATGGTAAGAAGATTGACTACTACCCAGCAAGTTTGAAAGAATTATACAGATGTAAGCCTGTTTATGAAGAACTACCTGCTTGGGATGAAGATATTACTAATGTAAAGACATGGGAAGACTTGCCAGAAAACGCTAAGAAATTCTTGAACCGCGTTTCTGAATTAGTTGGTGTTCCTTTAGTTACTGTTTCAGTTGGTCCAGATCGTGAACAAACTATTGTTTTGAAGAATCCATGGGAAATGTAATTTATGCTTGAACGTTATACTCGTCCAGAAATGGGCAAAATTTGGTCGTTAGAAAATAAATATAATGCTTGGCTAAAAGTTGAAATTGCGGCGACTAATGCATGGGAAGAACTGGGTGAAGTTCCTGCTGAAGACGCTAAGAAGATTGCTGACAATGCTTCTTTTACAGTAGAGCGTGTTAGTGAATTAGAAGCTATTACTCACCACGATGTAGTTGCTTTTACTAGAACAGTTTCTGAAAGCTTAGGAGAAGAAAAGAAGTGGGTTCACTTCGGCTTAACTTCAACCGACGTTGTAGATACTGCACAAGGTTATATCTTAAAGCAAGCTAATGAGATCATTTTGAAAGACTTAGAGGCTTTAAAAGAGACTATTGCAGATAAGGCTAGAAAATATAAATACACTGTTGAAATGGGACGCACTCACGGTGTTCAAGCAGAACCAACTACTTTTGGTTTGAAGCTTGCTCGCTGGTATGCCGAGATTAACCGTGATATTGAACGCTTTAAAGTAGCTGCTAAAGATGTTGAATCTGGTAAGATTTCTGGTGCTGTTGGTACTTTTGCTAATGTCCCACCAGCAGTTGAAACTAGCGTTTTAAAGCAGCTTGGTTTAACTCAGCAACCAGTTACTAGTCAGGTTTTGCCAAGAGACTTACATGCATACTACATTGCTACGATTGCTTTAATTGCTACAAGTATTGAAAATTGGGCAACAGAAATTCGCGGTTTGCAACGTAGTGAAATTCATGAAGTTGAAGAACACTTTAGAGCTGGTCAAAAAGGCTCTTCTGCAATGCCTCACAAGCATAATCCAATTGGATCAGAAAACTTATGCGGTATGGCTCGAGTAATGCGCGGCTTTATGGTGCCAGCTTATGAAGATGTGGCTTTATGGCATGAGAGAGATATTTCTCATTCAAGTGCTGAGCGTGTAATTTTACCTGATGCAACAATTGGAATAGATTACATGCTAAACCGCTTTAACCGGATTTTGACTAACTTAGATGTTTTCCCTGAGACAATGCTTAAGAACATGGATCGTACTTATGGTTTGATTTATTCACAACGTGTGCTCTTAAAGTTAATTGATGAAGCAGGCTTATCACGTGAAAAAGCTTACGATATGGTGCAAAAATTAGCTAATAAGTCATGGCAAGAACAAACTTCATTTAGAAAGCTAATTGAAGATAGTGAAGTTATGAATTACTTGTCTGAAGACGATTTAGATGATGCATTTGATTATCATTATCACTTGAAGCATGTTGATGAAATTTTTGAAAAGTGCGGTTTAGACTAAGATAGAAACTAAAACGTTTTGTTAGATATAATTATGTCTGACAGAACGTTTTTTATTTTGGGGAGGAAAATATATTAATGAATCAAGAACTACTAAATAAACTTGAGCATTTAACTGAAATATATAAATCAGGGTACTGGGGAAGCAATGTGCCAGAAGATACACGTCCTCAAAATTTAGATCCTAATTCTGAAGAAAATGCTATTTTTTATACATTGCCAACTGCTTTAGATTATCAACGAAATTCTAATACCTTGTGGAAAAGTGCTACGGCTACTTTTGAAGATAATGAAACTAGCTTTGTATTTAATCCACAAGAAGTGATGAATAAAGATTTTATTGAAGTACAGGCAGCCTTAACTAAATATAGTTTGGCTTTGCAGAAAAATAAGCAGACACAAATTTGGATTAGATTTTGTCAGACTTTAGATAATAATTTCAATGGGAAAGTAACTGATTTTTTTGCTTATTTTGACAATGATGTTCAAAAAGTTCGTCATTATATGCAGGTAGAGAGGAAAAAGGATTTTCTATACCTGTCTGGTAAAAAATTGTGTAATTACTGGCTATATGTGATGTATCAGTATACGAATCTACCTTTGATTAATACTGATCAAATTTATATTGCTGCAGATCGTCATATTATTAGAGCTACGCATAAACTTGGGCTGATTACAGATGAAGAAGTAGAAAGTACAAAAGTACAGGATTATGTAATAAAAGCTTGGATTGAAGCGCTAAAGGGTACCAATTATATACCTATTGATTTTCAATCTGCCCTTTGGTTATGGGCAAGGAATGGATTTAAAGAAGAGTTGTAATTAAAGGAAAAATATCATGAAACATGAACATTCAGCAGGCGCAATTATCTGGCGTAAGCAAAATAATGAAATCCAATATCTATTAGTTCAAAGTCAGCCTTATAAGCAATTTAAAAGTGCATGGGCTTTTTCAAAAGGACATCTTGAAGCAGGAGAAACAGCGCAAGAAGCTGCAAAACGAGAAATTTTTGAAGAAGTAGGTTTGAAGCCTGAATTTAATTTTGATTTTAGTAAAAGCTATTCATATCAAGTTACTTCAGAAATTGAAAAGACCGTAACTTTATTTTTAGCAAAATACAATCCTCATCAGGAAATAAAACGACAAGAAAGTGAAATTAGGCAGACTGCTTGGCTAAACTATGAAGATGCACAAAAAAGAATCAGAGAGCAAAACTTTAAGGAATTTAGTTTTGAAGATTTATCCTTTATTCTGGAGAAGGCTAATGATTATTTAAATGGATATTGATTCTGAGAATAATCAGTGTGATGAGATTTTCTATAATTTAAGCAAGATTATATCTAGTTAAAATTAAATACAACGTATATAAATTGTAGTATAATTTTAGAAAAGGAGAGTGATTAATATGGCACATACATATAGTTATCGTGCAGATTCTAAAGATCATGATGAAGTTAAAAGAATTTTAGATAATCTCGGTTTAGACATGTCTACTAGTATTAAAATGTATTTTAAACAAATTATTAGACATAATGGAATTCCCTTTTCAGTAACCAATTCTAATACGCTTACAGACGATACTAAGAAAGCTCTTTTACTGGCAGAAGCTAAAGATATGGGCTTAATTGAAGACGATACTCCAGCCTTTAAAGATACTAATAAATTGATTAGTTATATGAAAAAACGTGCAAAGGAATTAGAGTAATGTATGAAATAAAGGCCAAAGATACTTTTATTCAGGATGTAAATCGTTGGAGTAAGAAAGTTCCTGAGTTATGGGATGAAATTCAAACAATAACTTCATATATGCAAGAAACTGGAGAAATACCGGAAGAATAGGATCCACATCTTTTAACTAATGAGGAATTGAATTATGTAGGATATTTTGAATTTCATTTATTTGAGGGGAAACTTGATTTGCTTGTTATTCATACAAAAAACAAAAATAAAAAAGTCTTTCGATTGGTTAGACTAGGGTCTCATAATGAATTATTTCATTCTGATTTACGATAATTAAAATTAAAGTCGTCGATATCAAACGGCTTTTTATTTTGCTCATTTTTATCTAAAATAAGACTTGAATACAATTAAAATAAGAAAGCGTATATAAAAATGTCAGAACCAAATTATGCCAAGTTAGAAGCAAATAATCCTCATTTAGATAAAGATAAGCCATATCCACTAGCAGGAATCTTAGTTGTGGACTTCACCCATGTCTTGTCAGGTCCAACTTGTACAAGAATGCTTGCCGACGCAGGTGCACGAGTAATTCATATTGAAAGAAAAACAGGGGATGATACCCGCCACATGGGACCATACATTGCAGATGGTTCAAGTGAATACTTTAGAATCTGTAATGCAGGTAAAGAATCAATTGCTTTAGATTTGAAAGATCCAAAAGATCATGCTTTAGTCGAAAACATGATTGCTAAGGCTGATATAGTTGTAGAAAACTTCCGTCCAGGTGTAATGACACGCCTAGGATTTGATCCAGAAGAAATGGTTAAAAAGTATCCAAAGCTAATATTTGCTTCTATTTCTGGTTTTGGTCAATACGGACCATGGTCTAAACAGGCGGCTTACGATACCATTGTTCAGGCAGTATCTGGATTAATGGATGCTACAGGTGAACCAAACGGTAAGCCAACACGTGTTGGAACTTCAGTTTCTGATGTTGTTGCAGGAATCATGGGCTATAGCGCGATTACCACTGCTTTAGTAGCAAGAGAGCGAACAGGAAAGGGTACAACTGTAGATGTTTCGATGCTAGATTCTACCTTCTCTTTAATGGTGCAAGACCTAATGATTGCTCTTGGGCCACATGAAGTACCACACAGAATTGGCAATCGTCATCCTGATATGTATCCGTTTGATACTTTTGATTGTCAAGATCAGCCAATTGCTATTTGTTGTGGAAATGATCATTTATGGGGATTATTATCTAATGCATTAGGGCATGAAGAATGGATTAATCAAGCAGATTTTAAGACAAATGATTTGCGTGAGAAAAACTGGCAAAAAGTTAAAAATGCAATGCAGGATGTACTTAAAACTAAGACTGCTGCTGAGTGGGATAAGATCTTACATGAAGCAGGTGTGCCAGCTGGTTTAGTTTTGAATGTGGATAAGACCAGACGCCTTGATCAAATTATTGAGCGCGGGATGGTTAAGACGCTACCTGATGGCAATGAAGTTTTAGGTTCACCACTTAAATATGGAACTTGGAATTCTTATGGATTGCAAAAAGATGCACCAGAACTAGACGAACAAGGTGAGCAGATTCGTAAGGAATTTGAATAAAAGCAGACATGAAAAAAGATCAAGATTTTCTATTTTTTGAGAATCTTGATCTTTTACTTTGTGGGAAAATATTTATATATAATGATTTAAAATTTTTTTGCGATAAAATTGATTAAATTTTTAGAGATGAGGATCAAAATGACTATTGGAGAAGCATTAAAAAGAGAAAGAGAAAGTTTAGGATTGACTCAAGAAGAAATGACGAAGAATGTTATTCAAAAGAGTCATTATTCTAAAATAGAGCGCAATATTGAAGGAATTTCAGCAGATAGTTTGTTTAAAATTCTGTTTGCACATCATATTGATGTTGATGAATTTTTAGAAAGTATAAAAGATACATATACTTCTAAAGAAGATGTTACAGCCGGCTTATTAGAAAAAAGGATGATGAATGCTTTTAATACTTCAAATACTGAAGCAGTCAAGAAATGTTTAGCAGAAATTCTTGAATTGGATGAAAATCTTATTTTTAAATATCGTGCGCTCATCGCTGTTGCTACCTTTGACGGGAATTTGGATCAATTAAGCGAAAATACAAGAAAAAATATAGTTAAAAAATTCAACGATTTTAACAACTGGGTGGAAAATATCGATTCATTACGTTTGTTAGCTAATTGTATGTCTGTATTTACTCAAGCGCAATTAGATAATAATATAGATTATTTATTAAATTATTATAGAAAAAAAGATGATCATCCAGAAATAAAAATAGAAAGAGTAGCAATTATTTGCAATAACTATTTATATTATTGTTATTATTCTGATGTTAATGGAGATAATATAAAAAAGTGTTTAGATTATTTAAAGAATTTACCTAAGAATATCCATTTTCTTTTTTATCATATTAGCTGTAATTTTTATACTAACTTATTTAACGGAAATAAAAAAGAGGCAATAGATATAAAGGAATCACTATGTAAATGGGGATATGAAAACAGAGTTAAAAGTTGGAAAGTGTAATTTAAGTTTCGCATAGCAAAACTTAAATATGAAATTGAAAAATATGTGTAATACTAATATCAAATAATTAAGAAAGAAGAAAAACATGATCTGGGAAGTACCCATTATTATAAATTAGTGGTAGATTTCCATTTTTACCAAGGGAAGAAAACTGGAAAGAAAGCTTTCAACACGAACTTGAAATAGAAGATTCTTAGGATAAAGCTATGACAAAACAAACAAAAAAGAAAGATGTTTATAATTTATTATTTGGTAGAATATCTACCAATATTGCTGATAGTTTATTTTATATGGCTATACTATGGCACTTTAAAGAAGTATCGCGTTCGCCTTTTATCGTATCAATAATTTTTGCAGTAGCATCAGGAATTGATATGATTTCATTTGGATTTGGACCACTAATCGATCGAATTTCCATCAAAAAACTTCTAGAAAGTTCAACTTTTCTTCAAGCTGCTATTAGTGTTATTACATTTTTAATTCTATACTTACGTATTGATAATTTAATCATCAGCATCATTTTAATAACTTTATATATTGCCTCAACTATTCTTTCAGCCATAATTTATCCAGCAGAATATAAATTGTTGCCTTTATTTGTGTCAGAAAAAGAGTTACTTCGTTTCAACGGCATTTTTCAATTAACATATAGGGTTTTAGATTTGCTATTAGATGCTGGAGTAACAGTAATTATAACTTTAACATCTATTCCGATTACTGTAGTTTTATCTGCTATAGTATTCGCAATTGCACTTAAGTTCTATGGAAGTCTGAAAATAAATTTAGCTGCAAAAGAATTTTTAGAAGAGGACGAATACTTTACTGGTTCTTATCGTAAAGATATGGCATTAGGTTGGAAAACTTTACGTAAAGAGAAAAATATATTGGAATTAATTTTGCCAATTGCCTTTACTAATTTCTTTTATGGTATCTTTTCGGTGGGATTACCTTATTTTGCTCAAAGCTATATTCGTGATTCAGCTTTAGGATATGGAACGCTGTTATTTACGTCCTCTTTAGGAAGCATTGGGGGTACGTTATTAGTTCAACGTTTTAAAATCGGAAAGAAAGATATGCAAATTTTTATTGCAATTTGTTTCTTAGGAGCAGGAATTTTTAGAGTATTAGTTCCCATTTCTATTTATCTTAACATTTGGGTATTATTGGTTGCATCAGCGATTTCTTCAATGTGGATTACCATGATGAATACCAATTTTGAGGCCTTAGTTCAAACTAGCTTTTCCTCATCAATTTTAGGCAGAGTCGAAACTATAAATGATAGTATTCTGTCAGCCATGATTCCGATTGGTACATTAGTTGGTGGATGGATTATTAAAGTTAGTGGTTCATTAATGACTCAATATATTTATGGAGCAGCATTATTATTAAGTGCGGTTTACTACTTCTTAATTTTAAAGGATAAAAAACAAAAAAATGTTTCTGACAATGAAATAGAATAAAAATAAACATGAAAAAAGATCAAGATTTTCTATTTTTTGAGAATCTTGATCTTTTACTTTATTCAAATTCATCTAGGGTTTCTAAGGCATTTTCCCAGTCAGTATTTGCCTGGTCTAATTGCTCTTGAACAGCGGATAATTTTTCTTGGAGTGGTCCAAGCTTTTCAAATGAAGCGGCAATATCTGGATTTTCCATTTCAGTTTGGATTTCTTGTTCTTCTGCTTCTAATTTTTCAATCTTAGCCTCGGCATCGCTAACTGCACGTTCTAGTTTTCTCTTTTGAGAATCGCGTGCCTTTTGTTCTTGATAGGAAAGTTTACCTTTATTTTGATTAGCACTAGTAGCACTTTCAGTTTGTTCAGCTTTTGCTTCTTGAACAGCCGCAGCTTGTTTAGCTTTTTCATCTAAGTAGTAGGAATAATTACCATTGTAAATCTTAGCGTGACCATCACGAACTGAAATAATCTTATTAGCTAACTCATTAATAAAGTAACGGTCATGAGAAACAAAAAGCAAGGTTCCATCGTAATTATCTAGTGCTTCTTCTGAATGGTTAAATTATCACGCTACTCAAGAAAGAATTAGAAAGCAAAACTTTAAGGAGTTTAGATCTGAAGACTTGTCAGCAATTTTGGATAAGGCTAATGATTATTTGGTGAGGCGTGAGGGATAGAAGGAAACACACTTTTGAAAAAATTAGACAGAAACTTAGGATTAGTTTTAAACCAGAGATATAGAGGAATTAACAACCAAAAGTAACTAATTAACACGAGTCAAATTAATCATCTAGATAAAGAATTCAGTTTTCTGAATTCTTTTTTTGTTATAAAATTAATAAAAAATAAATAAAAGTAAATAAGGAGATGAGATTATGAAAATTGGACAGGCGTTAAAAGAAGAACGTCAAAAATTAGGCTTAACTCAGGAACAGATGATAAAGGGCATTATTAACAAGGGTCATTATTCAAAAATAGAGCGTGGATTAGAAAGTACTTCAATTGATACTTTATTTAGAATTCTTTTGAAACACCATATTGATATCAGTGATTTTTTTAATAAAGTTAAGTATGATTACTATACGTCTGAAGATAAAAAAGCTGAAGAATTGAAGCAAAAGATGTTGCATGCTTTTAATAACAATCAAAGGGAAAAAGTAGGAATTTATTTAAATGAAATCCTAGATTTAAAAGAGCATCAACTTTTTAAATATCGAACAATAATTGCTATTGCTTCTTTAGAAAATAGCTTATCTGACTTAAGTTTAGCCTTTAAAAATAAAATAGTTACTAGATTTTCAGAACATGAAAATTGGGTGGAAAATATCGGTGCATTACAATTATTTTCTGATTGTATGAAGATATTTTCTTTAGAGCAAGTAGACTATTTTCTTGGTCAATTATTAAAACATTATCAAAAGAATTCTTGTTCTGAGAGTATGAGGGAAAGAGTAGCAATTATTTGTAATAATTATCTTTGTTATTGCTATAAGCAAAAATTAAACGGAGATAATATTGAAGCTGCATTAGATTATTTAGCGAGCTTAGAAACGACTACTCATTTTTTGCTTTATCGAATTTGTCATGAGTTATATTTTAATTTATTTAGTGGGAATACAGAAAAAGCAACTCAAATAAAAAAATTGCTGATGAAATGTAGATATAAAGATTGTATGGAATATTGGCAAATTTAGTTGTGTATAGCACAACATAATGAATAAAAACTGAAAAAGCGGTGATAATTATAAACAACAAATGATAAATATAAATTTATTATTTGTGTAAATATTTCTAGATAGGAAAAGTGAGCTATGAAAAATAAAAAACTATTTGTGGCTACTTTTGTAGCATTATTGCTTTTCGTTGGTGGAGGAGCATGGTTTTATCATAATCAGACCACGGTTCCTGAGGAATGGGTTGGTCAAAGTCTAATGACTTTAGAAAAAGAAGATAACCGGTTAAGTAATTCTTTTTATTTAATGTTTGATAAAAATACTGCTTATATTGCCACACGCTTAGGTGGCAATGAAGAGAGCAAGCCATCAAAATTAAGTAAAGATATTTTAAATGCCTTTTCGAAGAATGGAAATACTCGACCACAAGCTGGTGAATGGGTGAAATTAGGACGGGTTAAAACTGAGCGATTGAAAGATGGCTATAAAATTAAAACAAGGAAAGTAACCTTTGATTTAAAAAAGGCTTCTAATGGAGCATACCAAAGTCAAGATGGTACTTACTGGCAATTAGTTCCTAAAGGGGTGGAAAATAAACAATAAAAATGGACATTAGCGATATTAATATTAACCGTATACAAAAATATGCCTGATTGGACCAAGATAGATCTAATTAGGCATATTTTTTATGTTTAATTATTGTTTCCAGCTAGCATCAAATTTTTGCTTGGCAGTCTGAATAGCTGGATTAATATTTTTCTTCTTTTTAGCATCAGCTAAGATTGCTTGCATACTTGCTTGAACTTGGTCATAAGCAGGTGTGGCATTCTTAGTTACTGGTAAGAAGTACAAGTCTTTAGTAGTCTCAGCCAAGATTGCTGATACTTTACTTGTATTAAGTGACTTGTAAGCTTGTGAGTTTAGGACTTGCGTATTAACTGGCATATAGCCGGTAGTTTTAGTCCAGTAGAATTGTTCTTTCTTACTGGTCAAGAATTTTAGATACTTGAAGGCAGCTGACTTTTGTCTAGCGCTAGCCTGGTTAAACATATAAATATCAGTTCCTTGTTGCGCATTAACCTTGCTTGGACGAGGGGCAATGCCAAATTGATATTCTTTCTTCAAGCCTTGTTTTAGATATGCTTCATTAGCAGTTGAACCGATAAACATTGCTACCTTACCAGAATTAAATGGGGTAGACATATATTTTTCAGTACCAGCTTGCATGAAGTAGCCCTTACGAACCCCATCAGCGTAGTAGTCAATTACTTCTTTTGAATCTTTACCAGAAAAGTTAATCTTCTTAGTAAAGTTGATGCCTTTTTCCTTCATCCCCAACATATAGTAATTGTTTAAAGCATCAAAACCAGCCCCAGTTACTTGATGGTCACTCTTTTGATAGATCTTTTCAGAAGCAGACTTAAGCTCGCCCATTGTTTGCGGAACTTTGAGATTATATTGATCTAGTAAAGTCTTATTATAGAAAAGTACTTCAACTGACTTATTGAATGGGACTCCGTATTGAGTATTGTTAATTTTTGCGCCGTTCCAAAGTGCTTGCTTAATATTACTTTTAGCATAGGAGCCCCAGCCAAGGTCATCATTTTTAACATAAGGAGTGAGGTCAACTAGCATTTTTTGCTTAGCGGCATTATACAACCATCCTGGATAAGCCTGGGTGATAGTCGGCAAATTATCAGGTGATTGCATTGTTGAGGAAAGCTTAGACTGAAGATCCGCATAATTACCGCCTTGGCTTTCAAGCTTGATCTTGATTTTTGGATTTTCTTTTTCAAAGTCCGCAGTCATCTTCTTGAGGGCTTTTTCAGAAGAACCGGTTAATGAATACCAAAAAGTTACCGTAGTATTCTTGGTAATCTTAGTCGGAATTTTGCTACTAGACTCCTTAGTTTGAGTCTTAGAGCATCCAACTGCTAAAAGTGCCGTTCCAATTGCGGCAAGAGTTAACATCTTTTTTCTAAATTTCATTTTTCTTCTCCCGTCAATTCATTTTGACAGGTACTATTTTAACATGAATTTAAAATTAGCCGAAAATTTTTAAAATAATAAAAAACCATCCCTCATCGGATGGTCAAAAATTATTCAAATTCATCTAGTGCCTCTAAAGCATTTTCCCAGTCAGTATTTGCTTGATCTAGTTGCTCTTGAACAGCAGATAATTTTTCTTGAAGAGGTCCAAGCTTTTCAAAAGAAGCAGCAATATCTGGATTAGCCATTTCAGTTTGAATCTCTTGTTCTTCATTTTCTAATTTTTCAATTCTAGCTTCTGCATCACTAACAGCGCGTTCTAACTTACGTTTTTGTGAATCACGAGCCTTTTGCTCTTGATAGGAAAGTTTACCCTGATTTTGATTAGCACTAGTAGTACTTTCAGTTTGTTCAGCTTTTGCTTCTTGAACGGCAGCAGCTTGTTTAGCTTTTTCATCTAAGTAGTAAGAATAATTACCATTGTAGATCTTAGCGTGACCATCGCGAACTGAGATAATCTTGTTAGCTAACTCATTAATAAAGTAACGGTCGTGAGAAACAAAGAGCAGGGTGCCGTCGTAATTATCTAAAGCTTCTTCAAGCACTTCTTTAGCTTCAATATCTAAGTGGTTGGTAGGTTCGTCCATTAATAAGAAATTGTCTTTTTCAAGAGACAAAACAGTTAGAGTAAGTCGAGCCTTTTGACCACCAGATAATTGACCAACAGTCTTATCGATATCTTCGGCAGTGAATAAGAAGGAAGCCAAAATAGAGCGGACATCTTTTTCAGGCATTGTCTTGTGACGATCCCAAATTGTATCAAGAACAGTCTTTGAAGGATCTAAACTTTGGAGCTCCTGATCATAATAACCAATATCTAAGCTTGCGCCATATTTAATTGAGCCATCTTTTGGTTCAAGTTTTTTCATAATGGTCTTGAGCAAGGTAGACTTACCAATTCCGTTAGGGCCGATAATAGCAACGCGGTCATTCTTATTAACTTGGAAGTCGATATCAGAAACCATTACTTTATCAGGATAGCCGATAGTCAGATCCTTAGCGATCAGTACTTCTTTTCCAGAAGGACGTTCGCTAGTGAAGTTAATACGAACTTTTTGTTTATGCTTAGGTGGCTTAATTCGCTCCATCTTGTCTAAAACCTTACGTCTACTTTGAGCACGTTTAGTAGTAGAAGCACGAACTAGGTTTTTTTGAATAAACTCTTCTTCCTTTTTGATCTTTTCTTGTTGCTTTTCATAAGCAGCTTCTTGCTGGCTATCCATCAATTCACGTTCTTTAACGTATTGGCTGTAATTACCCTTGAAAGTAGTTAATTTACCGAAGTTTAATTCGAAAATTTGATTAGCTAAGTGATCTAAGAAGTACTGGTCGTGGGAAACAGTAATAATTGCGCCTTGATAGTTTTTCAAGAATGCTTCTAACCAATCTAAAGTGTCTAAGTCAAGGTAGTTAGTAGGCTCGTCAAGTAATAATACTGGTGGCTTTTGCAAAAGCAATTTAACAAAAGCAAGTCTCGTCTTTTCACCGCCAGAAAGGGTGCCAATTACTTTATTCCAAGTATTTTCTTTGAAATTGAATCCGTTAAGAATACTTTTAATTTCAGCTTGGTAGGTAAAGCCGCCTTCTTGTTCAAAGTCGTAGGCTAATTGATCATAACGCTTGAGCAATTCTTCATCTTCGGGATGGTCGGCAATTTGCTCCTGCATTTTGGTGATCTTTTTATTTTTTTCAATTAAATCATTAAAAACAGTAAGCATTTCATCCCAGATTGTTTTTTCTTCATCGAGACCATTTTCCTGGGCGATGTAGCCGACTTTCAATCCCTTATTAATAGTAAATTGACCACTAGTTGGTTCTTGTTGACCAGTCATGATCTTTAATAAGGTAGTCTTCCCAGCTCCATTAGGTCCGACAAGACCGATTCTGGCATTGTCAGGAACTGAGAAAGAAATGTTACTGAAGATAGTATTGCCTCCAAAACGTTGTTCGAGGTCTTGAGCTTGTGCAATAATCATAATTATTTTTCTCCTAGTGCTTATTTTAACATAGTGAATCTTTTAAATTTTATGAAAATATGACCTTTGTGAAAATTGTTTCTTGATTTATCCTTAAAGAATGCCTATTATTAGTTTGATTAGTAAATATTTCACATTCGTATTTTATAAAAGAAAGAGGCCTCTTAATGGATGAAATTAAGATTCCTAAGGCTACTGCCAGACGCTTGCCGCTGTATTATCGCTATTTGATCTTTTTAAATGATGAAGGAAAAGAAAAGGTTTCTTCAACTGAACTTGCTGAAGCAGTTCAAGTTGACAGTGCTTCGATTCGTCGTGATTTTTCTTACTTTGGTGCTTTGGGTAAGCGTGGCTATGGCTATGATGTTAAGAACTTGCTTAATTTCTTTAAAAAGATTTTGAACCAAGATACTTTAACTAACGTTGCCTTAGTTGGTGTTGGTAATATGGGACATGCGCTTTTGAATTATAACTTCAAGCGTACTAATAATATCAGAATTAGCGCTGCTTTTGACATTAATCCTGAAATTACTGGAACAATTATGTCAGGTGTGCCAGTTTATGATATGAGTGAAATGAAGAAACAGCTTCGTGAACAACAAATTACGATTGCGATCCTTTGTGTACCACAAACAGCAGCACAAAAGACTGCCAATGAAATGTTTGATGCCGGAATTAAAGGAATTATGAACTTTACGCCGCTTCGTTTATCTGCTCCATCTAGCGTAAGAGTTCAGAATGTGGATTTAGCAACTGAACTTCAAACTTTGATTTATTTTTTAGACTCTGATAAAGATAAGAACAAAAAATAATCTACTATATTATAGTAGTTTTGCACAAGTTCATGTAGGCTTGTGCATTTTTTATGCACTTTTATTTGTAATCAGAGAGAAAATAATTTTAAGATAAATGCGCATAGAATTTTTAGAAATAAGGTAGATAAAATGATTAAAAAGATTGCAGTTTATTGTGGAGCGCGAACAGGCAACCGATCAGAGTATGCTAAGACAGCTTATGAATTTGGTAAGAAAATGGCAGAACATCAGATCGAATTAGTCTATGGCGGAGGTAAATATGGTTTAATGCGGGCAGTTGCAGACGGTGTTTTAGAAAATGGCGGCATTGTCCATGGCATTATTACTGAAGAATTAAAAGACCGCGGAGCAGCTTATGAGAAAGTACAAGATTTTCGCGTAGTTGAAAATATGAATAAAAGAAAAGACGTCATGATGGAGTTAGCTGATGGGATGGTGGCTCTTCCGGGCAGTATTGGTACTTTGGAAGAGATCAGTCAAGCTATTTCTTGGACAGCAATTGGTGATAATGCTAAGCCGGTGGCTTTCTATAATTATGATAGTTTCTATGATAATTTAGATAAATTACTCAAGCGGATGAATAAAGACGACTTTTTAGAAGATATTTATTTAGATGCAATTTATTTTGAAACTGATTTTGATAAAATTTTGCAGTTTATGAAAGAATACCAGGCTCCAGCTTATCGAGAATATTAATTTATTAAGCTAAAAATTAAAAGAAGTATGAACTAATTTTTTCCCCCACATCTTTAGTTTCATGCTTTTTTTGACCGCTTGGAACTTTAAATTAACCGCTTAGTCAATTTCACTAGATTTTAATCTTATATCCATGTTTAATATAAATATCAAGAACGAAACAAGGAAGTGAGAATTGTGAAAGTTAAGCTTGAGCTTGATCCAGATCAGCAAGAGACAGAAATAACGATCCATGCTAAAAGTTTAACGCCTGAGGTAGAAAGAATTTATCATCAACTTCAAACTGATTCAGAACATCCTGATCAAATTGAAGGGATGATGGACAATACTTCCTATTATTTAAGTATTAACGATATTCTCTTTTTTGAAACAGACGCTAGGCAGGTAATGGCGCATACGACTAGGAATGCATATTTTGTTAAGTATAAATTATACGAACTAGAAAACTTATTAAGTGGGCAGTTCATGCGAGTATCGAAATCGACGATATTAAATTTAGATCAGATTTATGCTGTTACTAAATCGATCTCTAATTGTCAGATTAAGTTTCATGATTCATATAAAACTGTCTATGTTTCAAGAAGATATTACCGAGATTTAAATGAGAGATTAAAAGAGAGAAGGGCATTATCATGAGAAAGGCAAGTTTTGGAAGAGTTCTTTGGGGGCTAGGTTTACTTGCGGCAGCTGCATTTTTAGTTTTAGATCAGCTCCACTTGATGCCACTAGAATTAGGTTTTTGGGCAATTTTTTGGACAGTTGTATTTGGAGCAACTTTGATTACATCATTAGTTAATAAAAGTTTAGGAGGCAGTATTTTTTCAATTGCATTCCTATTAATTATTTATGCAAAACCTCTACACATTGAGCGTATTGTTCCTTGGACAGTACTTTTAGCAGCATTTTTAATCTGGGGAGGTTTGAGATTAATTTTCAAGAAAAGCTGGAGACCGACTGTGATTATTAATGGTGAAAAAGTTAATGCTAATTGGTCAGACTTGAAGGCTCCACATAAATTTAAGGCTGAGCACGTATTCTCTGATACATCTAGTTCAGACAATGGTGACAATATCGTAATTAGTGAAAAGATGTCTTCTACTTCGCGTTACATTCATTCGCAACACTTAGAAACGGTGACTGTGAATGTTTCAATGGGAGATGTTAATGTATATCTTGATTCAGCTAAGCCTGCTGGGGATGAAGTAGTTGCTAATATCAATATGTCGATGGGAGATATAAATATTTATATTCCAACTTCTTGGCGAGTTGATAATCAACTTGAACATAAATTTGGTGATTTTACTATTGAGGGTGATCAACCAGCAGAAGGGCCAACATTAGTACTTCAAGGTCGTGCTAACATGGGAGATCTTACTATTAAGAGAGTTTAGAACTAGAACAAGACAATCCATATTGAAATTTTAAATAAATATCCAAGTAAATTAGCACTTTTTTAGCACTCTAGGTAAAAAAGTGCTAATTTTTGTGTCTAAATACTTGCTTTTCTTTTATAAACAATGTACTATCGTAATTGTAAGTTAGCACTTATGATATATGAGTGCTAAGTAATATAATTATAGATTTAAATTATGTACAGGAGGGACTAACGTGTTACAACCAATCGGTGATCGCGTGATCGTTAAAGTAAAAGACGAAGAAGAAGAAAAAGTTGGAGGCATTGTCCTGGCTTCTAACGCTAAAGAAAAGCCTCAAATGGGCGAAATTATTGCCGTAGGAAATGGTAAGCGCAACGCAAATGGCGACTTAATTCCTATGTCAGTTGCAAAAGGTGAAACTGTATTTTTTGATAAATACTCTGGCACTAACTTGAAGTACGAAGGCGAAAAGTACTTAGTTCTTCGTGAAAGCGACTTATTAGCTGTCGTTAAGTAATAAAATTTGAAATAAAAGGTGGCATATAATATGGCTAAAGAGATTAAATTTTCTGAAAATGCAAGACACTCATTATTAAAAGGTGTTGATAAATTAGCAGACACTGTTAAGACAACTTTAGGACCTAAAGGTAGAAATGTTGTTTTGGAAAAGAGCTATGGTGCTCCTGACATTACTAACGATGGTGTTACTATCGCTAAGAGTATTGAATTAGAAAACCATTTTGAAAACATGGGTGCAAAGCTTGTTTCTGAAGCTGCACAAAAGACTAACGACATTGCTGGTGACGGTACTACTACTGCTACTGTTTTAACTCAAGCAATTGTTCGTGAAGGTATGAAGAATGTTACTGCTGGTGCAAACCCTGTTGGTATTCGTCGCGGTATTGAAACTGCTACTAAGGCAGCTGTTGACGAATTACACAAGATTAGTCACAAGGTAAGTACTAAGGACGAAATTGCTCAAGTTGCTTCTGTTTCATCAGCTTCAACTGAAGTTGGTAACTTAATCGCTGACGCAATGGAAAAAGTTGGTCACGATGGTGTTATTACTATTGAAGAGTCAAAGGGTATTGATACTGAACTTTCAGTAGTTGAAGGTATGCAATTCGATCGTGGTTACTTATCACAATACATGGTAACTGACAACGACAAGATGGAAGCAGACTTAGACAATCCTTACATTTTGATTACTGACAAGAAGATTTCTAACATTCAAGATATCTTGCCATTATTACAAGAAATCGTTCAACAAGGTAAGAGCTTATTAATCATTGCTGATGATGTTGATGGTGAAGCTCTTCCAACTCTTGTTTTGAACAAGATCCGTGGTACTTTCAACGTTGTTGCTGTTAAGGCTCCTGGCTTTGGTGACCGTCGTAAGGCAATGCTTGAAGATATTGCTATCTTAACTGGTGGTACTGTAATTTCTTCAGACCTAGGTCTTGAATTAAAGGACACTAAGATTGATCAATTAGGTAAGGCTGGCAAGGTTACTGTAACTAAGGATTCAACTACGATTGTTGAAGGTGCTGGTTCTAAGGAAGCTATTGCAGAACGTGTAGACCAAATCAAGAAGCAAATTGCTGACACTACTTCAGACTTTGACCGTGAAAAGTTACAAGAACGTCTTGCTAAACTTGCTGGTGGTGTTGCTGTCATCAAGGTTGGTGCTGCTACTGAAACTGAATTAAAGGAAAGAAAGTACAGAATCGAAGACGCTTTGAACGCAACCCGTGCTGCTGTTGAAGAAGGTTACGTTGCTGGTGGTGGTACTGCATTAGTTGATGTTATGAAGTCCATCCAAGGCACTGTTAAGGGTGACAGCGAAGACGCAGAAACTGGTGTTAAGATTGTTATGAAAGCTTTAGGCGCTCCTGTACGTCAAATTGCTGAAAACGCTGGTAAAGATGGTGCTGTTATTTTAGATCACTTAGAACATGAAGATCCAGAAGTTGGCTACAATGCTGCAACTAATAAATGGGAAAACATGGTTAAGGCTGGTATCATCGACCCAACTAAGGTAACTCGTTCAGCACTTCAAAATGCTGCTTCAATTGCTGCCTTGTTATTAACTACTGAAGCTGTTGTTGCTGACACTCCAGAAGATGACAAGAACCAAGCTCCTGTAGCTCCAAACCCAGGTATGGGTATGGGAATGTAATTTAGAAACTAATTACGTTTACTAATTTAATAGATTGATAAAACACTCCATGATTTTTGATGATCATGGAGTGTTTTTGTATAGTAGAGTATAATATCTTAATAAAAAATTAAACTGTGATTTTTCATTAAGAAAGAAGATGACAGGGATGACTATTGGCGAAGCTTTAAAAGAAACTAGAAAAAATCTAGGATTATCTCAAACTGAGATGGCGTATCCTATTCTGACAAAATCGTATTATTCTAAAATTGAACGAGGAATTCATGAGATTAATGCCAGTGATTTAATTAAGATTTTAGAGATGCATGACATTGATATTAGTGAATTTCTGACAAAATGCGGGGTTAAGGATAATAGAATTGATAAAGAATATTGGGGAGAGCAGTTAAGCCGGGCATACTATGATCAAGACTTGAATAAGGTTAAAGAATTAGAATTAGAAATACCAAATATTAAAACAGATAACTATACTAAAGATCTTTTAAAATCGATGATTATTCTGAATAAGGCAAATTTAAAGGGAAGTATAGATACCTTACCTAATGAAATAAAAAAACATGTTAAATCTCTAATTTTCAAAGCAGAAAATTGGAATAAAGAAAATCTTAGTTTATTCTCAATCAGTCTTCCTTTATGGTCAGATCAAGAAATGAAACCAATAGTAACATCTCTTTTGAAAAAATATATTAATATTGAAAACTTTCCACGAGAGATGCAAATTTTAGTTTCTTCAATAATGGTTAATTATCTGTCCCTATTGATTCGATCATCATCACAAAATTTAGACTTAGTAGAAGATATATTCATTTTATTAGATAATTTATCAGTAAAACCATTAAACTGCTTTGGAAAAATAATGAAAAATTTTTATCGAGCATATTTTCAAGGCGATGAGAAAAAAATACAGGATATCCTAGACTTTTTTACTAACAATAATATGAATAAAATTTCTGAAATTTTAAGGGTGTCAATTTAGACACTTTTTATTTTGCACTAAAAATGTGAGTAAAATGATAAATATAAAAAATAATTGTCTGTAAATATAATCATTTTCATAATCAGATTTATATGGATTTGAATTGGAACATGACATATAGTTTTCATATTTTACAATAATGGAATGAGTTACGTATGAATAACCAATTTCAATTTTATCTTATAATACTATCAATAATCGTGAGTTTTATTCTCTATTATATTATTCGACCAAGAATTCCAATTTTATACGAAGCGTTAGTATGTACTTATGTAACTTTATTTTGTCTGTATTTGGTAATACAAGGAAAATACATCTTATTAATCGGTGTAGCTATTTTTACTGTGTTGTCTATTTACTATTGGAAAAAATATTATACTAAAAAAAGTAACTAATTCTTCAAATAATAAATTTTGGATTAATTAATCTTTTTAATAAAAAACACATTTTATTATAGTATAATTTAATAAAATATTTAAATAAGGAGGATTAAATTATGCCGACAGTAGTATTAAATGCTCATCAAAATTTACAAAACAATAAATAATAGATGAGCGGAGAATAGTTACAATTCATTTTGTTGAATCCGTTCATCAAGGAGGACAAAATGAAACATTTACAAAAATTAAACCAATACTTCAACGAATTAACTAGAACTTATCGTCTGTTCTTCAAATCGGCCCCTTTAGTTGCCACGTGTGTCTTATTACTTGCGCCACTTCAAGCTGTAATTCCTCTACTTGCTGTGGCAGCAGGGCAAAAGGTAATTGATCAAGTTACTAATCATTCACCTTTTATGGAAATGATCATTGTATGGATTGTAGCTACTGCGTTTCAACAATTTTTACCATCCCTTTCGACGATGGTTCAAGGAGTTCTAACAGATAAGTTAACAGGCTTCATCAATATTAGCTTGATGAAAAAATCTGAAGATTTGCAATCAATCAGTATTTTTGATGACAGCAAATATTTTGATGATTTACAAATGCTCAGAGATGATGCAAGCTGGCGTCCAGTTAATTTAATTGTTTTTGGTGTATCAGTTTTGCAATCGTTTCTAACGCTAGCTTTTATGCTAATCTATCTAGCACGATACAATTAGTGGCTGGCATTGCTCTTATTAATTGTAATGGTGCCACAGAGTATTTCTTACTACCGTATTCAGCAGCAGTCATTTGAAACAATGGTTGAAAGAAGCAAGAATGCGAGATATCTACATTACTATAGTAGTTTGTTGTTAGATCGCAGGGATGCTAAAGAAGTTAGACTTTTCAACATGTTTCCAAAGATCATCGAAAAATATATAAGCTTATTTGAACAAACTAAAAAAGATGTTAATCAAATTCGTAGAAAGCAACTTACGACTAGTTCACTGTTTGTTGTATTAACTGTCGGAGTGTTTGGCTATGGTTTTTATTGGTTTACTAATTCAGTAAGAACAGGTGCATTAGAAGTTGGCGTCTTATTGATGTTTGTTTCAGTAATTGGCTATATTTCTACCAGTATGGCTCGAGTAGTAGAAGACAGTAGTTTGTTATACGATTCATTATTATGGATTGAAAAATACTTTAATTTTCTTGGATATCAAGATGACTTTAAGAATGGTACGCAAAGTTTCCCCGATGATTTTAATGATATTAATGTTAAGAATCTGTCTTTTACATATCCATTTTCTGATACTGAGATTTTGCACAATGTTAGTTTCTCAGTTAAAAGTGGAGAAAAAGTTGCAATTGTTGGAGAAAATGGGTCGGGAAAGTCTACTTTGGTAAAATTATTAATGCGTTTTTATGACCCGACTAATGGAAAAATTTCTGTTGATAACTATGATTTAAAAGACATTAATATCTTTGACTTACATAAAAATTTATCAGCTACTTTTCAAGACTTTTCTCGCTTTAAATTAACTCTTAAAGAAAACGTGATTACCGGATATTCATTCAATAAAGATAGGGTAAATAATGTTCTTAAAGCAGCTGGATTGGGTGATTTATTAGTTAATGATCATCTTAATCTGAATACGATGCTGGCTAAGGATTTTGAAAATGGAACTGATTTGTCGGGCGGTCAATGGCAAAAAGTAGCTTTAGCACGAGACTTATATGCTGATGGTAAGATTGAATTTTTAGATGAACCAACGGCAGCCTTAGATGCAAAAAGTGAATCAGAAATTTATCAACGCTTTTTGAAAGAAAATGATAAAAAGACAATTTTCTTTGTTACTCACCGATTGTCAGCAGTGAGGTTTGCTGATAAAGTATTATTTTTAGATAGTGGAAAAATTAGCGGGTTTGATACGCATACTAATTTGTTGCATACTAATCCAAAATATAAAGAAATGTACGACTTACAGAAAAATGCATATCTGTAAGATTCAATTTTGAAATAAGTAATTAAATTCTTCATGCAAGCAGCATGGAGAATTTTTTTATATAATTCATATAAAAATAAAGTAAAGATCAATTCTAATTGACTTAAAATTATTGGTAAATAAAGAAATAGGAAAAATACGGTGGAAATAATGGAAAGAATCGAGATAGGCAAATTTTTATATCGAGAACGTAAAAAGAGACACTTAACACAGAAAGAATTTCTAGGTGGGATAATTTCCGTTTCCCAGTATTCACGCGTAGAAAGTGGAGAGCAAGACTTAAGGACGAGTGAATTTTTTAAAATAGTACAGTTGAATCATATCAATATTACTAATTTATTAAATCCAAATGATCAAAAAGACAATAAGGAACTAGATGATAAAAAATTAAATGAATTGGCTGTTGCATTTTATGAACGGGATCTTAATAAGATAAAGCAAATTAAAGAAGAGTCTAAGAAAAATGATGGTCTTACTACTTTATTATTAGACGCTACTTTGATGGAAAAAACTTTAGAAAATAATCTTGATGATCTTGATCCAAAAATAATAGAAAAATTTTCAAAAAAACTAGATGAAGCTGAAGATTGGACAACAGATAAGGTTTTTCTACAATTATTTGGAAGTTCAATGATGATTTTTAATATGGATCGGTTGAATATGTATATTAAGAAAATTGTGAAAAGATATGGAAACACAATAAATCAATATTCTTTTGAAAGACAGAGAAGAATCGGTTCTATCTGTATTAATTATTTAGGAAGAAGTTATAAAGACAATGATAGAACTCAATTGAGTCAAGTCTTATTGCTTCTTTATAATATGTCAGCTATTCCAGATTTATTAATCTATAAGTTACTTGGCCAATATTTTGAAGCATTATTTACAAATGATAGAGAAAAAGCTAATGAGTTGCTAAAAGTGTTATCTTTCTCAGGTTATGAGAAATTCATAATGAACTTACCAAAATAAAATTTGCAAATTTGCAAATTTTAACAAATATAGTTGAAAAAATATTATAGTTTAATTAATTATTAATTAGAAAGGAGAGCGACTGATGATTATAGTTACATTACCAGTTTTACCTAAGTCTAATTAATGAATTGAAAAAGATAGGAGTTTAAGTTATGAAAGAATTAAATTTAGATGTAGAAAAATTTGATTTAGCAGATAATTTAGAGGTTATTTTAGAAGCTAATGGAGTTACATCTACAGGTTGTTGTAATGGTCCTTCAAAGTTACAAGGTTAGTCATTAGCGTATTTATTTTGGAGGAGGTCTCTGCTTTTTGGTAGAGGCCTTTTGTGTATTATGAATAATAAAGTTTTAAATAGTGTCCAAGTAAGAATTTCAAATAATGATATTAATATTCATTTCAATATTAAAAATAATCAAATTAAAATTGATAAAACTTTTTTAGAAGCGATTTTAATATCAAGTCCATCGTTGTATAAATCGATCTGTAACTATAGTAACTTAAATTCTAAATCAAAATTAAAAGTTGTAAATTCATTAAGAGATTATTCTAAAAGAATAAATTCTCGAGCAACACCATATGGAATATTCACTGCTGTTGGAATAGGAGAACGTGAAAAAACAACTAACTTAGAAAATCAAAAATATAAAAGGGTTTATCCAACTATGGAATGGCTAATGCTGATTAGAGATAAACTGTTAGCAAGCTTAAATAATATTAGCAAAGTACAAGTTCAATGGAATGCATTAATTATATCGTCTGTTCGTTTATTTTTATATAGAAATAATGAAACAATATCTATTGCTAATACGGAAATACTATTAAAAATAAAAAAATTAACCCAACATTTTATTGATATTGAAACTCTTTTTTATTCTCTTCGTAGCGTGTTACCTGCATCTAATTATTCCAAAGAAAATATTTTGCAATTTATATCTGAGCTTATAAAAAAGAAGATTTTGACTACATCTTTAGATCCTTTAAATAATAATTCAATAGAATATTTTAATAAATTAATAAAATGGAATAATAAGGCTCTAATTTTTGATCAAAAAAAATTAATGGAAATTAAGAGTTTGTTTAGCAGCTATGAGAGGATTCCCATTGGAGAAGGAATAAAAACTTTAGAGATACTTAATAAACTTATGAATGAAATAGTACAGGTATCTAATCCAATTTTTGTAGATTTATTTTTCAAGAATAGTTGGAAAATAGAGAGTAAATATTATGAAGCTGCTGAAGAGAGTAACGAATTTTTTGAAAAAACAGCCACGGGACAAAAATATAACACTACTATAAAAAGCTATTTAAATCAATTTGTTGAAAAATATGGAATAAATGTTGCTGTACCATTAAAAACAGTTTTTGATCCTATTAGAGGTTTAGGAAACCCATATTCTATTTTTAAATTGCCAGAAGGATCAGATTTAGATAATAAAATTCAAAACATTATAGACGAAAAAATTTTAAAAGATATACATAATAATAAATTAATAATTGACATAACTAATGAAGTGGATAAAAAAATTAAACGTAAAGATCATAAGATATTTCCATTAGGTTATGATCTTTTTACCACTCCTATTTTTAGAAATAAAAATTATTATTTGGCCATAAATCCTAATACAGGATTTAACTCGCCTAAAAATGTATGGGGTAGATTTAATTATGTATTTGAAAATCAAAAAGAAAAGACATCAGAAATAGAAATTTACGAATCTTTGTTTAATAAAAAATTATCGAATTTAGATAATAAAGAAAACAGTTTTGATCAGTCTAGTCTAGTAGTAGGATTTAGTGATTCTCAAAAAAATAAATTAAATCTTGATGAAATTGCAGTGTGTGCTTATAGTAATGATCAAAATGTTATGAAATTCGCATTTATTAATGTGAAAAATCAAAAGCAAGTTTCTTTTAGAATAACTTCTATGATTAATTTTAAGAGATATGATGCTTATTCTCCTATCTTAAGATTTTTAATTGAAGTATCGTATTTAAACAAAATAAATAATTTTTCTTTATTAAATTACATTAATAATGTCTCTTTCCCAAGAATTCCTCGATTTACGTATAAACATATTATATTGAATCCTGCCCGCTGGGAAATAACTAGTGACATTATTTCTGACGCACAGAATCGGGATATACAAATTTCAAAATTACGCAAGTATTTATGTAATTGGAATTGTCCATATAAAGTATTTTATTTAGAAAACGATGTAAAGCTACAATTTGATTTGAGAAAAAATAATGATATAGAAGAACTGCTAAGTAAATTACATAAAAATAAGAGAATAAGTCTTATTGAAGATATATCTTCGAATAGTGCGTCTCCCACAGAATATGTATTTTCATTTAAGAAATTAAAAAGCACACAACAAAAATTATTTTCGATTTCTTATCTTAACAAATGCAATCGTATTGTGGTACCCAATAATAACGATAAATGGTTATACTATCAGATCTATACTCCAAGAATCTTATTTAAGGATGTATTAAAAAAGATAATTACACCCTTAATAACAAGATTAAAAGAAATAAATGCGATAGATGAATTCTTCTATATATATTATTTAATTCCTGAACCACATCTTAGAATCAGATTCCATATAAAGGATCTATCAAGATATACAGCTATTAGAAATAGTATAGAGAATGAACTGAAAAAAGCTGTTCAAGCTAATTACATAAGTAAGTATAGCTTGAGTACTTATGAAAGAGAGATAGAAAGATATGGTGGAGAAAATTTATTCTATTCGATAGAAAATATTTTTAGTTTTGATAGTAGTATGTGCCTACGCTTCGCTGAAAACATGAATACGTCGTATTTAAATCATGCTCTGTTGATATGTAAACTGTTGTTTCATGTTGGTATAAATTCTTATGATGAAATGAAGGAAATATTATCGTATTTTGACACAAAAGAAAACAAGAGATCCTATGGAAAAATAGCAAATAAAATTTCTAGAAAAATCATTTATTCTGATGAATTTAAGTCTATTAAAAAGTTATTTGAGCTAATGCAAAATAAAGAACAGAAATCAGCAATGATACAAAATATTGATAAAAATTATAAAAAATCTATTTGTGTTTCTCTTATTCATTTGCATTTTAATAGGATGTTATTGGAGAGAAAAGATGAATTAAAAATTGAATATATCACTTATAAAATAATGAAGGGATTTTGCAATAAAAGAAAATATGATGGAAATAAATGAAAAAATAATCAGACATATAGTAGATAACTTTTATAAAGACCTAAATTCTTATTCAAATGTTATGTATATAAATGATAAGGGAGAGGAAATGCTTAAAGGTTATTATTTTGATAACTATCCATCAATATTGATTTTCTTATCATATTACAATCTTTTTACAAATTCCCAGATTGCGACCCCTCTAATAAAAAAATATTTAAACTATCTTGTTTCATCATTAAAGAAACAAAAAAGAGTGATTTTATCATTTGCATATGGACTGACTGGAGTATTGCTAGCTTTAAAGGTAGTTAATAAAATTGGTAAAGTTAATATTAATTTGACAGAATTACAAAATAATTATGAAGATTTAGTCAGATTAAGGCTGGAAATTATTAATAGGAAAATAAAAAAAGGTACTATAAAGTCTTTAGACTATGACTTCATTAATGGATTGTCTGCTAATCTATTAACATTACTGCTGTTTTCAAATAATAAATTTTTAATTAGAAAATGTGTAAGGTATTTATGCGACTGTTTAGATTCTGTGTTAACAAAGACAATCATAAATTTAGGAGTAGCCCATGGTATAGGTGGAATTATGTTGGTATTAGTTCAAGCCAGTAAGAATGAATATTTAGATAAATGTCACAGATTAAAAGTAGAAAGAAGTCTAAAGCAGATTTCTGAAATCTACATAAAGATTTATATTACAAAAAAGGAAGGAAAACAAAAATTAATTAATCCATGGGAAGATAGAATCAATATAAAAAATATTAATCCAAATAGTCTTAAAAGAAGGCAAAGCTGGTGTTATGGGACACCAGGAATAGCATATGGATTACTAGAAGTTGCAAAACAATTAAATGATACCTATTTAGAAAAGATAGTTAGTAATATCTTTAATAAAATTAATACAATAGATTTAATAGATACTGAGCTTGAAACTCCAACATTTTGCCATGGAATATCAGGTTTGTTGTCAATTTTACTCAATTTAAAGGATAACAATAGAATTAATGTGAATTTAATAAAAAGAAATTTAGCAATCGAATTATTAAATAAATACGACAGTAGTAGAGAATTCGGATTTAGAGATTATGATTTTGTTTCTCGAGGTAAAAAGTACGAGAATAAGAAAGAATTTTTAGATTTAGGCCTATTAAATGGTGCTACAGGCTGTTTTTTGTCTTTAATGTCACTGATTGATGAAAGAATATTAAGCTGGACTAAAATTTTTTTGCTATAAAGAAGGTGTTTGAATAATGCTAAAACAAATAATCAGTAATATTAATTGGCTCATAAAGTTTACTAATGGGAAGAAAAATGAATTTATAATTTGGCCACTACTAACTATTTTATATACTTTAGGAACTGTTATTCTAACTTCAATAATTTCTGCTTATGTAGTATATGTTTTTTCTAATACAGTTTCTTACTTAAGATTAGGACTTTTACTGCTTTTATGTTTTAGTATTGGCTTAATTAGTTGGTTGAATAATCGATTACATACCAAAATGTTTTGGGAAAATGTATATTTAAGAATGAATATTACAGCTAGAGATGCACAAGCTTTTTTATTGGAGCCATACGAGCTTAGTTTAGATGAAGAAAGACAAGCAATGCGTCAAACAAGTATTCATTATGGTTTTGATGATGATAATAGTGGAGTAGCAATGTTTTTTCCAGAGTTAATTGCTTGTTTAAGTAGTGGAGTAAGCTTAGTAGTAATTACATTTCTGATTTCACATCTTTCTTGGATTTTTCCTACAATAGTAAGTATTACGGTACTTAGTGCATTATTCTTGATGAGAAAATATACGAAAGATCGTAACTATTTGAACCAAAAGGTAGAGGATTTATATTTAAAAAATAATTACTACAATCGAATTGCTTTTTCCGATGAAGCCAGTCAAACAATTCGATTATATAATTATGTATCTACGATGAAAGAAAAAATTTCTAATAGCGCGAGGAAAATTGAGAAAGTAGAAAATCAAATATTGAAGAAAAGATTAATAAATACACTTTCTCTACAAACTTTAACCTTGATTCGTATGGTAGTCGTGTATGGTTTATTAATTTGGATGGCTATAAAGTCAAGAATCAGTATTGAAAGTTTTACATTTTATTTTACTCTCTGTGCAAATATTGAACTTCTAGTGACTAATCTATGGAAAAACTCTCGACTTTTTCTATCAGCTAATGCTGACTTGACAATTGGAAGAAAATATATTGATCAGAGTGACAAATATATTAATAGTAATAAAAAAATTGAAGAAACACTTTCTTTAAACCCAATTTCTATTGAGTTTTCTCATGTTTCATTTAAATATTCTAATTCTTGCCAGTATATCATCGAGGATTTTAATTTAAAGATTGAAAGTGGAGAACATTTAGCACTTATTGGGAAAAATGGTGCTGGAAAATCTACTTTAATGCTCTTATTAATGGGGTATTTAAAACCTACTGTGGGGAAAATTTTAATTAATGGTAAGGTGGAAAACAGTGCCAAAAGAAGAGCGAGATTTTCTACAATGTTTCAAGAAAATATTGTACTTGCCACAACAATTACTAACAATATTACTGTTGGGAGGAGAATTCAAACAGATAAATTAAAAGATATTTATAGAAAGACAGAATTATCTAAGATATTAGGAAATACATTAACTGGTGAGACGGTGTTAACTAAATATATTAATCCTAGTGGAATTGAATTATCGGGTGGAGAGATAGAAACATTAATGTTAGCTCGAATGCTTTATAAGAATGCAAATGCTTATATTCTCGATGAACCCTCTGCTTCGCTGGATGCCATTAGAGAAAATGAACTGTATAAAACTATTGAAGAGTTAGCAAATAAGAAGACAGTCATCTTTATTTCACATCGATTAGCTTCTATTTCCTTATCTGATAAGATTTGCCTATTAGATGCAGGAAAAATTGTGGCTTATGGAACTCACGATGAATTAATAAAAAGTTCAAATGACTATCAGAAGCTTTATCAGAGTCAATCAAAATATTATCAAGAGGGAGAGGGACTATGAAAAAGAAAATAAAAGAATTTGTTACACTACTCCCTAGAATTAATGAATTATATCCACATATTATAGCTGTACAGATCAGTAATGCTGTTATGTCTAGTTTTTTACAATTTATTAATGTGATATTTGTAGGAATAGAAATTAATTTGTTAGTTAATAGCAGTCAGAATAATGCGAATATAATTTATATCACAATTTCGTTTATTATTCTTATTATAATTATTTCAATATTACATAAAATTTTAGACAATTACGCTGAGAAACAGATAAGACTAATAAATTTACGAGCAAGAACTAATATGGCAAATCATTTAGTTGAAGTAGATTACGAGACTTTTGAAGATCCTAAATTTAGAAATTTATTTAATAATGTTAAATCAGGATTGGAGTTTGTTGGGGGTTTTCAGAGTTTTGTACAAAATGTGGTTAATGATGTGGTTGATTTTATGACAACGTTACTCTTATCTGGAGGAATATTAGTGACGATTTTATTAACACAAGGAAATATCAGTGTAGCTAATCAAGTTGCTTTGGTAGGCATAGTAATATTATTAATAGTTTGCCCTCTCTTTATCTCCTTTAAATCAGGAAAAAAGATGGGACAAATAATGAGTGATTTTTTTAGCTATAATATCGGTTTTAATCAACTTTTAACCTATTATTTTGAGCAAGCATTTAAAGATATTAGTGTAAAAAAAATGTTGTGGATATTTGATCCAGATCAAGTTTTTTTCAAAAAAGCTAGAAAAGAGGTATTAGAAGGAGTAGAAAAGGATAAGCAGTATCAAATAAAAGTAGCCAATCTGAATAGTATTCCCATACTTTTAATTAACACGGTAATTGGTATTCTTTATATTATCTTAGGTTTAATAATCATAAATAAGGGATTAGGAATAGGTATGATTGTAGCTAGTGTAGGAACCCTGGAATTATTAATCTATGATTTAAGTAATCTATTTAATACTATTGGAAATAGTAGAGCCTCTTTGAATGTGATTCATCAATATTTTGAATTTATGAATATGGGGAATAAAAATAAGAAAAAAGGGCCAATTCAAGATATTAATGAAAATAATATAGAAATTGAGTTTCATAATGTAAGCTATCGTTACCCTAATAGTAAAAACTTTGCCCTAAAGAATATCAATCTTATTTTAAATAGTAAAAAGAGAGTTGCTCTTGTTGGTAAAAATGGAAGTGGAAAGACAACTCTTGTTAAGTTGTTACTAAGGTTAATTACACCGACTTCTGGTTATATCACATTAAATGGTATTAACATTGATAAGTTTGATATTAACCTATATCGTAAGATGTTCTCTAGTGTACCTCAGAATATCTTTATTTTTGCTGGAAGCGTTGCTGATAACATATCTTTAGGGACAAATAAGAATACAAATAAAATAATTCATAGTTTAAGAAAAGTAAGATTAGATAGAAAAGTATTATCTTTAAAAAAAGGAATTGATACTCCTCTAACGACTCAATTAAATAAAGAAGGAATAAATTTTTCTGGAGGAGAGAAGCAAGCATTAGGAATAAGTCGTGCAGTTTATCGTAATAGTTTGATTTATATATTAGATGAGCCAACAGCAGCTCTTGACCCAATAAAAGAAGCTGAGATGTTTGAACATATGGAGAAAATTACCTCAGGTCATACAACATTATTCATTTCTCATAGAATGAGTATGACAAAAAATAGTGATTATATATATGTTCTGGACTCTGCTCACCTTGTAGAAGAGGGAAATCATAAGCAATTAATTCAAAATAAAGGTTTATATTATCAACTTTAT
Source organism: Lactobacillus taiwanensis DSM 21401 (assembly GCF_001436695.1). Lineage (GTDB taxonomy): Bacteria > Bacillota > Bacilli > Lactobacillales > Lactobacillaceae > Lactobacillus > Lactobacillus taiwanensis. Next base: position 74,111 of record NZ_AYZG01000007.1, read on the forward strand.
AAAATTCAACAAGAATATTTTGAAAAATTGGATTAAAATTTAATTGCGTTTCAACACTTCACAGTTAGAGGCTGTGAAGTATTTTTGTGCTTGATAAGTTATAATAGAACATAGGTTTTTGGAAGAAAGGATATTTGGTAACGAATGGCAAAAAAAGATACGACACCAATGATGAAGCAATATTACGAAATTAAGGAACAATATCCCGATGCGTTTTTGTTTTATCGTGTGGGTGACTTCTATGAATTATTTGAAGATGATGCAATCAAAGGTGCACAAATTCTGGAATTAACCCTAACTCATCGTTCAAATAAAACTAAAAATCCAATTCCAATGGCAGGCGTGCCTCATTTAGCTGTGGATACTTACGTTAATACTTTAGTAGAAAAGGGATATAAAGTAGCACTTTGCGAACAACTTGAAGATCCAAGAAAAGCTAAAGGAATGGTCAAGCGGGGAATTATTCAGTTAATTACGCCAGGTACTATGATGCAGGAACGTCCTGACCAAGCAAAAGATAGTAACTATTTAACTTCTGTTATTTCTACAAATTCTGGCTTTGGTTTAGCCTACAGTGACTTATCCACTGGGGAAACTTTTTCCACTCATCTAACTGACTTTGAAGGAGTAGCAAACGAGTTATTGTCGCTTCAGACAAGAGAAGTTGTATATAACGGACACTTAACAGAGGCAAACAAGGACTTTTTAAAAAAGGCTAACATTACTGTTTCTGAACCAGTTGAAGTAGAAGGTGAGCATGCAGAAATTTCTTATGTAGCGCAAAACTTAACTGATCATGCAGAAATTAAGGCAACTAAGCAATTAGTAGCCTACTTGCTCTCAACGCAAAAGCGCAGCTTAGCCCACTTGCAGGTAGCTCAAAGCTATGAGCCGACGCAATATTTGCAAATGTCTCATACTGTGCAAACAAACTTAGAATTAATCAAATCAGCTAAGACTGCTAAGAAGATGGGGTCTTTATTCTGGCTCTTAGATAAGACTAGCACAGCTATGGGAGGTAGACTTCTTAAGTCTTGGATTGAACGTCCACTTTTATCAGTTTCTGAAATTACACGCCGGCAGGAAATGGTTCAAGCACTACTTGATGACTATTTTACCCGTGAAAAAGTTATCGACAGCTTAAAGGGTGTGTATGACTTAGAAAGATTAACAGGCCGAATTGCCTTTGGATCGGTTAATGCACGTGAAATGTTGCAATTAGCGCATTCTTTAGCTGCGATTCCTAATATTTTGGATTCTTTACTTGAAACAAATAATCCACATCTACAAAATTTTGCCCAGCAAATTGATCCACTAAAGGGAATCCATGATTTAATTGTTAACACGATTGTGGATAATCCACCACTTTCAACTACAGAAGGTGGTTTAATTAGAGAGGATGTTTCGGATCAATTAGACCGCTATCGTGATGCCATGAATAATGGTAAAAAATGGCTTTCCGAAATGGAAAGCCATGAACGTGAAGTGACGGGAATTAATAACTTAAAGGTTGGCTATAACAAGGTCTTTGGTTACTATATTGAAGTTACAAATTCAAATAAAGATAAGGTGCCAACTGATCGCTATACTAGAAAGCAAACATTAACTAATGCAGAACGTTATATCACGCCTGACTTAAAAGAACATGAATCATTGATTTTAGAAGCTGAAGCTAAGTCCACTGGTTTAGAGTACGACTTATTTGTAAAACTAAGGGAAGATGTTAAAAAGTATATTCCAGCCTTGCAGAAGTTAGCCAAGCAAATTGCAAGTTTAGACGTTTTAACTAACTTTGCGACTGTAAGTGAACAAAATAACTACGTGCGTCCTAGCTTTGCGACAGATAAACAAGAAATTAATGTGGTTAACGGTCGCCACCCTGTAGTTGAACAAGTCATGGCTGCTGGTAGTTATATTCCAAATGATATTAAGATGGATCAAGATACTGATATTTTCTTGATTACTGGTCCAAACATGTCCGGTAAGTCTACTTATATGCGTCAAATGGCATTGATCGCAATTATGGCGCAGATTGGTTGTTTTGTACCAGCAGATAGTGCGACTTTGCCGATTTTTGATCAAATTTTCACTCGTATTGGTGCGGCTGATGATTTAATTTCAGGTCAGAGTACTTTTATGGTAGAAATGAGTGAAGCAAACGATGCTTTGCAGCATGCAACTAAGCGTTCTTTAGTATTATTTGATGAAATTGGACGAGGTACAGCTACTTATGATGGAATGGCGTTAGCTGGCGCAATTGTGAAGTATCTGCATGATAAAGTTGGTGCTAAAACTCTCTTTGCGACTCACTACCATGAATTGACTGATCTTGATCAGACTTTAAAACATCTAAAGAACATTCATGTTGGCGCTACTGAAGAAAATGGAAAGTTAATTTTCTTACACAAGATTCTTCCAGGACCTGCTGATCAATCGTATGGTATTCATGTTGCTCAATTAGCAGGATTGCCACACAAGGTTTTGCGTGAAGCAACTACAATGCTTAAACGATTAGAAAAACAAGGTGCAGGAGAACTTCAACCAGCTAGTGAACAACTTGATTTATTTGTACCTGAAGAAAGTGAAGGTGCTCCAGCAATTTCAGATGATGAAAAAGATGTGTTAGATGATATTCAAAATGTATATCTTGCTGATAAGACTCCACTTCAAGTAATGGAACTGGTAGCGCAGTGGCAGCAGGAATTGAAAGATAAGGACTGAGAATCATGAGTAAAATTCATGAACTTTCGCCTGAATTAACTAATCAGATTGCAGCTGGTGAAGTTATTGAAAGACCGGCAAGTGTTGTAAAAGAACTATGTGAAAATTCGCTTGACGCTGGTAGCACTAGAATTCGAATTGATTTTATAGACGCTGGCTTAAAGCAAGTTACAGTCCAAGATAATGGAAGCGGAATTGCTAAAGATCAAATTGATCTAGCTTTTACTCGTCATGCAACTAGTAAGATTGCGACTGAACGCGATTTATTCAATATTTCAACTCTTGGATTTCGCGGGGAAGCCTTAGCTTCAATTGCAGCTGTTTCCCATGTTGAAGTAGTAACAAGTAGCGATAACTTAGGAGGAGTCCGTGCAGTTTTTTCAGGTAGTGAAAAAAAACTACAAGAAGATGCTGCTTCTCCTAAAGGAACAAAAATTTCGGTTTCGGATCTTTTCTTTAATACTCCAGCTCGGCTTAAATATTTGAGGTCTGAGCGAACTGAAATTTTAAAAATTGTCGATATTGTTAACCGCCTTGCATTGGGTCATCCTGATGTTGCTTTTACCCTGACGAATAACGGAAAAATTTTGCTTAAAACTAACGGACGTAACGATCTTAGACAAGATATTGCTAATATCTATGGTCGTCAGCTTGCTGAAAAGATGGACGTCTTAAAGAACAGTAGTCCAGACTTTAAAATTACGGGTTTAATTTCGGACCCAAATACTACTCGATCAAATCGTAATTTTATATCATTGCTATTAAATGGACGCTATATTAAAAATTATCGTTTAACCCAAGCAATTATTGCGGGTTATGGTAGCAAGTTAAGACCGCGTCGTTATCCGATTGCGGTAGTTAAGATTGAACTTGATCCCTTGTTAGTTGATGTAAATGTGCACCCAACTAAGCAAGAAGTGCGCTTATCAAAAGAACAAGAACTAGAACGCTTGTTAACAACGAGTATTTCAGAAGCGTTAGAAAAGACCCCACAAATTGAATCTGGTCTTGATAACTTATTGACACCAAAGAAGGCAACTAACATTGATCAATTGAAGTTTAATCTAAATCAAGATGTCGTAAACACCGCTCGACCGATTGAATTTACACCGCAGGTTGAAGCTGATGAAAGTAATGAAGTTCATGAAACAGCAGCTGAATTTGTTAGTCTTGATAAGGTAAGAAATGACGATAAGTATGTTATTACTGCGAGTTGGGACGAAAATGTAGCTAAACAAGTGCAACTTGATCCATTTGATGCGGAAAAAGAAGAGCAGAAGGACGGGAGCGTAATTTCATCAGGAGATGAGATTCTAGCAAATAGTTTGCCGCAATTAACTTATTTAGGAGCAACTAAATCATATCTAATTGCTCGTCATGATGAGGATCTATATCTGGTTGATCAAGTTACTGCTGAAAAGAGACTGGCGTATGACAAGATTTTGCAGGATTTAACTAGCGAAAATATTTCTCAACAAGGCCTGCTTAGTCCCTTAATTTTAGATTTTAGTAATGTAGACTATCTAAAATTGAAAGAAAGTTTAGAAAATTTAAAAGAGTTTGGTCTATTTTTAGAAGATTTTGGACAAAATAGTTTGATTTTAAGAACTTATCCGATTTGGCTTCAACCTAATATAGAAAAAAATGTTCGGATGATCGTAGATCTCTACTTAAATCAAGGCGCTAATGACTTGGTTAAGCTTAAAGCGCAAGTTGCTGGTGAAATATCCAGACACCAAAAAATAAGGCGTAGAACGCTTAATCCAGCTGAAGCACAGGACTTATTGAAAAAGTTGAGTACAAGTAGTGATCCTTACCAAGACTTTGAAGGTAAAATTATTATTGTTCAATTAGGCCAAAATGACTTAAATAAAATGTTTAAAAAAGATGAGTAGGTAAAATGTTTGAATATCTCAAAGGAATAGTAGCAAAAATTGATCCAGCATATGTGGTCCTAGATGTAAATGGCGTAGGATATAAGATTCTCTGCCCAACTCCTTATAGTTACCAAGAGAATCAACCTGCAACTATTTATGTAGAACAAGTTGTGCGTGATACTGGAATTACTTTGTATGGCTTCCTATCATTAGAAGATAAGGAACTATTCTTGAAACTTTTGAGTGTTTCAGGAATTGGACCTAAATCTGCTGTAGCGATTATGGCGGCTGAAGATACCGATTCTTTAGCCAGCGCAATACAAAATGGTGAAGTAAAATACTTAACTCGCTTCCCAGGGGTAGGAAAGAAGACGGCTTCACAGATTGTTTTGGACCTAAAAGGAAAATTAGGTAATTACGTTAAAAAGGCGACTCCTACTGTTGATATTTCGCCAAGTTTACAAGATGCTCTGCTTGCCTTAGTTGCCCTTGGTTATACCCAAAAAGAAGTCGATAAGATTATGCCAAAACTAGCAAAGTTACCTGAAAATACTGCTGATGGTTATGTGAAAGAGGCACTTGCCTTATTATTGAAAAAATAAGTAATTAAATTATAGATAGGGAAGTGAAAAATGTGAATGATGAAGAACGAGTTATAGGAGCTGAAAGTAGTGACGAGGATGAAGCTGTAGAGTTATCCCTTCGTCCGCAATATCTGGCACAATACATTGGTCAAGACAAGGTTAAAAGTGAAATGAAGATCTATATTAAGGCAGCTAAACAACGTGATGAAGCCTTAGATCATGTTTTACTTTATGGACCTCCTGGCTTGGGTAAAACGACTTTAGCTTTTGTAATTGCAAATGAAATGGGCGTCCACTTAAAGAGTACGTCAGGTCCAGCAATTGAAAAGGCTGGAGACTTAGTAGCGCTACTTTCAGAATTGAATCCGGGGGATGTCTTATTCATTGATGAGATCCACCGTTTAGCTAAACCTGTGGAAGAAGTTCTCTATTCAGCAATGGAAGATTTCTATATCGATATTGTTGTTGGAGAAGGTCAAACAACGCACGCAGTTCACGTGCCGCTGCCACCATTTACCTTGATTGGAGCAACGACTAGAGCCGGACAATTGTCAGCGCCTTTAAGAGATCGGTTTGGGATTATTGAACATATGCAGTATTATTCAGTTGAAGACTTAGAAAAGATTATTCAACGATCAAGTATGGTCTTTAATACTAAGATTGATCCTGAAGCTGCAATTGAATTGGCTCGTCGTTCCCGTGGTACGCCGCGTGTGGCTAACCGTCTGCTTAAACGAGTACGTGACTTTGCAGAAGTAAAGGGTGAAGAAGCTATTTCGTTAGTAACAACTAAGCACTCACTTCATTTATTAGAAGTTGACGATGAAGGACTAGACCAGACGGACCGGAAGCTTTTAAGAATGATGATTGAAAATTATGGCGGAGGTCCAGTTGGGATTAAGACAATTGCAGCTAATGTAGGGGAAGATACAGATACAATTGAAGAAGTATATGAACCGTACTTACTGCAAAAAGGTTTTATTACTCGAACTCCTAGAGGGAGAAGCGTTACGCAAAAAGCATATCTGCAATTAGGTTATCCACCAAAAAATGAAAAGTGAGTTTTTAGTTAAGCTAAAAATACGGTATAATTATTACTTGAAAGTTAATTAATAAAAATAATGAGGTGTAATACTTTGAATACATTTTTCTTAGCACAAAGTGCTGCTGGTATGAATAATATTTTTATGATCATTGCTTTTATCGCAATTTTTGTCTTTTTCTATTTTTCAATGATTAAGCCACAAAAGAAGCAACAACAAGAACGTATGAAGATGATGTCTGAGCTTAAGAAGGGCGATCAAGTAATTATGGTTGATGGTCTTCACGGAAAGGTTGATTCAATCAATGATGCAGATAAGACTGTTGTTATTGATGCAGATGGAATCTTCTTAACCTTTGAAAGAATGGCAATCCGTCGTGTGCTTCCAACTGCTGCAACTCCTGCAAAAGATGTAGAAGCTAACGAAGCAAAAGAAGAAAAAGTTGAATCAGAAGAAAAAATAGCAGATGAAAGTACAAAAGCTGAAGAAAAAACTGATTCTAATTCAGAAGAAAATAAATAAATTGAATAAAAATTCTGTTAAACGTCCGAAAGGACGTTTTTATTTTTCCACTGATAAGATTAGTATTGTAAAATATGAATTGGTAAAGTTACTTTTTATTAGGTAGGTAGTTAGTATGAAAAATATTCCAGTTATTATGATTATTTTTGGTGGTTCAGGCGACTTAGCTCACCGTAAGCTTTATCCAGCCTTATATAACCTATACCAAAAAGGCCTAATCCATGATCATTTTGCCGTAATTGGCACAGCAAGAAGACCTTGGAGCCATGAATACTTACAAGAACAAGTAATTGAAGCTGTTAAAGAATCTAATGATAATTTTGATGAAAAAACTGCTAGAGAATTTGCTTCTCACTTTTATTACCAATCCCATGATGTAACTGATGTTGGTCACTATATTGCTTTAAAAGAGCTAGCTACTAAACTTGATGAAAAATATCATGCAGAAGGCAACCGTATCTTTTACATGGCAATGGCTCCAAGATTTTTTGGTACAATTGCAATCCACATCAATGATCAAAAGCTAATTGGAACTGGTTTTAACCGTCTAGTTATCGAAAAACCGTTTGGTCATGATTTAGCTTCAGCTGAAAAATTAAATCAAGAAATTAGCGAAAGTTTCGATGAAGATTCAGTATATCGAATTGACCATTATCTTGGCAAAGAAATGATTCAAAATATTATGCCACTTCGTATGGCTAACCCAATCGTTAAGAATATTTGGTGCAAGAATTACATTGCTAATATGCAGGTTACTCTTGCAGAAAGTTTGGGTGTTGGAACTCGTGGGGGTTATTATGAAACTTCAGGTGCGTTGCGTGATATGGTTCAAAATCATATTTTCCAAATCATCACTCTTTTAGCAATGCCAGAACCTGAGGGATTAGATTCTGATCATATTCACCAAGCAAAGCAAGAATTATTAGATAGTTTAGTAATTCCAACACCAGAAATGGTTAAAAAACACTTTTCACGTGGTCAGTACCTAGCAAGCAATGATGAAGTGGAGTACTTAAAGGCTGATCAAGTTGCTCCTGATTCTAAGGTGGAAACTTTTGTTGCTGGTGAGGTTAATTTCAAGAAGGGACCAGTTGCGGGTGTTCCAATTTATTTTAGAACTGGTAAGAAGATGAAGGACAAGGTTTCTAGAATTGATATTGTTCTTCATCATCTGAATAATTTGTATGGCAATGCGCATTCAAATAATATTTCTATTATTATCGATCCAACGAGTGAGATTTTCTTCACAATTAATGGTAAGAAGATCACTAGTGAAGGCTTAAGAAGAGAGAACCTCACTTACAAGTTTTCTAAGGAAGAAATGGCACAAGTTCCAGATGGTTATGAAAGATTACTACATGATGTTTTTGTAGCTGATCGAACTAACTTCACGCACTGGTCAGAATTAAAGCAATATTGGAAGTTTGTTGATGCAGTTGAAGATGCTTGGCAAGAAGAAAACAAAGACCTCAAGCAGCTTGAACGATATCCAAGTGGCCAATTTGGAACCGAGTCAAGCAACCACATTTTTGAAAAAGATAGCGAACACTGGATTTACCGTTAATGGATTTATTGCCTAAAAACAATACCAGTCGGAAAATAATCCACATTGATATGGATGCCTTTTATGCTTCTGTTGAGATGAGAGATAATCCCGCAATTAGAAACAAGGCAGTTTTAATTGGCGGAGATCCTAAGAAAAATAATGGTCACGGCGTGGTTGCGACTGCTAACTATATTGCTCGGCAATATGGTGCCCATTCTGCTATGCCAACAGCTAAAGCAATGCACTTGATTCCAGCAGACAAACTAGTAATTGTAGAGCCTCATTTTGAAAAGTATCGCGCAGTTTCTGCTCAAATTCATCGTTTGATGCATGTTATAACTGATAAAGTTGAATCAGTGGCTTTAGATGAAGCTTACTTAGACGTAACCGAAAACAAACTCCATATTGCGAATCCTATCAGACTTGGATCAATCTTACAGGAGCAGATTTATCGAAAAGTAGGTTTGACTAGTTCGTTTGGCGTCTCGTACAATAAATTTTTAGCTAAAATGGGTTCAGAATATGCTAAGCCTTTTGGCAGGACTATCATTAGATCAGAAACTGCTCTTGATTTTCTAGCAAAACAAAAAATTGGTAATTTTCCTGGAATTGGTCCAAAGACACAAGAAAGACTTGAAGCAATGGGAGTTTATACTGGGGCAGATTTAAAAGAAGTTCCCACTGACGTTTTAATTAAGAAGTTTAACCGAATGGGGTATGTGATTGCTCAACATGCTCATGGAATCGATCTAAGACCTGTAGTAACTGATTCAGAAAGAAACCGGAAATCCATCGGAATTGAGCGTACTTTTAATCAAAGCTTATTTGATGAAAATGAAGCTTTAACCAAATTGCGTGCTTATAGTGGTGAGCTTGAGAAAAGTCTAAGGGAAAGACATTTTCTTGCTAATTGTGTTGTCTTGAAGGTTAGAGACATTAACTTTAAAACAATTACCAAACGCAGAAAGCTAAAAAGAGGAACTAATGATAAAATAGTTATTTACGATACTGGACGTGCATTATTTGAAACAGAAAAAGAAATGCTTGCAACCGGAATCCGGCTTTTAGGATTAACAGTAACTGATTTTGAAGAGCACCCAGTCGAAAATATTTCTTTAGATATTTTTGAAAATAAGTAAATAATAAAGTTGAATAAAAAAGAATAAGGAGAAATTATGGCAACTTTTGATGAAATTTATGAAAAAATAAAAGAATATCCAACAATTATCTTGCATCGACACACTAGTCCCGATCCAGATGCTATTGGATCACAAGCTGGTTTAGCTAGATCATTAAGATTAGCTTTCCCAGATAAGAAGATTCTTTGTGCTGGTGAAAATGATGAAGGCGACCTAATCTGGATTAACAAAATGGATGAAGTTAAGCCTGAAGACTATAAGGGTGCTTTAGTCATTACAACTGATACTGCAAATACACCTCGTATTTCTAATAAAAATTATGATAAAGGGGATCTTTTAATTAAGATTGATCACCACCCTGATGTAGATCCTTATGCAGATATGAGCTACGTTGATCCAGACGCACCAGCAGCTTCAGAAATTGTCTTTGACTTTTTAAAGGAAGAAAATTTACCAATTACTAAAGAAGTGGCTGAAGCTTTATATGCTGGTATAGTCGGGGATACGGGAAGATTTATGTATCCTGAAACTTCTGCACATACTTTTGATGTAGCAGCTGAATTAACTAAGACAGGAATTAATATTACTGATATCGCTAGAGAAATTGCGGATGTAACCTTTGATGAAGCTAAGCTTCAAGCTTTAGCAATGGATAAAATGGAAGTTAATCCTGTTGGAGCAGCTTACACCATTTTAATGCAAGATGACTTAAAGAAAATGGGTCTTACTGATGATCAAGCAAATGTTGCTGTTTCAACCCCTGGTCGAATTAAGGATGTTTTAGCATGGAACGTATTCGTTGAAAAACCAGACGGTTCTTTCCGTGTACATTATCGTTCAAAAGGTCCTGTAATTAATCACTTGGCTGAAAAGCACGATGGTGGTGGACACGCATTAGCATCTGGTGCTAATGCCAAAGATATGGATGAAGTTAAGCAAGTCTTTGACGAAGTAGTAGAAGTAACAAAGAAGTACAATGAGGAACATGGCACAAACAAGTAGCATATTTCAAAATGAAAAAATTCGTCCAGAATTACAAGCTGGACTAGAAAAAATTAATTTTAAAAAGTCAACTAAAGTGCAATCTTCAGTTATTCCAGCACTTTTAGATAATAAAAATGTTGTTGTACAAGCTGCAACTGGTTCAGGAAAAACCCATGCATATTTGATTCCAATTTTGAATATGATTGATGAAAATGCACCAGTAACACAAGCTGTTGTAACTGCACCTAGCCGTGAATTAGCTAATCAATTATATAAGGTTGCACGTCAATTAAGGGATGCTAGTGGCTTAAATATTTCCATTGAATATTTAGGTGGTGGAAATGATCGTAATCGACAAATTGAGAAGGCTGAAAATAAGGCGCCGCAATTAATCATTGCAACTCCAGGACGTTTACATGATTTTGTTTCTAAAAAGTTCATTAATTTAGAGAATGTCAAGGCATTTATCATTGATGAAGCAGATATGACATTAGACATGGGCTTTTTAGGTCAGATGGATGAAATTATGTCTAAACTAGACAAGAAGGCTGTTTTAGGTGCATTTTCAGCTACAATTCCGGTTAAACTTGAAAACTTTTTAAGAAAGTACATGGCAAAGCCAGACTTTATTGTAATTGATAATCCAGCAATTATTGCTCCAACAATTCAAAATGACTTAATTGATGTTGGTTCTCGCGATAAAAAAGAAATCTTGTACAAACTTTTGACGATGGGACAGCCATATTTGGCTTTAGTTTTTGCTAATACCAAAAAGACAGTTGATGAATTGACCGACTATCTTGAAGGGCAAGGACTTAAGGTAGCGAAAATCCATGGTGGAATTACTGAACGCGAAAGAAAGAGAATTATTCGTCAAGTACATGAAGGTCAATATCAATACGTTGTAGCCAGTGATTTAGCTGCTAGAGGAATTGACATACCTGGTGTAAGTTCGGTAATTAACTATGAAATTCCTAAGGATCTTGAATTTGTAATTCACCGAATTGGTAGAACAGGAAGAAATGGACTAGAAGGACATGCAATTACTCTAATTTATGATGATGAAATGTCACAAATTGAAGATCTAGAAAAATTAGGTATTCACTTTGACTTTAAGGAATTAAAGAATGGCGAACTAGTTGAAAGAACTCACTATCATCGTAGAGACAATCGTCAAGCTCGTAGCCACAAGTTAGATAACCGAATGATTGGAATGGTTAAGAAGACCAAGAAGAAGGTTAAGCCGGGCTACAAGAAGAAGATTAAACAGGCTATTCAAAAAGACCGTCAGCAAAAGAGGAAGATCGAAGAACGCCATCAAATTAGAAAAGCTAAGCGTAGACGTAAACGTGAACGCGAACAAGCACGTGAGAATTTTGACAACTAGAAAATTTGTAGTAAAATAAATCACGTTTAGGACATATTACTGAGGTATTTTTTCAAAGAGAGGATCTATTAGGTGAGAAGATCTAGAGGTACTTAGTAATGCTACCTAATTTTAAATTGATAAATAATAAATAATTAAGAGGTAACAAACACTGTTGCAATCAAGGTGGTACCGCGCTGGGAGCGTCCTTGTTAAATGCAATAGTGTTTTTTATATTGTTGTAGGAGATTTTTATGAAACAATTGACTAGTTCACAAGTACGTCAAATGTTCTTGGACTTTTTTAAAGAGCATGGCCACATGGTTATGCAAAGTGCATCATTGATTCCACAAGACGACCCAACCTTGTTATGGATTAACTCTGGGGTTGCTACAATGAAGAAATATTTTGATGGTTCTGTGGTACCTAAGAATCACAGAATTACTTCTTCTCAAAAATCAATCAGAACTAACGATATTGAGAATGTTGGTAAAACAGCACGTCACCAAACTTTCTTTGAAATGCTTGGTAATTTCTCAGTTGGGGACTACTTTAAGAAAGAAGTTATTCCTTGGGCTTGGGAATTTTTAACTAGTCCAAAGTGGTTAGGTCTTGATCCAGACAAGCTTTATGTAACTGTTTATCCAAAAGATACTGAAGCATACCACATGTGGCACGATGTTGTTGGTTTGCCAGAAGACCACATTGTTAAGTTAGAAGATAACTTCTGGGATATTGGTGAAGGTCCATGTGGTCCTGACTCAGAAATTTTCTACGACCGTGGTCAAGAAAATAATGACGTTGCAGAAGACGATCCAGAAAACTTCCCAGGTGGAGAAAATGCTCGCTACCTCGAAATTTGGAACATCGTATTTTCACAATTTAACCACTTGCCTAATGGTAAATATGTTGATCAACCACATAAAAACATTGATACCGGTATGGGATTAGAACGTGTTGTTTCAATTATTCAAGATGCTCCAACTAACTTTGAAACTGACTTATTTATGCCAATCATTAAGGAAACTGAGAAGTTAAGTGATGGCAAGAAATATGCAGTAAACAAAGAAGACGATGTTTCATTTAAGATCATTGCTGACCACGTTCGTGCTGTTAGCTTTGCGATTGCAGATGGTGCTTTACCTTCAAACTCAGGTCGTGGATATGTTTTGCGTCGATTAATTAGACGTGCTGACTTAAATGGGCAACGTTTAGGTATTAAGGGTGCATTTTTGTACAAGTTGGTACCTGTAGTTGGCGAAATTATGAAGAGTCACTATCCAGAAGTTGTTGATCAACAAGCATTTATTCAAAAGGTAATTAAGAACGAAGAAGAACGATTCCAAGTGACTCTTTCATCTGGTTTGAACTTGCTTGATAATATTATTGCTGAAGCTAAGAAGAGCGATAATAAAACTATTTCTGGTAAGGATGCTTTCAAGTTATTTGATACTTATGGCTTCCCATACGAATTAACTTTTGAAGCTGCTCAAGATGCCGGCCTTAAAGTTGATAAGAAGGGCTTTGATGAAGAAATGAAAGCCCAAAAGGAACGTGCGAGAAAAGCTCGTGGTAACTTACAATCAATGGGTTCACAAGATGTTACTTTAATGAACATTAAAGATAAGAGTGAATTCGAATATGGTGTCTTAGAAGAAAAGCATGCTAAGTTGATTGATATTGTTGTAGATGATAAGTTAGTTGACAAGGCTGACAGTGAACATGCAACTTTAATTTTTGATAAGACTCCATTCTACGCAGAACGTGGTGGACAAGTTGCTGATCATGGTGAAATTTTGAATCAAAATGGTGAATTAGTCGCTCGTGTAACTGATGTACAACACGCACCAAATGATCAAAACTTGCACTTTGTAGATGTTATTTTGCCACTTGAAAAGGGACAAGAATACATCTTGAAGGTTGATCAAAAGCGTCGTCGCGGCTTAAAGCACAATCATACTGCTACCCACTTATTGCATGCAGCTCTACGTGAGGTTTTAGGTACTCATACTCACCAAGCTGGATCTTTAGTTGAACCTGACTACTTACGTTTTGACTTTACTAGTTTAGAGCCAATGACTAAGAAGGAAATTGCTAACGTTGAAAAGATAGTTAATGAAAAGATTTGGGAAGAAATTCCAGTAAAAACGACTGTTACTGATCCAGATACTGGTTTGAAGATGGGAGCTTTAGCATTATTTGGTGAAAAATACGGTGATACAGTCCGTGTTGTTCAAATTGATGATTTCTCAACTGAATTCTGTGGTGGAACTCACTGTGAAAATACTGACCAAATCGGTATGCTTAAGATTGTTTCTGAATCTGCTGTCGGTGCTGGTACCCGTAGAATTATTGCTGTTACTGGACCAGAAGCATACAAGTATGTAACAGACCGTGATGAGATCTTGAAGGAAGTTCAAGAAGAAGTTAAGGCAACCAAGGTTGAAGATGTAACTAATAAGATTGCTTCAATTGAAGAAGATTTACGTACAAGCCAAAAAGAAGCTGAACAATTAAAGGCTCAAATTAACAGGGCAAAAGCAGGTGACTTGTTCAACGATGTTAAACAAGTTAAGGACTTAACTGTAATTGCTGCTCAAGCTGATGTTGAAGGTATGAACGATTTACGTGAGCTTGCCGACAACTGGAAGAGTAGCGATAAGTCCGATGTCTTAGTTTTGGCTGCCCAAGTTAATGATAAGGCTAACATGGTAATTAGCTTGAATGATAAAGCAATTAAAGCAGGTCTTAAGGCAGGCGACTTAATTAAGACTGCTGCTCCAATCTTTGGTGGTGGCGGTGGTGGTCGTCCAAATATGGCTCAGGCTGGTGGTAAGAATCCAGCTGGTTTAAAGGACGCTATTGCTAAAGTGTTACAAGAAGTTGAAGAAAAACAAAATTAATTGAGTTCGTTCGATATTTCAAGTAAAATTAAGAAGAATAGGAGGAATTTTATTATGAGTTCGCTAGATAAAACAATGCATTTTGACTTTAACCAAAATAAGGGTAAGAATGTGTACGATACTCTTCAAGACGTATACAATGCACTTGAGGAAAAGGGCTACAGCCCAATTAATCAAATTGTTGGTTACTTACTCTCAGGCGACCCTGCATATATTCCTCGGCATAATGATGCCCGTAATTTAATCTTGAAACATGAACGTGATGAAATTATTGAGGAATTGGTTAAGAGTTATTTAGGTAAAAATAAATAATGCGATTACTTGGACTAGACGTTGGCTCTAAAACCGTTGGTGTTGCAATCAGTGACCCTTTGGGGATTACTGCTCAAGAGCTTGAAACTATAAAAATTGACGAAAGCAAGTATAGTTTTGGCATGCGTCAACTTAGAAAAATTGTGCGAAAATACGATGTTGAAGGCTTTGTTTTAGGCTTACCTAAGAATATGGACGGCAGCAGCGGTCATTCAGTTGAAAGAAGTAAGCAGTATGGAGAACGCTTGAAAGAGAAGTTTGATCTTCCTGTTTACTACATGGATGAGCGTCTTACAACGGTTCAGGCTGACCGAATTTTGGTTCAAGAAGCCGGTGTTCATGATCGTATTGAAAGAAAAAAAGTTATTGATCAAATGGCTGCTGTTTTAATCTTGCAAAACTACTTAGAAGCAACCAGAAAGGATAATTAAAATGAGTGAAAAAATTAACGCTAACCAAGATAATGATCGTCAAATTACTTTAGTTGACGAACAAGGTAATGAGGAACTTTTTGAAATTTTGTTTACTTTTACGTCTGAAGATTATGGTAAATCTTATGTTTTACTATATCCTGCAGCTGTTAGCGACGACGATGATGTTGAAGTACAAGCTTTTAGCTATGACGCAGATGCAGATGGCGATGTAACTAGTTCTGACTTGCATGAAATCACTGATGATGATGAGTGGAACATGGTACAAGGCGTTTTAAATACATTTTTGTCAGACGATCGCTTAAGCGGCGAATAATCTTCAAAAAAGACTGGCGTTGCTGGTCTTTTTTGCTTAATAAGGATGAACAATGATTTCTTTCTTCATTTTATTAATTTTTATCTATTGTTGTTATGTAGGCTATCGGCGTGGAATAGTATATGAGGGGTTAGCGGCTGGTGGATATGTAATAGGATTAATTTTTGCAACTCTTTTGTATCGACCTTTTAGCAACTTTCTAAATCTTTGGGTACCATATCCTTCTGCAAGTGATCGAAGTAGTTTCGCATTTTTTGATAAAACGACAGGATTAACATTAGATAAGTCATTTTATGCAGCTTTTGCTTTTTCGCTTATTTTATTAATTGTATGCTGTTTATGGCGCCTGGTAATGTTAGGTTTTAGTCAGTTAAGATATGTTATTGTAGATGCTAGATTAAATCTATGGGGGAGCTTAATAATTTCCTTTATTGTGACTTTAATTAGTGTCTATCTACTTTTGTTTATTTTGGCTACGATTCCTAATAATAGTTTGCAAAATATGTTGGGACATTCTATTCTGGCAAGCGGAATTTTGCACTTTTCCCCAGGGATTTCCCAAATTTTTATAAATTTATTCATTACAACAATATAAAAAGGTCCCAGTGATGGGACCTTTTTGCTAGGTGGAAAATATGAACTCTAAAATTATTGAAAAATTAGAATATAATCGAATAATTAAACAACTAAGTGACTTGGCAATTACTGCCCCTGCAAAAAAGCAGGCGTTGAAATTAATGCCAAGTAGTGATTTTGATGAAGTAAAAAAGTCAATCGATCAAACTAGGGTACTTTCTAATATTCTTAGAGTTAAAGGGCCAATGCCAATAACTAATTTTAAGGATGTTAGATCTAGTTTAAAGAGATTAAAAGTTAAAGCTAATCTAAACGGTGAAGAATTAGGTAATATTTTTTTAGTTTTAAGTTTAGCTAAAGATGTTGGACAATTTGCATCAGATTTAGAAGAGCGAGAAATTGAGACACGTCCAATTGAAAAATATCTCAAAAATTTAGCGGTTCCAGAAGAATTATTTAAGAAACTATATCAATCAATTGAATATGATGGAACGGTTAAAGATACAGCTTCATCTCAATTAATGCAGTTAAGACATGATATTCAAAGTAATGAAACTGACATTAAGAATCATATGAATGACTATATTAGCGGTAAACACACACAATATCTATCAGAAAATATTGTAACTATTAGAGATGGACGCTATGTTTTGCCAGTAAAACAAGAATATCGAAATAAGTTTGGCGGAGTCGTTCATGATCAAAGTGCTAGTGGACAAACTTTATTTATTGAACCACAAGCAGTTTTAGTTCTTAACAATCGTCAGCAAAATTTAATGGCACAAGAGCGACAAGAAATTCACCGCATTTTGGTTGAATTATCAGAACTTGCTGGTATTTATCAAAAAGAAATTAAGAATAATGCTACAGCTTTAACGCAACTAGATTTTTTAAGTGCAAAAAGTAAGTTAGCTAAGGTGATGAAAGCCACTGAGCCAGTTTTAAATCAAGATCATGTAATTAAATTAAGAAAGGCTCGACATCCTTTAATTGATCCTAAAAAGGTGGTTCCAAATAATATTGAACTAGGAACCAGTTTTGACACGATGCTAATTACTGGACCAAATACAGGTGGAAAGACAATTACTCTAAAAACTTTAGGTTTGTTGCAATTAATGGCTCAGGCTGGTTTATTTATTACGGCTGAGGATGGTAGTCAACTAACTGTCTTTAATGAAATTTATGCCGATATTGGGGATGAGCAGTCAATCGAGCAATCATTGAGTACTTTCTCATCCCATATGGATCAAATTATTCGCATTATGAAGGATGTAACTGAAGACGATTTAGTTTTAATTGATGAATTAGGTGCTGGTACTGATCCTGAAGAAGGTGCTAGTTTGGCAATTGCAATTCTGGATGATTTACGTCAAACGAAAGCAAAAATTGCAATTACTACTCACTATCCAGAATTAAAGCTCTATGGCTATAATCGCAAAAGAACAACAAATGCTTCAATGGAATTTGACTTAAAAAAATTGGCACCAACTTATCGTTTAAGGATTGGTATCCCTGGTCAAAGTAATGCTTTTGCTATTGCACATCAATTGGGGATGGATGAAGCTGTTGTTGATAAAGCTAAAAGCTTAATGAATGATGAAGATAGTGATATCAATAA
Source organism: Lactobacillus taiwanensis DSM 21401 (assembly GCF_001436695.1). Taxonomy (GTDB): domain Bacteria; phylum Bacillota; class Bacilli; order Lactobacillales; family Lactobacillaceae; genus Lactobacillus; species Lactobacillus taiwanensis. The sequence continues at coordinate 92,049 of NZ_AYZG01000007.1, forward strand.
GATGATTGAGCGTTTAACTGAGCAAACTAAGGCAGCTGAGCAGCTTCATGAAACTTTGAAGCAGAATGTTGATCAAAGTATTACGCTTAAACGCCAACTTCAAAATGGTCTTGACTGGTATAATCAGCAAGTGGAGAAACAACTTGAAAAAGCTCAAGAAAAAGCTGATGAAATGCTTGCTAAAAAGAGACAAAAAGCTGATAAGATTATCAATGATTTGGAACAACAAAGAAGAGCCGGTGGACAGGTTAGAACTAATAAGGTAATTGATGCTAAGGGTGCGTTAAACAAACTTGAACGTGAAAATCAAAATTTGGCTCATAATAAAGTATTGCAACGTGAAAAGCGTCGGCATGATGTAAATGTAGGTGATAATGTAAAAGTATTGTCATATGGGCAACAAGGTGTGATTACTAAGAAGTTAGGAGAACATGAATTTGAAGTTCAAATTGGTATCTTGAAAGTTAAAGTTACTGATCGTGATGTTGAAAAAGTTGCAACTCAATCTAGTCTAAAGAAACCAGAAAAAACTGTTCGTTCTAGTCGCGGTCTTCGTTCAAGTAGAGCAAGTAGTGAGCTTGATTTAAGAGGACAACGTTATGAAGAAGCTTTAACTAATTTAGATCGTTATCTTGATACGTCTCTGTTAGCGGGATTAAATACCGTAACTATTATTCATGGTATCGGAACTGGTGCGATTAGAAATGGTGTACAGCAATACTTAAAGAGAAATCGACATGTAAAAAGTTATAGCTATGCACCTGCTAATCAAGGCGGAACTGGAGCAACAATCGTTCATTTACAGTAAGCAATATACTTGCAAAAAGTAAGCAGTTCAACTAAACTATACTTATAATATAAAGAATTTAATTGATTTTGTGAGGTAATAACTATGGTTGATGAAATTACAGATGCAACTTTTGAAGATGAAACTAGTGAAGGCGTTGTTTTAACTGATTTTTGGGCAACTTGGTGTGGTCCATGTAAGATGCAATCACCGGTAATTGACCAACTTTCTGAAGAAATGGACGATGTAAAGTTCACTAAGATGGATGTTGATCAAAACCAAGAAACTGCACGTAATTTAGGAATTATGGCAATCCCAACCTTATTAATTAAGAAGGATGGTAAGATTGTTGACCGTTTGACTGGTTACACTCCTAAAGAAAAGCTAGAACAAATTTTAGATCAATACACTGACTAATTTATAGAGATAAAAAACGGGTAAAACCTCTGTATTGAGGAATTACCCGTTTTTTAGTGTTAATACTTACATCGCTAAGCTAATCAGATTGTGCAGTAATTTGAACGACGTGCTTTTTAGTGATTGTAGCTGAAGCTTCAGTTGGTGTACCATTTTGACGTTCTAGACACTCAGCGATAATGCCACTTTCAAGTGAAAATTCATCGCTTTGACTATCAAGTCTATCAGTCACAACTTGCCCCGATAATTCAAAAACTGCAGTATGCTTTTTATCTTTGAGAACTTTTAATGTTCCAAATTGAGCCATATCAAAAAACTCAATTAGATCATCAATGTCTGATAGATCATACTTTCTACTGACGTGTTTTCCGGCCCAGTAAAGAATTTCTTTATCTTCGCTACCTAAAATGGTAGGTAAGATAAAATCACGATATAATGAATTTAAAAAATAAAGATGTTCGTTTGTATGTTCCATGCTTTCATTTCCTTTTGTCTTCTATATCATTTTAACTTAAAATAGGTGAAGTAGAAAAGAGAATTTAATCATCATTTGTTTAAAGGAGTTTTTTAAATGGATAATCGACCAATTGGAGTTTTAGATTCAGGATTAGGCGGCTTAACCGTTTTAAAAAAAGTAATTGAAAAGATGCCTAATGAGTCAACAATTTTTATTGGCGACCAGGCTAATATGCCGTATGGGGATCGCTCAAGAGAAGAAATTATTTCTCTAACTCGCGATAGTGTAAACTTCTTATTAAGTAAAGATGTAAAAATTATTATTTTTGGTTGCAATACTGCAACTGCTGTAGCTATGTCTACAATTCAAAAAGAAATTCCTTTGCAAATAATCGGTGTGGTGCAATCAGGTGCATTAGCGGCTGCTAGAACTACAGATACTAAAAATGTAGCCGTAATTGGAACAAATGCAACTGTAGATAGTCATTCGTATTTAAAAGAAATTCAATATCGTGATCCTGAAATTCAAGTTAGTGAATTCGCACAACCACAATTAGCTCCTTTAGCTGAAGAAGATCCTAGTGAAGACATAAAAAAAGTAGTAGTGAAAGAAAGCTTGGCTTCGCTAAAGGATGCGGATTACGACACTTTAGTTTTAGGATGCACGCATTATCCTTTATTAAGGGATGAGATTGTAGAAGTTGTTGGTCAAGACAAAAAGATTGTTGATCCAGCTGACCAGGTGGCACAATATACTTATAATGTTTTACGACGCGATGGTTTATTTGCTGCTGAAGGACATGATACTAAACATGAGTATTACACAACGGGTGAAGCAAAGAAGTTTACTGAGATTACGCGTCAATGGATGAATGACGACACTATTAATGGTTATCATGTAAATGCTGAGGAATAAAAATGGATACTTTATTATTTGCGACTAACAATAAAAATAAGGCTAAAGAAGTAGAAGAAGCCTTACGTAAGATTAATTTTCCAATTCATGTGATTACTAATCATGATTTAAATGATCCACCACATGTCTTAGAAACTGGAACTACCTTTTTAGCTAATGCAAAATTAAAGGCACATAAAATGGCTAAATTTAGTAATTTACCAACTTTAGCCGATGACTCAGGTTTGTCTGTTGATAAATTAAACGGAGCACCTGGTGTTTATTCAGCACGCTATGGTGGAGAAGCTCATAATGATGCTTTAAATAATGCCAAGTTATTGGCAGAATTGGGCGGTGTACCGAAAGAAAAAAGACAGGCTACTTTTCATACTACGATGGTTGTATCTTGGCCTGGTAAGTTTGATGATGATTTAGTAGCCGAAGGAGAGATTCGGGGAGAAATTTTGACTTATCCGCAAGGAGACGGCAATTTTGGTTATGATCCACTTTTCTTTGTACCAGATAAGGGAAAGACTTTTGCTGAAATGACAGTTGATGAAAAGAATGCAATTTCTCACCGTGGTCAAGCTTTAAGAAAGTTATTGGCTGAACTACCTAGTTGGTGGAAAAAGATGGAAAATGAATAATAAAATTTAGAACTTATTCTAATTAAGGAATAAGTTCTTTTTTTGTTGTGACTTTTAATTTTATTAATAAAAGCGCCATACTTAAACTGTATAGTTCTTAATAAACGTCGGTTTAAATATAATTTAAGGTTATAGCGTATGAAAAAAGTTTTAGCAATTAACTCAGGAAGTTCATCATTAGAATTGTCCCGAATGTACCACAAGTTGCAGTGTTTGATAATTCTTATCATCAAACTCTTGATCAAATTCATTATTTGTATTCAATCCTTATAAGTACTATCAAGATTATGGTATTCGTAAATATGGTGCGCATGGAATATCAGTTTCTTATGTAGCACAACGAACAGCAAAAATATTAAAAAAGAATCCTAACTTGGTTAATCTAATTGTGTGTCACTTAGGATTTGGTGCTTCTGTGACGGCCGTAAAATGTGGAAAGTCCTATGATACCTCAATGGGAATTAGTCCATTAACTGGTACAATAATGGGGACTAGAAGTGGAGATTTTGATCCATCTGCCTTGCAAAGATTAATGCATAAAACAGGAATGAATATAGATGAAGCAATTGATATTTTAAACTATAAATCAGGTTTATTGGAAATTTCAGGGATTTCATCTGATCTGCGTGATTTAATTGAAAGTAAAGATAAGCGCGTAAAATTTTTATAAATCGTGTTGTTTGCTATGTTGGTGCATATGCCGCTGAATTGAATAGGGTAGATGCAATTATCTTTACTGCTGGAATAGGTAAGCATGATCCTGACATTCGAGCAGGGGTTATAGGGTTTAGGTTTAGATCCAGATTTTAAAGCTAATCGAGCTGATGGTGAAAAATTTATTTCTAAGCCTGATTCAAAAGTAAAGGCATTAATTGTCCCAGCTAACGAGGAATTAATGATTGCACGTGAAATAGTGCGTGTAAGGCAATAAAAAAAGATTAAGTTGTAGACGAAAGTCTAGCTATTTAATCTTTTATGAATTAGATTGATTATTATCTTGCTTGGTGGGAAGGGAACTAAATTTAATTCCTGCCTGATTAAATTCCTTAATATAGGCAGTTAGATAAGCATTTTTAATCATACTTTGACTATTAGCAATTACTTGGAAATGAATTTGATAAATAAAACTAGAACCTGTTTGATTAATAATTCCAATAATTTGCGGTCCTTTTTTGATTTGTTTCTTAAATTTATCTTTTAAAGCACCATTAGCCTTATCGACAGCATGATTAATATCAGTAAGATCATTTTCAACTGATAAGTTTAAGTCGATGTTCATACTCCACCCTGAATGTGAACCGTGACTTAAATTTTCAACTACAGTAATGTTGCGGTTAGGGATGTAGATGACGGCACCATTGGTTGTCTTAAGTCTAGTATTGCGTAGCGTGAATGAAAGGACGGTTCCAGTATAGTTGCCAATCTTAACTGTATCGCCAATATTATATTCCCCTTCACTTAAGATGTTCATTCCAGTTATGACGTCACTAACAAGCCCTTGGGCGCCCATCCCTAAAGCTAGTGAAACAAGTCCCACACTGGCTAAAAGTGTGCCAACAGGTATACCAAGCAGGGTTAAAATGCTGTAGAGATAGAACAAAAGAATGGTATATTGGAAAAGAGCGACTCCAAGTTGAGCCAAAGTCCTTTTTCGACCTGTCATTTTTTCTTGAAATTTAGGATTTTTGAGTAAGTATTTGGTTAGTAATTTTTTACCAATATGCCAAATTAAAAAGAAAATGACAGTGGTGATTATTATTTGAATACTACGACTTAATAAGGTATGAAATACGTCGTTCCAATCAATTAAGGAATCGACGTTAGTTTTTTTAGTTGTAGTAGAAGTTCCTTTTAGAAGGGTAGACCAGTTCATAGATTTCCTTTCTTTCTTAGCTTTCTCTTTAATAGTATATCAAAAAGTTAGGTACTATTTTATTGCTTGAGGTGAGGAATAATGCTAGACTTTCTTATGAGAGGAATAATTAATGGAGGATAGATTATGTCAATTTCATATGGTGCATTGGCTGGCTTAATTGCAGCGGTTGCCTTTTTAATCTTGGTCTTATTTACTTTGCCTTTAATTGTTAGAGCTACTAAGACAATGAAGAAAGTTGACTCAACTCTGGATAGCGTTAATACAGCTGTTGATGATTTAACAAAGCAAACTGCTGTATTGATGAAACAAAGTGAAGATTTATTAGAAAAAAGTAATGCTCTTTTAGCTGATGTAAACGGTAAAGTAACAGAATTAGAACCAGTTGTGAAGGCAGCTGCAGATTTAGGTGAAAGTGTGTCAGATATTAATTCTTCATCAAGAAGAATGGTTGAGCGTTTCTCTAATATGGGTATTAGAGGAGTTGGAATTGGCATCTTTTCATCTCTAGTTAGTCGAATGTTTGCAAGACGTAAACGTCGTCGCGGTGAAGACTAATATTTATTAGATATTTATTAAAGGAGAATAATTATGCGTAAACTTGGCGGATTTTTATTAGGTAGCGTTGTTGGTTTAGGTGTTGGTTTGATTGCTGGCTCATTGTTATTGCCAGAAGATGTAACCGACGATGTAAAGAAAAAAATTGCTGAAAATGAAAAATTGCAACATTTAAAAGAAAAGTATGATAAGGGAACAGAAGCAATTAAGAACCAATTAGCATCATTCCCTAAGTCAGTTGAAGATGATTCAGAATTAAAAGATTTTGATGATATCGTAATTGACGACACTAACAAGGACCTTGGTGAAGACGAAAAGGCTGATAAGGATACTGTTAGTGATTTAAACAATGCTGAAACTAACTAAAGTTAAATTTTATTATTTAAGGAATCAAGTTTTGATACTTGGTTCTTTTTTTGTTAAAAAAAACTGCTGATTTAATTATCAGCAGGGAAATAGAGATACTATTTTTTAGGATTAATCTTTGACCGGAATGTATTTCAAGTCTTTGCTGGTCTTAGTAAAGGTTTCAAATCCATTCTTGGTTACAACACCACAATCTTCGATTCTAACGCCGGCTACATTAGGGATGTAAATACCAGGCTCGATTGAGAAACACATACCTTCTTCAAGAACAATATCATTTCCCTCCATGATTTGTGGAAATTCATGAACATTCATTCCGATACCATGTCCAAGACGGTGAATAAAGTATTCACCATAGCCGGCTTTAGTGATGATATCTCTAGCGACAGCATCTAATTCGCTAGCAGTAATACCTGGCTTTGCGGCTTCAATAGCTGCTTGTTGAGCTTCGCGATTAACTTCGTAGATTTCTTTTTCTTTAGCAGTTGGTTCGCCGTAAGCTACGGTTCTACTTGAATCAGAAGCGTATCCATTGTGCATAGTTCCAAGGTCAAAAAGAACTAATTCATTTGGCTCAATCTTGTTCATAGTTGGACCAAGATGAGGATTAGCAGCATTCTTACCAGCTTGAACAATTGTTTCAAAACTAGTATGCATGACGCCTTTTTGAAGCTTTAATTGGTAGTCAATTTGGCCAGCAACATAACGCTCAGTTACGCCATTTCTCAGAGCATCAAAACCAATTTGAAAGGCAAAATCTGCTTCTGCACCAGCCGCTTTTAATTGTTCAACTTCTTCAGGAGTTTTGCGTAAGCGTGCTTCGGCAACAAAAGGAGAAACATTATTTGTAAATGATGAATCAGGAAATGCGATTCTTAGTGCTTCTAAGCGATCGACTGAAAGGTGTGTCTTTTCAATAGCGATATTTTTAATATTGCTAATCCGTTGATTTACTAAATCAGCAATTTTTGCCCAGGGATCTTCATGGTCGAGATAACCATAAACATCGCCGTTCCAAGCAGAGTTTTTAGCTTCTTCAACATTTAATTCAGGTGCAAAAATAAAGGCTGGTTTATCTTTAAAAGCTAGTAAAGCAAAGATTCTTTCGTGAGGATCCATGCTGTAGCCAGTAAAGTAGTTAATACTAATTGGGTCAGAGATGTAGGCAACATCATTATTAGTTGAAATTAACCAATTTTGTAATTTGTCTAAGTTCATAATTTTAACTCCTTTTTTAATATATACTGGGAGTATACCATATAATATGGTAAAGTAATGAGTTTTTAGTCGTAAACGGTTGCAATGTGTTGCTATTCTTGATAAGTTATAAAAGAGTGTTTTTACAGGAGTGTGAGAAATTTATGCAAAAGCAAGAAGTAACTATTTATGATGTTGCTCGTGAAGCAAAAGTTTCTATGGCTACTGTTTCAAGAGTAGTAAATGGAAATAATAATGTACGTAAAGAAACACGTGAAAAGGTATTAGCTGTCATTGATCGCCTGCATTATCAACCTAATGCAGTTGCTCAAGGACTGGCTTCAAAGAGAACTACAACAGTTGGCTTAATTATGCCAGATTTGACAAATATGCACTTTGCAGAATTATCTAAAGGAATTGACGATATTGCTACAATGTACAAGTACAATATCTTACTTTCCAGTGTTGGTAATACTTTGTTAAATGAGGATCAAGTAATCCAAAACTTACTTAATAAGCAAGTTGATGGTGTAATTTACATGTCAAACTTAATGGGTGAAAAGGCGCAAGAAATCTTCGAGCGTACTAATACACCGGTTGTTTTAGCTGGCACTGCTGATGCTAACCAAGACTTTCCAAGTGTAACAATTGATTATAAGGCTGCTGAAAAAGAAGCTTTAGGTTTGTTATTGAAGAATGGTAAGAAGAACCTTGCTTTAGTTGTTGGTGACGGAAAAGCTTATGTTAACAAAGATAACCGTTTCGTTGCTTATAAAGACTTTATGGAAGAACATAAGTTAAAGAATGTTCATATCTACGAAGATGCTAGAACCTATGAAGATGGTTATAATCTATTTGATAAAATTAAGACAGATAAAGTAGATGGAATTATTGCAACACGTGATGTGGTAGCTGCTGGTATAGTTAATGCTGCTTCTGCTGCCGGTGTGAAGATTCCAGAAGATTTAGAAATTATTTCTGCTGCATCAACTAATGTTGCTAAAATTGTTCGTCCTCAATTAACTACTGTTCAACAACCACTTTATGATATCGGTGCTGTTGCAATGAGAATGTTAACTAAGTTGATGAATGATGAAGAGCTAGATGATGCTCATGTCATCTTGCCATATACTTTGAAGAAGTCTGCTTCTACTAAGTAGATAAGTTAATATTAAAAATAAAAAAGTACTGTTACTCTTCGGTTGAAAAACCGTTGATGTTAACAGTACTTTTTTAGTAGTAGTGAGTTTAAATATTTTCACTGGTCGTGTTTTTTATTTTATTTAAGTTGATCACTTCGTTAGCTAATTGTTCAATTTCGTTTCTTAAGTGGTGGGTTACCATAATCACAGTTTTATCCTGTTTAGTCAAGATCAAACGCTCAAGCTGTATACTTGAAGCTTTATCTAATGCAGACGTTGCCTCGTCTAATAGGTAAATTGGAGTGTCACGTAATATTTCTCTAGCAAATGCGATACGTTGTTTTTGTCCGCCAGATAATTGTTTTCCTTGATCATCTAAAACTGTATCAATTCCTTTAGGTAGTGTAGCAATTAAATCTTCTAGACCGCACTCTTTGATTACTTTATTAATTTTCTGAGTTGATATCTCTTTTCCTAGGGTTAAATTCCATTTTAGGGATGCTGAAAAAATATATGGATCTTGCTGTAAATAAGAAATCTTTTGATGTAGGTCATGATCTGAAATTTGATCATAACGCATATTACCAAGATTAATTTCTCCTTGATAGTTTCTTAGTAAACCACCAATTAAATTTAAAATTGTGGATTTTCCAGCTGCAGAATCTCCCGTTAAGATATATTTATTTTGCAATAGAAAGTCTAAATTCAAATTATGAAAGATTGGTTCATCATTTTTAGCATAATGATGAACCAATCTTTAAGCCAAGTTTTCCTAGTTGCCAATTAGAAATTGAATGAGGCTCACTTTGTTTGTTAGAGATAGATTTGAACTTTTCCATTATTGATTTTATAGACTTAAATTCCTGCCAGTTAAAGCTAATACCACTTAATTCAGCAAAAATTGTGCACCACTAATAGTTCCTACTGGAGTGAGATGATGTAAAATGAGCCAACCCGTTTGTCCTAAAATAATAACTTGGCTAATAAATGCTAAACCATTAGTTATTGCTTGAGTTATTCCAGCAGTTTTACTGTAATTTAATGTATGCTTTTTTACATCGTCTGAAGAACCATCGATTTTTTTAACAATGGTCTGAGGAAGATTGGCTAAAAAGAGGGTATTGAAGCCATTTAATATATCATTAATTGTGTTAACTAATCGTTCGTTAGCATGAGTCTATTCTAATGATCGTTTAGCTAGGATTTTAGAAAACATGTTTGGCACGATTCCCCATAATAACTGTTAAGACAACAACAGTTACTACCAAACTTATATTGAAATATGCTAGGGTGAGCATCCCAAAAACAATCTCACTAATTTGTCTGACAATCATTAAAAAGTCAGTGATTCCGAAATTATTAATCGTAGTAATATCATTAGTTAACCAAGAACTGTATGTGGCTACAGTTTGTTTATGAAAAGTAGCATAGTTTGCCTTGGATAAGTCTGTTGCAATACTATTTCTGATTAGTTTGTCTACATTTTGAGATAAACGCATTTGTTCTACATTAACAAGACAATTAACAATAGCATAAATAATATAGGCTCCACCCATTATTGCAACCCACATAAAGAATTCAGCTGCGCGTAATTTAGCAACCGCACTCAATGCATTCGCGCTAGAAATACCTGCTAGTGTTAAAAATCCAGCATTAACAATTATAAGAAATACTACTAATAGAAATTCCCATTTTAACTTTTTAAAATATTTCAGTAATTCCATACCTTCTCCTTTAATTAAAATTTATTTAAATATTAATACTTTAATTAACTATTTTCAATACAAATTTTAATAAAATGACAATTTTCACAAATAAAAAACTGATAATCAAATTAATGATTATCAGTTTTGATACTTTAAAATAATAATTTTAACTATAGAGTAGTAGGACCATTGTCCACGGCAGCAGCATCGCCTGCTGTTGGTTCAGTACTACTGTTTGCATTAATAGAGACAGATTCATCGGAACTAATATTTGAATTAATTTCATTAGTTGAATTACTGTTTTCTGAACTAGTATTTTGAGAAGGAGATTCGGTCGCTGTATTCCGTCTGGTTGACGATGAAGAAGAATTATTATTTCCTCCTTGTCCGCCACTACTACGAGCTTGTCTATCATTTGCTCCAACGTTTCTATTAGTTGAAGATGATGAGTTGTTATTTGATTCACGGTAGACTTCATGGTTCTTACCATAATAGTTACGTGCATCTTCAGATGTTGAGCCATTCGCTACAGCAAAGAGACTATTGATATTTTTCTTCTTAGAAATAGTCTTACCAGTGTAGATTAAGACCTTACCGTAGTCATTGTCTTTTCCTTCTAAGTGATCATAGAAGAGATTGTAGTCGGCAGTTGAACCACCAATACCAAACTTAGCAGTTGCAGCTGGAGCTGGAGAAAGACTTAATGCAGTTGTCTTTTTACCGGTTAGGTCGATGTTATCGCCATCAAAACTAACTGTTCCTGGTAATGTTCCAGTTTGTTTCAAAACTCTATTCTTATAAACAGAGCTTGGAGAACTTGGAGAATCATAGAGCTTAAAGATTGTAGGGTCTTCTTTATATAAGGCATTTGCAATATTTGCCCAGAGGTTTAGATTGGTTTCACTAGAATTAGAATCTAGGTTGTAGGAGTGACCATAGAAGTTATCATATCCCATCCAACTAGAAATCGTAATTCCTGGAGTAGAGCCATTAAACCAAATATCGCGGTAGTCGTTACTAGTTCCAGTTTTACCGATTAAGTTTTTATAGTTGAACTTTAAAGTACCAGTTAAACTTGAAGCAGTACCCTTGGTTACTACCTGGTGAAGCATTTTCTGCATAATGTAGGAAGTACCAGTAGAGAATACTTTTTGTGAATTTTGCTTATGTTTGTAAATTACTCTACCAGATGGGTCTTGAATTTCATCAATGTAGTAAGGATCTGCACGTTTGCCATTGTTGTAGAAGTTAGAAAAGGCACTTGCATTATCAGCTACAGAGAAGCCATAGTCTGTACCACCAAGAGCTAGGCCTAAGTTTTCAAATTCACTTTTGCTAAGGTTTAAGCCAAGCTTCTTCATATCTTGACGTAGATTAATATTCTTATCGTTTACAAGCTTACTGTATAGGTTTACAGCTGGTAAGTTGTAGGACTTACTTAATGCTTCTTGAGCAGATATAAATCTATTTTCAACAGTAGAATTATAGTCGGTTGGAATATAGTTTCCAAAGCGAGTAGGGAAGTCAGCAAGTGCAGTTTGACTAGAAATAAGTTTATGTTCAACTGCAGGCCCATAAACTAGGTATGGCTTGATGGACGAACCAGGTGAGCGATAAGTATCAAAGGCGTGGTTAATTTGAGAATTCTTGAAATCAACGCCACCGCTGAAGGCTAAAACTTTGCCTGTTGCGTTATCAATTACGACACTACCATTTTCTACATGTTCCGTTGTATTAACCCACTTGTTAGTATCTGAATCAAAGTCACGTGAAGTTTTATCTTGACCATATTTATTTTGTTTAACTACACGTTGCATAGTTTGGTAAAGAGGCTTTCTAATTGTAGTTTTAATATGATAGCCCTTTTGATGCAATAATTCGCTAGCATTAGTTAAGTACTGGTTATAACGATTAGTGTCTTGTTTCACGTCAGAAACTTTTAGACCATCCTGCTCAATTAATTGTTCTACTAAAAGATTGGTACTCTTATTCATAACGAGGTTGTACAGATAACCGCTTTGTTTCTTTTGTTTTGGTGCCTTTTCAGGTTTAAGGAAGTCTGCTCGTAGATCATATTTTTTAGCCGCAAGATAGTCTTTTTTACTAATATCACCATTTCTGTACATACGGAAAAGCACGATATCTTTTCTACGCATAGCTAAGTCGAGATCTTTTTTGACTTTTCCGTTTAAGCGATAGGGAGTATAAACAGAGGGACTTTGCGGTAAACCGGCGATAAAGGCAGCTTGAGGTAAGTTAAGTTCAGAAATGGACTTGCCAAAGATACCTTCAGCTGCAGTCTTGATACCTACAATGTTTTCACCACGATTATTTTTACCATAAGGAGCAGCATTTAAGTATGCACGTAAAATGTCCTCTTTAGAGAAGTATTTTTCGATCTTATGTGCATAGAACATTTCAGTAACTTTTCTGTGCCAAGTTGTCTGACTAGTTAAAAATTGCATTTTAACTAATTGCTGAGTTAAAGTTGACCCACCAGTCTGTACCCCGACGCCGGTTAATTCAGAAAGAACAGCCCTAACTAAGGATTTAGGTAATACGCCTTTATGGATGTAAAAGTTCTCATCTTCAGTTGCTGTAACAGCATTCTTAACTAATGGAGTTATTTCGTTTTTACTAGCTTTTTTAGTAACAGTATCAGGTTGTACTGTAGCTATTTTCTTGCCGCCAGCGTAATAAAGGGTAGCTGAATTTTGAGCGTGATTTATTTGATGATTTAATTCGCTAACTGTTGGAATAGATTGGTTACGGACAATTCCAAGAGCATATCCTCCACCAAAACCAATTAGTAAAAATAAGCCGAAAAAGGCAATTAAAATCAAATAGTGGAAAACGCGACGCAAAGTCAAATAAATTATGCCACTATAGAACTTCCATTGACTTTCGTCTGATTCGCTTTGTAGTTTTTTTATTTCCGGCCCTGCAGTCAGGAATTTTCTGATTTTTTCTTTTAAATTTTTCACAGATCAGGATCCTTTGTTAATTACTTTACTTTCCACCTATTATAGCAAAAAAAGGACTAGCTTTGATGCTGTCCTTTTTACGAATTCATTAATATTTTTAATTACTTAGTTAATTCATAGATTGCTTCGGCGTAAATAGCAATTGAATTGATCAAATCATCAACTTTCATATATTCATTTGGTTGGTGCATAACAAGTGGGGCACCTTCTGGTTGAGCACCAAAAGCTACACCATGTTTAAATAAACGGCCGTATGTACCACCGCCAATAATAACTTCGTGACCTTTCTTACCAGTTTGCTTTTCATAAACTGAAAGAAGGGTCTTAACGATTGGATCGTCTTCAGGAACGTAGTGAGGAGCTTCTGCTGAACCTTCAACTCTAGCGTCTAAGATGTCACCAAATTTTTCGTTAATGTTTTTGACCATTTCTTCTGGTTCAATACCTTGTGGGTAGCGAACATTGTTTAGTAGGTATGCATTTTGACCTTCAAAGTTAAACATACTTGGTGAGCTAGTTAAATCGCCCATTAAATCATCGTGGTGGAAGATGCCTAATTTCTTACCATTAAAGTCTTTGTGTTCAACAGTTGCAAGAAAATGTAAGAAATTCTTTGCTTGACCGTCAAAACTTAGGCTATCAAGGAAGAGTGCAAGGTAAGTAGCAGCATTTCTACCAGTTTCTGGAGCTGAAGCGTGAGCACCATGACCAGTTAAAGTTAATGATAGACGACCACTAAGCATTTCTGCCTTTCCTTCAAGTTTATGTTCTTTAAGGAATAGGTCAAATTTTTCTTTAATACCGTCAATGTCGCCTTCAAGTTGAGCATGAGCAGTTTGAGGGATAACATTAGTAGCAATACCTGATTGGAATGTCCAAAGCTTAACGTTACCTTGGCTTGGATCAAATTTGAAGTCAAGCTTTAAGGTAACAATACCTTGTTCACCGTTGATAATTGGAAATTCTGCATCAGGTGAAAAGGCAATGTCAGGAGCTGGTTGATGCTTCAAGTAGTAATCAATTCCTACCCAATTAGTTTCTTCATTAGTTCCAAGGACAAAATCAATTTTCTTTTTAGGCTTAAATCCATGTTCCTTTAAGATAAGCATTCCGTAATAAGCAGCTAATGATGGACCTTTATCATCAGCGCTACCACGACCATAAATTTTTCCATCTTTAATAGTCATCTTAAATGGATCAGTCTTCCAGCCTTCGCCAGCAGGAACAACATCCATATGTCCAATAATACCTACACGCTTGTCACCGGCACCCATGTTAATTCGACCTGCATAGTTATCAAAATTTTCAGTGTCGAAACCATCACGTTTAGCAAAAGATAAAAACTTCTTCATTGCTTTAACTGGGCCAGGACCAACTGGATATTCTTTGCTAGTATTGTTTAAATCTTCAGAAGAATCAATTGCGATCAATTCTTTTAAATCGTTTAAAATAGCATCCTTTTTTTCTTGAGCTAATTTCTTATAATCTAGTTCTTCCATAAATGTACTCCTTTAATTTTTATCTCTGATTAAATATTACAGCATTTACATCAGAATAAGTCGACCAAAAACTTTTAATTGGAACTTTTTCTACGGGTAAGTAAGGAAACAGGGCGACATTTGTTTGACGATAGGCGGGATCAAGTCGCTTATAGTTCTTGTAGGCAAATGATTTTTTGTCAAATAAGCCATAGTACAGAATCTTTGATGACTTAATCCAGCCATTATCAGTCAAAAGCCATAATTCCTTAACACCTCCACTTACACCCAAAATTCGATACTGCTTTCGTGGTAAAAGCTGACCTTTTTTACCAGATTGCTTATCAGGTTTATTATAAGTGAAAATTGGATTTTGAGTAGGATTAATAATACTTAAATTCCAATAAGGTAAAATCCACTCAGGTTGTAAGTCTAAACTAACTAAGTCTGCAGGTACAAATTCTTTATCACCAATTTGATAGAATGTTTGCTCAGAAGTAATAACAGCTGAAGAAACATGAACTGGTTCTAAGAATTTGAGCTCTTTTGAAGTTTTGACGCTTAGATATGGATTTTCACTAATAGTAATTGGAAGACGACCAAAGTACATCCCATCTTTGTTGACGTCATATTTCTTAGTACCACTTTTGGCTAGTTTATACTTGTATCCTAGGGCTGGGAAGTTAGTTACAACAGCATCAATGTCATTATTAATTAGCCAATTCCAGAGTCTGGGTGATTCATTCATTTCTGCCCAGACAAAAACTTTTTGATGCAAGGCATGAAGTTGATTAATAAGTTTAGGATTTTGAGTAATTAGATCAGAGGAGATATTAATACCGTTGACATAACTCAATACCTCAAAGTTAATTCTTTTTAATGATCCTACAATAAAAATTCTTGGAACATCTGGTAAAAGTTCATTCATAGTTTTTAGACTAGAAGCAGAAAAACTGTGAATCATAACTCGATCTTGCATATGATATTTTTTGATACTTGCGGCAAGGAGCTCTTCCATATTTTTAGGGCTGTTATGTTTGGTCTTTTTTGTTTCAATAAGAAACTTAGTCTTAGGTTTATCTTTATAGTAGTTAAATAACTGATCTAAGGAGATAATTGATTCACCATTAGCTTGTTTTAAGGTGTTTAAATAGGAGAAATTGTTTTGTGATACAATAACCGATGATCCAACAACTCGGCTTAAGTCGCGATCATGAGAAACAACTAAAGTATTATCTTTAGAAACGTGCAGGTCTAGTTCTACATAGTCCGCTCCATCGTCAAAAGCTGAGTCATCACTTTGAATGGTTTCTTCAGGATATTTGCTAGGATTGCCGCGATGTCCAATAACCAGAAATCCCGATTCAAAAATAAAAATCAAACTAAAAAAAAGGGCTAAAAAAGAAAGCCTGCTTGTTTTCATGTGTACACCTCTATTCTTTTTAACAATAGCATGGATGTGTACTTTTTTCTATAATTAATATAGTAGTTAATAATCATTTTAAGAAAGTAGATGCTAAAGATGGCTTATGAGCAATTAGATTTAATCGAAGAAGTTACTCGAAATGATGGATCTAAATACTATGAAATTTCAAATATTGATCAAAATGGAATTGCTGAACTGGCCGTAGACCGAGGATTAATAAAGAAAGTGCGGATACTTCAGCTGAATTTGGCTAGAACTAAGGCTCTTCAATTATACGAAGAATATATTAATGAAACTTATCAACTAGAAACCTTAACTAATGAAGATGACTGGAAGGATCCACAATGGGTAGAATGGGATAAGCCAAAAGGAAAAGTTTTAGATGCTTTTAAAGCTGTATTAAAAGCCAATCATATTGGTTAGAAAGAAAAAGGTAGAGTATGGAAAAACTACGTATTGTTCATACAAATGATCTACATTCTCATTTCGAACAATTTCCTAAAATAAAAAGATATTTACACCAAGCACAAAATGATAAAAGTGTCGATCAAACTTTTACTTTTGATGCTGGAGATTTTATGGATCGCTCTCATCCCTTGTCAGACGCAACGGAGGGAGAAGTAAATATCGAATTAATGAATGAATTTAATTATGATGCAATTACTATTGGAAATAATGAAGGAATTTCTAATTCGCATGCTGTATTAGAAAAATTATTTGATAATGCGAATTTTCCAGTTATTTTGGCAAATTTACGTGAAGAAGACGAAAGTATGCCTAAATGGTGCACTCCATATAAGATTTTTAAAACTAAAAAGAATACTAGAATTGCAGTTGTAGGACTAACGGCTGCTTATCCAATGACTTATGGCCCAAACCATTGGCATATAAAATTGATTTCTAATGCTTTAGATGATTTGCTTCCTAAAATAAAAGGTGAATATGACATGTTAATAGTAGTTAGTCATATTGGGTTAAGAGTAGATAAATATATAGCACATAATTATCCAGAAGTAGATTTAATTGTTGGTGGACATAGTCATGATTATTTACCAAAAGGTGAAAAAGTAAATCATACTTGGATTACGCAAACAGGTAAATGGGGACAGCATATTGGCGATATTAGCATTGAATTAAATGATGATCATCAAGTAGTATCAATCAAGCCTAATACTGTTTCTACAGAAGATTTACCAACTTTAGCTTCTGATAAAAAGCAAATCTTGGCTTGGCGTCAAAAAGGTGAGGAAATGCTAAATGCCCGTCAAGTTGCTGATTTACCGGCTAAATTTAATAATGATAAAATGGCAGCCATTCAGGTTTCACTTGATGCAATTAGTGATTTTGCTGGAACTGATGTCGCAGTTTTAAATAGTGGCTTATTTTTAAAACCATTTCACCAAGGAATTTTGACTGAGGCAGACTTACAAGCATCTTTACCTCATCCAATGCATGTAGTTCAAACTAAATTATTTGGAAAAGATGTTTGGCGGATGGTTATGGAAATGGAAAAGAATCGGCATTTTTTAAGTAAATTTGCTCTTAAAGGGATGAGTTTTAGAGGAAAAATATTTGGTGATCTCGTATATAAGGGGATTCAAGTAGATCATGAGAGTAGGACTGTTTACATTAACGGAAAAGAGATTGATCCTGAAAAAGAATATACCTTAGCTTTACTTGATCATTATGTTTTGATT
This sequence comes from Lactobacillus taiwanensis DSM 21401, assembly GCF_001436695.1. Classification (GTDB taxonomy): domain Bacteria; phylum Bacillota; class Bacilli; order Lactobacillales; family Lactobacillaceae; genus Lactobacillus; species Lactobacillus taiwanensis. Next base: position 109,678 of record NZ_AYZG01000007.1, read on the forward strand.
CCATTTTTCCCTACAATTTCAATTATGGGGAAGAATAAATTTTTATTTCCTAATTATTTAAGGACTGTAATTGGAAATTATTTGAAAAGGAAATATCCAATAAGCAATAGAGAGAAAAATAATGGAGTATAAAGAAGAAAATAAAGAATCAACGCTTTATCATCCTTTAGCTCATGTAATTATTAATGAAGATTTTGTAATGATTAACGGGCGAAAGTATGAAATTATAGCTAATATAAAAGATGCGCTAGATATTGATATGCTAAAAGAAAAGTACGATCCGTACCTTGATCAATATGATTATTTGGTTGGAGACGTATCAAGTGAGCATTTAAGATTAAAAGGATTTTATGATGAAAATGATCGGGTTGCAATAGATAAAAAAGCCAATGCAATTGTTGATTATTTAGAAGAATATTGTAATCCTGGCAGCGCGTATTTTGTTTTACGATTGGCTCAAGAAAATAAAATAAAGAAAGTCGCTTTTGGTAGACAAAATAAGAGAAAGAATATATCCAATAATCGTTATCGTAGCAAATGTCCATATTTTAAAGAAAATCGCGTGCATAAGACAATAATTGGTGGTCATAAAACAGCTGTAAAATATCAACGTGGAAGTGGACAACATAAAAATAAAGGCTTTGTAATTAAGAAGAGAAAGGGCTAATTGTGGAACATAAAGATTATAAATGTTACTTAATAGATTTAGATGGAACAATTTATCGCGGAAGCGATACCATTGAAAGTGGTGTTAGATTTATTCACCGCTTGCAAGAGAAAAATATTCCACATTTATTTTTAACTAATAATTCAACTCGTACACCGCAAATGGTAGTTGATAAACTTCGTGGACATGGAGTTAATACTGATATTTATCATATTTATACGCCGGTTTTGGCAACTGAATCGTTTTTGCTTGCACAAAATCCTGATGCTGCTAAAATTCCAGTTTACATTATTGGTCAGATTGGACTAGTTCAAGGATTACTTAAAAATGAGCGTTTTTATTATGATGATCGTAATCCTAAATATGTAATTGTTGGAATGGATACTGACTTAACCTATCATAAAATTCGTGTTGCAACTCGTTCAATTCGAGGTGGTGCAACTTTTATTGGGACAAATGCTGATAAGAATTTACCTTCTGGGGATGAATTATTACCTGGAAATGGCGCACTTTGTACAATGATTGAAGTTGCTACCGGAGTTAAACCAACTTATATTGGAAAACCATCTTCAATTATTGTATCGAGTGCTCTAAAAATGTTAAATGCTCAAAGCCAAGATGCTATTTTAGTTGGAGATAACTATGATACTGATATAATGGCTGGGATTAATTGCGGGATTGATTCATTATTAACAATGACTGGAGTTACTACTAAAGAGCAGCTTGATGAAAAAGATAAACAACCAACTTATGTAGTTGAAAATCTAGATGAGTGGGAACTATGAAAAGAAAACCAATCGTTGCAATTATTTATAACTTTTTGAGGGCGTTAGCTACGGCTACTTTAGGCGCATTAGTTTTGAGCTGGCCACTTTTAGCAGTTTTTGTGAAAGTTCAAAAAACAAATGTGTTAGTAAAAACTTCAATTGGAACAGTAATGAAAAACTATACTCAATTGTTAGATTACTTATTATCGCCTTTTAAAGAAAAGCTCCGCATGTCTGATTTTCCAACTTCAGCCAGTGCAGCACGTCATTTTTATGAATGTAAATTACTGTTTGAATTAGCGATAATTGTTTTTATAATTGGGTTAGTTATTCTTATTTTCTTAAAAATGAGAAAGCGATTTAATTATATTTACCTTTCAAGAACAACTGCTTTGATTTTTATGATTTTACCAGTAATTGTTTTACCTTTTGCTTTAATGAATTTTGATGAATTCTTTATTTCATTTCATCACTTATTATTTAATAATAATGACTGGTTATTTAATCCAACAACTGATCCGATTATCAATGTCTTAACAGAAGAATTCTTTGCTGGTTGTTTTGCAATTGGTGGAATAATCTATGAATTATATTTTTCTTGTTTTATTTTGGCAAAAAAATAAAGGAGCTTTAACGAAGCTCCTTTTTTAATACCATCTTTTTCTTTAACCAGATAATTAAGACCGGCAGTACTGAAATTAAAATGATTGCGATTACGATCAATGAAAAATGTTCTTGGACAACTGGGATATTTCCAAAGAAAAATCCAAGAGCAGAGAATAAGGTTACCCAGAGAAAACCACCGATGAAGTTATAGATAATGAAGGTTCTATAATGCATCTTACTTGCACCGGATACGAATGGAACAAATGTACGAATAAATGGAATGAATCTACCAATTACAATTGTGATACCGCCGTGTCGATCAAAGAAGTTTTCTGCAGCTTTTCGCTTGTCTTGATTAATCAATTTATTAAACCAGCTGTGTTTTGCTCCTTCGGCTTGTGACCAATGACCAATTTCATAGTTAATTGTGTCGCCTAAAACAGCAGCAGCAATAAAGACTAGATAGCAGACCCAGAAATGGAGATTATATTTTGGGGTTGCGGCCATGGCACAGCAAGCAAAGATAAGTGAATCTCCCGGTAAAAATGGAAAAATAACTAAACCTGTTTCAATGAAGATAATTGCAAATAAGATTAAATAGGTCCAGTTGCCAAACATATTTACAATGGTAACTAAGTGGTCATCAATATGTAGAATAAAATCAATAAGTCCCATAAATATAAATTTTTTCCTTTCAAAAATTAGATACTAGTAGAATGAAAAATCATTGTTTTCTCTGGAAATAGGTTTTGCATAATGCTGCTAATTGCAATTTGTGCTTCACCAAAACCTAAAGCAATCATTGGTACTCTTCCAGGATAAGTGATTGCATCACCAACTGCGTAAACATTTGGAAGATTTGTATGCATCTGCTGTGAAACAGAGATTAGATTATTTTCTAGTTTAATACCCCATTTACGCAACTGGCGATTATCACTCTTAAATCCATATGCAACTAAAATTTCATCAATATCTTTAGTAATAAATTCATCACTATTACCAACCTTATGCAAAACCAATTCCATTTTATTATCAATTAAGTGAAGATCCTTTGGAAGGTAAGGCGTTAAAAGTTCAACATTTTTTAAACTTTTAAGTTTAGTAACTGAGCTTTCAAGTCCACGAAATTCATTTCTACGATGTATTAGAAATACATCTGACGTAGTTGATAATTCTAAGGCCCAGTCAAGTGCTGAATCGCCTCCGCCTAGAATTGCGACTTTTTTATTAGCAAAAACTTCGGGATGTTGCATTGAATAATGAATATGTGATTTTTCATTAGCATTTATAGCTAAAGGGAGAGTCTTAGGTTTAAAAGCACCAAGACCAGTAGCAATTAGTAAACTCTTAACCTGGTATGCATTGTCAATTAAGATACTATTATCGTCTGAAAATGAGATATTTTTTACTTTGTGAGAAAGTAAAAAGTTAGTTTTAGTATTTTGCTTAAGTAGATTAGATACCAGTTTTTTCCCCTTAATAGAAGAAAAGGCAGGTACATCTTTAATTTCTTTTTGAGGATAAAGCATATTGATTTGTCCACCGACTTCGTCTAAAGCGTCAAAAGAAATTGTTTTTAAACCATGTAAATTAGCAAAGGAAGCAGCAAAAAGTCCAATGGGACCAGCTCCGATGATTGCTAGATCATATTTTTCCATTAAAAACTCCTCCATCAAAATTAATCATAGAAGTCATGTCTTTAGCGTTAATTAAAAAGACAGTTATAATTAATATTAGTAAGGGATGAGATAGTATGCAAGTTAAAATTGGTGACATAGTTGAAGGAAAGATTAGTGGGATACGGCAGTATGGGATATTTGTGAGATTAGATAGTAAGAGAGAGGGTTTAATACACATTTCTGAAATTCATGGAGGTTACGTAAAAGATATAGGAAGAGAATATCAAGTTGGAGAAACTATAAAGGTGCAAGTGCTAGATATCGATCCTTATTCTAATCAAATTAGTTTATCTAGACGTGCAGTTTTGCCAGAAGTAAAGGAAGCAAGAAAAAAGAGAGTGCATTTTTGGACCTCTAAACGTGTAAAAAATGGATTTTCTCCATTAAAAGAAGTATTAAATAATCAGATTAAAGAAGCTAAAGAAAGATATTCAATTTAGAAAAAATAAAAAGAGATGAAGGCTGTGTTAAGTAAATATGCTTAACGCAGTTTTCTATATATCCGAATTTTAATTATAGATAGTAGGCTTAAACAAAAAATATTAAGGATAAAACCAGATAATAATAGATAAATAAATAATTAATATTCGAGAATGCATTTTTTCTTAAAAAACTTGTTGACGAAAAGTAAAAAAGCCTGTAAAGTAATACATGCTGTTTGAGGCAAGCGAA
>NZ_AYZG01000034.1 GCF_001436695.1 Lactobacillus taiwanensis DSM 21401
TAGTTGCTTGATTCTTTTTCAAAACTATTCATCAACAGGATTTGACAAACAGCCCTCTTTTTCTATAATCTATTTAAATTATAAGTTTGGATCCATCTTAAATGTTAACTTAGACATCTTAATTGCGTCTGTAAACATCTGACCCATTAATTCTTCACTATCTTTCTTAGTATGAGCAACAGTCTTTTGATTTTCTTGAGTCAAGTAATCAGTTAATTTTTCTCCACTCAAATCTTTAGCGTTTTCGATAACTTCTTCAACACGTCCACGGTAGTATCTATTTAATTCTTCTAGGTACTTAGTATTAAGTTGAACAAATTGAGGATAATGACTTTCAACTAAAGCAGCAAGAGACTTGTAATACCACCAAGCATCTTCCTTATTATAAGTCATTGAAGTATTGTTAAATGAAGGATCCGTATCATTCATATTTGCAAAGAATGGAATGTAAGGGGTAAATGTTGGACCACCGATACATAACCACATAATACCTGCTATTTCTTCAGGAACATCGCTTCTAATTTGTAAGATATGTGAGTTTTGAGTTCTATTTAAACCAATTGGACGATAGAGATGCTTTTCTTCTTCAGTTCCATGTCCAAATGGATCAAATGGCGTATCTTGATAGTGAGAACCAAGTGCATACTCAATATCTTCCTTAGCTAACTTTTTAGAAGCTTTTCTAATGAATGGAATATCTGGATCTTCAGGATCTTGTTCAATTTCTGGATTGAAAAGCTTTTGAATATACCATTGACGACTGGTATTGTAGTGACGATCTTGTTCAGTATAAGTTCCGAAAATATGACGGAAATTCCAACCTTCATGATCTGGATTCAAGTGATGTTCTTCAACAAATTCTTGGATTCCTTCACTCCACATAAAGTTATCTTGATCATCAAAGTTCACTTCTTGAATAGCTACGCGGTTACCAGTTGCAGCATAACAATCATCTGGAATACGTTGGGCAACCCAGTGGTGACCAGTAACAATTTCCATGTACCAAATTTCATCCTTATCACCGAATAAAACTGAATTTCCTGCTGGAGAACCATATTTCTTAATTAAAGCACCAAGACGCTTAACACCATCTCTTGCAGAATCAATGTATGGTAAAACGACGGTTTGCATACAATCTTCATCCAAACCATCTTTAACCAATGGATCAAAGGCTAAAGTTCTTTCATTACCATAAGTTGATTCAGTACATGACATGGCAACATTCTTTTGGTTAATACCACTTTCGTCATAATAACCAAGTTTCTTATAATCAACATTGGGAACAGCTGGCACTCTTTGAGCATCTTCTGGCAAATCCATTTCAAATTTATTAAGCCAAGATTTAATCTTACGTCCTTTTTCACCGTGAGCAGCCGGTTCAATGATGAACTTTTGAGGTGTAATTGCGCCAGCAGTATCATCATTACGTGAAATCATTACTGAGCCATCGATTGAGGCCTTTTTACCAACTAAAATAGTTGTACATGCACTTAAATGCTTCATATTTACTCCTTCTATAATTACTCGTAATTTTACCTATTATTAGATTATTCCTTGGAAGAGACCAATTGCAAATTTTTCTGCATCAAAGTCAGCTAAATCGTCAACTTTTTCTCCTAAACCGACTAATTTAACTGGTAAGTCCATTTCATTTCTAATTGCTAAAACTACTCCACCCTTAGAAGATCCGTCAAGTTTAGTTAAAACTAAACCAGTAAGTTTTGTTGTTTTATCAAAATCTTTAGCTTGAAGCAATGCATTTTGACCAGTTGAACCATCTAAAACTAAAAGTACTTCGTTTGGTTGATCGGGCAAGATTTTCTTTATCGTACGCTTTATCTTATCAAGCTCGCTCATCAAATTTACTTTATTTTGAAGTCGCCCAGCAGTATCAACTAATAAAAAGTCAACGCCTTCTTCTTTAGCTTTTTTAACACCATCATAAACCACAGAAGCTGGATCAGCTTTTTCAGGACCCGTAATAACTTCAACACCATCACGCTTGCCCCACTCTACTAATTGTTCAACAGCCCCCGCTCTGAAAGTATCAGCTGCTACCATCATAACGGATTTTCCTGAATCTTTAATTCTTTTAGCCAATTTACCGATTGTAGTAGTCTTACCTGCTCCATTGACTCCTACAAACAAATAGACGTTAGGTTTAGCTTCAGTATCATCTGCCAATTTAGCATCCTTACCTTCTCCACCTTTATCGTAAATATCAACTAATTTTTCGACAATAACTTGTTTTAAGGCATCATGACTTTTGGCATTTTGTAATTTTGCCTCATCCCTCAAAGAATCAGTTAATTCTTCAGCAGTTTCGAAACCTACATCAGACTCAATTAGCAAATCTTCCAAATCATCAAAGAAATCTTCATCAACCGTTCTAAATTTAGCAAAGAATGCATTTAAACGAGCACCAAATGAATGATTGGTTTTTTCTAATCCTTTATCATATCTTTCTTGTTCGTCTTCTTCTGGTGCTTCTTCCTCAGTTACTTCTGCCGTAACACTTTCTTGATCATCTTGATCTTCAACTTCTGAATCAGATACTTCTTCTATATCCTCTTCTTGTTCTTCAGACTCTTCTTCTGACTGATCTTCTACTTCTTCAGCTGGTTTTTCAGCCTCATTTTGCGTTTTTTCAAATGCACTACCAGCGTCACTCCAACCAGGCGTTTCTTCTGATTCGGTATTTTCTTCGTCAGATTGATCTTCAGTTTCTGAATCGGGTACCTCTTCTGAATTTTTTTCAACATTTTCTGCTTCAGAAGGCTCTTTTGATTCTTGAGTCTCTTCATTTGATTTTTCAGTTAGTTCTTTTTCTTTATTCTCTTCTTGTTCTTCATCTTTATGACCAAAAAGAGATTTTTTGATTTTATCAAATAATCCCACTACTATTTCACTTCTTTCTTAATCTCATTTAATGATACTGACAGCACCTTCGAAATTCCAGATTCCTGCATTACAATTCCATACAAATTATCTGCTTTCTGCATCGTACCACGACGGTGAGTAATCACAATAAATTGAGTCTTCATATCATAGCGATTTAAAAATTGAGCAAAACGATCAACATTGGTTTCATCCAAGGCCGCTTCTACTTCATCTAGAATACAGAAAGGCACTGGATTAACTTGCAACATTGCAAATAATAAAGTAATTGCAGTCAAAGCTCTTTCACCACCAGAAAGAAGTGTTAACTTTTGCGATTTCTTACCAGGTGGCTGAGCGATAATTTCAATTCCTGTTTCAAGTAAATTCTTAGGATCGGTAAGTTCTAATCTTGCATGTCCACCATCAAACATAATTGGGAAAATTTTAGCAAAGCTTTTTTCAATTTGATGGAACGTTGCACTGAAACGACTCTTTACTTCATCATCTAATTTCGACATTGATTCTTCAATATCTTTTCTTGCATTAAGCAAGTCTGTTTGTTGACCATTCAAGAAATCATAGCGTGTTTTTACATCTTCATATTCTTCAATAGAATTTAAGTTTACTTCACCAATATCTGCTAAAGACATCTTATGTAGATGAACTTCGCGCTCTAGCTTCCTACGTAAGTCTGTTGTATTTTGACCCTTAGATAATTGCAAAGCAGCTTCAAAGGTAAGGGAATACTCTTCACTTAAAGTTTTAAGTTTTTGATTAATTTGAGACTTCAGCTCTCCTAATTTAGCTGAATATTCTTCTTGCTCAGCAGCTGTATTCTTACGCAAATTATAGTTTCTTGTGGCAACTTGATCTAGATTATTTATCTGCGCATCAAATTTTCCTAAATCTTGATTTATTTCAGCAAGAGCCTTTTGCATTTGCTTTCTCTTTTCAGACAATCGAGAAACTTGTTCTTCAACCTCAGTTTCACTTTGTCCATTTTGAGACAATGTAAGGGCCTTAATTTTATTATCAATATCCTTTAAACGAGCATTAGTATTAGTTAATTGTTCCTCTAGCTCAGTCTTTTTTGCAGTAATATTTTCAAGCTTATTCTTAACAACAGCCAAATCAGAATTTAAGTTACTCAATTCATTTTGTAGCTTTTGATAAGCCTCATCAAAATCACTAAGATCATATTTTAATTGATCCATTTGTGTTCTCTGCTTTTGGGCTAATTCTTCAAGTTCTACTTTTTTAGCTTGTTGCTTTTCAAGGCGAGTTGATAGTTCTGCTTCTTCTTGCTTTTTTTCTAGTTGCGCTTTTTGTTGTAAATCATTTAATTGAGTTAAACGTTTTACTTCTTTCTCTTCATTTTCATACTTAATAGCTTGCTCGCTAATTTGTTGATTTAATGAGGTTAAATTACTCTTCTTAGTTTCTAGTTCTGCCTGCAATTCATTTAAGACTTGATTTAACCCATTCAAAATCTCTTGTAATTTAACAAACTTTTCTTTGCTTGCCTTAATTTGAGCAGTCAGCTTATCAATTTCTGCATTTGTTGCAAGTGGTGAATTATTTCTAGTATTTCTAGTTCCCCCAGTCATACTTCCGCCAGGACTGATAATATCACCATCTAAAGTCACAATTCGATAGTGACGACCAATTCTACGTTGCACGCGCAAAGCAGTATCAATTGTATCAACTACCAAAACATTTCCTAAAAGATAAGAAATAGCATTGGAAATATCGATATCCGTCTTTGCAGTAACGAGGTTTGCTGCTACGCCCTTAAATCCATCAATGCTTTGAAGAGACTTAATTGTTGAAGCAGCAATTTCATTATGTCGCAATCCATCTAAAGGTAAAAAAGTAGCTCTACCAGTACGAGTTTGCTTTAACAAATTAATTGCATCCCTAGCACTATTTTGATCAAGCGTTACTAAATCTTGAACTCCGCCACCTAAAGCAGTTGATAATGCTGCTTCTAATTCGGCTGGGAATGAAATTAATTCACCAATAACCCCAACAATACCATGGAAATCACTTTGATGATTTAAAACATACTTAACCCCATAATAGTAACCTTCATGGCGATCTCTAATTCGCTTTAAACCTTCTACTTGAGCGGAAATTTGTTGAAGATTATTACGTACTTGGAAATAGTTCTGCTCATTTTGATCTTTAAGTTTGCTCTTCTGTGCAATTTTTTGATCAAGGACTGATATTTCTTCATTTAATTTTTTACGTTTAAGTACTAAATCATGTCCTTGTTTTTTTAATTGGTCAAGAATTTGTTGAGACTCTGATAATTGCTCTTCAACCTCTTGCTGACGACTATCAGTTGACTTCTGATTACGAGTTAATTCATTTTTCAAATAAACAATTTCGTTATTATTGCTGGTTTGATCTTGTAAAGTTTGAATGTAATCAGAACGAACCTTCTCTAATTGATTATTTAACTGTTCTGGTCCCTGCTTCAATTCTTGCTTTAATTTTTTTTGTTTTTTCAAAAAATTAGCAAGTATTTTATTTTGACTAACCAAATCTTTTTCATTACTATCAAGTTGCTTCAAAAGATGTTTTTGACGTTCTTTTAATTCATCAGATTGAGCGGTATATTCCTTTTGCGTAGCAACATCATACTCACGAGATTGCTGATGCATTTGTAAATCAGTATTCAAAGCAGCAATTTTTTGCGTTAAAGCTAATAATTCTTGTTGTTTTTCATCTTTTTCTGCATGTCGCTTATTTGACTGCTTACGTTTTTCCTCTAAATCAGCTTGAGATTGTTTAACTTCATCATCAAGCTTATTTAAGATTCCTTGATTAGTAGCTGCTTTTTTAGCAACTGCTTTTTTTTCTTCATTTAAGCTTTCAATTTCTAAGCCTAGAAGCTGTTTCAACTTATGATCAAGTTGATCTTTTTGAAACTTATATTCTTTTGCTAACGAGCTTTGTTCATGAAGAGGCTCAATTCTACCCTCTAACTCCTTAACCAAGTCATTAATTCTAATTAAATTGGCATTAGTCTTATCTAACTGCTTCAAAGCAATCTCTTTTTGTTGCTTAAAATGAAGTACCCCAGCAGCTTCTTCAAAAATTTCCCGTCGTTGCTGCGGCTTAGAATTAAGAATTTCATCAACTTTACCTTGCGAAATTATTCCCAAGCTGTCAGATGACATTCCAGACTCAATAAAAAGTGTTTTGACATCTTTTAATCTAACTGGATGATGATTTAAAAGATAATCACTTTCGCCGTTACGCAAAATTTTTCTTGTAACTACAACTTCATCATCATCAGAGGCAAGTTGATGATCACGATTATCGAAAATCAGCTCAACTTCTGCATGATTCATCGGAGCACGCATTTGACTACCAGCGAAAATAACATCTTTCATATTTTCACCACGTAAAGACTTGGCAGACCCCTCACCCATTACCCAGCGAATTGCTTCTGTAATGTTACTTTTTCCACTACCATTTGGACCAACGATGCCAGTAATACCATTATTAAAGCTAATTATCGTCTTATCAGCAAAAGACTTAAAACCATTTAAAACTAATTGTTGTAGTGGCACAGACTCACCTTTTCTTATTTATTTTTAGCTAATGCAGCTTGAGCCGCTTGCTGCTCTGCAGCTTTTTTATTACGTCCTTGTCCCTCTGAAACTTTTTCACCATTTACAAGTAGCTGAACTTTAAAAGATGGCTTTGATTCATCTTCATCTATTACTTGATATTCAATCTTAACTGGTCCATTTACCTGCAAACGCTCCTGAAGTTCAGTTTTATAATCGCGTGAGGCATTAAAATCTCCTTCAGCAATTAATGGATAAACTGTCAAATGTAAGAAGTGCTGTACTGCTGGCATTCCTTGATCCAAAAAAAGCGCACCATTAAAGGCTTCAAACACATCTTCAAGAAGTGTTTTACGTTTTCTTGCCCCAGCTTTTTCTTCTCCTCTACCCAAATTAATTTCTTTTGGGAATCCACATTCAATTGCAAATTCAGAAAATCCTTCTGTTCTAACAATATTAGAACGCATTCTGGTTAACTCACCTTCATTTAATTTTGGAAAATGCCGATAAAGATAATCAGATACAGCTAGTTCAAGAACAGCATCCCCAAGAAATTCTAATTTTTCATAGTCCTTTCTACCAGGATGCTCATTAGCATACGAAGAATGCGTAAATGCATCTTCGAGTAATTTTTCATTATTAAATTTTATTCCATATTTTTCTTTTAAGTTTTGTTTAAAAGCTACTGAAACCATAGTTGCTTCCTTTCTTTAACTCTTTAATTATACCTATTTTATCCTATTAAAAAAAGATAAAGAAAAAGTGTGACCTAATATAAGTCGCACTTTTAAATAATTTTTATTTATTTTGCATAGCCAACATAGTACCAGTTAGGGAATCCACCACCCATACTCTTAGATGGTTCTAATGAGTATCCAGTTAACTTATTGTTAATTGCGTAAATGCTGTAGCTATTAGCAACTGGCACAACATAAGCTTCCTTATCCATGTATGCTTGCCATTGATGGAATTTCTTAACTCTGTAGCTATTATTAAAGGCCTTTTGTGAATCAATATCGTTTAACAAGTCAGTATTTTCTTTAGTGACAAATCTACTGTAGTTAAATGGTGCTTTTGCGCCGTATAAGTCTTGAGGTGATGGTTCAGAAGAAAGTGACCATGCACCCATGAACATATCTACGTCTTTAGAATCATTTTGAACCTTGTCGTAGAAGGAATTCATTTCCATTAAACGACCATCAGTTAACTTAACATTCAAGCCCATTTTCTTCCATTGTTGAATGTAATTTTGAATGATTGGTTCTTGAACTTTACTACCACTCATGGCAGCTAAACGAATAGTTAAAGGTTTACCATTTGGTTGAACACGGTAAGTTCCCTTCTTCTTGTATCCAGCTTTATCTAATAGTTCATTACCCTTTTTAATGTTATAAGTGTATCCCTTAACATTCTTATCGAAGTAATCACCGAATTGCTGTGGAATTAAAGTTGGAATTCTAAATGAAAGACCTGATGAGTATCTCTTATAAACTTGGTCAACATTCATACCATAGGCAATAGCTTGACGAAGAGCTTGATTATTCATCTTAGCGTCTTTGTTCATTACGTTTTCGCCCTTAGAGCCTTTAATATCTTGCCATTGAGAGTTACTTACTTGGGTGACATCAAATTTATTACTCTTAATTGATTGAGCAACTGAAGTTGGAGTAATTACGGAAGCTGTAATTTTATCTAAGTGTGGTTTATCTTTATAGTAATGTTCGTTTGGAACCCAGAAAACTGATTGTCCACGAACCACTTTACTTACTTTATATGGACCATAGAACAATGGATTCTTACGAATCTTATTGCTTGAAATAAGCTTATCAAATGGAACATCTCTTAAGCAATGATAAGGAGCAACAGCTTCCCAAATACAGCTATTACCACTTTGTGTCATTCCAGGCTTCATTTCTTTAAAATGAAGTACTACTGTACGACCATTTTCGCCATCTGGCATTTCAATCTCTGAAATAGTATCAGATTTTCCATCATGATATTCTTGCAAACCTTCAAGTTCAGCTAAACTTGAAGTGTAAGGTTGAGAATGAGTTGCTTTATTAGTGATAATTTCATAAGCATATTCGTAGTCTTTTACAACCAATGGCTGACCATCAGACCACTTAACTTTAGGATTAATAGTAACGGTTGCGGTTTTAGCATTCTTATCAATCTTAATATCTGGCGCTCCACCTTTTACATACTTCTAAGTATTGTTAGTTGATAATTCATCATTAAAAATATCTGTAAATGATGTATCGATAACTACAACGACACTAACCTTACCACCATCTTTAATTGTTTTCTTGGGAGTTGACTCCTTAAAGTTAGGGTGACTACAGTTATTGCTGTTACTATTACCACAGGCTGCTAAAGTTAAGACTACACCTGAATTAATGTACCACTTAATTTGCCTTTCCTTATCGAATTTTCCTCCAATAATATTGGGCAAGTTGATATATTTAATTTTAGCCCTGAAGCCGATTAAAACAAGTTGAACAAAAAACGATCGTCAAAATTGACGATCGTTTGAGAAAATTCATAAAATTATTATTTGGCAATTCCAACGTTGTACCAAAGACTGTTAGCAGCCGAAGGTTTTAATGAGTAACCAGTAATCTTACTGTTAACAGCGTTTACACTGTAACTGTTAGATACTGGAACGACATAAGCTTCATCATCCATGTATTTTTGCCATTCATGGAACTTCTTGACACGATAATTCGTATTAAATGCCTTTTCAGAATCCATTTCTTGAAGTAACTTAGTGTTCTTAGCAGTTACAAAGCGTGAGAAGTTATAAGGAGCCTTTACACTGTACAGGTCATTTGGTGATGGTTCTGATGATAATGACCATGCACCCATGAACATATCAACATCCTTAGAGTCGTTTTGAACCTTGTCGTAGAAGGAATTCATTTCCATCAAACGACCACCAGTTAACTTAACATTCAAGCCTAACTTCTTCCATTGTTGGATATAATTTTGAATGATTGGTTCTTGAGTAGAAGTACCAGTCATAGCAGCTAGCCGAATAGTTAAAGGTTTTCCATTTGGTTGAACACGGTATTTACCCTTCTTCTTGTAGCCAGCTTTATCAAGAATTTCGTTACCTTTCTTGAGGTTATAGTCATATCCTTTAACATTCTTGTCGAAGTATTTACCAAATTGCTTTGGAATTAAAGTTGGGATATGGAAAGTCAATCCATTAGTATAACGTTTCGTTACAGCGGAAACATTCATACCATAAGCAATAGCTTGACGTAATGATTTATTGTTCATCTTGGAATCCTTATTCATTACGTTTTCGCCCTTAGCTGCATCCCACTTACCAACTTTAAAGCCTAAATAGCTATAACCAAGCGGAATATTTGCAATCCAGTTAACGTTATTAGTATTAGCTACATTCTTCCATTGCGAGTTAACAACCCCAGCAATATCATATTTGTGACTCTTAATAGCCTGAGAAGCTGAATTAGGGTTCAAAACTTGAATTGTTACTTTATTTAATTTTGGTGTACCTCTCCAGTAGTACTTATTAGGTACAAATGTTACAGCTTGACCACGAACCACTTTGCTCATCTTATAAGGACCAAAGAATAGTGGATTCTTTCTTACTTGATCGGAGGATTGTAACTTATTAAATGGAACATCCTTTAAGTAGTGGTATGGAGCCGCAGCCTCCCAGAAATAACCGTTACCACTAAATTTCATACCCGGTTTCATTTCTTTAAAGTGAAGTACTACAGTTCTGCCATTATCACCATCAGGCATTTCAATACCAGAAATAGTGTTAGATTTTCCATCGTGATATTCGCTTAAACCAACAATATTTTGAAGTGATTCAGTATAGCGAGAAGACTTTGTTGCCTTATTAGCAATAATTTCGTAAGAATATTCAACATCCTTAGCAGTTACTTGCTTACCATCTGACCACTTTACACCCTTTTTAACAGTAATAGTGGCAGTTTTATTTTTATTATCTAATTTTAATGTAGCTGGACCCTTATCATTAATTTGATAAGTATCATTTGTATCAAATAATGCCTCATTAGCAGGTGCCATTGCATCGGTATCATTTTGAGTATCTGACAATTCATTTAAGAAAATACCGGTAAATGGTGTATCAGATTCAAGGGCAACACTTACTGTACCACCCTTTTTAACAGCTTTCTTTGGAGTAGCTGACTTAAAGCTCTTAGTTGGGTTATCTACCTTAGAATTTGAATTATTATCACATGCTGCCAATGTTAAAGCAACACCAGAAAGTAAAGTTAAACTTCCAAATAGTTTGGCTTTCTTCATAGTTATATTCCTCCATCTATTTGGGACAAGTTGATGATTTAATAGTATCATCATCAAACTCCTAATACAACGCTTTCGCTCAATTAATTTTAATATTAATTTATTATATATAGTCGTAAATGCTGATTTATAGCCTATATCAGAGCTTTTTAATTGCCATAAAAAACTTATTTCAGTAGAGCAAAAATTAAATTTATTCCCATTATTAAACAAACAAAATTAATATATCAGCTGTATTTTGGGCAATATATACAAAAAAGCAACTCAATTATGAGTTGCTTTTTAATGTTCATACAATTAAATTTAATTTTCACGTTGGCGAGCGTCTCCAGCTCTTTGAAGAGCACGACCAACATAGTTAATACTCAAGGAAATAATTAACAACAAAATAGTTGCTGGTAACCACAACCATGGACGAGTAGTGACGTTAACTGGGTCATTAGCAAATCCAATTAAAGTACCAAGAGATGGCGTAGTGGTTGGCAATCCATATCCTAAGAAAGATAAAGTAGTTTCAATACCAATGTTACCAGCAATTGCTAATACCACCTCAATAATAATAGCAGAAGTAATGTTAGGTAAAACTTCACGGAAAATAATCGTTAAATTAGATGAACCAGAAGTTTTTGAAGCCAAAACATATTCACGCTCTCTTTGTGATAGAACGAAGGCACGGAAGTATCTAGCCGACCCAGTCCATCCAAACATAGAAATTAACCATACTAATGTTCCTGCATTATAGTTAGGAATAACAGTAGTTAAAACAATGATGATTGGGAACATAGGTAAAATCTGGATGAAGTCAACTATACGCATGATAATTGCGTCGGTAACTCCACCAAAGTATCCAGAGAACAAACCAACTAAAAGTCCTATACCTTCACAAAGTACAGTAACAGATAGACCAATCAAAATAGAGTTTCGTCCACCCATCATCAATAACTTCAGAATATCACGACCACCGTCATCAGTACCAAAGACGTGACCTGATTCGCCCCAAGCATAATATGCTTCAGCGATATTAATTTCTGTTACCTGACTCTTATTTAAGAATAATGAACCGACGAAAGTAAATAGTAAGATAGCAACGATAATACAAAATGAAACAAATGCTACCTTATCACGCCAAACCTCGCGAACAATAATCTTAAATCCAGATGGTGGTAGAGAGGTTTTAGCATTTTGATCTTTTTTCGATGTGTTTTTATCTTTAGCCATAATTTCTACTCCTCCCTACTTAATCCGAATTCTTGGGTCAACAATACTCATGATAATATCTGACAACAAGTTACCAATTAAAGTTAACACACCAAATAATAAAATTAAAGCAGTTAAAGTACTATAGTCACGTTGTCCAATTGAATCTAGGAACAACTTACCCATACCAGGGTAACTAAAGACTGATTCAATAACCATTGAGCCTGAAAGCAAACCAGTAATAGTGTTACCCAAGAAAGCAGCGATTGGTAAGAGCGAGTTTCTTAAAATGTGTTTATTAAAGACAACATTTTCTGGAACACCCTTACTACGAGCTGTTCTTACATAGTCTTCAACCTTATTATCAACAATACCAGTTCTTAAGTATTGAACAATTGCTGTAGTGGAGATTAAAGAACAAAGGATCGAAGGTAGAATCAAGTGATAGAACCTACTCCAGAAGTAAGCAAAAGTACCTGGGTTAACGTCTGCACTTACAGAACCAGAAATTGGGAACCAACCTAAAGTAAATCCGAATAGCCAAATACCTAAAATGTAGAAAACAAACGGAGGTACAGCATAAGTAATGTAGTTAAAAATTTGTACTCCGTGATCTTGCCATTCATCTTGGTGACGACCGGCTGTAACACCTAATGGAATTGCAATTAAATAAGTTAAAACAACAGTCATTAAAGACAACCAAAAAGTGTTAACCGCACGGTCCCAAATCAAAGAAGTTACTGGCACCTTTTGAATATATGATTGACCTAAATCACCATGGAACATGTTTCCAAGCCAGCGAGTATATTGAACCCATACCGGATCATTCAATCCATATTCCTGTCTTAATCTTGCAATTTCCTTAGGGTCTGAATTCGGATTAATCATTCCAGTAAATGGGTCACCAGGCATCATTTTAGCCAAAATAAAGACTAGTAAACTCAAGATAAGTAACTGGGGGATCATAATCAGGATTCGACGTAAAACCGTTTTCCACATACCTATTCTCCCTCCTTCAATTCTTGTTGAATCATATCTTTAGGTAATGCAACGAAATGACGATCGCCAACTTTTTGAAGTGGTAATACACGACCATCTTTTTCATACCATTTATCTTGATCTTGCAAGAATTCTTTTTCTACGCGTTGACGGTCTTCCTTATGCTGTTCTCTATTTTCAACATCAACAACAGGAATTGCGGAAAGTAGACGTTTAGTATAAATATGCATTGGGTTCTTGTAAATTTGATCACGTTTACCAATTTCTACAAAACGTCCACGGTGCATAATAGCAATATCTTCTGACATGTGTTTTACAACACCTAAATCGTGAGAAATGAATAAGTATGCAATGTTATATTCTTGTTGAATATGCTTCATAAAGTTCAAAACTTGGGCTTGAACTGATAAGTCCAAAGCTGATGTTGGTTCGTCAGCCACGATTAATTTTGGATGAGTAGCAACGGCACGTGCAACCCCAATTCTTTGACGTTGACCACCAGAAAATTCATGTGGAAACTTGTAAATTGCATCACTAGGCATTCCAACAATATCCAAAAGTTCTTGAACTCTCTTTCTTTCTTCATCAGTAGTCAAGTTCTCGAAGTTTCTAATTGGTTCAGCAATAATGTCTTCAATACGTTTTCTAGGGTTCAAACTAGACATAGAATCCTGGAAAATCATTTGCACATCTTTATTGTAGTTAAGCTTTTTACGGTTAGATGCCTTAGTAACGTCAACACCTTTATACAAAATTTGACCGTTAGTTACTTTTTCAACACCAACAATTGCTTTACCAGTAGTTGATTTACCTGAGCCTGATTCACCAATTAAACCGTAAGTTTCCCCTTCTTTGATAGAAAGATTAATTCCATCAACGGCCTTAACATATCCAGTAACTCTATTCCAGAAGCCAGAACGAATTGGATAGTGAACTTTTAAATTTTTTATTTCGATTATTTCATCGGCCATAATTTCCTATCCTTTCTTTTCTTCATCTTGAAAATGGAAGCTTTGCCAGCAAGTACATCTTACAAAGTGTCCTGGTTCAACTTCATGAATCTTAGGATTCTCTTCATGAGCACTTGCAGGAATCCAAGGAATTCTTGCTGCAAATCTATCTCCAGTTCTCGGCATATTAACCAGTGAAGGAACTGTTCCATGAATCACATGAAGATCCTGACTTTCATCATCTGTTTGCGGCATAGAATGAAGAAGTGAACGAGTATATGGATGAAGTGGATTTTGAAAAATAGTCTTGACATCTGCTTTTTCAACAATTTGTCCAGCATACATAACTGCTACTTGATCAGCTGTTTCAGCCACAACACCCAAATCGTGAGTGATTAAGACAATTCCTGAGTGAGACTCTTTTTGAATTTCCTTAAGTAAATCTAAGATTTGTGCCTGAATAGTAACATCTAAAGCTGTAGTTGGTTCATCAGCAATAATAATTTCTGGCTTACATGCGATTGCAATCGCAATTACAACACGTTGACGTAAACCACCAGATAATTCATGTGGGTACATCTCATACATTTCTTCTGGACGAGGCATACCAACTTGGTTAAAGAGTTCAATTACACGTGCATGACGTGCCTTTTCATCCATATCTGTATGGTAGTAAAGTGTCTCAGCAACTTGATCTCCAACCTTCATTAAAGGATTAAGAGAAGCCAATGGATCTTGGAAGATCATTCCAATATTATTACCCCGAATTTTATTAAATAATGATTCGTTCAAATTAACTAAGTTCAATTCATTGTATAAGATATCTCCGGTTACTTTCGTATTTTTATGGTCATACAAACCAATAATGCTTGAAGCAATTGTGCTTTTACCACAACCAGATTCACCAACAACTGCCAAAATCTCATTTCGTTTCAAGGTTAAGTTAATGTCATCAGCGGCATCATAAAACTTACCATGCAAACGATATGCGGTATGCAAGTGTTCGATATCCAATAAAAGATCACTTTGCTTTTCCAAAGGCCATTCTCCTCTCAAACCTTACGACATTATTAAAAGTCAATTAGATTTTCAATTTAATGTCATTATTATAAACAAAAGATACTGCTATTTCAACAACTTTATAAAAGTAAATGAAAAATGACAGTATCTTCTGAAATTTCAATGATTAAAATTTTAATTTTGGTGACTCTTAATGTATTCTACTGCTTCACCAACAGTTTGTAATTTTTCTGCGTCATCATCTGGAATTTCTGCTCCAAATGTATCTTCAAGATCCATTACTAACTCAACGAAATCAATTGAATCTGCATCTAAATCATTCTGAAAATTTAAGTCTTTAGTGATCTTATCACGATCAATACTAAAACGTTCTGAAATCATATCAGCGATTTTGTTAAAAATTTCCTCTTCGGTCATTTCTTTTAACCTCCAAAAAAGTTTAGTTTAATTCTAAGGCATTTTTATATTAAAGTCTAGCGAGATTTACTGAAGTATTTTTTGTATTCTCCAACTAAATCTTGGCTAAGCATTTTATCAATTTGCAATAATGTGTAGTAAATCGGACGGATATTAGATCTACCATGAGTTTTAACAACCGGAGCATTAACACCAAGTAACACAGCCCCACCATATCTTGCCGTGTCAAATCTCTTCTTTAAGGCAGTAAGCCCTGGTTTAGCTAGCAATGCACCAACTTTAGGACGCAAACCATTATTTAAAAGAGAGTCTTTAAGTAAGCGCAAAATAACGCCAGCCGTCCCCTCAATAGCTTTAAGCGTAGCATTTCCAGTAAAGCCATCGGTTACGATGATATCGGCTTTTCCTTCCATTAGATCGTTTCCTTCAACGTTACCAATAAAGTTAAGATTAGTTTCTTTAAGAAGCTTATAAGCTTCCTGGTGAAGAGGATCTCCTTTATCATCTTCTGCTCCATTGTTTAATAAAGCAACTGTTGGCTTATTAATATTTCTAACTTTTTCTGCATAAAAGTTAGCCATCTGAGCCCATTGGACCAAATATTCAGGCTTACTTTGTGCATTGGCACCAACATCGATAATATTGAATCCCTGTTCACTCTTAGCACTTGGGAGAGTTGGCATTAAAGCAGGACGCTCAACGCCTTTAATTCTACCAATAATGAAAATTCCGCACGCTAATAATGCTCCAGTATTTCCAAGTGAAAATAATGCACCAGCTTTTCCAGATTTCACGTAATTAGCCGCAACTACCATTGACGAGTCTTTTTTTCGTCTAATTGCTTTAACCGGTTCATCGCTATCGACAATAATTTCACTTGTTGCTATTATTTCTAAACGATCTTTTTTATCTTCGGGAATTAGACGCTTAATTTTTTCTTCATCCCCGAATAAAACAAATTTTGTATCCCTTAATTTCGGTTTTACTTTCAATACGGCATCTACAATGGCCTTAGGAGCATTTTCTCCGCCCATCGCATCAATTGCAATTGTTTTCATATTTACTCCGTCTAAACTTAATTATTATTCAAATCTTTCTTATATTTTAGCACTTCTTGTAAAAATGTATTTTCTGAGCTTTCCAGATTAGGATCAGCCTTAACTAAAATACGTGCTTCTTTTTGTGCAGTTACTAATGTATTATAGTCATTAACTACGTCTCCAACCTGAAATTGGGGTAAACCTGATTGAGCTTTTCCAAAAACGTCTCCTTCGCCACGTAATTTTAAATCTTCTTCTGCTAATTTAAAACCATTACTAGTCGAGGTAATAATATTCATTCGCTTTTTGCCAATTTCAGTTTTAGGATCACTTATAAATACACAAAAACTTTGTGTTTGACCACGACCAATTCTTCCCCGAAGTTGATGTAATTGACTCAATCCAAAACGGTCAGCGTTAAAGATCACCATCATATTTGCATTAGGTACATCAACGCCAACTTCAATTACGCTCGTAGTAACTAGAACATCAATCTTTCCAGCAGCAAAACTATCCATAATTTTGTTTTTCTGATCGCCCTTCATTTGACCATGAAGCAAGACTACATTTTCATCCTTAAAATATTGTGCCAATCGCGCTTGTAAATCTTCAGCATTCTTTAAATCGCTTTTTTCGGATTCGCTAATTAGTGGTGTTACAACATAAATCTGAAAGCCCTTGTCTAATTGCGATCGCATTAAATCCAATACTTCTTTCAACTTACTAGAGGTTGCCCAAGAAGAAACGACTGGCTTACGTCCCTTAAGCAAGTGACGAATTTCTGAAACAGTCATATCACCATATACAGTTAAAGCTAAAGTTCGCGGAATTGGAGTTGCGGTCATCGCTAATACATCAGGTGTATCTCCTTTTGTAATCAGGGTATTTCTTTGATTAACACCAAAACGATGTTGCTCATCAATAATTATTAAGCCAAGATTTTTAAAATGGACATCCTTTTGAATTAAAGCATGCGTTCCAATGACAACATTAATTGTTCCATCAGCCAGTTCTCGGTAAATTTCTTTCTTTTCTAAATCTTTAGTATCACCTGTTAATAAGGCAACTCTAACTCCTAAAGGTCTCAACAATTCATCAACTTTAGCAAAATGTTGTTGTGCCAAAATTTCAGTTGGAACCATTAATGCAGCTTGATAACCAGCTGTTATTGCAGCATAAACTGCAAAAACTGCTACTACCGTTTTTCCGCTACCTACATCTCCTTGAAGCAATCTTCGCATTTGTCTTGGAGAATGTAAATCAGCAAAAATTTCATTAACTACCTTTTTTTGATCATTCGATAATTCAAAAGGAATAGTTTGAATCAACTCTTTTACAGCAGCTAAATCATATTTTTTAGCAACTCCCGGTACATCTTCATCTCTTTGAGATAAAAGCTGCGCCAATTGCACTTGAAAAAGAAAAAATTCTCTAAAAATTGCACTTCTACGAGCTATTTTGGCTTCGTTTCCACTTTTAGGATGATGCATCTTTTCAATCAAAACTTGATCAGAAAGCAGCCTATATTTTTCTCTCAAAGCTGCTGGAATAGTTTCTCCTACTTCATCTAGCACCTCATCTAAAGCAAGATCAATTAGCTTTTGCAGCTTACTTTGTTTTAAATGACGATTAACCGAATAAATAGGAGCAAAGCCAGAATCTTTCTTTTCAGCTACCATTTTAAAACCACTTAAGGCTTGCTTTGCTACCTGATATTTACCATAAACGGCAATCTCTTTGCCAATTTCGACTTTATCTTTTAACCAGGGTTGATTAAAAAAATTGACCATGATTATGTCATGATCAATTTTTATTTTAAAGCTGAGCCTTGTTTTTCGATAACCAAATCGGCTAACAAATGGAGCTGTTACCACTATTCCTTTTAATAAAACTTTTTGTCCGTCATCAATTTGATTAAGCGGAAGTGTCTCTAAGTCGTCATACCTAAAAGGAAAGTAAAACAGTAAATCATAAATTGTATTAATGCCCAAACTAGTTAAGGCAGCAGCAGTTTTAGCGCCTACTCCCTTTAACTTAGTCACTGGTTCAAATAACTTACTCTGCTTATTATTCATTTTTTATTCCACAGATATTAAGAAGTAATATACTGGTTGACCACCATCATGAATTTCAAATTCAAGATCATCATGATCAGCTTCAAGTTTCTTGACTACGGCATCTGCTTCTTTTCTAGTAGCGTCACTACCGTACATAATGGTAATGATCTCACTATCCTCATCTAGCATTTTTTCAATCATTGCCACTGCCGTATCAACTAAATCAGGATTATCAATCTTAATCGTACCATCCACAATACCAAGATAATCATCCTTCTTAACTTGGATATCATCAATTTTAGTATCACGAATTGCCTTAGTAACTTCACCAGATTTAACTGTATCTAAGTCTTCTGACATAGCTTCAACGTTTTCTTCTACTGATGCGTCAGGATCAAAAGAAAGCATCGCAGTTAATCCTTGAGAAATAGTCTTAGTTGGCACAATTCCAACTGGAATATCACTAACTTCAGCAGCTTGTTTGGCAGCCATGATAATATTACCGTTATTTGGCAAAATAATGGCCTTTTTAGCGCCTGATTTAGTAATAGCGTCCATAATATCCTTAGTAGACGGATTCATAGTCTGACCACCAGAAATTATTCTATTTACGCCTTCACTCTTAAACAGCTCACGAATTCCATGACCAGAAGCAATGGCAATAACTGCGAAATCAACACTTTCTTCTTGTTCTTCGTTATTTTCTAAAATAGTTTCATGTTGAATACGCATATTATCAATTTTAATTTTACCTAGTTGACCAAACTTTTGACCATAAATAAAGACATCGCCAGGATGTTCTGTATGAACGTGAACCTTAGCTACTTCACCATCTGAAACAGCAAGAAGTGAATCACCAAGTTTAGAAAGATGTCCTCTAAATTGATCAAGATCAAACTTCTCTTTATTTGGAACATCTGCTGTTAAATCAACCATAATTTCTGTGCAGTAGCCGTTCTTAATATCACCAGTTGATAATTGAACTTGCGCAGCTTCAGCTTGATGGTGAGCAGCATTTATTAATTCATCCATTTCACCTTCATCAAGTTGATAGTCATTATTATCCTTTTCACCAAGTACTCCTTCTAAGAATCCTTGATAAATAAATACTAAACCTTGACCACCTGAATCAACTACACCAACTTGTTTTAAAACAGGCAATAAATCTGGGGTAGTCTTTAATGCTTTTTTAGCACCGTCAACTACAGCTCTCATTACTTCACTGACATCATCAGTTTCGTTAACCTTATTTTTACCTTCTTCAGCTGCAACTCTTGCAACAGTCAAAATTGTTCCTTCAACAGGCTTCATAACTGCCTTATAAGCTGTTGCAACACCATTTGAAAATGCATCAGCTAGATCTTGCGCAGTTAAAGTCTTTTTGCCCTCAGTAGCTTTATAAAAGCCTCTAAAGAGTTGAGAGGTAATAACACCACTGTTACCACGAGCTCCCATTAGCATTCCTTTTGAGAGACTTTCAGTTAAATCACCGACAGATTCACTAAGGTTTTCATTAACTGCCTTAGCTCCACTTTCGATGGTTAAGTTCATATTAGTTCCAGTATCACCATCAGGTACTGGGAAAACATTTAATTTATTCACAAATTCAGCATTTTTGCCCATGCGATGAGTTGCTGCACGAACCATATCTCTGAATTGATCACTATTAATTTCAGTTAAAACCACAATTAACTCCTCCAGATTGCATTATTCGTCTAGAATCTTTACACCTTGAACAATAACGTTTACAGATTTTGTTTTAATGCCTAAAAGATTTTCAAGATTGTATTTTACACTATCTTGGACATTGTGACTTACTTCCGAAATTTTTAGGCCATAACCCACAATAATATATACATCAACGACTATTTGATTATCATTAGTTTTAATTACAACACCACGTCGATAATTTTCGCGGTTTAAAATAGTATAAGCACCATCACGTAGAGCATTTTTTGAAGCCATTCCAACTACACCATAGTTAGAAGTTGCTGCTCCACCAACAATAGTAGCGATAACACTATTTGAAATATCAATTAAGCCATATTTTGTTTTAATTTTAACAGCCATCGTATTCCTCCATTAACGAAGAACAATTTTTTCTCAATTTATTTTAACACAGCATGCTTTTATATCAACAATGTTAGTTTTAAGAAATTCAAAAGACGTTATTGCACAAATACAAAAGCTGTGATAAATTAGATAAGTACTACAACACAAATAAAGGAGGGTTTAGCACAAATGGCAAAAGACATTATTACTGGCCGCAAGACGGTCTTTGGTAACAAGCGTTCAAAGGCTTTGAACTCCGTGCGGCGTTCATGGAAGCCAAACCTTCAAAAAGTTCGCATCCTTGTTGACGGTAAGCCAAAGCGTGTTTGGGTATCCGCTCGCGCTTTGAAATCCGGTAAGGTTAAACGTGCCTAATTAAGAAGTAAAAAAATAAAAGGGATCAAGATTTTTTCTTGATCCCTTTTATTTTTTATCTCGGCTATTAATTACGATTAATGTACCTGCTCTGCAACCAATTTCTATATTTTGCCCTTCTAAATACTCATTTGAGGAATACATCGTTGGTGCAGATAAATCAGTTTTAGCTAAATCATATCTTGCATTTTTGATATAAAAATTTTGCACTGGTGTAAGCGTCCCAATTCCTAAATATTTATATGCGGCATTATAAGCAATAATATGTTTACCTTCTTTAAAAAATCTTATTAGGTTTTGTTTATCTATAAATTTGATTTTTTCAGCAAAACGATTAAATGGTGGCTTTAATACTGCGTACAGATTAACTAGAAAATGATCTAGTCTTCCACCTGTTGCACCATAAATAGTTAAATTTTCAACCTGATAATCAACAAATGCAGCATAAAACAGCATCTCCGAATCCGTAAAATCTTTAATTGGATTCGAATATCGCATATCCTGAACCTTTCTTTCTACTTTTTCTCGCTCTTCAAATGACAAAGAGTCATAATCTCCCAAAGCTACATCTGGAACTATTCCTAATTGTAATAAAAAAAGGCTTCCCCGGTCACTAGCCATAATTAGGGCGCCCTCTTTACGTGCCTTCTTGATATCAGCAACTATTTCTTGCGGCCATTCTTCTTGTGGTCCGCCTAATAACGCAATTGCTTTCATTTGTCTTCTTTTTTCAATTTCATAACTTGATCTTTGATACTACCATTTTTAAAAATATAAGAACCCACAACAAAAATAGTAGCCCCTGCATCTCTAGAAATTTTCAAGGTTTCACGATCTATGCCGCCATCTACTTCAATTGGTAAGTTCAAGTTCTCCGCTTTAATCATGTTTTTCAACTCAACCAAACGTTCAACAGATTTTTCTTCGAATTTTTGCCCACCAAATCCTGGCTTTACAGTCATTAAAAGAACCTGATCCAAATCTTTTAAAAACGGTCTTACCTTCTGAACTGGAGTTGAAGGATTAATTGCCATTCCTCTGCGAACATTATGATCTTTTAAATATTTTAACCAATAACTTGGATTATCAGTAGCTTCATAATGAAACTCCAAAAGATCGCATCCTGCTTCAACAAAAAGAGGCAATGTAATTTTTAAATTATTACTCATTAAATGAATTTCAGCCCCTGTTAATGGAAAAGAACGTTTAAAATCCTTTACTAATTCTGGACCATAGGACAAATTAGGCACAAAATATCCATCCATAATATCAATATGAAATCTATCAATTCCACTTTCTATAGCGGCTTTAATATCACGACTTAAATGCATATTATCTGCATTTAAAATTGATGGTGCTATCATTGGTTCACCTATTTCTTCAAATACTCTGGCATTCTATTATCAGCTATTTCTTGTCTAATCTTTAAATAAGAATCATAACGACTTTTGGCTATTTTTCCTTCTTCAACTAACTTTTTAACCTCGCAACCTGGCTCTTTTAAATGTTGGCAGCGTCTAAATTTACATTTAGTACTTGCTTCTTTAAGATCATAGAAATAATTTCCTAATTCATCAACTTTTATCTTAAAAAGATCAATCGCTGAAAAACCAGGTGTATCTGCAATAAAGCCTTCACCATACTTAAATAACTTTACTTGTCTAGTTGTGTGTTTTCCACGGTTCAAAGCTGTTGAAATTGCTCCTGTTTCTTGATTGGCTTCACTTTCTAATTTATTTAAAAGTGTTGACTTACCAGCGCCAGATTGACCAGCTAAAGTCCAAATTCGATCTTTTTGAATCAGCTTTGGCAGTTCTTGCTCTAATCTTTCTGCATCCTCGAAAACCAGATAGCCAATTTTTTGATAATACATTAGTTCCTGACGAATCTTCTTCATTTTTTCAGAAGACGCAATATCAGATTTTGACAAATAAATAACTACACCAACATTTTTCCAAGCAAAAAAAGTTAAATATCGATCTAAAAGCTCAAGTGAAAAATCCGGTTCAACTGCTGAGATAACTAATAATACTTTAGAAACATTGGCAACTGCAGGCCGGCCAATTTCATTTAGTCTTGGAAGAAGTTCTACTAAATAGTTCATTCCTTTATCATCTAGTTGAACTACTACTCTATCTCCCACCAATGGCTTTTGCTTACGATCTCTAAAAACTCCACGTGCTCTAGTTCTCACTACTTCATTATTAATTTCAACATCATAGTAGCCAGAAATCGCTCCAATAATGGTTCCTTGTGCTTTTTTCATTATTTATTAACGTCCTCATCTAAAATCGTATTACCATTTCTCAAGATCTTAATATGACCATTTTTCTTGCTTAGTTTAAATGGAACTGTAAAACTTTGTTCAGAAGTTATATTCATATCACGATAAATATTATTAATTGAATGATCATCATCAGAAACATAGACTTGAATATGATCTGGTGTCTTTTGCGAATCGCTTTGACTAGAACTAGGTGGATAACTAATTGTATACGACTTAGTAACAGTAGTAGTAGTATTACTTGACGTACTCTTTTCATCGTGTTTATTAGCTTTAGCTACGACAATAGTCAAAGTATCTCCAGAACTTACATCTGTTCCAGCTTGCGGTGATTGACGTAAAACCTTTCCATCATTTTTTTCATCGGAACTTTCTTCTTCAACTTTTAAGGAAAGATTATGTTCACGAGCGTAATCTTGTGCATCCTTTAAAGAATAACCCACAATATCCCTCAACTTTATTGTATGTCTTCTGGATCGGCTACTACTCGCTGGTGCGTGTCCCTTTGATACCAGTAACGTCACAGTTGTCTTATCAGGATTAATCTGTTGACCAGGTTCAACATCTTGTGCATTAACTTGATTCTTAGGATTGCCAGAATATTCTTCTGTTTTGGTAACCGTAAAACCTAGTTTAACTAGTTGTTTTTTTGCAATACTATAAGGCATCCCAATTACATTAGGCATTTCTATAAGATGGACACCTTTAGAAATTACAATGTTAACTTTTTGTCCATCTTTTATTTGGGAGCCAGATGGTGGTTCCGTTCTAATTACTTCGCCTTTGGGAACTGTGTCAGAATATTCATAACTAATCTTTCCAATTTTCAAACCCGAAGATTTTAAAGAACTTTTTGCTTGTATTTGAGACATTTTATTAAGATTAGGAATATCTACCATATCTTTTCTGCCAAGGGCAAAAAATAGAATTATCATAATTACACAAAAAGCTATTACTGCTCCAAGCCACCACCATGTATGACCCTTTAGATTCTCTAAAAGACCTTTTTTCTCTTCTTGAGGCTCTTCTTGCTTCTTAACTTCATGATCTTTATTATGAACGCTTCCTTCTAAAGGAGGAATAACAATTGTCTCGTCTGCTGACGGATCATGTTGCGGCTTAAAAACAGGCTCATCTTTACGTTTAGGATCTAAAGAAGTATCCAAGTCCTCTTTCATTTCTATTACAGATTTATAGCGATCTCTTGGATCTTTTGCAGTAGCTTTAAATACTACGTTTTCAAGAGCTTGAGGAATTGCTGGATTTTTATCTCTTAAAGATGGTGTCTTTTCTTGAAAATGCTTTAAAGCAACTGTTACGGCATTTTCACCAGTAAAAGGAACACTTCCAGTTAAGAGTTTATATAGAATTATTCCTAAAGAATAGA
The DNA here is from genome assembly GCF_001436695.1 of Lactobacillus taiwanensis DSM 21401. GTDB lineage: Bacteria > Bacillota > Bacilli > Lactobacillales > Lactobacillaceae > Lactobacillus > Lactobacillus taiwanensis. The sequence goes on from NZ_AYZG01000034.1 coordinate 24,545, forward strand.
TATCTGACTGCTTTGTAGCCATACTGCCCCGAGCTTGTTCAGGTGACATATAATGTACCGAGCCCATTGCAGTATTAGTTTGAGTCATCGTACTTTGATTAAGTGCAATCGCAATACCAAAATCAACGATCTTAATATTGCCCTTCTTATCCATTAAAATATTTTGTGGCTTTAAGTCGCGATGGATCACATTATGCTTATGTGCCAATGCCACAGCACTCAAAATTTGATCCATAATATCGATAACTTTAGGTAAAGGAATTGGACTATTATGTTGAATATATTTTTCTAAGTCAGGTCCATCAACATAATCCATTACCAGATAATGCCGGTCTCCCTCAGTTCCTACATCAAGAATAGAAACTATATGCGGATGACTTAATTCACTAGTAGAAAGTGCCTCTCTTTGGAAACGTTGAATAGTCTGAGGATCCTTCTGCAAATCTAACCTTAATACTTTAACAGCAACTTTTCTTTGCAAAATAATATCTTCGGCTAGATAAACATTAGCCATCCCGCCTTCACCTAAAACAGAGATAATTTTATAGCGACCACCGAGCAAATGGCCCTTTTCCATTGCTATTTGTCACCCTCCTTTTCTACATAGGTAAGTAAGCAAACAGTAATATTATCTCCGCCACCTAAACGATTAGCTTCGTTAATCAATTTATTGCAGCGTTCTTTTAAACTTAAATTTTTAGTCGCAAGAATTTGTTGAATTTGCGGATCAGTCAATGAGTTAGTTAAGCCATCAGTACATAGAAGAAAAATATCTCCCGCATGTACTTCTAATACATCATATTCTGGATTTACTGTACTTGATACACCTAAAGTCTCAGTAATGATATTTTTTTGAGGATGATTTCTAGCTTGTTGTTCAGTAATTTGTCCCATTTTAACTAGTTCATGAACTAAAGAATGATCTTCAGTAATTTGTTTAAATTCATTTCCACCATATAAATAGCATCGTGAATCCCCTAAATGAGCAATTAAAATTTTCTCCGTAAACGCAATTGCTAAAACTATTGTAGTTCCCATTCCATTTAGGTCTGCAAAGCGATCAGCTGTATTTAAGATAGTTTCATTCTCTAACCTCAATTGAACTGTTAACCACTTTTGAGCTAATTCAGGATCAGTAAAATCTGTTTTTTCAAAATTGTGACCCAAATGACTAACTGCCATAGTTGATGCCACATCACCACCTTGATGACCGCCCATTCCATCACAAACGATCCCCATAATAATATTATTTTGATTTTTAAATACTTTTACAAAGTCCTGATTAGTTTCTCGGACTCTACCAATACTTGAAGCAAATGCTGTCTTAATCAAAATTACTTACCCTCGTTTTTTTAATTTTGCAATAAAAAATCCGTCACTGCCGTCTTCACTTGGAAAAATACGTACCATCTGCTGTTTTGGAAGCTTTCCTACTTGAACAGGTACTAATTCAAACTCAGGATGTAATTTCAAAAACTGCTTAATTACTCCTTCATCTTCTTCATAGCTAATCGTACAGGTTGAGTAAACTAATTCTCCGCTTGTACGTAACAAGACACTAATATTTTCCAAGATAGCTAGCTGAATCTTAGCTAAATTTTTAATATCATTTAACGATTTTTCATATCTAATTTCTGGCTTGCGTCTAATCAATCCAAGTCCAGAACATGGTGCATCTACTAAAACTTTATCAAACTGCTCTTCAGCAAAATATTCCTTTGCCTTTCTTGCATCTAATGCTTTTGTCTTTACTTTATCACTAACATGCAATCTTTTAGCAGTATTTTTAACAAGTTTTAGCTTATTTTCGTGAATATCTAAAGCTACAACGTTCCCTGTGGTTAATTTTTCTGCAATTTGAACTGTTTTTCCGCCTGGAGCACTGCATGCATCCAAAACATGTTCGCTGCCTTTAAAATTAAAGGCATCAACTGCAAGCGAAGCCGCAGCATCCTGAATAGTAATCTTACCAGTTTCAAATAAATCAGTCTTAGCCACTCCACCCTTATTTAGGTTTAAATTATGAGTTGTTAAACTTGATTCTTTATAATCAAAGTCATCTTTTCTTAGATCCTCTTTGATTTTTTCAAAACTATTTTCTTCTACAGTCATTCTAATTGAATTAGATGCTGGCTGGTTACTTCTAATCAAAATTTCTTTGGTTTTATTTTTACCAAAATTATTTAATAAATATTCAACTAACCATTTAGGAAAACTTTCTTTGATGCTTAAATAATTAACTAAGTCATTTTCAGCCGGTAAGATTTTCCCTTGACGTTCAAGTGCTCTCAAAATTCCGTTAACTAATTTATAGCTACCACTATTTTTCTTGCCATATTTTTTAGCTAATTTATTTGCTTCATCAAAAATTGCGTTCGTTGGTACTTTCTCTAAGAAAAAATACTGATATGCAGACATTAAAAGAAGCGGTTTTAAAAACTTATCACGTAAGTTTGTCTTAATAAGTGGGTTTAATTGATACTCTAAAAATAATTTATATTGAATTGTTCCATAAACAACTCTTGTAGCTAAAGCTTTATCAGCTGCCTTTAAATCATGTTTTTCTAATTCATTATTTAAAGCAATATTAGAATAGCTCTTTTGATTAAAAACTTTAATTAAAGTATCTAAAGCAACTGTTCTTGCGTTACTCATCAATTATCTTATCTCCACTTATAAAATGACTGCCTTGTCCGTTCAAATAATCTTTGATATTCATCTTTTTCTTACCAGTTGGTTGAACTTCTAATAGTTCTAATTCAGTTCCATCAGCCATACTAATTACAAATTTCTTTTTATTTGTAACTAAAGTTCCAGCTGGAAAACTAGTTTTCTCAGCTAAAGGCATAGCTTTCCATACCTTAAATCTCTTTCCATCAAGCATAAAGTATGCACCTGGATCAGGATTAAGGGCACGAATTAAATTATTAGCTTCTTTAGCTGTCATTGATAATTTAATTTGTTCTTGTTCTTTAGAAATATTCGGTGAAAAAACAACTTTATCTGTATCTTGAACAGTACGAGTAATTGTTCCATTAATAAATTTAGGTAAAGTTTCTAAAAGTAAATCTCTTCCTAAAACACTTAATTTATCAAATAATGTACCACTTGTATCATCATCTTCAATTGGCAAAGCTTTTTGAGCAAAGATATCACCCGCATCCATCTTCTTTACCATTTCCATAATTGTAATTCCAGTTTCTTTATCACCGTTTAAAACTGAATATTGAATAGGCGCACCACCACGGTATTTTGGAAGTAATGATCCATGAACATTAACAGGAGCAATTTTTGCAGATTTTAAAAATTTAGTTGGCAAAAATTGACCATATGCCGCAGTAACGATAAAATCGGGCTTAATTTCCATTAATTCAGCAAGCTCAACTGATCCAGATAATTTAGCTGGTTGATAAACAGGCAGATCATTCTTCAATGCTGTTTCTTTAACTGCAGATTGATGGACTATTTGCTTACGTCCTACTCGCTTATCAGGTTGAGTAACAACCGCTTTAACATCATATCCCTTATCAATCAATCCTTGTAAAACTACGCTTCCAAAATTTGGAGTTCCTAAAAATATAACTGATGACATAGATTCAACTTCTTTCTTATTACATTATTCTTTCTGGTTCATTATCAATATAAATATTTAACCCACGTTTTTGTGCTAATTGCGCGTCATCTTGAATCTGATGCAACAAATTATGCAATTTAGGTTCATATTTATATTTTACCAAGATTTGATAATAATATTGATTTTTTATTCTCGTTATACTGCTGGGAGTTGGTCCTAAAATAATAGTTGGTACATGCAACTCGCGCATTAACATTCTTTTTATCACAAAAGCTTCCTTTGCAGCTGATTGTTCATTTTTTGAAGTAATTGTAATTAATGTTGTATAGAAAAATGGTGGATAATTCCCCTGAAATCTAACCTGCATCTCTTTTTGATAAAAAGCTTCATAATCCTGATTTTGTGCTAATTTAATTGCATAGTTCTCTGGGTTATAAGTTTGGATCATTACTCTACCAGTTTTATCTGCCCTACCTGCTCTTCCTGAAACTTGCGTTAACAAATCAAAAGTTTTTTCAGAAGAATTAAAATCAGGTAAAGACAAAGCTGTATCTGCATTGATTACGCCAACTAAAGTAACATTTGGAAAATCAAGTCCCTTAGCAATCATTTGTGTACCAAGTAATATATCAGCTTTGTGCTCTCCAAAACTGTCTAGAATCTTCTTATAGCTACCCTTGCGTCTAGTAGTATCAACATCCATCCTTAAAATTCTAGCCTCAGGAATCAATGTTTCAAGCTCTTCCTGAACCTTCTGCGTACCAGTTCCTAAAAATCTTATCTTTTCACTTTGACAACTTGGACATTTTCTAGGAATAGCTTCTTTATGACCACAATAATGACACTGCATCTGCTGAGTATCTTTGTGAAGAGTTAACGAAATATCGCAATTTGGGCATTTTAAGACAAAACCACAATTTCGACAAAGCATAAAACTAGCAAAACCACGTCGATTAAGAAGCAAAATAACCTGTTCTTTTTTAGCAATTTTTTCTTTAATTGCATCAACTAAAGGAACAGACAAATCAAATTGACCACCTGCAAATTCAACTGTTTTCAAATCAATCAAGTCCACTTTAGGAAGAGACTTTTGATTAGCACGTTTTGTTAAGAGAAGCAGTTCATACCTCCCCTTTTGAGCTCGTGCTCGACTGGCCAAAGACGGCGTTGCACTTCCTAAAACTACAGGACAATGATGAAATTTACTACGAAGTAAGGCTACATCCCTTGCATGATAGCGAGGAGTATCGTTTTGCTTATATGAAGATTCATGCTCTTCATCAATCACGATTAAGCCAATATTTTGTAGTGGGGCAAAAATTGCACTTCGAGCTCCAACTACAACTTGAGCTTCTCCGCGTCTTATTCTACGCCATTCATCGTATTTTTCTCCTTCAGATAAACCGCTATGCAAAACTGCTACATTATTTCCAAAACGTTCTTTTACTTGCTTAACCATTTGCGGTGTTAAAGAAATTTCAGGAACCAACATCAAGGCATTTTTCTTCTGCTTAAGCGCAATACTAATTGCATGAAGATAAACCTCGGTCTTACCGCTACCAGTAATTCCCTCAAGTAGGAATGTCTTGGCCTCTTTTTCCTTAATACTAGTTCCAATTGAATTTAAGGCATGTAATTGTTCAGAATTTAATTCAACTGAAGCTTTTTCTACATTATTAGATGAAAAATCCTTTAGCGGGTCCCGATATATTTCTTGTTCCTTTTTGGCAAACCAGCCTTTTTCCGTAGCAGTTCGTAAAACTGAACTAGAAATATTTAACTCGTTTTCTATATCTGGCCCTAGTTTAGGATAATTATCATAATCCTCAATGATATTTGTTAAAAGTAACTGCTGTTTCTTAGCTGTAGACCGGATATTTTGTAATAAAGTCTGATATTCTTTTTTAGTTTTAGTTAAAAGGTAAATAGCTGCCTTTTTCTTCTTCGCTTTATTTTCAACAAGATATTCTATTTGGGCCTGACCATCTTTAATAAGTTTTTTAATTTCTACAATAATCTTAAGATTAGACAATTCATCTAAATCAACCACTTCTTCTTTAAACATTGGTAAGCTTTTTGCTTCTTCTGTAATTGGAACTAAAATTTTACGATAATTTGCCCTCATTACACGTGGAAGCATTGATTGAAGAATAGTGATTCGATAGGCAAAAATTTTATCAGCTAAAGTTTTAGATAAAGCGACTAATTCTGGAGTTAAGGGTGGTAATTCATCAACAACTACGAGCAAATCTTTTAATTTTCCTGAATAAGAGGTTGCCTCGCTAATCCCCACTACAAACCCTTGCACCTTTCTTCTTCCAAAAGGCACAATAACTCTTGAACCAACAGCTACGTCCGTTAACTCGTTTGGAATGTGATATTCAAATATTCTATCAGTTTGTTTTGCTGCTACATCTACAATTACTTGCGCAATCAATCTTATCACCTACTAAAAAACCTTCATTGATTAACAATGAAGGAAAAATTTCTAGCCAATATCTTCACGATGTTCAGGATCAATTGTAACCTTACCAGCAGCAATTTCTTCAAGTGCTTTGCCAACTGCTTTATCAGATTTATAATGCTTTAAAGCTAATGGAGCACCTGCTTGAATTTCATGAGCTCTTTTAGCTGCTAAAACTGAAAGAGAATAACGGGAATTTACTCGAGATAGTAATTTATCAATAGATGGGTATGTAATTTTCATCTGTTAATCCTCCTTAACCATATTTCGATAATCATTAATTACTCGCGACACACGTACATGTTCTGCTTCAACAATTGACTTAATATGATCAACTGCATTAGCAACAGTATCGTTAACTACAGCATAATCATAATCTTCCATCATCAAAATTTCTTTACGTGCTTGTTTCATTCTCATCGCAATCACTTTGTCAGAATCAGTTCCGCGATTAACAATTCGATGTTTCAATTCATGTAAATCTGGTGGTGTTAAAAAGATAAAAACACCATCTGGCATTAATTTACGAACTTGCTTTGCCCCATTGACATCGATTTCAAGCAAAACATCTTTACCTTTGCTTAACATCTTTTGTACAGGTGCTAAAGGCGTACCATAATGATTACCTACATATTCATTATATTCCAAAAGTTCATTACCTTTAATTGCTTCTTGGAAACGATCTTCCGAAACAAAGTAATAATCTTTTCCATCAACTTCACCTGGGCGAGGCTTACGCGTCGTCATCGAAACAGAATATTCAAATGAAAAAGCCTTTTGCTTAACCATTGCACTCTTTACGGTCCCTTTACCAACACCAGAAGGACCAGATAAAACTAATAATAAACCTTGATGTGCCATTTTCGCTCCTAAAAATTATAGTAACAAGAATATATTGCACTAAAAAGAGAGTAATTTCAAGAGTTTCGCAAAGAGATGATAAATTCTCCTTGCAATCCAAAACGTTTGTTCGTATAATACATAGTGCAAACACAAGTTCGAAATATTGAGATAATATAGAGGAATGAGATATGAATTTACTAAAGTCACTTAATAATTATAGCAGACTGATCTATAATTATTTTTTTACCTACAATATTGATAAACTTACCACTTTTGCGCAAGATCCAGGTAAAATTATCCGCATTTTGGAGCATGCTTTATTTCATAAAGAATTTATATTACTTACTTATCAAAATGGCAAAACAGAAATTGGTCAATTAATTAAACGAACATCTGCTGGACGATTCGTCTTAGACAGTTACGATAATAATATTATTCGCATTATCGATTTAAATGATATCTTTAATGTAGAAGCAGCATAAAAATAAAGGACTTTTCATGTAATGCAATTTTTACTATTTGCATTATTTCGAAAAGTCCTTTTATTTTAATTTTTAAAACTCTCCATCAAATCAGCAGCGTTTCTCTTAGCTGCATCAGTCACATCAGATCCTGCCATCATTTGAGCAATTGCAGTAATTGCTTCTTCTTGAGTTAACGGACCCACCTGTGTATAGGTTGCACCGTCTTTAACTTGTTTAACGACAGAGTATCGTTGATCTCCCGCAGCTGCTACTTGCGGTGAGTGAGTAATAGTAATAACCTGTTTTTCTTGACCAATTGCATGCATCTTTTTTCCAATAGCCGCTGAAACTCGTCCAGAAACTCCAGTGTCAATTTCGTCAAAAATCATTGTTCCTACTGGCTCTACACGGCTAAAGATTGCCTTCAAAGCTAGAATTAATCTCGACTGCTCTCCCCCAGAGACAATTTTTACTAATGGCATTAATGCTTCACCGGGGTTTGGCGCAATCATAAAAATTACTTGATCAGTTCCAAGTTGAGTGAAAGAATTAGTTTCATTAATTCTAATTGAAAAACGAGCTTTTTCCATATATAAATCAGCTAGTTCTTTTTTTATCTTTGCTTCAAGGTCGCGGGCAATTTTTTCTCTTTCTTGGTGTAGTCTTTGAGCCTTCTGACTAAGAGATTTTTCAACAATTGCCAATTCCTTTTGAATTTTTTCTTCGTCTAAGTCTCCAGTTTCAAATTTGCCCAATTCTTCCTTAACTTTTTGAGCAAACTTAAATACGTCCTCTAAAGTTGGCCCATACTTTTTCTTAAGCGTATTTAAAGTATCTAAGCGACTAGAAACATACTGATAACGTTCCTCATCAAAGTCCATCTGATCCATTAAAGTAGATAGCTCACTACGAGCATCATTTAACGAATAGACACCATCATTAAAACTAGTAGCGAAGTTTTCGAATTTTTTACCATAGTTACTTAAATCTTCGGCCGCATTTTGTGCATCCCCAAGTAAAGTTGCTAGACCATGTTCGTCATCATCATATAATTGCATAAAATAATTAGCTGTATCAGCAATCTTTTGATAATTATTTAATTCGTTAAATTCTTCTTCTAATTTTTCGTCTTCTTTTGGATCAGTTAAATCAGCACTCTCAAGCTCATTATTTTGAAATTCTAAAATATCCTGTTTTTGAGCTATTTCTTGTGCATCTTCCCTGAGCTTACGTAGTTGGGAAGTGAGATGACGCCACTTTTTATAGTCAGTTTCATAACTTTTTAGCTCTTCTTTAAATTCAGGTTTAGCATAATTGTCAATTAAATCAATTTGTCGATCTGGATCCATTAAAATTTGCTGATCATTTTGTCCATGAATATCGACTAAATTTCTACCAATTTCACGCAAAACATTAATAGTAGTTAACTGACCATTAATTCTAACTACATTCCTTCCTTTATGAGTTAATTCTCGACTAATTATTAGCTGATCATCTTCAAAGGGTAGACCATATTTTTCACATAAATTTTCAATAATTGCTTTTTGATCACTTAGGACAAATAAACCAGTAACAACTGCTTTCTCTTCGCCTGAGCGAATCATTTCACTTTGTGCTCTGCTTCCTAATAATAATGAAACTGCGTCAATTATAATAGATTTACCAGCACCAGTTTCACCAATTAGAACAGTCATTTTTTCTTGAAAACGAACTTTTAAAGTCTTAATAATCGCAAAGTTTTTAATATCTAATTCAACTAACATCTATCTCACCTAAAGACCATTAACTGCACGTTGAACTACATCGACTGGATTGCCTTGCCACAAATCTTGTCCTGGATTAGTTATATCTTTACCTAAATGAATTAAAAATTCAATATTTCCCTTACCACCTTTAATTGGAGAATAATCTACTCCTAAAATATTGAATCCAATCTTTTGAGCCACTTGCATAGTATGCCTGATTACATTTGCATGAACTTCATGATCATGCACAATTCCGTGCTTACCAACATTTTCAGGGCCTGCTTCAAATTGAGGCTTAATTAGGCAAACAGCGTCACATTTATCTTTTAAAATTTTATACATTGGTGGCATGATTAAATCCAAAGAAATAAAAGATACGTCCGTCATGGCAAAGTCAGGCAAACCATCAGTAAAATCAGATGGTTTACTATAGCGAAAATTTTGTTTTTCCATTACTACAACCTGCGGGTTATCACGTAATTTCCAAGCAAGCTGATTATAGCCAACATCAAGAGCATAAACCAGCTTAGCTCCATTTTGTAAGGCGACATCGGTAAAACCACCAGTTGAAGCACCAATATCAAGACAGATCTTATCTTTTAAATCAATATCAAAAACTTGTAGTGCTTTCTCTAATTTAAAACCACCACGAGAAACATATTTTTTCCCATCATCTTTAATATGAAAGACTTCATCTTCTGGAAATTTTTCTCCACTTTTATCAATTCTTTGATGATTGTGGTCATTAACTAATCCTGCCATAATAGCTCTTTGAGCTTGACTACGAGAATTAAAAAGACCTTGTTCAAACAACAGAACATCTGCGCGTTTCTTGACCATTTACTATAATACCTTCTGATATAAATTAAAGAACTCACCTAATACAGGTTCATTAAAAATTGCTATAGCTTCTTTCCCAGCTTTTATCATTTCCGCAAGTTTTTTTCTACTATCTTCAAGTCCAAGCAGAGTTAGAGTATTATTTTTCCCTTCATCTGCATCTTTATGTGTGGCTTTTCCGGCTTCCTTAGCTGTTTCTACCACATCGATTAAATCATCGTAGATTTGATATGATCGACCAAATTCTTTACTAAACTTATCCAGTTTAGCAATTTCGTCATCATTTGCACCTGCGTAAACTGCAGCCATTTTAACACTGGCTTCAATTAAACAACCAGTCTTCAACCATTCCATTTGATTAATTACTTTAGCATTGTTTTTAACTGAATCATTATTTGTCGAATCAATATCTAGATATTGACCACCGACCATTCCATTTGGGCCAATGGCTTGTGACATAATAATTGCCAAGGCAGCTGAATTACTTCCTTCTGCGATCCATTGAATTCCTAAAGGAAGGAGCGCATCTCCAGCCAAAATTGCTTCTGCTTCTCCCCATTTTTTATGAGAGGTAAGCTCTCCGCGACGATAATCATCATTATCCATTGCCGGTAAATCATCATGAATGAGAGAATAAGTATGAATCAATTCAATCCCACATGCAATTCTTAATTCCGATTCTCCAATTCCATGCCCTAATGTTTCAAGAGTTGCTAAAAAGAGCAATGGACGTAGTCTTTTTCCGCCAGCCATCACTGAATAGGACATAATTTTACTAAAAACAGGATTATCAACTTCACTTACTAAATGACTTTTTAAAAAATTATCAATTTGAGGTACATATTTTGTCTGAAACTCTGTTAACTTCATTTTTATTCTTCCTCAGGAGCAGCGGCATTTTGGGGATCTAATGTCTTTTCGTTTCCGTCTTTATCAACGAGTTTAGCAACTGTTTGTTCAGCATCATTTAGCTTCTTTTCTAGCTCTCGACTTAATTTAACCCCAGCTTGAAATTCACTTAGGGCATCTTCAAGTGGAACGTTACCACTTTCAAGTTTGTTTACAATTTCTTGCAATTCATTTAATTGCTCTTCAAAATTATTTTTCTTAGTTGCCATCTTTTTCTCTCCGAATACTTTCTATATTTACTTGTACTTGACCATCTTTAAAATGCAATTTTAATTTTTCATCAACCTGAAGTTTATTAACTGAAGTAACAGTATTACCTTCCTGATCAGTTGTATAAACATAACCACGACTAATCGTTTTCAATGGACTAATATCATCTAATTGCTGCATTGTTTGATGCAATTTATTTCTTTGATCTTTAAGATATGCAGTCATTGCGGAAATAAGGTTCGCATTAATAAAAGTCCGTTCTCGTTCAAGTTGTTGTAATCTTCGACTAGGACTTAAAGCTTTTAAACGCTCTTGCAATAAGCGTAGAGCAGATTGATCATGCTGCAAGCGATTGAGCATTGCTTGATTCAAACGATGTGCAAGCATATCAACTTGTTGGGTTTGCTGATCATATATTCTAGTTGGTTCCCTTAAAACTGCCGCATTTTTTAATCGATCTAAAATTTGGCGTTTAGCATGAATATTAGCTTGCATTGCAGCATAAAGTCTGGCACGTAATTGAACAATTTGTGTTAACACATCCGATAAATTTGGTGTTGCATACTCAGCTGCTGCTGTTGGGGTAGCTGCCCTAGCATCGGCAACTAAATCTGCCAAGGTAGTATCAGTTTCATGTCCAACAGAACTAATAACTGGCATTTGCATTGCATAAATTTGCCTTACAACTTTTTCTTCATTAAACGGCCAAAGATCTTCTAATGATCCTCCTCCACGCCCAATAATTACTACATCATATTTATCGCCTTGCGCTTGAATTTGTTGTAAGGAAGCAACAATGGTATCTGCTGCTTCATCGCCCTGCACTTTTGCGGGATATAAATCAATTTCTGCATGGGGAAAACGCCGATTAGCAGTAACCATAATATCATGGATAACTGCACCAGAAGCACTAGTTACAACAGCAATTCGGTCTGGAAATAAGGGCAAGCGTTTTTTATGTTCTTCATTAAACAAGCCTTCTTTTGCAAGTTTTTCTTGCAGCTGTCGCAATTGTTCATAAAGAGCCCCTAAACCCGCTGGCTCCATCGTTTGAGCATAGAATTGATATGAACCTTGTGGACCATAAACATCCACATAACCACTTACATAAACTTTCATACCTTCTTCAGGCTTAAATTTTAATTTTTCAAAAAATGAGCGAAACATCACCACATTAATCTTAGATTTTTCGTCCTTTAATGAAAAATATTGATGAGAATTCATTCGAAAGCGAAAATTAGATAATTCTCCCTGCAAAAAAACCTTGTGCAAATAAGGATCATTCTTAAATTTTTGTGAAATATAAAAATTTAAATCACTAACAGAAAGATAAATTGGGTTATCTGCCATGTTGTTTCCTCGTTAAAATCACTGCTTGTTTCATTAAACTCGCAACTGTTAATGGACCAACACCGCCCGGTACTGGAGTAATAGCATCGGCTTTTGGAGCAACTGTATCAAAATCCACATCCCCCATCAATTTACCGTTTTCTCGATTCATGCCCACATCGATTATTACGGCACCATCTTTTACCATATTTTCAGTTACTAAATGTGCTTTCCCAACATCAGAAATAATGACATCAGCATTTTTAGTTAAAGTAGCTAAATCTTTAGTTTTAGAATGGGCAATTGTAACTGTTGCATCACGCCCCAAAAGAACTGCAGCTAATGGTTTTCCAACAATAACACTACGACCTATAATAACTGTATTTTTACCAGCCATTTCAATCCCATAGTAATCAATTAAAGTCAAAATACTGCGAACGGTTGCTGGAATAATATCACTTTGGCCTTCCCAAAGACGACCTAAATTAAGTGGAGAAAATCCATCTGCATCCTTTTCTGGAGCAATTGTTTCAAAAATAGCTCTTGGATCAATTTGAGGTGGAACTGGTAGTTGAACCATAATTCCATTAATATTTGGATCTTGATTAAGTTCTTTGATTTTTCCTAGAAGTTCAGCTTGAGAGGTATCAGCAGGGAAATGTAGTCCCACCTCATTAATGCCAACTTTTTTAGCCAAATTTCTTTTAACTCGCAAATAAATCTTACTTGCAGGATCATCTCCAACTTCTATTACGCATAAAGTCGGATTTATTCCGTCATTTTTTAAATTTTTTATTTCTTTTGTTAGATTTTCTGTAATTTTATTTGCAGGAGTTTTTCCCTCTAGTAATTTTTTCACCTAATCACCTCATAAAAAAAGTCGGCTCAACGAGCCGACTCATTAGTTAGTCCTTCTTAATGAAATTGGCCAAGAGACCATTAATAAACTTTTTAGATTCTTTAGAGCTAAATTCATCACATAAATTTAACGCTTCATTCAAAGCAGCTACTGGATCAATTACTTTGCTATTTTGCATTTCATAAAGAGCTACTTCAAGAATTGCCAAATCGATTTCGTTAATTCTATTAAGACGCCAACCCTTTTTTAAATATTTGCTTAATTGCTCATCAAGCGCTTCTTTATTTGCTAAAATGCCTTCTACTAATTCAGCTGAATAAGCAGGGAAGTCTTTAAGTTCTAATGCTTTTAAAGCTTTTTGAGAAACCTCTTTTGCATCAGTTAGTTTGCCTTGATTAGCCAAATAAATTGCTTGCATAGCAATTTTTCTCATCTCATGCTGTGTCATTTAGTCTTTAGCCTCGTCCTCTTTATCATCTGGGAAAAGTGCTTCTGTATCAGTTTTTGCTTCAGCATCAGTATCGTCTGTTTCTGAAACTAAACCAACTACATGAACATTAATTTGAGTTAAATCTAAATCTGTCATTTGCTTTAATTGCAAAGTTAAGTTTTTTTGCAGTTCGACGCACACTTTAGGCACATTTACACCATAGTCAAGATAAGCAAAAACATCAGCAGTTAACTTATCATCTTCAACACTTAAGGAAACGCCTTTACCTTGGTTAGAACGACCAAAAAGAGTATTAATGCCAGTTTTTAGCGTCCCACGCATTTCGCTGACGCCATCGACTTTTCTGGCAGCAATTCCTAGAATAACTTCTAAAACACCAAGATCAACTCGGGTTTCATCGCCTTTGTCATTGCTTGATAAAAGAATCGTTGAATTATCAGCCATATTTTTTACCTCAAAAATTATTTATTTGCACGAGAAACGTAAGTACCGTCGGCAGTATTAATAGTTAATACATCACCTTGGTTAATAAAGAATGGTACGTTAACTACTAATCCAGTTTCCATAGTTGCAGGCTTACCACCACCAGAAGATGTGTCACCTTTAATATTAGGCTCAGTTTCGGCAACTTCAAGATCAACGGTATTTGGTAAATCAACACCTAAAGTTTCACCATCGTGCATAATTACGTTAACTACCATGTTTTCTTTTAAGAACTTAGATTCTCTTTCAACTTGAGCTTCTGGAATTTCAAGTTGTTCATAAGTAGTTGTATCCATAAATACAAAACTTGTACCATCATTGTATAAGTATTGCATTGCCTTAGTTTGAATATCAGCAGTATTAACCTTAGCAGTTGAACGGAAAGTATATTCTTGAACTGCACCAGTTCTTAAACTCTTAAGCTTTGAACGAACAAAGGCACTACCTTTACCTGGCTTAACGTGTTGGAATTCAACAATACGCCATAAGTCATTGTTATATTCAATAGTTAATCCATTTTTAAATTCATTAACTGAGATCATTGTCATAGTAAAATTACCTCATTTCTACACTTACTTATCTTACCAATCTTATCCATTGTTTCGCAACATTAACCGCACAATTACAAAAAATTATAAAATTAAAAGCTCATCTTTTGGTAAATTCGACATTACGTAAGGATGATTGTCTTTAATCAATACATCATCTTCAATTCTAACACCACCACGATCTGGCAAATAAATTCCAGGTTCAACAGTAATGGCCATATTATTTTTCATAACTTCTTTACCGTAAGGCATTGCTGGAGTACAAAGTTCATGTACCTCTAATCCAATTCCATGGCCTATCCCATGACCGAAATATTCTCCATAGCCCTGTTCTTTAATATAATTTCTACCAGCTTGATCAATATCCTTGCCAGTATTTCCAGCGCTTGCAGCTGCGATTCCACGCTTTTGCGCTTCAAGTACAATATAATATATTTTTTCTAACTCAGGTTCTACCTGTCCTAAAGCTACTGTTCTTGTAATATCAGCAGTATAACCATGATAAAAACTTCCAAAGTCAATGACAATTAATTCACCTTGTTGAACTTTTTTATCGCTAGCAACTCCATGAGCCCAACTTCCGCGATAGCCAGAAGCAACAATAGTTTCAAATGATGGACCATCGCCACCATTCATTTTAAATAAGTAATCAAGCTTTGCACCAATAGCTCGTTCGCTAACACCTGGCTTAATTAAAGGTAAAATTTCTTTAAAACTTTGAGCAGAAATATCAATCGCTTTTTGCAAAGTAGCTAGTTCTAACTCATCTTTTACATTTCTAACTTTCTCTACCAATTCAGCACTTAAAACAAAATGAAGATCAGGACATTCCTCTTTTAAAGTTTCAAATTGAGTTGCAGAAATAAATTCGCCTTCAACTAAAACATTTTTAATGTCCAGCTGTTTTAGTTGCTTTGCAATTTCTTTTACTACATCCATTGTTTGCATAACGACTTTCATTTCACCAGGTGCTTGATGACGAATCTGATCTTTGAAACGAGAGTCAGATAAAAGTACTCGGTCTCCATTAGCCGTTAAAATAAGTTCAGCTTCTTCGCCAGAAAAGTTAGTTAAAAAACGATAATTAGCTTGATTAAAGATAACCAAAGCATCTGCCTGTTCAGTTTTAATCAAATTAGTAGTCTTATTAATACGATTATTAATTAGGGTTAACAACTCTTGATCTGAAGACATAAGCTATCCCTCCTGAGTAGATAAAAAAAGACTGAACGTTCCTTAGGGACGTCCAGTCTGCAAAAAAGATTATTTTGCTTCTTCAACTGGGTAAACAGAAACTTGTTTACGATCTCTGCCCAAACGTTCGAATTTAACAACGCCACTAGTTAAAGCAAACAAAGTGTCGTCGCCACCGATACCAACGTTCTTACCTGGGTGGATCTTAGTACCGCGTTGACGGAAAATGATTGAACCTGCGTTGATCTTTTGACCATCAGCACGCTTTGCGCCTAAACGACGACCAGCTGAGTTACGACCGTTAGCAGTTGAACCACCACCCTTGTGGTGGGCAAATAATTTAAGTGCTTCAAGATTATTAATCATCATAATTTGTTTCACCCCTTAATTAAGCTTCAATGCTTTCGATAGTTACCTTAGTGTAAGGTTGACGGTGACCATACTTAGTATGAGAGTGCTTCTTAGGCTTGTACTTGAAAGTAACAACTTTCTTTTCCTTACCTTGCTTTTCAACTTTAGCAACTACCTTAGCACCTTCAACTACTGGAGTACCAATCTTAGTTGACTTACCATCATTTACAAGAATAACTTCATCAAAAGTTACTTCGTCACCAGGCTTAACTTCAAGTTTTTCTACAAAAACGCTGTCGCCCTTAGCAACCTTGTATTGCTTACCACCGGTTTTAATAACTGCGTACATTTGTACACCTCCGAAAAAATACTTAGACTCGCCGTATAAGGTGGAATTAACATTAATTCTCTTGTAACCCCATAAACGTGCGGTTGCAGATGTGAGGTTTCCACAAATACAACTCTTACAGTATACTCTCATCCCACTTTTAAAGCAATTCAATATCAAAAAATCTCAAAAAATAATAGAATATATTTAGTATATTTTCAGTTAAGGAGAAAAAAATGATTAAATTTTATGGTTATAAACGCTGTTCCACATCAAAAAAAGCACAAAAATGGTTTGATATACATAACATTTCTTACCAATATCAAGATCTAGTAGAAAAGCCACCTCAACAAGAAGACTTGCTCAAGTGGCTCACTAAGTTCCAGGATCGTGGCTTGCGATACTTTTTCAATACATCTGGTCAAGTTTATCGTCAGATGAAATTAAAAAATCAAATAAATAATATGTCAATTGATGAAGCAGCCAAATTATTATCGCAAAACGGAAAATTAATTAAGAGACCCTTAGTGACTGATGGTCAAAAATTAACATGTGGCTTTAAAGAAAATATTTATGAAGAGACTTGGCTATAATCCCCATTGACCACCATGTACTCTAGCGACTGTATCAGTGATAATAAAAGCCTCAGGATCAATTTCATGTATTTTACTAATTAAGGGACCATATTCACGCGTGTCAACTACTAAAAGTAACTGCTTTTTATCATCATCGCTATAGCCGCCAACTACATCATAAATAGTTAAGCCATTATAGTTATCAAGTAGCATTGCTTTTAATTCGTCAAAGTGAGTATTGCTCATAATTCTAACTTGATATTTACGATCAAATCCTGCTTCTGCATAATTCATTGTCACTGCTGTAACTACTTGAGATAAAGCAGCTAGTAAAAACGCATTCCATCCATCAACAAATATATTTAGGAAAATAATTATCATATCAATTCCAAGCAAACCAACCGCTGGATTGATATAAAAATATTTTTTCAAAATCATTGGCGGAATTGTTGTACCACCACTTGATGCATTTACACGATAGAGAAGAGACACTCCTAGTCCCATTAGTACCCCACCGTAAATTACAGCAAGTAATTGGTTATTAGTAATTTTAAAACTTGGGGTAATTTCCATTAGTATTGGCAATAATAAACTACCTAAGGCAACGTTCTTCGTTGTCTTTTTTCCTAAAAAGATGGCTGCTAAAATCAACATTAAAATATTAACAACTAAAACCGTTATTGAACGGTTAATTCCCCATACTGCGTCAACTAAAATTGAAATACCAGTTGATCCTCCCGCAGCAATATTAATTGGACCGTAGAAGAAATTAATAGAAATGGCGATTATTTCTAGGCCGGCTAAAAATATTACCGAGCGCATCCAAGATTTCTTTTTAATATTTTTTGTCATTTCATCATCCTTCCTAAAAATAAGTTATTAATATTTTATCTAATTTCTATATAGTTTGTCAGTTTCATCCTTTATTCCTAATTATTTTTTAACATTTTATATTCTAATTGCTGATTTCCTTCATAAGCTGGCATCCCATTTTCTGCCCTATACAAAGCGCGTTCAAATGCTTGATATCCTTTGCTGGAGCTAACGGCAAATTTTACATGATATTTGCTTGCAAACTCTCTAATATTCCAAGTACTGTCATGAGCTGCAAAAGCTGTTAACAAAATTACAATATCTAAATCTTTAATTTGATTTTCAATTACCTTTTTCTTTCCTTCAAAAGCATCGATTGGAATTGCAATACCATTGTAGCGATTAACAATACCTTCTAAAATTGCTTCATTTTGATTGTCTCCAACTGCAATTCCCACTCTTTGGTAATGCAAATTCATATCTAGTTGTGCTAGTTTCTGCGTGTTTTCCCGACTTGACTTTTCTTTTTTAGTTTTAGAAATTCGCTTTGGTTGCTCAGTTTCATAGATCCATCGAATTTGAACAGCACTAGCTGGATCTTTTTTGAGTCTTACGTCACCGGTATACCAAGCCAAGTCAACAATCGAACCATCTTCTAGATGCACACTTCCATTTTGATAATAACTAGAATCAAGGGCAACAATCACCGGCTTATGATTAATTGTTAACCTTTCTCCGTGAATATTACGCGAAACGCTTAGATTTCCAGGGGTTCCTTGTACTACACCATACTTAAAATCTTCTATTTTGTCATAATCACGACTGCGCAATTTTCTATAGCCGACAACTCGTAAAACTTCAGCTTCATTTAATCCATCGGATAAAGGTATAGCTTCAACAATATCGCCACTCTTTAAGTTTAAGTCATGAATTTGACTTTCATTAACCTCAAAAACTACTTCTCCATTATCATTGATTAGATCTGCACCTTTCAATGCACGAATAACTGTATAACGTCTCCCCTTTCGATAGTCACGTACTTTTTCTTTTTTAGGCTTTAATGCCTCTTCAAAAATTTTTCTATTTACTGCACTACTTGTTTCCTCAGATGATTGAATTGCTTGATCCAGCTGTCCTAATTGTTTTCCAAAATTAGCAGTAATATTTTGATCAAAAGTTAATTTATGTAGTGCTCCTAAAGCTGTCTTTTTAGCATCTTTATTACCAGGACGCTCAATTAATTTAGTTATTCCCTGTAAAAAAGGTATTTATTTGTGCAATAACTTTGGGATCAAGTTCACCATCAGCTCCATTTTCCCTACTCTCTCCGATCATTCCTAATACCAACTTAATTGCATTCAAGCTATTTTTCAGGCTTTTTTCGTCGCCTTCTGTACTATTTAATATTCTTTTTAAATTATTTCGATAATCGAACATTTTAACCACTTTCTTACTTACTTCTTATCTATTATTATAGCGATTTAATAATATTCAATTCAAAATTTCTTTATCACTTTTATCAATAAAGTGATATATTAAAAGTAAAAAAGAAAAAGTGAGGAAAAATCATGACTAAGTACACTGTTACATTATCTGAAGAAGATTACCAAATGTTAAAAGATTGTCATTCAAAGAATCCTTCAATTATGAAGGCTTTAGAAGAAGCTAAAAAAGAAGATTAAGCTAAATAAAAAAATCGTGATTAGTTAAATTGCTAATCACGATTTTTTTATTTATTTTTTGGACGCTCTTCGACTAAAAAGCAACATTCCAATTAAAGTACCTATAATTAAGTCAATAATTACTGGGATAATCATAAACCTTCCTGAATTGATCAAAAATATATCAAGAGTTGCCCAAACTATTCCAACAAGGATTCCTTTATATAGATACTCCCACTTAAACTTAAATTTTGGTTGATCTATACTAAGCCAAACACCAGCTAAAATAAAACCTAAAAATAAACTTATAACGATAAGAATTACAAATAGACTAATTACTCTAGGAGTCGGTAAGGTACGTAGGGTTGAAAAATCATTTAGACTTTTAAAGCTAAAAAATAAAAAATAAACAAACCAGACTGTGCTAAAACTTAGTCCCAGCTTTATTAAGCGATTAATAGAAAACTTTTTCATCTTTAAGCTCTCCATTCGCCGCCTTGACCATAAGTATGTTTATCAAGTTCATTAATAATTACATGAATATGTTCTTTTGGAGCACCAGTATTCTTATGAACAGCTTCAGTGATATCTTTCATCATTTGAGTAAGTTGTTCATCGCTTCTACCTTTAATTAGTTCTACATGTACAAATGGCACTTAAAATTCCTCCTTTTTATCTTTAATCAAAATTATAACAAATCTATTTTAATTAAGCAGTTCTTCTTAAAATTCTTCTTGCGCCATCACGGACTGCAAAGTATAAGATCGGGGTACAAATTGCTGTCGAAATCGAATTTATGACTGTTGCTGGCAAACTAACAAAAGAGCTCACCAAAGCCACATTTAAGCTAGTTCCTACCATTAAAGCTTCTACAATTGAAACACAATAGGTAGTAAAAATTTTCGTAATTCCAGCAATAATTCCCAAAATAATAATATTTTTCTTGCTGTCTTTATAATGCATCCCTTTATATACAGCCGTTAAGACGCTCGCTACAACAACGACTTCTAACATAGTCAACCAAGATGTGGCAGCATAACCATTAAGCAAATCAAATCCACCCAGGCCAATAATTCCAGCTAGCATACCATTTCGGTAACCTAAATATAAAATAGCCACTGCAGTTAACGTATTACCAAAGTGGATAAATGGTCTCCCAACTAAAGCTGGTACAGGAATTCTTAAAATCCATACTCCTAAATAGATTATTGCTGCAAATAAACCCGTCATAATAATTGAAACCAGTGAGTTTTCCTTTGTTCGCATTCCTATCTTTCCTCTTCTGTTACTTTTTTCATAAGCCAAGCTAAGGCTCCTGCATAATTGGGGCCTAAACGTTTATCTTGATTTACATCTGTCGCTTTAATAGATAACTTAATAAAATCAGCTGCTATCTGAGAACTTTCTTTTAAATTATATCCAGCTAAAACTGCAGCTAACAAGCTGCTTGCAAACATATCTCCAGTTCCAAAAAAGGAACGAGCAATTTTTTTGTTTTCTAATATAAAGTTGAGCCTATCACTTACCCCAACTATTGCAATTTTTTTACCTGTTGGGATACCTGTAATTATAGCACTATCTAATTCAAATCTTTCTTTTAAATTTAAAGCAATATCATTTATCTCTTTAATTGAAAAATCTCTATACTCTTTCTTTAACAATAAACATGCTTCAGTCAAATTAGGTGTTAAAATCGTAGCTTTTTTTGCAAGCAAACGCATTTTTGATACATATTGCTGATCTAAACCACTATACAATTTACCCGAGTCTGCCATTGCTGGGTCAAGTAAAATCAACTTACTTTTTTAAATTTAGAGATATGTTCAACCCAAAAATCGATTGCTTCTTTTCCCAAATAACCAAGATACAAATTTTCAAAAGTAATATTTTCTTCTTGCCAGTGAGTAATGATTTTTTCTATTTCCCTATTTAAGTTTAAAAATGTATTATTACCAAACCCACCAGTATGCGTAGATAAAATTGTTGTTGGCAATACATCTGGTTGATAACCACAAGCACCTAAAATTGGCAAAGCAACGCTTAACGAAACTTGCCCCACGCAAGAAAGATCTTGGCTGATCAAAAGTTTTTCGTTCATTTTGCCTTTCTTTCTAATCTTATCCGCTTCTTTTTAATAGTATAGCGTTTTGAATTCAATCTAATTTGTAGCAATTTATTATGCCAATAGGTTAAGGCTACCCTGATCGCCAAACGATTATACCAACGATAGTCATGCTTCAGATAATTATACGCATCCTTAAGATCATACAAATGGTCACTAGTCACAAATTGATTTCGACTCCAATGCCAGTCGTCAGCCCCTGTTTTTCGAATTCTAATTTTCTCAACACGACCAACACTTAGTCTTGCATGTCCATTAATATATTTACTTCGCGCAACTGTGAGATAGTTTCCAATCATTGTCTGCTTCCAAAATTGATTGTTTCTTTTTTCTATAAAAAGAGCATGTCTAAGTACTTTACTTAAGCAATACCATTCTTTTTCTCCACTTGGAAGTTCAATTAAACACCAAATATATTCTTGTCTCTTTCGCAACTTTTTCCCAACTTTTATTCTTAACTTTTTTTATTTATATACCAATAAATCAACTTCAACATGAAATGACTCATTTCCTGGCATTTTTTCCGATTCTCCTTGCCTGATCATGAATTCTACATAAGTCATTAAAATCGAATTCTTGGTATTTTCTAATTTTCATCTTACTCATAAAAACTAAAAAGCTCCTCCGCCGCTTCCACCGCCAAAGCCACCTGATGAACCACCAGAGAACCCACCAGATCCACCTGAAGTTGACGAATTAAGATTAGCTCCTGAATTAAAGCTTGAATTAAAATTACTTGCAAATCCGTCTTCTCCTGAACTATAAAATGGTCCCCAGAACAAGATGTTTGCATCATCTATTTCGTCAGCAAATTCTAGCTTCAACTGTTTTAATACTTTCTTGGATACACCTAGAGCCACTGCATATGGCATTATTTCTTCCCACAAAGCAAGTTCTCCAACCTCACGCATCTTGAAGTTGCCAATTTCATCAAGCATTTTCTTAAAGCCGCGTATTCGGTTAGTTGTTTCTGCACCTTTAGCAGTGTATGGTGACAACTTTTTACCACTATAAATAGTAACGATAATCGCTAATGCAAACAGAATTAAAGTTGCCGTAAAAGAAATTACGTCTTGATTAAGAAAAATTGCTGCAATTATTCCAACACCACTTAGTATCAGTAAGATAATCATTAAAGCAATATTGGTCTCTTTTTTATTTTCGAGTTTTTTATCAAAAAAGCCAGCACTATTTGCTTCTTGCATTTTTTCTTTTTGCCATTTAGTAAAAAGCTTATTTAGCTTCGAAGAATGATGTTTCTTTAGCTCATAGCTTGTGAAAGCTTGCCCATTGCCCACATTATTAAATAAATAATTTAATAACGGACTCGAATTTATTAATTCTTTATCAATTAAAGAAATCTCATAGTACGTTTTTCTTCTTACTTTAAGTGGTTCAATCTCTATTTGCTTCTTAACAGCTAGTTGCATTAAATAGGCAGTTAAAGCTTTTGAACTTGGTTTATCATCAGTGTCTAAGATCGCTGCCATAACTGGTGAAACAGCAGGAATATCATAGTTTCTAGGTAATTGTTTTTCTTTTTGAGGCCTAACGCCTGATTTTTTTAAAGTTAGACTTCTAATAATAGCTAGTAGAGATAACAATCCCGATATTATCAAAGCACCTAATCCTAGTATTTTGGTTCTATGCCGCTTTTCATTAGCCTTACGGGCCAGATTTGCTTCTTGATTTTGAACATAATTTTTATGTTTCTCATTTTTAATATTTTTATTTTGATAAGTTACCGATGTAGGAAAAATAGTGTGTACTTCAATTCCTTCATCTCCTGCAACATTAGTTCCAGTCAAAATAATATTTCCTTTTGCTGGATTAACAGTAATCTGACCTGATAAATCTCCATGCGCCCATGCTTTTAAATCTTTAACTGGACCAGGAAAAACTATGCCTACTCTTACATTATCTAAATCAGTATCCCAACCATTACCAATTATTTTAAAGTTAAGTTCCGCTGTATCTTTCCAATTAATAATTGCATTGGTAATTTCATAAGTATAAATAATAGTAAATTTGTCACCATCATTTACATTATGCCAAACCTTAAATCGATAACCATGATTACTATGGCTTAATTTATACGTATTATTTTGATTACTATCACTTCGCACAATATTAGTTGAATTATTTCCAGTTAAAATTCTAACTTGCGGATTTTTTAATTCTTGATTATCTGCTAAATTTTGCCGATAAAAAACTCCATGTGCACTATCATCAAATTTATAGGTTATTCTTCTTTCCATTGAAAGTGATCCATTAGGATTAACACGTGCTGTCACATCAACATTTGTAATATCATAATTAACATCAGCAAAAGTAGGTGAGATAAAGACAATAAAAGCGACTAATATTGTTACCATTCCCAATATTAAGTGAAAAATTTTCTTCATAAAAGCCTCATAAACAAAGTCAGTTTTGGCTTAATTATAACTTAACATGCAAAAAAAGCGCTAGATTTTCTCTAGCGCTTTTGGAAATGTACCAGCCAATAATGTAATTATTAAACCAGTAATAATTGTTGGCTTTTCATTCATTAATTTAATTAAAAATGGACTAATTAATAAACCAATTACAATTCCAATATTTGGAATCGTCGACAGCATTTCTACTGCTGCCTTATCTACTCCTGGAAAGGCATGATACATTAATGGCAAAGCGGATGCTTTTCTTTCATTTTATTTTCCTCCCACTTCATTTCTGCTAATCTTTGACAAGATGCTTTCTAAAGAATTCAGCTTCTTCGTCATTGGCTTCTTTTGCCAATTCATCTTTTTGATTAATTAAGAAAACATAATATTTTCCTCTCTTATTGAATTCACTTTCATGATAATCAAAAATGAGTCTAAAAAAATAGGTCAATTATTGGCGCAAATTGACCTATTTTATTAATTCTTTCTTTATTTTAGATGCGCTTTTGCTATATAACTTCTCAAAAGCACGATCCATAGTTCCAATGCTAGAAAAGCCGTTATCAATTGCAACTTGTGTAAGGTTCTTTTTCTGCTTTTTCAATTCTTGATAAACATGTTCAGCCCTAACATTATTGAGATATGTCTCGACTATTAGTTCCATTTCTTTCTTAAAAAAGCATGCTAAATATTCTTTTGAAATATTGCATTTATTTGCAATGAGAACTAAATTGAGTTCTTCTTGATAATGATTATTTACATACTGAGTAATATATGGTAATCGATTAATAATATAAGCTTTCCGTGCACTAATCTATTCCTGCTCCTTTTTATCTTCAGTTTTACCATATTTCAACATAACTCAATTCACCTGCTTGAAAATATGCTCCGTTTAAAAGTTGTCAATTAACAATTATGCCTCACCAACTCTAGTTTCCAAGGTAATAGAAGCACAGTTTTGCATATTCTTTAAACTGCCAAGCCAGTTCTCAGCTAAAACACTAGCTTTACCATCATTGATTACAGCAATTGGAATATCATATTTTTGGTATCTTTCTGCAAAGTCAATCCCATCAAGAAATGGTAATGCACCACCAAAATGAATTTTAGTATGCGTAATTTTTCTGGAGCACAAAAGGCTAGGTCTTTAACACATTTTTTACATATTTTTCTACAATTTGATCAATATTTTTCAAAAATTGATCTTTTTTATGGGATGTTTTTTATCTTTCCTTATTCAATAATATTTCCTGCATTATCAAGTTCAGCATATTTTACATTTGTTCCACCAATATCGATGCTCAAATAATTCTTTTTCATTATTATCCTCTCTCCTAATGTTTAGCGCTTACAAAAGATATTGTATGGTGTATTTAATTTTGATACAAGTCGATTATTGATATTTTTTAGGTTAGATATTGATATAAAAAAAGAGATCTTTCGATCTCTTCCTTAATTTCTACAATCCAAGATGTACCCAAGGCTTCAAATCAACAGCTGGCTCTTCCCAAAGTTTAACTAAGTCTTCAGACAAGTATTTCTTATCAACAACTACGTCATAAACATATTCTTCAAACCACTTTTGACTCATTTCATAGAATCCCTTATGACCATATTTATCGCCCCAAGAATTTTCTACTTTCCACTTACGAATTTCGCCATTATCTTCATCAACACCAACTAAAGTCATATCATGAGTAGCAGATCCTTCGCCAGTAGCTAAACGATCAGCTTTACTCATTTGTGTATCTACACCATATAAGTCATCAGTCTTATATAATTCAGTATCAAGAAAGCCAGTTTTACGTTCCATTTGCTTTAAAACGTCATTTCCAAAAATAACTGCTTTTCCATCTTTTAATTGTGCTGCAGCTGCTCTTGCCAAAACTTCAATTGGTACGTTCAGACCAGTAATTGGTTGGCCTCCAACAACATTATCGTATAAACCTTGATGATAACGTTTGTTGTAATCATAATTAGGTGAGTTTAATAGAACAACATAGTCATCCCAATTAAAATCTTTTAAATATTTTTCTGCAAATTGACGTGGAGTTAAATCTTTTTCTAAATGATATTTCTTGTCATCATCACGATATTCTAAATCAAATTTCTTTGGAGGCTCACCTAAAGCTACTGCCGCCATTCGATAAACTTCATTTAAGAATTCTTTCTTAGCTTTTTCAGCTTCTTCAAGTTTACCTTCTTGGACTAACTTACGTAATACTAAAGCATCTTTTCTTTCCTTACGTGCTAAAGAATCAATTAAAGCTGTAGTGTTGTTTGATGTAGCATTTTCTGGCATTGCATATGATGGGACAACACCATATTTTTTAACTAAATTAATTGCCATTTGCCACAAACCGCCATCTTGACCAGCAAAATTAAGCCACGTTTCTACTTCACGATCGTCAACTGGCTTATCTGCCAAACGAATCATACTATCATAAAAGGCATTTGCTCTTTCGATCTTATCCCAGAAAAAATTATATGCTTGTGAAAAAGTAAAATCTTTAACATGATATTTTTTACCAAAATGGTGACGTAAAACATTTAAACTAGCGAATTCCCAGCAACGACCCGAATGCTTTTGATCAGTTACTCCACCAATATCAAGTTCAGTTGAAAAAGTATGATTTAAACGCTTTGAAACCTCATCATTAAATGAAGCTTCAAATAATCCATTTTGACGAGCAGCACGAGATGCTACTTTATTTTTATTGTCTTTATTAAAATCTGTAGAGAAAGCTGTTAATTCTTGTTCTGATAAAGCACCCATTTTATTTTCTCCTTTTAATCATATGATTTCATTCAATTATTTTTAATTTTACATTAATATTAAAAATAAGCAAGTTATCTAGAAAAAAAGACTAAGTATTTTATCAATACTCAGTCTTTCTTAATTTATTCAATTACAGGCAGAATAATTTTTAATTATTCAAAAATTTCGTCAATATCTAATACTACTACATATGCATTAGGAGTATCAGTTCCAGAAACGATTTTCTTAGCATATTCGTCATCTTCGTGAACGTGTGGTGTAGCCAAAACCTGTACGGCAGTATGAGAAGGAACATCTGCTGCAACTAATGCTACTTTAGAACCATTTTTAATATTTTCAAAAGCTGCGCCTTTTGTTTTTTCAAGATATTGCATATGACTTGGATCTAATACAGTCATTGAACCTTTAGGACCAACTTGTGGATTACCGTTTTCATCAACAGTAGCAATGTAAACTAAATTATTCTTAAAAAGATCTGCTTGTTTGTCAGTTAATTTGTTTGTATCTAATTTTTTCATAGTATATAGTTCCTTTCTATTACTAATCATTCATAAGTATAAGCCTATTTAATAAAAAAATCTTCTTTTTTGCTTACATTTTCATAATATTTCCATCAAATCAAATAACGTTATTTTATAAATCACAGCAAACAAATTTTATATACACTCTTTTTTCTTTACATACAGCATTATTATAAATAACAACTTTTTTTGCAAAACTAATATATATTTATAAATCTTTTCTTAATTTTTTTGCATTTACTAAATTGTAATTTATCAGGCAATCATAAAATATTATTTATATTGAAAATAAGAAAAATATAATTTATTATTGACTTATTTTCAAATCGGCGTATTATTATGAGCACAAACATTATTATCAAACAGCTTTGATAAGGAAAAGTAATTAAGAAACGTCCCTTCAGAGAATTTCTGGTTGGTGTGAAGAAATAGGTAGGCTCTTAATGAAAATCACCTTTGAGCGTAAACTACGATTTAGAGTAGTTTAAGGGACAGCCCTTTATAGCGACGGCGTATCGTTCTTTTGTATTGAACCGTACGTTATTTAAAGACTAGTTTTCTAGTAAAAATAGGTGGTACAGCGACAAGACGCCCTATTGGATCAAGTGATCTAATGGGGCGTCTTTTTGTTTTCTTAATCATGCTGTTATTGGATTTTTGACGAAAGGAGAATTTTATATGAAAGTGTCAAAATCCAAACTGCTGTATGTAGCTATCGCAAGCTCTTTTACAATTTTATCAACTGCTTGTGGTGCTAAGAAAAATGATTCGAGCAATCAGACCATTAAGTTTTCACAGACTGTTCCTCATAAGCCGATTAAAAAGGGAGGAACCTTAACCTATGCCTTAGAAAACGAATCACCGTTTACTGGAATTTTCTCTGCTGAAATTGCAGATACTAGTCCTGATTCTGAAGCAGCTGCTCCTGGTGATGAACCATTGTTTGATATTAACGATCATTATCAAATCACTAATAAGGGAGCGGCAAGCTTAAAGCTGAACCATAGTAACAACACTGCTGAAATCAGAGTTAAAAAGAAAGTCCGCTGGTCAGATGGAAAGCCAGTAGTTGCTAAAGATTTAGAATATGCTTACGAAATTTTAGCTAATCCTAAAGTCCAAACAACTCAATATACTTCTTCTCTTGAAAATATTAAGGGAATGGCAGACTACCATTCAGGGAAAGCCAAAAACATTTCAGGAATCGAAATGCCAGATGGTCCTAGCGGGAAGGTCTTAATACTTCATTTTAAAGAATTAAAACCAGCAATGATGAATTCAGCTAATGGTTTTTACTGGGAACATGCTGCTCCTTATCATTACTTAAAGCATGTTCCGTTCGAAAAACTAGTTTCTAGCGACCAAATTAGAAAACATCCCCTATACTTTGGTCCTTATAAAATGGACAAAACCGTTCAAGGACAATCAACTAGTTGGTCAAGAAATCCGTATTACTGGCGCGGAGAACCAAATTTTGACCATATCTATATGTCAAACATTACTAATTCTAATGTTTCACAAGCAATTAAAAGCAGAAAATTCGATGTTGCAGGTGTCTTAAGTTCTCAATGGGAACAAGTAAAAAATACTAAAGACGTTAACTTCATTGGTAAAAAGACTTCTAATTATGACTACTTAGCCTTCAAAGTTGGCAAATGGGATGCAAAACTAGGTAAAAACGTAGAAAATCCTCATGCTAAAATGAATAATCCCGCTTTAAGAAAAGCAATGGCATATGCCATGAATGTTGATGTCATCAATAAACGTTTCTACCATGGATTAGATTTCAAAATCAACTCCCTAATCCCTTCACAATTTACTCCTTATTATGATAAAAATATTCCAGCTTACTCATATAATTTAGATAAAGCAAATAAATTACTAGACAAGGCTGGCTATAAAAAAGCACCTGGTGCACTTTACCGGAGTCAACCAAATGGCAAACCATTAGTAATTAACTTAGCTGTTCGCGGATCTGGTGAAAACAGTGAAGCTATCTGGCGTAATTATATTCAACAATGGAAAAAAGCTGGTTTAAATGTTAAGTTTCTTGGAGGTCGTCCGATGGAGTTCAATCGCTGGGTAGCTGCTGTTAAATCAAGCGACCCCAAGATTGATGTGCTTGAAGGTAGCTGGGAGGCTTCGGGTGATCCTTCTCCAAGCGTCTTCTATGGTGAAAAAATGCCGTATAATTTTGCACGTTTTGTTTCTCCCACTAATACTAAGTTGTTAGATGAAATTGACTCGGCAAAATCTTTTAATAAACAATACCGTGTTCAAAAATTCCATGAATGGCAAAGATGGATGTATAACAAAGCTTATGTAATTCCAACTAGCGGTGCTTACTCAGTGACAGCGGTTAATAGTAAAGTAACTGGTTGGTCATTAAAGCCGTCTGTCAATGTTTGGTATGAAGCAGGTTTTAGTAAATAAATATCATTAATGTACTTATAAAAATAAAAACAATATCGACTTGTCCTAAAAAAGGAAGCTTCACTCATCTGACGCTTCCTTTTTTTATTCATCAATTTTTACATAGCGACCACGTTCATCAACAACACCCTTGAAATGATACATTTTACCGTCTTGAGTTTGAAAATCCCCTAAATCGATCTCACCGTACGCTTTATCAGAATTAGTAATTTTCACATCATTAAAGGAATGCTCAAAAAATTTCCTAGCAATCTTACTTTTGACTCTGACATCTCTTGATCGTTCAAAAGCAGCAGCTAGAGTAAAACCTTTATCAAGTTGTTCTTTAATAAAAACAATTAAGTATAAAGTCGATAAATTATATCTTCGTACTCCACTTTTATCATCGGCAACTGGTTTAATATAACCTTTTTCTTCCCAATACCTTAATTGTCTTTGCGAAACCCCAACTACTTTACTGACTTCGCCAATTCCCACCTCAACATTTTGAAAAACATTATGCAATATCTTTTTTGATTCCATTGTTCAATCCCTACCTCGTAATCTTATTATAGTTTAATAGCTTATGTTAATTTTGACAACACATATGTAACATTTTGTTACTTCTATGTGAAATTATTTGACAAGTATTTTATTTAAGAATATAGTTTTTATAGTTTGTAAGATTTTTTAACATATGGAAAGGAATTTTTAAATGGATAAACAACCAACCGATATTCATGGCAAAACCTATAACCGAAATTTATTGGTTTTAGTTTTAATTATTGGCTCTTTTTGCACGGTCTTAAATGGGACTTTACTCTCTACAGCACTACCTTCAATTATGCGTTCCTTTCATATCAGTACTGCAACTGCTGAATGGCTTTCAACTGCCTTTTTGCTAGTTAACGGTGTGATGATTCCAATCTCAGCCTGGTTGATTAATCGTTTTGGCTCAAGAAAAATGTATTTGACAGCAATGTCCGTTTTCTTTATTGGAACAGTTATAGCAGCTACTGCACCAAATTTTGGAACTCTACTTACTGGGAGAATTATTCAAGGCCTTGGCGTAGGGGTCACGATGCCACTCCTTCAAACAATTATGTTATCTATTTTTCCTGCTAATAAGCGTGGAGCTGCCATGGGAACAGTTGGAATTGTCATTGGTCTTGCACCTGCTATCGGCCCAACTTTGTCTGGATGGATTGTTGATAATCTTTCCTGGCACTATTTATTTAGTATTATCGCTCCAATTGCAGGCGTTGTTATTATCTTTGCTTTCTTTTTAATTAAGGATGTACTTCCAACTAAGAAAGAAAAGATTGATATTTGGTCAGTAACATCTTCCACTGTTGGCTTTGGTAGTTTACTTTATGGTTTTTCAGAAGCAGGAAATAAAGGCTGGACTAATCCAGAAATTTTAAGTTTTATTGGTGTAGGCATTGTTTTCGTTATTCTTTTTGGTATACGTCAATTAAAAATGAAAGATCCTTTTTTAGATATCACTGTGTTCAAACATTTTGAATTTTCTTTAGCAGCCGCTTTAAGTGGTATTACTAACTTAGCAATGGTCGGTATTGAAATGGTTCTTCCATTATATATTCAGAATTTACGTGGTGAATCTGCCTTTCACTCAGGATTAATACTTCTTCCTGGTGCCTTAATGATTGGAATCATGTCACCAATTACTGGTCGTTTATTTGATAAATATGGAGCACGCAAAATGGCAATTACGGGAATGACTCTATTAACTTTAGGTACAATTCCATTTGTATTTTTAACGGAACAAAGTTCCTATACAATGATTATCATTCTTTATGCTATTCGGATGGTAGGTGTAGCTTTAGTAATGATGAATGTTACAACTTCTGGAATGAATTCATTACCTCTTGATAAGATTTCACACGGAACTGCTGTGAACAATACTTTCAGACAAGTATTAAGTTCAATTGGTACAGCTATTTTAGTATCAATCTTAACAACAACTACTACAAACAACATGCCAAGCAAAACCTTACTTCATACTTTACCACTCCAATACAAGGAAAAAGCAATTAGTGCTACATTAGACGGTTTCCATGCTTCATTTGCGATGAGTATTGCTTTTGCTTTAATTGCTTTAGTACTTGCTTTCTTTTTAAAGAAAGGTAATCGTGCACGTGAAAATCAAGAAGAGGTGAATGGATAAATGATAATCATAGTTTTAATTCTAGCAGCACTTCTATTTATTTACTTTAACGTTATCCCTGGCAAAGGACATACTTTTGCTGCATGGATTTCATTAATAGTTACCTCTCTTTGCATACTAGGAATTGTTGCACATGATTATAATCACTGGGGAATGAAAACCGAAACACAGACAGTTAACCATAGTTTAGTTTCAAGCGCTACTCCTAATCTTCCCCTTCTTCTTTACCGACCTTTAGGTAATGGAACAGAAAAGATATATTTATATAAGACTAATGATAGTCAAAAAAAGCTTAAAGCTATAAAATTAGATAAAGTTTCAACAAAAATCAATCATAGTAAAAAGCCTACGCTTCAAATCAAAACAACGCGCTATGTTTATAGCGATAATTTTAGTAAAATCATGTTTAGTGTCTTTGGACATAATAACGAATTAAAACAACGAAAATATATTTTTGCAATTCCTTCAAATTGGAAGGTCATTTCAACCAAAGATATGCAAAAATTACAAAAACAAATGAGAGAAAGAATGCAAGCACGGAAAGTTGCTGTTCTTCATTAGAAAATATTTTTTATAGTAAAAAAGGACGTTTTATAAAGACGTCCTTTTTGTTTTACCTAATGCTCTTCAGAAGAGCTTTTTTAAGTTGATATTATTTAATAATTATCTTTCTAAAAGCAATTTAAAAAGATAATATCCTCAAGATGACTTTTCATTTACTAATCCTTAATTTTTAGCATCTTATCTAATTCTACACGAGGAGCACGATATTCGTTTACTCTAGTTGCCATATCTGCATATCCTAAAGCAATTCCCATTCCTAGCCATTCCGAATCTGGAATATTCATAATTTCTTTTACAGATTCTGGGAATTTTACTATTTCATAAGCTGGCATCGAATCTATTCCCATTCCTCTAGCAGCTAACATTAAGGTCTGTCCAAAAGCACCTAGATCATAATCTGACCATTGGTTTGAATCTTTAGGAATAGTTAGATAACAAATCGCAGGAGCATCATAGAGTCTAGTTTGCAATTCTGAGCGTGTAATACCAGTTAATTCAGGATTTTTCCAAAATTCAGCAGTAGCCTCATTATGCTTTAACATATTTTCTCTTGGAAACTTTGCCCAATCATCTCGATGAGTAGTTGGCCAATCAGGAGCTGATTTTACACTATTTTTAACATTTTCGATATGACGCTTTTTAATTGCTTCTAATGTACTACCCGTAGCAATATAAACCTTCCAAGGTTGTGAATCTACCCAAGAAGGGGCGTGCTGCGCTAATTCAACTATTTTTTCTAAGCTTTTTTTAGAAATTTTGTCGTTTGGATTAAAAAGACGAACTGCATGCCTCGTTAAAATTGCTTCTTCCACTTCCATGTCTTTCTACCTTCTTTATTAACTCGATAATCTAATTCTAATACTTTTTCTTCATAAATAAAAAGCTACAACCATTTCTGATTGTAGCTCAACATGATCTAATGAAGAAAAATAAATTGTTACACTTCTTAGGAGGAGAAGTTTCGATCAGTTACTTATATCTTAGTTCAATTATTGCTATTTGTTAAATCGTATCTTAAGACGTTGAAAGATCAATCTATTATTTAGAAGACTTATTTGCTTTAGAACTAACCTTGATTAAATCGGCAATTTGATTAATATCAGCATTATTTTGGGCAGTAATCAAATCTTTATTAGATCTAGGATAATCAATAACTTGCCCATGATTTGCAGCAAAAGCCTGCAAGAAAAGTTTACTGCTTCTACCATTTCCCTCTCTAAAGGGATGCAAATAGTTCAACCTATCAAGTAAAAAAGCATAGTCAGTATTTTCAAGTTCCTTTTTGCTAGCTAATTGTTTCATTTTTTCATCTATCTCTTCAATTCCAAATTTTATGCGGGAATATTCTAAAAATTCAGTCTCACCTTTTGTTAACTCATAATCTCTAATTTGACCAGCCCAATTATATAACCAACCAAACATAATTTTATGAATTTTCTTCAGGTCTTCAACACTAGTAATCTTTTTATTTTTTCTCAAAAAAGCAAGAGCACGAACAGCAGACCCTCTATACTCTCTTTGGGCTAATTCAGTCGGATCAGTAATATTAAGCTTATTTTTTAGCGTTCCGTTTGGATACAAAAATTTCTTGCGATACCATTCTGTATCTCTCACTTCTTCATTCATCTTCCTCACCCCAAATCTGATTAATTTCAGTTTGAAGTTCACTAGAAGGATTAATAGCCTCATCGAGTAATCTTAAAACATCCTCTTCATCTGGCTGCCAGCCTTCTAAGTGTTCACTTTCGATAACAAATCTAACTTGTTCGTAAATTTCTGGATCCTCAATATAAATTCCTTGAATCATTTGATTAGAATCATTAATTTTCAAAGAATAAACTGGATCAAGTAATTCTAACAAATCTCCTGGACGCATGTTTAAAGAAGATGATAAGGCAGATAAAACTGAACTTGACCAATTATTAGGATTTTCATGAAATGCATTTTTTAAGTCTTGTTCTCTTAAATCATTTTTTTGAGAAATATCTTTTAAAGTAAGTTGATGGTTCGTAAGTAAAATTGATATTTTTGATAACATGATTTTCCTCGTTAATCTTTAACCTACTCTTATTTTAAATCAAAAGTATTTATTTTCATCAAAAAATACTTAAATCGAAAAAATAGCGAAACAGTACTATTAAATATACTGATCCGCTATTTTCATTATTTATTTGAAATTTTATTCAACCGTAACACTCTTAGCTAAGTTACGAGGTTTATCTACATCTAAACCTTTATCCTTAGATGCATAGTAAGCAAGAAGTTGGGCAGGT
The DNA here is from genome assembly GCF_001436695.1 of Lactobacillus taiwanensis DSM 21401. Classification (GTDB taxonomy): domain Bacteria; phylum Bacillota; class Bacilli; order Lactobacillales; family Lactobacillaceae; genus Lactobacillus; species Lactobacillus taiwanensis. Next base: position 59,468 of record NZ_AYZG01000034.1, read on the forward strand.
ACAACCGTTAATAAGGCTGACATGTAGTAGTTAATTTCTGGTAAAACTACATCATCACTTTCTCTAGCAAAATCTTTACCAACAATCGTAATAATATTAGCTCCACGAGAAACAACTTCTTGAATATTCCCGCGAGTTAAATCAGCGGTTGCAGGATCGTTGATTAAAGCAATCACTGGAGTTCCCTTTTCAATAAGTGAAATAGTACCATGTTTTAATTCTGCTGCTGCAAAACCTTCAGTTTGAATGTAAGAAACTTCTTTAAGTTTTAATGCACCTTCAAGTGCAACTGCATAATCAATTCCACGTCCAATATAAAATGCATTACGAGAATTAATTAAGTACTTATCTGCAATTTCTTTTAATTTCTCTTTGCTATCAACAAGTTGTTGCATTCCTTCAGCTGCAATTGCTAAATCATGTTTCAAATTCCAGTTTTTAGCTTCTTCTTTATTAAGAGCTTCCCCTAATGCTTTAGCTAATACAGCTTGTACAGCAATTTGAGCAGTATAAGCCTTAGTAGAAGCGACAGCAATTTCAGGACCAGCTTCCAATAACATTGTGTAATCGGCTTCTCTAGATAAAGTAGAACCCTCTACATTCGTAATTGTTAGACTTGGAATATTGCGTTTATTCACTTCTTTTAAAACAACCCGGGAATCAGCAGTTTCTCCTGATTGAGTTAAAAAGATAAAGAATGGATTTTTACTCATCATTGGGAAATGATAGCCCGCTTCAGAAGCTAGACCCACCTCAGTTGGAATGCCAGTGTAATGCTCTAATAATGTTTTACCTACTAAACCAGCATGATAACTAGTTCCAGCTGCATAAATATAAATACGATCTGCTTTTGAAATAGAATTAATAATTTGCGGATCAACTTTTACAGCTCCATTTTCATCAAAATAAGTTTGAGAAATTTTACGCATTACACTTGGTTGTTCATCAATTTCCTTAAGCATGTAAAATTCATATGTTCCCTTTGAAGCAGCATTAGGATCAATATTCAATACGTGAGGTTTACGTTCAACTTTTTCGCCGTCAACAGTTTCAATAGTATAAGAATCTTTGGTAATATCACCAACATCACCATCTTGTAAATCGACAAAAGTCTTAGTTTGGTCTAAAACAGAAATTGCGTCAGAAGCAATGATGTTAAAGCCATCGCCAAGACCTAACATCATTGGTGATTTATTTTTAGCAATAAAAACATGGTCCGGTTCAGTATTATCAACTAAGAGGAAAGCATAGGAACCTTTAACAAGCTTTAAAGCTTCCTTAAATGCGGAAAAGCCGTCTAAACTTTTTTCACGAGCAATTTTACCAATTAATTGAACAACTACTTCAGTATCAGTATTTGAGCGAAATTTAACATCTTGTAGGTACTTCTCTTTTAATTCAGCATAGTTTTCAATCACGCCATTATGAACTAAATAAAAACGTTTGCTTTCATCAAAATGAGGGTGGGCATTATCTACAGTTGGTTTTCCATGAGTAGCCCAACGAGTATGACCAATTCCAACTAAGCCCTGCTCATCTGGAGTTAATTTTTCTTTTAAATTAGAAATTCTACCAACTGCCTTGGTTAAATATTCATTTCCATTTAAGTCATTTAAATATATACCTGCTGAATCATAACCACGATATTCTAGGTTAGTTAAGCCATTTAAAATAATATCTCTAGCAGGTTTTCCAACCACACCGACAATTCCACACATAAGTTTTTCTCCTTTGGTATAGTTCATTTAAAATAAATGGACTATCTTTAATTCGTTGTTGTATTAGTAATAATAACCCTATAATTCAAATTGGTCAAGAAGTTTTATTTGCAATTGGTCTATATCAAAAAGAAGGAAAATTGTACAAAAAAAGACGCTCCATACGGAGCGTCATATCAGTGATTTGGGTGAGATTCGAACTCATGATTATACATATTATTATATATCTAATTTTGATATAATTATTTTTGGCAACTATTACCTCCCATCGAAAGGAGGTGAGCGTCTTGAAAGACTTCCTTACTTCGGTTGTCGCCCCTATCCTTGTGGGGATAGTGCTTGCACTATTCGGTCACTGGTTAGATGATCGGCATAACAACCGTAAACATTAATAGTTGCCTTTCTACCCTCAACGCTTAGCAGGTTGCACTAAGCGATAAAAAAAGCATTACCTTTTGTGACGACTAGGTAATGCTTTTTGAGTGCTTGAAATATTAACTTCCTTACTTCGTTGCAAGTAAAGTATAACATGTTTGAAACTTGTTATACAACTTATTAATTAACCTATCGCAAAAAATACTACTACAGAAAAATATGCTTGGGGGGCATTTTGAGAGTCTGGAGGTAAAATAAAAAATTGCACAAAAAAAGACGCTCCATACGGAGCGTCATATCAGTGATTTGGGTGAGATTCGAACTCACGACCCACGGTTTAGAAGACCGTTGCTCTATCCAGCTGAGCTACCAAACCAATTCCTTAACAGAACATATTCTAGTATAGGGAAAAGGATGGTAGATGTCAATTATTTTTCGAAAAATTTTTTATTTTTTCGAAAAATATCTTATTACTATTTATATCAACTTATAATGCATACTGGCATTGTATATTCCATCTTTATTAATATCAGTAGTTACATAGTCTGCGATTTGCTTAACGTGCTCTTCTCCATTACCCATAGCAACTCCAACTTTAACAGCTTTAAGCATCTCTAAATCATTTTCACCATCACCGAACGCCATTGCATCATCTAAAGTTTGATTCTGTAGCTCAAGATACTTTTTAATACCAGCCAACTTACCACCATTTTTTGAAATGATATCTACTGCATATTCATTCCACCAACTTAATTTACAATTAGGCAATTCATCAACCAAAGTCTTTAATTCATTGCGATCTCCGTAAGCAATAAACTGATAGACTTCTTCACCATGATATTTGCCAATTGGCGCAACTTTACTAGAAACTGCCTTTTGAGCAGCAACGACTTGATCAGTTACAAAATTAATGTATGGTCCTTCTTTACCAATAGTAGTAATAGGGACCCTTTTTTCTTTAATTAATTCAATCATCTTTTCAGTATCTACTTCATCGATTGGATTACCAAAAAGTTCTTTTCCATTTTCATCTAAACAGAGCTGTCCATTCATCGTCACATAACCATCAAATTTTATATCTCTGACCGGCAATTTCTTTAATTGACTCATATCACGCCCAGTAGCTAGTACAAGTTTTACTCCATTTTCACGTAAAAGCTCCAGTGTCCTTTTAGTACTGGCTGGTACGCTATCTGTCTTATGAGAAACTAATGTCCCGTCAACATCAAAAAAGATTGTTTTTATCAAATTATGTCACCCCCCCTATTTCATAAATTATACCAAAAATGCGCTTTCAAAACTGAAAGCGCATCTTTTTGTAGATTTAATTTTTATTTTTAATCAACAGCCTTAGCAATTGCCTCATTAACTGCTGCTTGTTCTTTCTTAACTAAGTTCACTTTAGTTTCAATGACCTTAGTATCCATCTTAATTTCACGAGTTAAGCCTGGAGTATTAATCTTTGGTTCAAAGAAGTCTTTGAATTGATCCAATCTTTCTTCAGTATGGAACACATTTGCAGTAACAGTGATAAATGTTGCAAATTCCATATCGCCACCAACAGTTGCTTCAAGCCATGGCCACTCTAATCTAATCCAATTCCAAGCTTGTTCTTGACCAAATGGGTTAGCTAAAACATTACGGTACCATGCACGTAAATCTTGTGGCTTAATAATTTGAGCATCCTCAAAATCATCGACAATTGCATCAACAATTTCAGGCATCTTAGTTGAAGTAATACCAGCACAGAGATCTTGCTTCAAACTTGCATCTGAAGTTTCTTGATATTTCTTAAGCAATTTATCAAACAAAGTCATATTGCCAAAGTTCTTAACTTCATTAACTAAAACTGAACTTCTAATATCAGCCGAAATATTTTCTAAATTATCAGAATTTTCTGAATAAATCGCATGCAAGCCATCAATTGTATCATCGTTATCTGCATATAGCGAAGCTGCCACAACATATGGTCTAGTTAGGTTGTCATCATTAGATTCACCAGCTTTTGGAAGCAACCCTAAACGCTTAACTTGTTTTTCAGAAAGTAAATTATAAAGCTTCTTTAATTGCTTTTCTTCATCTGAACCTGGGGTTACAAAATTACGTAAAGTAGACATAATTCTGTATAAAGCATTATTAACAATTGGTGAAGTAGAATCTGCAAACTTAGGAAGAAGGGGAACAATATCTGCATAAGACATTTGACCACCTTCTGCTAATAATCTGAAGTCTTGCAATAATTGTAATTTATCAACTGCATCTAATTCATCGATATGACTTAGGATATCATCAAGCAATGTTTGATCATACTTAACAATGAAGTCTGAATTATTACCTACATTTAAACGGAATGGAACCCCATTATTAGCAAGTAAATCATTGTAGTCACCAACAACTAATTTTTCATCCTTCATGATCTTAGGGACAGCAGCATAGTTAGAATTCAAAGGAATTTGCCACTTACGACCTTCATCTTTGCCTTCACCGATAAAGAATTGTTTTTGAGTTAAAACTAACTTACCATCTTCAACTTTTGCGTTTACTACTGGGTAACCTGGTTGTTCAAGCCAAGAATGCATAATTGCACCAATATCTAAGCCACTTGCTTCACCAAGTGCCTTCCATAAATCGTCACCTGTTGCATTGCCATATTTATGAGCTGCAAAGTAGTTCTTCAGTCCTTCACGAAGAGCCTTATCACCTAATAAAGCACGTACCATGACCAACATTCTTGAGCCCTTTGCATAAACAATAGCCGAGTCAAACAAGGCATCGATTTCAGCAGGATCGTTAACCATAACGTGAACTGATTGAACACCATCAGTAGCATCTCTTTGAAGAGCAGCCGGAACTTCAGAAGTTTGGAACATTTCCCAGATCTTCCAATTTGGTTCTAAAGCGTCTATTGCTACATACTCCATCATATTAGCAAAACTTTCATTAAGCCATAAGTTATCCCACCACTTCATAGTTACTAAATCACCGAACCATTGGTGAGCTAATTCGTGAGCAATAACTGTAGCTACTAATTGTTTCATTTTTAATGAGGTGTTATCTGGATCAAGCAATAAGTATGCTTCACGATAAGTTACACAACCCCAGTTTTCCATCGCACCAGCTGAAAAGTCTGGAAGAGCTACTTGGTATGAATGCTCTAATGGATATGGTGTTTCATAGTAATCTTCATAGAATTCAATTGAACGCTTAGCAATATCTAGGGCGAAATCTAATTCTTTTGCTTGGTGTGCTCTTGTAGCAAAAACACCAATTTCAACGCCAGACTTAGTCTTAGTAAGTTTTCTTTGCATATCACCAAAGACAAAGGCAACTAAGTAGCTAGACATACGTACAGTTGGTTTAAAGTAGTGAACACCGTCTTTAAATTTTTCTTCTGGTTGATTAGAAATAATTGTTTCGCCAGGTTTTTCATCAAACTTAATTGCTAATGCAAAAGTAGCCTTAGCTTCTGGTTCGTCAACACATGGGAATGCTTGACGAGCAAAAGTAGTTTCAAATTGGGTACCTACTAATTGCTTCTTTTCACCATCAACTTCGTAATAAGAAGGATAAATGCCCATCATTGTATCAGTTAATTTACCTTCAAAGTCAACTTCAATCCTCATTTTGCCAACTTTTCCAGCTTTAATATTAACTACTTCATCTTTATCGTTATAGTCAAAATCAGCTTTCTTTTGATCTACTCTAACAGATGTGATCTTTAAGTACTTCTGATTTAATTTAACTAATTCTTCTTGAGCATCTCCGACTACAACAGTCTTACCGTGAAATCCCTTTTTTTCGCGACTAATATCCAAATAGATATCATAGTGATCAGGATGAAAAGTTTCATAAAAGCGTTTAACTTCTGCCATATTATGACCTCCAATTTTTTAACTTCTCAACTATTTATTATAAGAAATTAAAATCTTACTTACCAGTTTTTGGATTAAATTAAAAACAATTTAGGTGATTCAATATATTTTAAAATATTGTTTAATTCTTCTTTTATGCAATTAAAACTAGTAAAATAAAAATTAAGAGAAACAGAAAAAAGGAGTGTTCTTATATATATGAAATATAATCAATACGGCTATTTAAAAAACGATTTTGACCAAATGGTTAAAGAATTAGAATCTATTAACTTCTTACCTAATGATTGGAAAGAAAATAGTTTTTCTGACCTTTTAGCAACGCTAGTTGAAAACTCCATTGCCGAAGCCAAAACTTATGGTGCAAAAGAAGCTAAATTAGCAGAATTTGCAGTTAGTGATCATAAAAATTTAAAAGAATTTTTAGTTGAAAATCCTAATTCAATTTCACGTAACCAATTTTATAATGTTGGCTTGCAATTACTCGACTATCATGTTGGCTACGATTATGATTTAAATGATCCACTAGCACGAATGAAGGCTAATGCCCTTCCTTATACTGATCAAGAAGAAATTGATCGTAATGAATTAGTTAAAGTTTTCTACCGCCTACTTAACACTCGAGCTAAAAATGGCCAAACTTTCATTGATAATATGGCTGGTAAGGGTTACTTCACCCAGTTTTACGGTAATAATAAATTTATGTACTTTAATGGGAAGTCACTCCCAGTTTTTGATATGAGTAAGGTTATTCGTGAAGTGGTCTACGTTGAAAGTGATCTTGATACTGATGAAGATGGTAAGCCTGATTTGCTTCAAGTAACCGTCTTTCGTCCCTACCAATCAAACAACTTTAAGTTCCCTGCACTCTATACAGCTGATCCTTATTTTGGCGGAATTATTGCTAATGAAAAACGTAACCACAATGTTGATGTTAACTTAGAAGACGCTACTAAGAGCACTTACCCTAAATATGAATCAATGCCAACTGCTAAGGCCAAAAAGCCAGCTAGCGAAGATCAAGCAGCAACCGAAGAAGCAGTTCATAAAGCAGCTTACTCTTTAAATGAATACTTACTTGCACGTGGATTTGCAAACGTTTATGCAGGTGCAATCGGAACCCGTGGTTCAGATGGTTTAAGAATTACGGGAGCTCCTGAAGAAACTGAATCTGCTAAAGAAATCATTGAATGGCTTCATGGCGACAGAGTTGCTTATACCGACCGTACCAGAAAACACGAAACCAAAGCTTCCTGGTGTAACGGCAATATCGGAATGACTGGTCGTTCATACTTAGGAACACTTCAAATTGCAATTGCTACTACTGGGGTAGCTGGACTTAAGACTGTAGTTTCAGAAGCTGCTATTTCTTCTTGGTATGATTACTACCGTGAACATGGACTAGTAGTTGCTCCAGAAGCTTGCCAAGGTGAAGACTTAGATATGCTTGCTGAAACTTGCCAGTCTAATCTTTGGGATGCAGGCGACTATTTAAAGATCAAGCCTAAATTTGATGCTATGCAAAAACGTCTTTTAGAAAAATCAGACCGTGAAACTGGTCAATATTCTGATTTCTGGGAAGCTAGAAATTACCGTCACCATACAGACAATATCAAGTGTTCTTGGATCTCAGTTCATGGTTTAAACGACTGGAATGTAAAGCTAAAGAATGTTTACAAGATTTGGCAAAAAGTTTCTAAACTACCAATTGCTCATAAACTATTCTTGCACCAAGGTCCTCACTATAATATGAACAATCTTTTATCCATTGACTTCTCTGACTTAATGAACTTATGGTTCTGTCATGAATTATTAGGTATTAAAAACAATGCCTATAAGCAATGGGAAGATGTCATGATCCAAGATAATTTGCAACCAGATATCTGGCATGAAGAACCAACTTGGAATAATGAATTAGGAAGCAAAGAAATTTACTTCCCTGATAAAAAAGGTAACCTCTTAAAAGATGGCGGTGAAGATAATGATAAAGTTTCATTCACCGACCAAGGAGGTAAAGTATTTAAAGAAGCTAAAATTTCTGAAAGTAAATGGCAATATGACTTTATCTCTGGTGAAGAAAAATGGCTTAACCAACAATTACGTTTTGTAACCGATGAATTTATTCATCCAGTAACTGTAGTTGGTCGCCCTAAGATTAAGATGAGTGTTGCTAGCTCTCTTCCTAAAGGACAAATTTCTGTTGCCTTAGTTGATTTAGGAACCAGAAAACGGCTTACCCCAATTCCTAAGTCATTTAATGATCAAATTCAAGAATTAGGCTACCGTTTTGGTACTGAAGTAATGAAAGAATTTGTTCCTGACAAAGAAACAAAAGCTAAGTTAATCAGTAAGGGGCACATGAATGTTCAAAACTATGCTGATATGAAACATGCAGAAAAAATTGAACCTGGCAAATTCTATGACTTAGAATTTGAATTGCAGCCTACCTTCTATCGCCTACCAGCTGGTGCAAGATTAGGCTTGATTGTCTATTCAACCGATCAAGGGATGACTAAGCGTCCACTTGAAGATGAAACCTATACAATTGATTTAGATAATACTCAATTGATTTTTCATGAAATGTAAAAAAAGGAGATAATTTAGATGGAAACTTCAAGTTCAACCATGTATTGGATTCATTTTTAAGATAATAATTTAAAAAATATAATATATACAAAAAAGCAGCTAGTCTTCACACCTGAAAACTAGCTGTCTTTTTATCTCGTATTAAATTTAATAGTTAAAGAAAGATTTAGTAAAGTTACCAAAAATAGTTTGTGCCTGACTAATAACTTGATTCTTAAGAATTAAACAAACTACCCCTGCTACTACTAGCATAATTATCACATAGATAATAACACCCCAGAAAGAATCACGATTCTCTCCATGCCCTTCGCAAATAGAAACTGCCCCGGCAATTAAAAAGAGCAAGCCAGCAAATAAGGCTAAAAGACTAATAATTGAAATTAACCCTTTATAATCAATAAAGCTTAAAAGCGTTACGACTAAAACTACAATGGCATTAATATTACTTAATTGAACAATCTTATTGGTATAATCTAAAAATGCTGGACTTTTTTCATTAACAAATTTATGAGCAAAATATGATCCAACAACTACCCCAGCTCCTAGTAGGAAAATTGCTAAAAACAAATCAATTGTAAGGCTATGGAATACCTGGTTAAAGTTATTTTGAAATTCAGTATTGTTCGAGGTATTGATTCCAGTAATTTGAATTATGGCTTTCTTAATTCCAAAGACGGTTCCCCAGATGAAAAGAACCATTTCAATTAAAATAGTAACAATTCCATACCATTTTTCGCCTTTTTGATTGGCACTTGGCGTTTTCCAAGAAGTAAGAAACCAATTCCACAAGCTATCTTTATCAAAATTTTTAACTGCTGCTGTCACTCTTGAAAATGTTTCATTTTCTTGCAGTTTATTTACTGAATTAGACTTAGACGAATCCTTAGATTGACCGTTTAGATTCTCTTGATCGTTTGCCGCAGAAACATTTCTAAGATCTGTTCCACAAACAGTACAAAAGTTTACATCAGCTTCCATTTCAGATCCACAATTTGGACATTTCTTCACAATAAATCCCACTTTCTATTTTCTTAAAATATGTATGTCATTCCACTGTTTATTTTTGTATCTTTCAGCTTTAATCATCATTGTCTGAATCAGAATCACTATTGGTATCAGTATCATTACTACTGTCTCCAGTAGTCACTTTATGATCTTTAGTTAATTTACCTGTACCAATCTTTTTAATTTTAGCACCTGATTCATTTTTTTCATTAGTTAAAACGGCATTTGTATATTGCATTACTTGAACACGATCATAATCATCATGAACAAAAGTCCATTTAACGCTATAAGTTACTTCAGATGAATTATTATCATATGGCGTAATTGATTGAACACTTACTTCTGATTCAATATTACTAATATCATCTTGATCCTTATAACTATCAATCATCTTCTTCATTTCAACATAGTCGCTATTATCGCTACCATCGACGAATTGGTCTGGATCAGGAATATCAAAAGCATCACTTAATACGCTCTTTGCGTCATCCTTATTTACTAAACCTTTCCATTCAGGTTTAATTACATACTTATTACCATCTGTACTAATAGCATCAGTGCCATCAGACGCATAATCAAGACCTTCTGAAAGATTATCAATAGTTTTCGATTGAATAGTTCGATTATTTACGGTAGCACGAACATAAAGATTCATATTACCAGAAATTGGATATTCTTTCAGAAGTAATTTTCCCTTGCTATTTAATGTTCCAACTTTTTTATCATTTATGTAAACAATTCCATTGGGCAAACTTTTAATTTCAAGTGTTTCAGTCTTAATATTTAAATTGACCGTTTTATTAGACCAAATATCTGTTTCAGCAGTTGTAGAAAGTTTTCTTCCTTGAACTGTTGATTTAATTGAAAAGTTATATTGGCCTGGTAAAATAGGTTCCAATTTCTTTGAATAATCGCTTGCACTACCTGCTAGTTTACCAATGTTTTTACCATTCATTTTCACTTCTGAATTTGAATGGTTAGTACGGACTGTTGGTGCAAATGCTGGAACTTGCAACTTATATTTGGGAAACAACAAAAAATATCTGCCAGTTTGTTCAAAGTTTACACCATAACTATCAGTTTGATGCTCAAGCGCATAAATTGCATTATCTGCTTGTGTTTTATGATTAGAATAGTACCTTTGAAGTGGTTTAACATTTTCATCTGTAACCTTCAAATCAGGATCAGTAGAAGTAATATACTGACTTACCTTTTTATTTGGATCTTTCAAAGCAGAAACAATTCGTCTCACTTGATTATGTTCACTATAATAACTAGATCCCCATGCATAGAAACAAACAAATAAGACAGCAAGCACGCCAACAATGCTAAGAATAATTTTATTACGTTTACTCATTGGTTTCTTTTTTGAGTGCCGAATTTGCGAGCGAGTTTCATCCCCATTTTTCTGAATTATTGGCTGTGATGGTTTTGAAATCTTTTCTTTCTTTAATTTATAACCACAATTTGGACAGAAGTCTGCTTCTCCTTTTATTTCTTTACCACAATTTGGACAAAATTTTTCCATTTCTTACCCCCCTTTAGAAAAACACTTTAATCAAAATAATTTGATTAATTCCCACAGTATTTTCGTTAAAACACACCTTTTCTAATAAAACATAAGAATTAAAAAATGTACATACTTTTTTTAATTTAACACAAAAAAGCAGTCAGTCTTCAACAATGAAAACTAACTGCTTTTATTTTGCTAATCTTAAAATTACTGTGAAAACAATCATGTCATCTTTATGACTAACGTGAATCTTACCATGGAAAGTTTGTACAATCTCTTGTGCCATTGCTAAACCAATACCAAATCCAGACTTCTTTGAATTATGAGATTCATCTTCACGATAGAATCTCTCAAAGAAATGAGAATAATCTTTTCCCTTACCTTCTTTATACGTATTAGCAACTTTTAAAATTGCATTTATTCCAAGCTTACCTTTAACAAGGCTTATCCTAACTTCTCCATCTTTATCACAATACTTACGTGCATTATCGAGCAAAATATTTATCAATTCACTCAAGATATTACTTTCAGCTTTAATATACAAATCAGGCATAATCATCGCATTATACTTCAAGTCATTTTGCTGCATTACGGACTTAAAACTTGTAACGTTCTTTTTGACTATTTCAGAAAAGTTAACCCTATTTAAAACAACTTCTCCAGTTTCACCAGTCCTAGCTAAAGCAATTAAACGATTAATCAATCTAGTTAAGCGATCAACCTGCTCTTTTGTACTTTTATTCCATTCTGAATTATTCCCCAGCATTTCTTCCATTTCAGTATTAGCCGAAATAATTGCTAAAGGAGTCTTTAATTCATGTCCAGCGTTAGTGATAAATTCGCGCTGTTTACGATAAGTGGTAATAATTGGGCCGATTGCCTTCTTTGACACCAAAATCAAAATCAGAGCAAAAACAATCAAGGCAATGATTCCAAGTACAATTGATACCCTAACAAGTAAAGAAAAACGATGGTATATCAATGATTCATTTAAATAAACAATGAATTTATATCCTTCTTGACTCTTACCTACTCGATAAGCATATTGATTATTACCGATATCAATGGATCCGCTAGTCGATTTATCTTTAAAAATTTGCTTACTAGTTTTAAGAATCTCCGAGCGACCTACATCATACACGTTATCGTCATTTACAATACGAGGAGTATTATTGCGAGTATTAGCTACAGTAAAATAGCGATACTGAAAAACCGCTTCGGGATTATATTCACCAGATAAAAAATTTTTATTAATTGGGGCCTTTTGATTACCAAAAACTGGCTTAGCATTTCTAGGATTCAATTGACCCTGATTATTAACCAAAACTGTTAAAACGCGGTCAACTTCACTATGACTTTGTGTATAGCTAACCCCTAAAAGGGCACCTAAAGTTATTACTAAAACTACAAATAATGCAGCAATTGACATTCCAATAAACTTCCAGCGAAATTTTTGAATCATTAATCTCACCTACCTAATTAAGGAAAAACTACCACCTTTTTCACCAACGATTTGAGCTGTACTTTGAATCGATTGCAGCTTTTGTCTCAAGTAAGAAATATAAATCCAAACTGTATCTTCATTAGCGTCTTCATCATCTTTCCAGACATGAGCTAATAAATCAGAAGTTGAGAACTCTTTACCTTCATTAAGCATTAAGTAATTTAAAAGTTGCGTTTCTTTACTGCCCAGACGAATTGAATTATGACTTACTAATTCCTGTTCAGCAACATTTAAGGCAAGATCCCCCACTTCAACTTCATTGGGAGTATATTTATCATCTCGTCTTTCTTTTGAACGCAAACGTGCAAGAAGTTCTTTTAATGAAAAGGGTTTGGTTAAGTAGTCATCTGCTCCACTGTCTAAACCAGTTACTCGGTCATCAATTTCTGCTTTTGCAGTAAGCATTAAAACATAGGTCTTATCACCACTTTTGCGAATTTGTTTCAGCGCAGTGATCCCATCCATAATAGGCATCATGATATCTAAGACAATCACATCGTATGAATTCTTTTTAGCAAGCTCCACTGCATCTCGACCATTAAAAACTGCATCTACATCATAATTAACGCTCTGCATTGCTGCTACTAAAACACGAGATAATTGTTCTTCATCTTCTGCCAGCAAAATTTTCATTAAGTCAATCTTCCTCTCTAATCAAGTGACGCAAAGTTTGCATACTTACATCACAAGAAGCTAATTCATCTGCAACTCGCTTTAACTCTTTGCCAATCATTTCAGGATTCTTTATTTTGTGCTTATATTTCATTTCATGTTCTAAACTTGCCCAAGTATTCATCGCGATCGTTCTAAGCTGCACTTCGACAAAATAATGGCCTGGAGTATTGCCTTCAATATCTTTTTCTGCTCGTTCCACATCTAAAATCATATGATATGAACGATAACCATTTGGTTTAGCATTTGTAATATAGTCTTTTTGTTTAACAATTGTTACATCATCCCAATTATTAATTAAGTCAATGCAAGTATAAATATCATCAATAAAGTTACAAACTACGCGAATTCCAACACTATCCCGATTTACTTTCAAAGCCGATTCAGGAGTTACTGGAAGATCCTTTCTCTGACATTTTTCAATCATGCTTTTCGGCTGCTTAACTCGGCCAATAAGATGCTCATATAGACTGTCACCTGTTTTTTCTTGGTACAATTTGTTTTCAGTTCTAAAATATCCCAGCATCTGTTCAAGTAACTTATTTAAAACTGGAGTATAGCCTCTGTAAATATCCATATAGATCCCTCTTTATTGATTTACTAAATATTATAGCAGTCTATTCAAAATAATTATCAGCCAGTTACTTTAAAGAATTTTTGTTTTTTATATAAAATCCTAAGAAAAATACTAAATTCCAAATTAATAGGCAAATAGCAATTACTAATTCAGATCCTATTACAAGCCATAAGTAACTTACTCCTAATGCAAAAATAAGCAATAGGTAAAGAAAGTCTCGAATACCAAATTTACACTTGTTTTTGTTATATACCTGATTTATCACTAATGAAAAATAATACAATGCTATTGACCCAATAATTAAGAAAAATAAGAAGTTTTTATTTATATTTCTAATTTGTAGGTAAAGAATAGTACAGTTGTTAATAAGATTGATATGACAATCACAACATGACTATACACAATACAAAACCTTTACTAATCTGATAATGATTAATTAACTTATCTGATAAAATCACATAGCGTGCGAACATTAATACTAAAGATAAAAACAAAAAACTTAATTAACTTATATCTTGCCTTATATTTGCCAAAAAATCAAAAATGCTCCTAGTCATATTGACTAAGAGCAAATTATTTAAGCTTAATTTTCTAATTCCACATAAGTTTTAATACTTTGTGACACTGTCTGATAAACTGTTGAAACATGTAAAGTGTGAGATAAGAAATCTTGCTTTTCTTCTTGAGACATAGAGCTATCAAAAGAAACTGAAATTAACATTTCACTAACAACGGATTTTCCATGGCCCAATTTGGTAGTAATTGCTTGTGTTGTAACTTTGAAATTTCTTACATCTAAATGGTGGACATTTGCAATCATCCCTGCAGAAATTGAAATACAAGAATTAACTGCTCCTGCCAAATACTCTACTGGATTAGGAGCAACATTTTTACCACTAGCTGATTCATCAGCCATGAACTTATGCTTCTTAGTTCTATTTTCGATTTGCCAAGGAGTATCTGTTAACTCACTTTTTACTGTATATTTTGTCATAATTATACTCTTTTCTAAATTAATCCATGTTTTACTAAGTACTCATGAGCTACTTTAGCTGGTTTTTCATGCTCAACATTAACCTGATAATTCATTGCCTGCATTTCTTGAGTTGTAATTTTACCAGCTAATTTATTTAATGCTTTTACAATTTGCGGATTTCTTTCTGCAAACTTAGCTCTCATTAACGGGGCACCCTGATATGGCGGGAAGAATTTTTTATCATCATCTAGCATTACCAAATTATACTTCTTAATTTCTGCATCAGTTGTATAACCATCAACAACATTAGCTTGATTATTAGCAATTGCATGATAACGAATGCTCGATTCTGTACTCTTAATTGAAGCAAAATCTAGTTTATAAACATCCTTCAAACCTGGATAACCGTCTTTTAATGAAGTGAAGTCGGGATCAAATGCAGCATGAACTTTTTTATTTACTCGATTTAAATCACTCATCTTAGTTAGGTGATTATCTTTTGCAAACTTCTGAGTTGTAGCTAAAGCATAGCCATTTTGATATGTCATTGGCTTTAAGTACTCCATATCAAATTGACTCTTTAAATCACTTCGAGCTTCTGCATAAACCTGATTTGGATCATTTCCAGTCTTCTTACCCGTTTTAACTAGAGTCTGCAAAACTGTTCCAGTAAATTCTGGATAAATATCTATCTTGTCTGTCTGGAGAGCTTTAAATAAAAATGTCGTGCCACCAAAGTTAGGCTTCAAAACAACTTTAGTATTCGGATCATTCTTTTCAATTAATTCCTTATACATATTAATCAAAATTGCAGGTTCAGATCCCATCTTGCCGGCAATCGTAATAGTTTGCTTAGGTTCAGCAACATTCGTGGAACTAGTAGTAAAGTGTGAATATAAACTGCTTCCACCCCAAATTAACAAGCAAAGAGCAATCACCGCACTTCCCCACTTTAAGCGCTTATTGTTTTTTGAAATAAACTTCAAAATCCCACTAAATACTAATGCTAATAAGGCAGACAAAATTGCACCCATTAAAATTTCAGTATTATTATTTGAATTAATACCTACATAAATATAAGTACCTAGTCCGCCTCCACCAATTAAGGCTGCTAGAGTAGCTGTCCCAATAATCATTACAAGGGCAATTCTAATCCCAGCAAAGACCATCGGCATAGCCAGCGGAATTTCTAAACGTTGTAGTTTCTTCCATTTAGTTAAGCCAAAAGCAGTAGCTGCTTCCTCTAAATTTTCTGGAATCTCAGTCAATCCAGAGTAAGTATTTTGAAAAATCGGCATAATCGCATATAAGACTAGTGCAATAATTGCTGGAACTGTCCCAATTCCAACAAACGGTAACAACAAACCTAAAACAGCCAAGCTAGGAATTGTTTGAATGATTCCTGCTACCTGTAGAGTAAACTCTGCTGCCTTCTTATGTCCTTTCAAAATAAAGGCCAATGGAATGGCAATTACCATTGCAATTAATAAAGCAATAAGTGAAATCTTAATATGAACAAGTGTTGTAGCCCAAATTTGATCATGTTCAGTTAATAACATCTGCCATAAAGATTTAATCATGTCCAGCCACCCACTTTAAAAAGAAATTCCAAACTCGTTTTGGCTCAATTAAAAAATTGCCGAATTCAGTTTCTGCAATAAATAAGGCATCGGGGTGATTTGAACAATCTTTAATTAGATCTTCTACACTATCTACGTGATAACGAACTAAGGTGTCAACTTTCGGATAAAACCGAGGATCAACTCCCAGCTCACTCTTGAGCAAAGTTTCAAGATCAAGCTTTTGATTAATTCGATTTCCGGTAAAAAATTGTTGAACAAATTTGGTAGCTGGATGACGTAGAATTTCTCTAGGCTTTCCTACTTGCTCTAATACGCCATCATGCAAAACACCAATTGTATTGCCTAGTCGAATTGCCTCTTGCATATCATGAGTTACAAACATTACTGTCTTGTTAAACTGCTCATGAAGATTCATTAGTAAATCCTGCAATTGTTTTCTTACAACCGGATCAAGAGCAGAAAATGGTTCATCCATTAAAATAACTTCTGGATCAGCTGCTAAAGAGCGAACAATTCCAACTCTCTGTTGCTCTCCACCAGATAATTCATTTGGCAGGCGATCACAATATAACTTAGGATCTAAATCAACAGATTTTAATAATTGTTCTTGTTTCTGACGTCGTTCTTTTCGACTTACGCCCTCTTGTTCTAAGACAATAGTAATATTTTCACCAACCGTTAAATTTGGAAATAAACTAGCAGTTTGCAAAACATAGCCAGTTTTTTCTCTTAATTTGCGCAAATTATATTCTTTTATTGATTTATCATTGAGAAAAATTTTCCCTTTTGTCGGTTCAATGAGTCGATTAAACATCTTTAATAAAGTTGTTTTTCCACTTCCACTAGGACCAACTAAAACAAAAATATCTCCTTTTTTCACTGTAAAAGAAACATCTTTTAAAATTTCATGATCTTGATATTTCTTTGAAACATTCTTATATTCAATCATCATTTTACCCTTATAATAAAGAATTATTTATATTTTCTCACTTTTTATAAGAAGTTGGCAAAAAGATTACACTTTTTTACTAAAAAAGAAGTTATCAATATGATAACTTCCCTATAGTTTTTATCTAATTAGAATTATTTTTTCTTATTAGTATTTTTATCTTCATTTTGTAATTTTTGACCCATTGCAATGATGTACTTACGTAAATCATCTTTAATTTGTGGGTGAGATAAACCATATTCAATTGATGTTTCAAGGTAACCTTCCTTGTTACCAACATCGTGACGTTCACCGTTAAATACGTGAGCAAATACTCGTTGAGTCTTATTCATAGTATCAATAGCGTCAGTTAATTGAATTTCGCCACCACGACCAGGTTTTTGATGTGCTAAAATATCAAAAATTTCTGGAGTTAATAAGTAACGACCAATGATTGCGTAATCACTAGGAGCTTTATCAACGTCTGGCTTTTCAACAAAAGCTTTAACGTTAATCAAGCCTGGTTCAATTTCGTTATCTGGATCAATAACACCATACTTAGAAACTTCTTCGTGTGGTACAGGCATTACAGCAATAGTTGATGCATGAGTCTTATCATAACGATCAATCAATTGCTTAGTTAGTGGAACTTTGTCGTCCATTAAGTCGTCACCAAGCATTACAGCAAATGGTTCATCCCCAACGAAGCTACGAGCTCTTAAAATCGCATCTCCTAAACCAGCTGGGTGTGGTTGACGAGTGTAGTAAAGGTTAACACCTAAATTAGTAATTGATTGGGTCAAGTGTAAAAGCTCAGTCTTACCCTTTTCTTCCAAATCTTGTTCTAGTTCTGGGTTAGCGTCGAAGTGGTCTTCAATTGAGCGCTTGTTCTTACCAGTAACAATCAAGATATCTTCAATTCCTGATTTTTTGGCTTCTTCTACGATAAATTGAATTGTTGGTTTATCAACAATTGGTACCATTTCCTTAGGCATAGCCTTAGTTGCAGGTAAAAATCTAGTACCTAATCCAGCTGCTGGAATAACTGCTTTTCTTACTTTCATTTTATTCTCCTCACAAAAATAAGCTTTCCATAATATATTTTACCAAACTTACGTCAACTTATTTAGGTAATTCTTTGTTTTTTCTAAAAATTCTCAAAATCGGGCTTTGACTGTATTCAATCTTCCTACCTTTTAGTTCATCTCCTGCTGCATTAATACAAATACCAAGCAATAATAAGAATGAACCTACGTTAAGCCAAAGCATAAAGATAATGAATGAGCCTACAATCCCGTAATTCTCCCAGCGTGTCCCAAATTGTCTTAAGTATAAACCAAAGAAATATGATAAGGCACTCCAGCTTATTACAGTAAACCATACTCCTGGCCAAACCACACGTTTTTGAACTCGAATATTTGGAATTACATAATTAATGTACAAATTCACTATCACTGTCATTAAAATTATGATCGGCCAACGATAATTTTCTAATTTATAAACCCACCATAAGGATAGATTAAAAATTGGAGCCAAAAATTCCATAATTTGTCTACCAAATGTGAAAATGAAAATTATTACTGAAAATCCAACTACTAAAATTACTGATAAAGCAAAAGTAAAAGTTCTGGCCAGTAAATAATTCCACCATGATTTTCCCTTTTCTTGTTTATCAACACCGTAAATTTTATTTGCGGCCAAGCGAATCGAATTAACCAAACAACTCAATGACCAAATTGCAACTACAATACCCAAAGAAATAAATCCACTTGAATGCTTCTTCAATAAGGCATTAATAATCGGCATAACTAAGCTTGAAACTTGACTTGGAAAAATCAATTCTAAATAGCGAGCAATTGGCTTGGTATCAATACTAAATAAAGGTAAAACATTTCCAATAATAATTATGATTGGAAAAATACTTAACAATACATAATAAGCAATAATGATGGAATTTTGGTTTATTTCACCCTGGCTAATATATTTTGATAGTAATTGAATAAAATTTGCTGTACGGTTCCTAGTCTGATTGAGAAAAGATTTCATAAAATATTTTACTTATTAATCTTCATCTAAAAAATGAGGAAGATACTTTTCGTAGCCATCATATGGCTTTTGCAAAGTCAAAATCTTTGGACCATCTGGAGTGATAGCAAAAGTATGTTCAAATTGAGCTGACTTTGAACCATCTGGGGTTGCATAATAAACCCAATCATCGTTAGGATCAGAAACAGTCTTTTGTTCAATTCTCCAATCACCACCAGCTTCGACCATTGGTTCAACAGTAATTGTCATACCTTCACGTAAACGTAAACCGTGACCAGCCTTACCCCAGTGAGGCACTTCTGGGTCTTCATGAATAGATGGTTGAATTCCGTGACCAACTAATTCACGAACGTCTCCGTAGCCATTTTCATTTTCAACGTAGTTTTGAATAACGCTACCAATATCACCAATACGATTACCAACTACAGCTTGATCAATTCCCATGTACATTGCCTTTTTGGTAACATCCATTAACTTTTGATCTTCGGCAGAAATTTTACCAACACCATAAGTAGTGCAGGAGTCAGTTTCATAACCATCAACGTTACAAGTTACGTCAACGCTGACTAAGTCGCCTTCCTTTAAGATCTTATCTTTTCTCGGAATCGCATGGGCAATTTCATCATTTACACTAATACAAGTACCATATTTGTATCCTTCAAAACCTTGTTCTGAAAGACGACCACCATGTTTTTTCATAAAATCTTGAGCAAATTCTTCGATTTCCCAAGTAGAAATTCCAGGCCTAATAACATCACGTAAGCCTTCAAACATTGCTGCTAAAACGCGACCTGATTTTTGCATACCCTGAAGTTCACGTTTTGACTTAATTGTTATCATTAAAAAATCTCCTTTTTTAATATTTATATACTATTAGCATACCTTAAATAAACATAATTTAGTAGTCATTGAGAAAGTCTCAACCATTCATTATAAAGCTTTTCTTAAATAATTTCTCTTAAGATTTACAATCTACCCACCTTCTTTAGTATAATAGGAGAAAATGTTATAGAAAGAAGTTTTTTACATGAAAGCACAGATTGTCTTTGCCAGTATGACTGGTAATGATGAAGATATGGCAGAAATTTTAGAAGAGAATTTACAAGATGCAGGTTTTGACGTAGAAAATATTGACGTTAGTTTTGCAGATGCTTCTTCTTATCTTGATGCTGATCTTTGCGTAATGGTTACTTATACTTACGGCGAAGGTGTGATGACTGATGAATTAAAAGACTTTTATGACCAATTAGTTACTCTTGACTTATCGGGTAAAAAATTCGCCGTTATGGGGTCTGGAGACAAAACATACAAAGATCATTATTGTGAAAACGTAGATGACTTTGAGAAGGCATTTATTAAGTGTGGCGCAGTTGAAGTAGCAAAACCAGTTAAAATCGAAAACGCTGTTGATGACGAAGATATTGATTTAATTGATCAAGCTACTGAAGAAATAGTCGAGGCATTTAATGACTAAAAATCATCATAAAAGAAGGGGGCAAAAGATTACCCAAGTCCAGTTACGAGAGCTTGGAAGTAAGCTTGTTGCCAGGCACCGAAACTTTTATGTTTACGTTATCTTTGGTTTCTTAGCAGCAGTTATCAATATTGTCTGCTTTCTTTTATTTCATAATGCTTGGAAAATTCCAGTAATTTATGCCAACACAATTGCATTTATCATTTCCAACTTGGCCTCTTTTTCTTTTAATAAGCATGGCGTATTTATTCAAAATGTAGATAAAAAGCACGGCGTTGTCTACCAACTATGTTTATTTTTCATTTATCGGATAATCAGCCTGATTCCAGATAACTTAATTATGCTAGTTGGAATTTCGTGGTTACATTGGAATTCATTTTTCGTAAAAGTAATTGATCAAATCCTAGTAGGTATTTTTAATTACTTAACTACTAAATCGATTTTTCTTAATACTAGTAATAAATTTGCTAAAAAATTTAAAGATCATTTCAATAAAAGATAATCATATAAAAACTCCAGATATTACACAGTATCTGGAGTTTTACTTTATTTAAAATCTGTTGGTTTTTGATTATTTTCTTTATCAAAATAATAAGCAATTGCATCCATAATTCGATCAGAAGCCTTGCCATCGCCATAAGGATTTTTGGCATTAGCCATTTTACTATAAGCATTTTTATCTTCAAGTAGCCTAATCATCTCATCATGAACCTTATCTACTTCAGTTCCGACAAGTTTCAGGGTGCCAGCTTTAACACCTTCTGGTCGCTCAGTTGTATCACGTAACACTAATACAGGCTTTCCAAGAGAAGGTGCTTCTTCTTGCACGCCACCTGAATCAGTCATAATGAAATAGCTTCTTTTAGCTAAATTGTGAAAATCAACTACATCGAGAGGCTTAATCAAGTGGATACGTGAATCCCCACCAAGTACTTCATTTGCCACTTCTTGGACTCGTGGAGACAAGTGAACAGGATAGATAATTTCTACATCTTGGTAATTATCTACAACCTGCTTCATTACCTTAAACACGCGCCTCATCGGTTCTCCCTGATTTTCTCTACGGTGCATAGTAACTAATATCACTTTATTACCGGGCGTAATTTCGTCAAGAACATCATGATGATAATCCTTTTTTACAGTTTGTTTTAAGGCATCAATAGCAGTATTACCAGTAACATAAATATTTCTGGAAGAATGATTTTCTTTTATTAAATTATTCCTACTTAACTTAGTTGGTGCAAAATATAGGTCAGCTAAGTCATCTGTCATTTGACGATTCATTTCTTCTGGAAATGGGGAATATTTATTCCAAGTTCTAAGACCTGCTTCCACATGTCCTAAAGTTATTTGCTCATAAAAAGATGCTAGTCCTGCTGCAAAACTAGTAGTAGTATCTCCATGGACTAAAACAATATCGGGATTTTCCGCTTTAATTATCTGAGCCATATTGATCATTACTTTTGAAGTAATATCTTCTAAACTTTGATTTTTATGCATGATATTAAAATCATAATCAGGTTTAATTTTAAAAATATCTAAAACTTGATCCAGCATCTCGCGGTGTTGCGCACTGACTACCGTTACTTCATCAAAGCGTTCATCCTGCTTCAATTTTAGTACTAAAGGTGCCATTTTAATTGCTTCTGGTCGAGTACCAAAAACTGTCATTACTTTTATTTTTTTCATAGCATTATTTTCCTATTCTTCTTCGCTTATTATACTATATCTTAATTCAATTTTCTTTGGTACTATCTCTCTAATTACTTTATACTTAACTATATAACGAAAGTGAAATACATTATGTTTAGTTTTTTATCTTTAGCAGCAATTTTAATTACTATTATCATATTTTGTCTTGTCTTTCTATTAGGTAATTCCTATCCCAAAAAGACTAAGCATATTTTAATCAGTATTATTGCAATTTTACTAATCATTTTTCTTTGGGTGGTTTTAGAATTATTTATTAATCCATTGAAATATGTTTAATATCAAATTAAAAGCATTACCTTGTGAGTTAATCAGGTAATGCTTTTTTAATACTTAAAATATCACGTGGAGGGGTCATTTGGGGAACAAATTCAATTTTTGCTTATTTTTAATGTCCCACAAATGGCTCTATATCAATATGACCCCGGTGAGATTCGAACTCACCTCTACGGTTTAGGAGACCATTGTTCTATCCAGATGAACTACGGGGTCGAAACCAGTTTCTACTTTACCATAAAAACTGGTTTTTAACTATTAAAAATTTAATACTGTGGCAAATAAAAATTACGTTGATTATTATCTTGCTTGGCAATTTTATCTGCTGCAAAAACAAATGGCATCCAAATAAGAAGTGCAATAACCATATTAATAAGCGCTAAAACAATAGCTCGCCAGTCATAATTACATGCTAAAAACGGTCCAATAAGTGGCGGCATAACTGTTGGAACAAATATTTGAACCGGATTAACTAACCCTGCCTGTGTAGCCCAATAAGCAAGCGATACATTTACCAATGGTGCTACTACAAAAGGAATCAAATATACGGGATTAAATACAACAGGCAAGCCGAAAATAATAGGTTCATTAATATTAAAAATCCCTGGTGCGACTGCCATCTTTGCTATAGTTCGGTAATCTTTACGTTTAGAAAACATTAAAATAGCAATAATCAAGACTAAAGTTCCACCCGCTCCACCAAACCATGCAAAAACATTAAAGGAATCTCGTACCCAAATATAAGGGACATGATCGCTATTTCTAACTGCTGTAACGTTAATGTTTTCTGGCGTTAGCCATAAAGAATCCATTACTGGGGTTAAGACACTGATACCATTGATCCCAAAGAACCAAAATATTTGAACTAAAAATGTAACTAATAAAACCACTCCAAAACCCTGTCCTAAATTTACTAAAGGTCTTTGGATAGTAGTAAGCAGCCAATTTCCAAAGTAGGTTCCCGTAAGGCGTTGAAAGGCAAAATTAACAAATCCAACGATAAAGACTGAAAGCAAAATTGGAACTAAGGTGCTAAAGGCAACCCATTCTGCATGAGGCATACTACTATCAACTTTTAAACGAATTCTCGCCTTATAAAACATAATAAATAGCGCTGTCCCAATACAACCAAAAATAATTGCCGTAAATAATCCCATCGTTGAGAATTGCTTGATATCAAAGGCATTTTTAATATCAACTACATCCCCATCAATACGTAGTTTTACTGAATCACTAATACTCATTGAAAAAGCAACTAAAGACGCAATTGAACCAGCAAAGCGGTTTACCTCGTAAGTTTTAGCTAGATGATAGCCCCAAGATATCGCAAAATATACAGCAAATAGAGCGAACGTACCTTCCCAAACAATATTATCAATTGCCATTACTGGTTGCATTAAAGAATAAAAAGTATCCCAATGCATTTGCACTTTAGCTGCTCTAATAATGCTATTAAATAGCATTGCGATAGATCCAGCCATTGTAATAGGCAATAACGAAACAAAAGTATCTCGCATCGCAACTAACCAACGTACTTGTGCTAGACGAGACGCAGGTGGTAAAACATACGTTTCTAGCCATTTAACTAAAGATGACATTACTTATTTCCTCTATTCTTTCGAGGATGGTATCCCTTATTTTTTTTATTACGCCAACGTTTCTTCTTATGTTTTGATTTAACTTTGACTTCTTTAACTTTAGTTTTCTTTTCTTCCTTTTTTGAAAGTGGCTTCTCAGTCGTTAAGCTATAGCCTGCAAAATATGCTCTTTTAACTTCATAAGTACCATCCAACAATTTTTTAAGATTTCTAAAATCGTGATCGTCCCCCAGTGTCACAACAGTACCAGACTTATTCATTCTTCCAGTTCTACCGCTGCGATGAAGATAGGTATTAACTTCACTAGGTATTTCAAAGTTAATCACGTAGCTCACATCTGGTAAATCCAATCCGCGTGCTGCAAGATCAGTTGCAAACAAAAATTTAATTCGACCAGCTTTGAAATCACTAAGAATTTTTTCACGATTTTGTTTATTTGTTTCATTACTTAAAACTGCAAACTTGGTTTTACTGTGACTAAAAATTCTTGCAAATCTCATCTCAGTTTCTGTACTATCAAAGAATAAAATTCCTTTAAACTTATCTAGCTTTGCTAAACGTTGCAAGAATTGCATCTTATATTCATTTGAAACCTGCAAGAAATAATGTTTAACCTCAGATTTTTGTTCTGGGCGAACATCAATTAATAAAAATGTCCGTTTAAAAAGCTCATCCGCATCTTTAGTAATTTCTGATTCAGATGCTCCAAATAACAAAATCTGTGCAGTTGAAGATAAATTTTGTCCTAAAGAGCTTAATAAATCTAGCTTAGCAAATTCCAAAATATCATCTGCTTCATCAATTACTAAAGCATTAATATCCTGATACTTGATTCTATTTTCAGATAAGAAATCAAAAAATCTACCTGGCGTAGCAATTATAATATCTGACTTTTCTTTCTTTAAACGTTCTAACTGCCTTTTTCTATTACCAGCTCCAACTAGAGCAATAGTTTTTAAACCTAAAGCTTTGGCATATGGCAACAAATTATTTCTAGTTTGAATAGCAAGCTCAGTAGTAGGCTCTAAAATTACACCTCTACCACTAATTTCTGCAATTCTTCCCATTACTGGCAAACCATAAGCTAAAGTTTTTCCAGTACCAGTCTTAGCTAGCCCAACTACACTAGCACCATTATAGATAGCATCGTATGTTCTTTCTTGAATTAAAGTTGGTTTATCTTTATGTTCTCTTTCTAAAACTTGTGTAATTGCTTGTGAATACATTCTAATTCCTCTATTGTACTTTTTGTTGTCCATATAATTGCTCATACTGCGTATTAGTGCCAATATAAGCAAACATGGTTACATCACGATTAAGATTATCGATATTTTTTACTCTTCCATTTTGAGTGTAACACCAAAAGGCATAATGACGTCTATCTTTTAAACTTGCTCCAGTATACAAGAATCTAGTTTCTTCTGGAAAATATTTATGATAGTGATAATTTCCTGCAATCATTACCCTTTTTCCTAAATTATTAATCATTTGAGCGAATCTACCCATGCGTTGCCAATAAGTTTTAGTTAAATTGCTAGTTGCGGGAACAATCATTACTGGCAAAGTCCCGGTATTAGTTCCTACCTTATTCAGAAAATATTGATATTGTTCTTCATTACTTGTTTCATCACTATAAGAAATAATCGTTCCAAAATTTAAATTAGTTCCCTGAAGTTGATCGCGGTAAAGTAAATAATTATCATCAAAATAGGACTTTCCTTGTGTCGAACGCAAATAAACGAAAGAAATTCCGTTTTTTTCTAATTTATGTAAATCAATATAATCTTTGGTTTGATCTAATTCAATTCCAAGTACGCTCATATTTGAACCACGGGGCACGGTCGTATTTTTCTGCATATTAAAATATCCCCATATTAAGCCCAAAATAGCTAATACGAGCAGAATAATAATACTTGGAAAAGTAT
Organism: Lactobacillus taiwanensis DSM 21401; assembly: GCF_001436695.1. Taxonomy (GTDB): domain Bacteria; phylum Bacillota; class Bacilli; order Lactobacillales; family Lactobacillaceae; genus Lactobacillus; species Lactobacillus taiwanensis. The sequence continues at coordinate 85,803 of NZ_AYZG01000034.1, forward strand.
ACTTATGTTGATACCGATGCACGATCATCCCTCCCATAGCTATTTTAACGAACTTCTGCTTTCCATACCACTTTCACTGTAATTTAGTATAAAATGATATCAATAATATACTTATCGTTAAAAATCGAAAGGAAAGCAATATTGAAAAGAGAAATTAGCTTTGGACAGGCTCTAGCCACAGTTGTCGGAACTGTAATCGGTGGAGGTGTCTTCTTTAAAATTGGAAGTATTAGTCACGAGACGGGGACTCCATCCCTAACTCTTTTTGTTTGGATCTTAGCTGGAATCGTCTCTATTGCGTCCGGCCTAACGGTTTCTGAAATTGCTGCTGCACTTCCAGTTACTGGTGGATCAATAAAATATATCGAATATACTTATGGAAAAGTTTGGGGATTTTTATTTGGTTGGGCTCAAATGTTAGTTTACTTCCCAGCCAATATCGCCGCTTTAAGCGTAGTTTTTGGACAGCAATTCGTTGTTCTATTTGGCATTCCAACTAAATATGCTACATTAGTAGCATTACTGCTCGCACTCTTTTTAATGGGGTTAAATCTCATTTCAACTAAATTTTCAACTAAAATGCAGTCTGCAATGACGATACTTAAAACTATTCCAATTGCCTTAATTGTACTTTTTGGTCTCTTTAATTCATCAAAAGTCACTGTTAATCTTCTTCCCTTAAGTTCTGGTCATAATATTTCTTTCTGGACTGGCTTGAGCGGTGGTTTATTAGCTGCCTTATTTGCTTATGACGGCTGGATCAATGTAACAAATTTAGCGGGAGAAGTTAAAAAACCAGAAAAAAATCTATCAAGAGCTATTATTATTGGACTATCCGCAATTACTTTAATCTATGTATTAGTAAACTACGCTTTCCTAACTACTATTCCTTTTAAAGAAATTATTGGAAATCAAAACACAGCATACCTCGCTTCATTAAAACTATTTGGCAGTTTAGGCGGCAAGTTAATTACTATTGGAATTTTGATTTCTGTTTACGGAGCAATTAATGGATTTATGTTAACTGGGATGAGAATTCCATATACTCTAGCTAAAGATAAAATGTTGCCATTTTCACACAAAATCGGTCGAACTAACGTTAACACAGGCGTCCCAACAATTAGTGCACTAATTATTCTTGGTGTATCTTTAATCATGATCTTACTAGGAACTTTCGATCTATTAACCAATATGCTCGTTTTTGTAATGTGGACTTTTACAACACTAATTTCAATTGCAGTTGTAATTTTGCGCTACCGCGAACCTAAATTAAATCGCCCTTATGTTGTTCCCTGGTATCCAATCATTCCCATCGTCTCAATCGGTGGTGGTTTATTTATCGTAATTAGTACAATAATCAACGAGTTTTGGTTATCTATCACTGGAATTGGACTAACAGTATTAGGTTTACCAGTTTACTATTACATGAAAAAACATAACAATAATTAAATAATAAGAAACATTAGAAAAAGGGTTGAAAATTCTCGCTACATAGCGAACAATTTTCAACCCTTTTATAATTCATTAATAAGTTTATCTAATTAACGATTTAAGTTTGCTTGGATAACTTCAGGTTTTAAAACTCCAACGTAAGGTAAATTACGATAAGCATTCAAGTAATCTAGACCATAACCAACCACAAATTCATTCTCAACTTCTGAACCATAGTAATCTACAACTACATCATCTTCACGACGCTCAGTCTTGTTAAGTAATGCGCAGCACTTAACACTCTTAGCACCACGTTCAATTAATAGATCTTTCATAAATTTTAAAGTATGACCAGTATCAACAATATCTTCAACTAATAATACATCTCTGCCCTTCACCTCTGCTTGAACATCAATATCTAGTCTCACTTTACCTGTTGATTCAAAACCATCACCATAACTAGAAACATCCATGAAGTCATTTTGCATTTTTACATTCATGTGGCGTGTTAAATCAGTCATGAAGTAAACAGCACCCTTTAATACTCCAACAACTAATGGAAACTTGCCAGCATAGTCTTCAGTTAATTGCTTACCAAGTCTTTGACAGATTTCTTCAATATCATCTTGACTAAATAAAACACGATCAATAATGTTGTCAATATTATCACTATTTTGCATCTTAACCCTCTATATCTTCTACAAATGCTTTGTTATTAGTAGAATTATAACATTTACTGACTAAAAAAAGCACCTATCTTAGGTGCCTTTTTCCGATTATTCATCTTTTTCTTTACTATTTTGATCGCTATCTTGCAAATTAGCACTGTTACTATCTTTATCTAGCTTAGAAACAATAAACCAACGCATGAAACCTTGTTCAATATTCACTAGCTTAAAGTTAAAGCCTTCTAATTCTACAGACTCGCCCTTCTTTAAGTTAGGATAGTGTTCCATCATATAGCCACCGATAGTGATAATGTCGCTATCTTCAAAAGCCTTGAGCTTGGTATGGAAGTAACGTTCAAAATCATACAAAGTGGTTTTTCCAGAAACGTGGACTTCACCATGATCATCGCGGACAATGTATTCATCAGAAACATCATCAATCTCATCTTTAATAGATCCAAAGAGTTCTTCGTAAATATCTTTATCCGTTACAATTCCGCTCGTACCACCATATTCATCAACAACCAAAACAATTGGTGTATGCTTTTTAATCATTAACTTCAAGATATCTTGAATTAGCATTGATTCAGGCACAGTGATAATCGCTCTAATAATTCTAGTAATTGGTACATCAGGATTTTCTTGGTCTTGACTAACAATATCATAGGCATAAACATATCCAACGACATCATCTTTATCATTATCACGCACAACTGGAAAACGACTGAAACCATCTTCAATATATTTCTTTAAAGCAGTCTTAACATTATCAGTTGCATTCAACACTTGAAGTTGTGTACGGTCAGTCATAATATCTTTAGCAACCTTATCATTTAATTCAAAGGCACGCTCCATATACACAAGATCATCCTTATCAAGGGAGCCTCCTGTTACGGCATTACGTGATAACCGTAAAATTTCTGACTGTGAATAAACTTCGCTCTCTTCATCTGCTGATTGCATTCCTAATAAATGAAGCAAACCATTAGCACTGTGGTTAAGTAACCAAACAAATGGATACACCACGGTATGGAAAACAGCTAACGGAGTAACAACTGCCATTAAACACTTAACTGGCATATCAATGGCAATATTTTTAGGAACTATTTCAGTTACAACAACCTCTAAGTAAGTTAACAATACAACACCTAGAGTTGCGCCTAATACTCCGCTCGTTTTTGCACTAAACCAAGGTGTCATTTTAAATACATCAGTCAATAACTCTTCAATCGTTCCTTGACCAATCCAACCTAAAATAACACCAACTAAAGTAGTACCTACCTGTGTAGTAGATAATGATTCATTTAAGTTATGAACCATGTGCAAAGCACGCTTTAATTTCTTAGGATTTCCTTGACCATTGGCCAGCATATCTTCTAGCTGACTAGATCTAGTCTGCACTAAAGCAAATTCAGCAACAACAAAGAAAATCGCAATTAAAAACGTTATGAAAATAACAATTAAATTAGTAGTTATAGTACTTGTAGACAAGTGATTTTCACCTTTTTATATATTAAATAATTACATCTCTATTTTAGCATTATTTCTCCGAATCAGGGATCCAGTTTGCAACTAATCCAGGATGATTATAATTTTCCTCAATATTTTTTGATACTTTTTTATTATAAACCTCTCTAGGCAACTCCACTTTATCACGTAAATTATGTTTTAGATCAATAAAACCTAATTTCATAAATTTTTTATTCCTTAATTTAAAATGATATCCTGTAAAGTACGCCTTACTACCAGGGATCTTTTTACAATCAGATAAGCTGAATTTCATCACCACATTATCTAATTTCACAAAGGCGTAGTAGTCATTCTTACCAAGATAGGTAACTTCTTGCTTAACTGGTATCTTTTTATAAATGGATGGCAAATGAGAGGGAGTATTAATATCAGCAATATATTTAAAGCTCTCTATTTCATCTGGATCATAGTATTTATTAGAGAAAATTTGAGCATCATATTCTCTAACCATAGCTGTCAAATAATGATTTTCTCTTACATATTCGGTTGATTCCTTATTTTTAAAATAAGATATCCCAAGAAAAGTTACCAAAACTAAAGTTGTTACACCAAATAAAATATAAGTTATTTTTTTACGTACACATAAAAATGGAATTAAACCAACAAATAAAAAAATTGTTCCTAAAATTAAAATATAACCTGGCAAAGTATAATTGAACCATTGATCCCAATTAGCCCATTGCTCTGGAGAAACTAATAGCGTCATCTTCTTATTTATCCTTTCTCTATTTTTATAATTATGCCATATTTTAATTTTATTTTAAACAAGTATATAAAAAACTCCTAAAAAGTTTAAAGCTAATAAATTAGACTTTATCTCTTCAGGAATTTCAAATTTAGATATTCTTTTTAATTTTTAAAATTTCATCTAAAGATACACGTTTAGACTTATAGTTATTAATTGTAGCTTTTTTGTTAGGATATCCTAATCCAATACCAATACCAATTGATTCATCTTCTGGTATATCTAAGTACTTTCTAATTACATCCGGATATTTAACAAAAGCCTGTGCAGGCATTGTACTTAAACCACGATTATTTGCTGCCAACATCAATGTCTGAGAAAATGCACCAAGATCAAAAATTGACCAAGCTGGAGATTTTTTAGGTATAGTTAAAAAGACAATTATTGGAGCATTGAACAATTTTAATTGAGCTCGATCAAAATCATCTGATTCCCCACGTAAGAAATAATCTAAAGTTTCACTCATTGTTGCCATATTCTTACTTGGAAATGTATTCCATTCGACTTTTAGCAAAGAAGCAAAGTCTTCGTGTGGTTCTTCATTAGCTAAAGTCTTTTCTTCATGTTCTTGTCTTATTGCCTTTGCTACTTCACCCTCAGCCACATATATCCGCCAAGGTTGTGAATTAAGTAAGGATGGAGTTCTTTGTGCTTCTTCTAACACCTTAATAATAGTCTTTTCACTTACTCTTTGATCAGTAAACTTTCTTGTTGCATGTTCGCGCGCTAAAACATCTTTAAATTCCATCCAATCATCTCTTTCTATAAAATTCCTTACAAATAAAATTACACTTACATTTTACAAAACCATTATAACAACAAACAGCTTAGTAAGCATAGAGCGAATTTTCAATAGCTTTAATCAAAAAAGACCTAAACTCAATTAGGTCTTTTTGAAGAATTATTCTAATTTTATTTCAAGCCTTCCCATTGCCAATCAGTAACTTCCGGCATATCTTTACCATTATCACGAATATATTGGTGATGTTTAGCAAGTAAAGTATCCATTTCGTCAATAAAGGCAGCATTCTTTTCACTCAATTCAGGGACGCTTTCTACTACCTCTTTAGCTAAATTATAGCGATCAATATGGTTTAAAACACGCATATCAAATGGAGTAGTAATATCACCATTTTCTTCGTAGCCATGAATGTGAACATCATCTTTACCACGTCCACGGTCAAACCAAATCGATTCCATCATTGATTTAAAGCCGTGCCAAGCAAAAATTACTGGTGTACCCTTTGGGAAGAGACGATCAAATTCTTTATTGCTGATTGCTTCTGGATTCTTTTCAGGTGACATTAACTTCATCACGTCAATAACATTAATATATCGAATCTTTAAATCTGGAAACTTCTTATGGAGCAAATCAATTGCTGCTAAAGTTTCAATTGTTGGTTCAGTACCAGTTGAGGCAAAGACAACATCAGGTTTTGCGCCTTTATCAGTTGATGCCCAGTCAACATAACCAAGTCCCTTGTCAACTAACTTCTTTGCCTCTTCAATTGAGAACCATTGAGGACGAGGTTGTTTAGAAGTTACTAAAACGTTAATGCATTCACGATCTCTAAACGCCTTATCAGATACTGCAAGAAGCGAGTTTGTATCAGCTGGTAAGTATTCATGGATTAAATCTGGACGATTCTTCTCATAAAGGTGAGTAAGCATACCCGGATCTTGGTGAGTATATCCATTATGATCTTGTTGGAAAACAGTTGAAGTATCAACCAAATTTAAAGCTGGATAATCATGTCTCCAGGCTTGTTCTTTAGCCTTTCTAAGCCACTTCATGTGTTGAGTAAGCATTGAGTCAACTACACGACCAAAGGCTTCATAGGTAGCAAAGAATCCATGACGGCCGGTCAAAACATACCCTTCAAGCCAGCCTTCATCTTGGTGCTCAGATAATTGTGAGTCAATTACGCGACCTTCACGAGCCAAGTTTTCATCATTTGGAGTATGAATATTTTCCATCCATTGACGCTTTTGATTGTCTAAAAGTTGGAATAAACGGTTAGATTTTGTTTCGTCTGGACCAAAACCACGGAAATTATTTGGATTTAGTTCAGCCATCTTATCAAGATATTTAGCCCATTCAGCCATATCTTGCTTTTCAACAGAACCAGGCTTATCAAATTCAACGGCAAAATCACGATAGTCCGGCATATTCAATACCTTAGGATCAATTCCGCCATTAGTTATCGGATTCATTGCCATTCTTTGATCGCCAGATAGCGTATTTTCTTTAACAATGTCTTTTGGCGAACCATCTTCGTTAAATAATTCTTCAGGCTTGTAGCTTTCCATCCAATCAGTAAGCATTTCCTTATGAGTCATGTCGCCTTGAGCAACAGGAATTGGAATTTGGTGAGCACGGAAACTATTTTCAATTGGATTTCCATCTAAATCAAACTTAGGTCCAGTCCAACCCTTAGGTACTCTGAAGACAATCATTGGCCATTTCACTAATGAATCATCATTATTTTCACGAGCATGCTTTTGAATAGCCTTAATTTCTTCAACTACTTCATCCATGGTCTTAGCCATTTCTTGGTGGACTTCCATGTGGTCCTTATAACCATTAAATTCACCATCTTTATATGCAGAAACAAAGTAAGGCTTCCAGCCCATTCCTTCGAAATATTTAGTCAGATCTTCATCGCTCATTCTAGAAACGATAGTTGGATTGGAAATCTTAAAGCCATTGATTTGTAAAATTGGAATGACAGCACCATCTTTAATTGGGTTAATGAACTTACTTGAGAACCAAGAAGTAGCAAGTGGACCAGTTTCTGATTCACCATCACCAATTTCAACAGCTGCAATTACAGCTGGATTATCTAAAATTGCACCAACACCATGAGAAAGTGAGTAACCTAACTCTCCACCTTCATGAATTGATCCTGGAGTTTCTGGTGCAGCATGAGAAGCAACACCGCCTGGAAAACTAAATTGCTTAAATAATTTAGCCATTCCCTTTTCATCTTGAGTAATTTCTGGATAACGTTCAGTATAAGAACCATCTAAATAAGAATTAGATACCATTACCTGACCGCCGTGACCAGAGCCTTCAATATAAAACATATTTAAATCATATTTTTTAATTGCACGATTTAAATGCGCATAAATAAAGTTTTGTGGAACGATTGTGCCCCAGTGACCAATTGGCTTAGGTTTTACGTCTTCAGCCTTTAATTCACCCTTTAAGAGGGGATTATTCATTAAAAATAATTGACCAACTGATAAGTAGTTAGCTGCACGCCAGTATGCATCAACACTCTTTAAATATTCTTGAGAATCGTAATTTACTGCCATACCAAAATATCTCCTTGAAATAGTTTTCATTGCTTATTACAGTACTAATCATAGATTATTCAATCCAAAAATTCAATCTTTTAGATTATTGGGACGGTCCAATTCTAATTGCTTAATAATATCTTTAAAAATTATCTATTTCTTTGCTCTTCTACTAGCACTTCAGGAATCTTAATATTTTTTCTAAGGTACTTTCGATATTGAGATTTTAACTTATTATCCCTAATCAATATATCGGCCTAGTCGCAATCCACCACTTTATATGGTGAAGAAGGATCTTCTTTAAATTTATATTTTTCTGCTAGTAAAATAACTGTTTTGGTTCGTTGAATAACTTCTCTTTTAATTTGTGCATCAGAATGATTAACTACAAAAACACCATTTTTATTAACTGAAGATGTCTCAATTACTGCTATATCAAATTCATATTGATCAATTTCTTTCAAACAATTTTAAAAGTTATAGTCAAAGCCCAAGATCATGATGACGCAGCTGTCACCAGTTGATGATAGTTTACAATTTGATTAAACTATCTTATTTATCAAAAAAGACATCGCTTCTCTCAATCCCCCGAGAAAAACGATGTCTTTATTTTTATTCTTGACTTAAATTAACAAAGGTATTGTATTTCATATATTTGTAGTGGATACGCATATTTGAAACTTCAAACGGCGTTCCATCATCTAAAAAGAAAATCCCTTCCATCACACCCACTGGTTCATTAGGAGCAAGCATCAGCTTTGATTGATCTTCTAATGTTGAAGGTTCAACAGTAATCGTTAAGAATGATCGTGTTACTGTTTTGTTTTGTGTGTCTTCTAAATAATTGAACAGCGATCCCTTTAAAATATCTGGATTTAATTCTGGTGTAATCTTAATTGGGATAAAACCAGTTTCAATCAAAAATGGTTGATCATCCAATAAACGCAGCCTCTTAATTTGGTAAACAAAATCTGATTCTTTTAAAAATAGATCTTGTCTTAAATCTTCATCAGCCTTAATTACTTGATAGTCTAATAGCTCAATACTTTGTTTTTTACCAGGAACGCTAAAAGAATCCGTAATACCTAGATTTGAGCCCTCATATTTAAAGAGAGCTTGATTCTTTAAGTAAAGAGGATTAATAAAAGTGCCACTGCCCCTTTTTTTGAAAACTATTCCCTGCTGAGCAAGTAATCCTAAAGCTCGCTTCATAGATGAACGGCTTACATGGTAATAGTCGCTTAAACTCCGTTCATCTGGTAAGCGCATATCTTCATATTCATTATTAAGTATTTTTTGTTTAATATCACGCATTACTGAGCGATAGACTAAATCAGTCATTATTTTCTCCCATTATTGGCAGCTTGGATACTCTGAATGAACCAAGTCGCAAACTTCTCTGTATCGACGTCGGTTGCAATTTGTGCATTATGTTTTTCACTTAAGAAATCCATTACGCTAGCGCCATATGTATAGCGTCCAGCTAATTCAATCTCAACATTGGCTGGTTTTAAGGTGAAAAATTCAGGATGAAGCATAATTCCTACGGCAGTTGGATCATAAATCTTAATTCTAGTATCTCCATCAGGTTCATGAATATGTGAAAACATTGAATACAGCATATTTCCAACTTCGCCACATTTTTTAATTTTATCCATTTGATCTTGGGTCAAATGGGCCTTGTCTCCAATTTCTAACGGTGCAACATAAACGGGCAAACCTGAATGAAAAACAATCTGCGCCGCTTCTGGATCTCCAGCAATATTGTATTCTGCAAACGGGCTATGATTTCCATGACCAATATTTCCACCCATAATATAAACTTCAGCAATATTCTCTACTACATCAGGATATTGCTTAAACAAAAGTGCGAAATCAGTTAAGGGACCAACACCTAAAAGAGTTACTTTTTCAGGACTATTTTTTATTACTTCATACATCTTAGTAGCAGCAAGTCCTTTTTCAAGCAAATCATCATTTGCAGTTTCAAATTCAAAACCAGCGATCCCTGTTTTACCATGAACAGAAGCTGCACTAATGGCTGGACGCACTAGTGGTTGATTAGCACCTTTAACTACAGGCACTTTAGTATGTAAAAAGTTCTCTAAATCAAGAGTATTTTGTAGGGTATGCTCTAAAGAAACATTGCCCCAAGTTGGTACAATCATCTTAACATCTAATTCATCTGCAAATAAACTTACTGTCATTGCAGCAACATCATCGATTCCAGGATCTGTACTAATAATCAAGGGCTTTTTTGACATAAAGGTCCTTCTTTCTAAAATTACGTATCATCTTTATTATGAACTAAGATTAACAACAAAAAAAGACTTGAAGTGGTCAAGTCTTTAAAAGTTAAAATATTTTTTGATTTTCAATTTTCTTTTTAACAAATCCATACTTATCAAGGAGCGCATCATTTATATGATGCGCACTTTCAATAATTGTTCCGGGTACTTGATATATTAGTTCTCTAATCTTCTCACTATTCTTATCATCTAAAGCCGCAGTAATTTCATCAAGTAAAACAATAGATTTATTTCTTAAAAGTGCACGAGCTATTATTAATCTTTGCTTTTGTCCGCCCGAAATATTTTCCCGCGTTGGATTTATTTCTTTATTAAGGATATTTTCTCCTAATTCTGCTACTAATCCTACTTTTTCCAAGATTTTCATTAGCTCTTTATCAGAATAGTTTTCGCCTAAAGATAAATTATCCCTGATTGTTCCCTCAAAAATCCACGGTGTCTGCGCAATATATGTTACATCAGCTAAACTTGGCTTTCTTTTGTCAATCAACACTTTTCCTTTATTAGGCTTAACCATACCAGCTATTAAATTCAGAAAGGTACTCTTCCCTGCTCCTGATGGACCTTGCAATAATATTTTACTTCCATAAGGAATATTTAAACTAAGATTCTGATAAATTTGGTGCTCATTATAATTCACTTCAACATTTTCTAACTCAATATTAGAATGACTTAAACTATTTTCTTGTAAATCAAGCACCCTTTGATTAATGCTTTTAATTTTTCTCAAATTAGTTGTTCCTGTTACTTTTGACCAACATTGCATCAAAATACGAAAATTTTGAACTACACTATTTGCAGAAAGAGTTAAGGAAAGAAGTGCACTAATAGTGACACTAAATAAATTATTAATAACAAAGTAAAAACCAATTGCCCATGGTCCTATTAAAGCTAAAATTGTAAATAATAAGTTTGCATATTGAACAAGCCATTGCAAATTTTCTTGTTTTAGAAGAATAGTTTCATTTTGATCAATAGAAGTAGAAACACGTTTAAAAAATAATTTTTGAGCATTATATTGCATAATATCTCGAAATCCGCGTAGCCAGTCACCGGCAGTGTGCATTACTTTAGTATTGCTTCTACTCCATTCTTCTCCTAATCTTCCAAGTTTTTTCTTACCAAAAAGCATTGGAATTAAACTTAAGCAAGAAAAAGCTACAAAAATAATTCCCATTAATATATTAACCTGTAAAACATAAATTGTTGAAATTACAGCAGCCACGGCAGTAGATAAAATCTCCGCAATTAGAGAGAAATAATTCTCATCGATCTTTGCAGCAACATTACTAATTTGATTCAACCCTTTTTCTGGTTCTTGATAATTTGAAAAACTGCTTAGAAGCATCTTCTTTTTAAGAGAAACTCTTAAAATTTTCCGTGCATAATTTAAGAGTATATTTTTCAAAACTAAAGCTGTATAGACAATGAAAAAGATGATAGTGCTTTGAATTAAAAATAAGATTAATTTATTTGAAGACACACCAACTAAATTAGGAAATTGTCCTAAAATAATTCCATTTACTACACCTTCAAAGCCACCAGCAATTAAAAATATTAGAATCAGTAATATCAACCACCCAGGAAGATTTTTAACTATCCACTTAAAGTTGATCCTCATAGTTTTTTCTCCTGAAATATACAAAATAAGAATGCTATCACTAACATTCTTATTGTCAAACAACTATATTTTACTAATGAATCACAGAACAACCACAACTTAGACTACTTGCAAAATGATTATGTTCTATTTTCTAATCAAATTAATATCCATTATTTTCATTCTTATCATCTCATTTCTTTAATTTATTTATAGTGGATAGCACGGAATAAACATATAATTAACCACATTTCTATTTTTAATTAACTTTATATGTTCATAATAAACATAGTTTTTATAAAAAAATGAAAGTGTTAAATTTAACACTTTCATTTTTTGTTTTTGAATATTCCTTTCATTCCACTATCTTTCATAACGCCAATAATTTCATCAATTTTTTCTTTGTTTCCAGTAAAATACTCTCGATAATATAAAGTCATTATTTTTGCGAAACAATTATCGGGTTCTCCATTTAAATTATCTAATACTTGAAACACTTTCTTGATCAATTGAGTATCTGAATTTTGAACTTTAACAGAATAAGATAAAAAGTTTACTAGTATTGCGGATAAAACTAACCTAAATTCCTTTTCTTCCAAATTCAAATTAAAATGGCGACTAATAATGGATTTTACCACCGAATTCAATTCAGAAATATCAAAAAGTGATATAGCAATCGCAAATAGCCTTAAATCTTCTACTTGCCATTCATCATTACTAAAAATAATCTTTTTAATATTTTCTTTTGACTTATCCGATAATGTATTAATACTATTTGTAAGGTAAGCTTTCAAAAGAGATGCTTGTGCCTCTAAGTTTTTTAATTCTGGTGTTTGGAGTTGTTTATTTTTTAATTTACTACTAGTTTGTTCAATTTTCTTAATATTTCTCGTGTAATAAGCTGCATGAAGCTGTGCTAAATAGGCTTTCGTATTTTCTTCTTGATTAGTAACAGAAATCTTTTTAAAAAATTCAACCACATCAATGTTATGTAAATTTAAAATTGTTAATAAATCATTTGTTCTAATGTCAAACAAGCCACGTTCAATTTTTGAATAATGTGATTTCGTTATTAAATTTCCTGTCATTTGAGACTGGCTTAATCCCAATCTCTTTCTTTCTGCTTTTAAAGCTTCTCCAATTGTCATTTTTATACCTTGATTACTACTTGATTAAACAAATAAGGACTCATTTTTTTCAATGAGTCCAAATAATTACTTTCTCTTCTTATCTTCAATCGTACCATCGCTATGAGCAATAATTACTTCGTCGCACATATCAAGGAACAATCCATGTTCAACAACACCAACTGTATGATCCAAATAATCAGCTAAACCATGTGGTACAGGAGTTGGATCAGCAGCTAAGTCAATAATGTAGTTGCCATAGTGCGTTACATAACGCTCGCCATTCTCATCTAAACGCCATTGCGGCTTTAATCCTTCTTCAAAACGCTTGAAATTCTGTTCTGCAGAAACAGGTAGAACTTCAACTGGAAGCGGAAAGCCACTTAAATGATGAACAAGTTTTGATTCATCAACAATCCAAATAATCTTTTTAGAATTAATAGCTACGTTCTTCTCTAAAGTTAAGGCACCACCGCCACCTTTGATTCCATCAAGATTATCATCTACTCGGTCAGCTCCATCAACCGTTAAATCAGCTTGATCAATATCTGCTAATTCATCAACTTTAAAGCCGAGTTCTTCAAGTTGTTTCTTACTACGATTAGAAGTGGTAACAATATGCTTTAAGTTAAAGTCCTCTTTTTCTTTACGTTCACCCAACGCATCGATAAAGAATGCAACTGTTGAGCCAGTTCCAACCCCCAACACGGAATTAGATTTTACCACTTTAGCAGCCTTTGTAGCAGCTTCTTTTTTTAATTGATCTTGTTCAGTCTTATCCATTGCTTAATCCTCTTTTAAAGCTCTTTCAACAACATCTCTAGTAGGAATAGATGGGAAAGCTCCTACCTTTTGTACTGTAAATGACGATGATTTAGACGCATAAACCACGCTATCTTTTAAGTTACTTATATCAGCTTTTAACTCGCTAGCTAAAGCTCCTAAGAAAGTATCGCCAGCGGCGGTTGTATCAACTGCTTTTACTTTAAATGCCGGTACTACTTCCTCAATATCTTTATAAGAAATAAAGGATCCACGTTCACCAATTGTAATGATTACGCCTTTAATACCCATCTGATGGAAAATTTCACTGCTCTTTTTCATTGATTCTTCACTATCAACCTTAATGCCAGTGATACTTTCAGCTTCCGTTTCATTAGGTGTAATAATATCCGTTAACTCTAATAATTCTTGTGGAATATCAGTGCGTGCTGGCGCTGGGTTTAAAATAGTGGTTTTCCCAGCATTTCTTGCTATTTTAAAAGCTTCGATAGTTGCTTCAAGTGGAGTTTCAAATTGAGCAATTACAAACTCACTGTCTTCAATTTGATCTTTAGCATTTCTAACATCTTCAGCTGTTACATCAAAATTAGCACCGTGCTGAATAATAATCGAATTTTGTCCCGTTTCTTGAAGTAAAATATAGGCTTGACCTGTTTGTTGATTGGGAATTACAACTACATGCTCAACATTAACTCCATTATCCTCAAATTGTTCAAGCATAAAACGGCCATTATCATCATCACCAACACGGCCAACAAAGATTGTCTCATTTCCTGCTCGACTGCTTGCTACAGCTTGGTTTGCACCCTTTCCACCAGCAGCTTTGGAAAATTCCGACATAGCAATTGTTTCTCCTGGTTGAGGAAGCTTTTTAATGTGCATAATATTATCAACATTAATTGATCCAACAATCGTAACTTTATTCATCGCCTTTTCCTTTCACGTACGATCTTTTTCTTTTAATTATAGCAAAAAGAACCATTCATTATTTGTCTAAAACTATAAAGAAATTGATTTATAAAAATCATCCGCTTGTACAACAACAATTTGTCGATTCATTTTATTTTCTGATTCTTTTTTAAAATAATAGTAAGTCATGATTAGTTTATTTACAGTATTTTTCTTTATATCATAATTGATCGATGGAATTGCTGCCATAGGATTACTTGTGTTACCGATGATGAACATAAAAGCTTTATCTGATTACGATAACTTCTTAATTGCCTCTTCAACTTGCTTTGTACTATTAACTTGTCCTGGCTTGTATGCTAGATGATAATCATACCTTGCTTTAATGGCAGCATCCCTAGTTTGCTGATAATTAAACAAATCCATTCTTATACCTAAATTTTCTATCTTATTTTAAAATACTGCAGTCCACAATCAATAAAAAAGGAGCACATTAATTTCGCACTCCTCTTTAAGCTTCAAAATTTATTCACCTTCACCTGGACGTTGACCAAGTTCAGCTGACATCATCCAGATTCTCTTTTCAACAGCTGTATGATAGGCGATAAGTAAATCATTAGTAGAGTCATCGCCCTCATCTTCACTAATTTTTATACCACGTTCATAGTCATCACGCAGTTGCTTATAAGCATTCACAATTAATTGAAATCTTTCTTCGATTGATAAATCCCAGCTACCTAGTTGATCAGGAACATTTGTCTCTTCTAATACCTCTTCATAAGTAGAAATTGGACTACCATTAATTTCAATTAGTCTTTCAGCAACACCATCTTGCTGTTCTGCCAATTCATCCATTACTTCATCTAAGTATGGATGTAATTTCAAAAATCCACGTCCTAGCATATACCAATGATGTTGATGTACAAGCATATGAGTTTGAGTTAAATCAGCAACAATTTCATTCATAATCTTTTTAGTTTTTGGATAAGTCATAATATAACTCCTTAAAAAATATTAAACACTGATTACACGTAAATCATATCTAGAAACGTTTCTAAAAGCTATTTATTTGCTTATTAATAAACAACTAAGCCAATAGCTAGGAAGGCTAAACAAATACCAAATTCAATCACTAATAATTTCCAGCAGAATTTAAACCACTTGTTAAAACCAATATTTACCATCATTAAACTCATTAAGATAAGACCTGTTGGGGCTATTAAACTAATAAAGCCTTGACCCCAGTTATAGGCATCAATAATGCTTGCGCGGTCAATTCCAACTACATTGGCTAAAGGAGCCATAATCGGCATTGATAGAACAGCTAAGCCAGATGACGATTGAATAAAGAAGCCTAATACAACATAGACCAAGAACATAAACCAAATAAATAAAAGTGGTGGCATTCCGGATACTTGTTGACTAAAGAAATTCATAATCGTATCGCTTGTATGACTTTCTTCCATCACAATTGAAACAGCCCGTGCTAGGCCAATTGTTAAAGCAACTCCTAACAAGTCTGCCGCACCATTCACAAAGCTTTCAACAAATTTATGCTCATTCAAACCAGAAATAAAGGCAAAAATATATCCAGTTGCCAAAAAGACAACCGCAATTTCAGTAAAGTACCATCCTTTTTGTTGCACACCCCAAATCATCACAATAAAAGCAATTGCAAAAACTAGCAGAGTTAACTTCTGACGCCAAGTAAATTTCTGCTCTTTTACGGTGTCTTCTTGATTCAAATACTCCTGATCTTCTTTAACAAAATCATTATAAACATATGACGCTTTTGGATTCTTTTGAACTTTTTTAGCATAGACAATAACATAAATCATCCCTACAATGACACATGTTGCCCACATACAAATGCGAAGTGGTAAAGCGTCAGTAAAGTTCACACCAGCAGTATTAGAAGCAATCACAGTTGAAAAGGGATTGATAGTTGATGCCATCGTACCAATACTGGTTCCTAGAAAAATGGTCGCTACTACCGTCATCCGATCAAATCCAGCAAGTAAGAAGACTGGAATTAATATTGGATAAAAGGCCATTGTTTCTTCTGCTAACCCAAAGGTCGTTCCACCAATAGCAATTAAGCCCATAACGAGGACAATTAATAATATTTGCTTACCCTTAATCTTTTTAGAAAGTGCCTGCATTCCAGCATCAATTGCACCATTAGCATGTACTACACCGATACAGCCACCTAAGATTAAGACAAAGGCAATAATATCAATACTTTGTGCAATCCCATTTATCTGAGAGGACAAGAATTCATAGATTGCTCCAGCAAGCCCAGGCTTTTTCTGATCAATCTTTTTATATGAATCAGGAATCGCTACAGGTTTATAAATTGTACCATTAGTAAACTTCTTAACATCAATTTTGACTTTATATTTATCCAAAGTCTTCTGTGTTGCAGCTTCTTTATGTTTACTTCCATCAGGTTTTGTAATCACAAATTCTTTACTTGGTTGATCATACTCAAGCGTTGTATAGTTACCGGATGGTATAAAAAACGTTAAGATTTGCACCAATAACAAAACGATAATAATAACTGTATATGCTGTCGGAAATTGATGCTTTTTCTTTTTTTGAATTATATTACTCATAATTTCTCCCAATCAATACTACAGTTTAATTTATAACTCTATTATAAATTTCTTTAGTAAAATTTGCACGCGCTTACATCTGAAGATAAAAAATAAGATGACTAGTATTTTCGGTCTAGTCATCTCATTATCAAATATAAATCCTATAATTCAGTCATTTCATCAGTATCTTTAGTATTTAAATCTACTAATTCACCTGATAATTTATAAATAACCCACTGTGCTAAGTTCACTACGTGATCCCCAATTCGTTCAAGTAAACGAATTACCATAAAGTAACTTGAAGAAGCAACGGCTGCTTCTGGATCCTGCTTAATTCCAGTAATAATTAAATTACGTGCCTTAACGTATTCTTCGTCTACTTCGTCATCTTTTTGTGCAACTTCACGAGCCAATTTTTCATCATCCTGCACATAAGCCTTCAAAATTTGATCAAGCATAAAGTTAACCTTTTTAGCCATTGATTTAATAATTGCTTCAACTTCTGGAATACGAGGATTACCTTTAACGCGAATTGTTTCCCAAGCAATTGAATTGGCATTTTCACCAATACGCTCTAAATCTCCAGTAGCCTTTAAAATACTAATTACATTTCTAAAATCACTAGCAACAGGCTGTTGCAGCGCCATTAATTTTAAAGTTCTTTTTTCAACTTTTGTAGCTGCGCGTGAAACTTTTTGATCATCTTTTACCAAGCTTTGAGCCAACTTTTTATCGTGTTCAACAAAAGCCTGAGTTGCTTCTTCAATTGCTTCACTAACGTCAATCCCCATACCCATAAAACGAGTATTTAACTTACGTAATTCATCTAAAAAAATTTCATGCATCTTAAAAAATCTCCTTATTAACCAAAACGTCCATTCAGATAATCACTAGTAATTTGCTTCTTAGGATTCATGAACATATCTGCTGTCTTACCATATTCGATCAAGTCGCCATTCATTAAGAATGCAGTGTAATCACTGATTCGAGAAGCTTGTTGCAAGTTATGAGTAACCATGATGAAAGTAAACTCATGTTTTAATTCAAGCAAAGTTTCTTCAATTTCACTACTTGAAATCGGGTCTAGTGCACTCGTTGGCTCATCTAACAAAACTACTTTTGGTCGAACTGCTAAAGCTCGAGCGATACAAATTCTTTGCTGCTGACCACCAGAAAAGGCCTGCGCATTTCGATCTAAGTTATCCTTAGTCTCTTTCCAAATTGCCGCTTGCTTCAAGCTCTCTTCAACGCGGTGATCAATTAATTCTTTGTCCTTTATTCCTGCAATTCTCAGGCCATAAGCAATATTATCGTATACAGAAAACGGAAATGGACTTGGTTGTTGAAAAACCATTCCAACTTCCTTACGTAATTCTACTAAATCCATCTTAGAATCATAAATATTTTGGCCCTCAAATTTAATATCGCCAGTAATATGAATATTAGGAATATCATCATTCATTCTATTTAAGCAACGTAAAAAGGTTGATTTTCCGCATCCTGATGGTCCAATAAGAGCGGTCAATTCTTTTTCTTCAAAATCTAAACTTATTCCATGTAAAGCTTCAACATTTCCGTAGCTTAAGTGAACATCCTTACTTGTAATAATATCTTCCACAATAGCTCCCTTATCCAAAACTTCCGCGAATATAATCTTCCGTAATTTCACCTTTAGGATTAGTGAAAATGTTTTCGGTAGTATCGTACTCTAAGACGTGACCCAAATGGAAAAATGCAGTATAGTCACTGATTCGACTAGCCTGCTGCATATTATGCGTAACCATAATCATAGTGTAATCTGTTCGAAGTTGCTTAAGAGTATCTTCAAGCTTAGAAGTCGACACTGGGTCAAGCGCGCTGGCTGGTTCATCAAGTAGTATAATTTCAGGCTTTATTGCCAAAGCTCGAGCAATACAAAGTCGTTGCTGCTGGCCACCAGACATGGCTAAGGCACTCTTATCAAGCTTATCCTTAACTTCATCCCACAAAGCAGCTGCTCTTAAACTTTCCTCTACAATCTGATCTAGCTTTTGCTTATTCTTTTCACCATTTGCTTTTAATGCATAGGTTATATTTTCTCTAATTGATTTAGGAAATGGATTAGGTTTTTGAAAAACCATCCCAATATTTTTTCTCAATTGATAAACATTAATATTATTCTTATTGATGTCTAAATCGTGATACCAAATTTCACCATCAACGCGTGCTACTTTATCATTCATTCGATTAAGACAACGTAAAAAAGTTGATTTTCCGGAGCCCGATCCTCCGATTAAAGCTGTAATTGTCTTTTTCTTAAATTGAAGACTAGCATTGAACAGTTTTTGAACTGTACCACCATAAAAAACGCTAAGATCTTGAGTTGAAATTATTTGATCGTCTTTATTGAATTGATGAATAAAAGTAGGTGCTTCATTTACATTTTGCATAAAGTTCTCCTTATGACTTAGCAGCAGTTAACTTGCGGTATAAATGATTACCTAAAGCACGTGCTCCAAGGTTAAACAAAATTACTACTATGATTAATAATGCAGATGTTGCAGCTGAAACAATAGTTGCATCTGGAATAATTCCTTCAGTGTTAACTTTCCAAATATGAACTGCTAATGTTTCTGCTGGACGCATTATATTTAAGAAACTAGTTGGGCTAAGTGGGTTCCAGTTACTATAATCAATTGTTGATCCACTTTGTCCAGCTGTATAAATCAAGGCTGCTGCTTCACCAAAAATTCTACCTGCACTCAAGATAATTCCTGTTAAGATACCAGGCAAAGCTGCCGGTAACACGATGCCTCTAATTGTCTTCCAATTAGATAGACCCAAAGCAAGGCCAGCATCTCTTTGAGCTTCAGGTACTCCCTCAATAGCTTGTTCAATATTACTTGTTAAAGTTGGTAAGTTAAAAAATGTTAAAGCTAAAGCACCAGAAATAATGGAAAATCCAAATCCAAATTGAACTACAAATAGCAAATAACCAAATAAACCAACAACAATTGAAGGAAGTGAACTCAAAATTTCGATTGTAGTTCTTATTAAACTAGTAAACCAATTATCTTTTGCATATTCAGCTAAATAAATTCCTGCTCCCAATGCAATTGGAAGTGAAATAATTAGAGTCAAAACTAGCAAATATAAAGAGTTAAATAATTGATCTCTTACTCCTCCCCCAGCTTGATAAGAAGAAGCCTCAGAAGATAAAAAATGCCATGAAAGATGCGGTACACCTGAAACTAAAATATTGCCTAAAATTCCAAAAAGAATAATTACAACAATACTCACTAAAGTATATATACCCGTTGTAGCAATTTTATTACGAGTTTTTGCATTCATTATTATTTCTGTCCTCTCTTTCCAATTAAGCGGACTAAGAAGTTAAAGACTAATGACATAATCAATAGTAATAATGCCAAAGACCAAAGTGCATTGTTTGGCAAGGTTCCCATAACCGTATTACCCATTTGACTAGTTAATTGACTAGTCAAAGTAGCTGATGGACTTACTAGGTTAGCTGGCATTAAGACTGCATTACCAATAACCATTTGTACAGCCAAAGCTTCACCAAAGGCCCTAGCCATCCCAAAAATTACTGCAGTCATAATTCTTGGTGAAGCAACTCGCAAAATCACCTTATAAATTGTTTGCCACTTAGTTGCCCCTAATGCTAAGGAAGCCTTTCGATAATCAGAGGGCACAGCTTTCAAACTATCAACAGTTAAAGAAGTAATTGTCGGCAATACCATTACAAATAAAACTAAAGTAGCTGACAGAATACCAAATCCAGTTCCACCAAAAATATTTCTAATAAACGGAACAATAACTGTTAATCCCAAAAATCCATAAACAACAGACGGAATACCTACTAATAATTCAATAACCGACTGTAAAAAACGAGCGCCCTTTTTAGAAGAATACTCAGTCATAAAAAGTGCCACTGCAATTGCAAATGGAGTAGCTACTAAAGCTGCTAGTAACGTTACGGCAAATGAAGTGACAATCATCGCAGCTGCTCCTACATGATTTTTACCTTCACCTGGATCCCAATCGCTTGAAGTTAAAAAATGAAAGATATTTACATGATCTTTAGTAAAAGTTTCTAAACCATGAAATCCAATAAAGCCAATAATTGAAGCAACTAAAATAATAATTAAGATAATGGCAAAATATGTTAAACCTTTACCCCAATATTCTTGTCTTGTTTCTTTTGAAGGTTTAGTCAAACTAGCAACGTCAACCTTGCTAGCACCAATCTTCCTTAATTTAACATGAGGTACTTTTTGCTCATCTAAAGCAGATTCAACTACTTTTTTTAGATCTTTGTTATTCATCCAAACATCCTATTCTTTATTTCTGAACAATATGATTATTACTATCACGTTCGACTTTCATCTTATTAATGCTAATATAGCCAAGCTTTGGTACTAAATCATTTTGCACCTTACTGCCAAGCATATAGTCAATAAACTTTTGAACATTTTTATTAGGTTTACCCTTAGTATACATATGTTCATAAGACCAAAGATGCCAGCGATTAGTCTCTACATTTTTATTCGTAGGCTTTATTCCATCAATGCTCAATTTTTGAATATTTTCATCATTAGCATATGGGAAGGAAATATATGAGATTGTCCCTGGAGTAGAGCTAACAATCTTACGTACAGTACCATTAGAATCTTGTTCTTGAGCTTGGATCGGCTTTTTTCCATTCAAAATTAAACCTTCAAAAGTTCCACGAGTACCACTACCCTTAGAACGATTAATTACGGTGATATTTTGATTTTTTCCGCCAACTTGCTTCCAGTTGGTAATCTTACCAGTAAAAATATCGCTCAATTGTTGTTTAGATAAATTTTTAACACCAGCACTCTTATTAACAATTGGTACAATGCCAACTACGGCAACTAAGTGATTTTGTAGTTTTTTGGCATCAATCCCCTTTTGAGTCTCGGCAAAAACATCAGAAGTTCCAATTTCAACGGCACCAGCCTGTACTTGGCTAAGACCAGTTCCAGAACCTCCACCTTGAACCACAATATTACTGTCTGGATGAGAAAGACGGTAGTCATTTCCTGCTTGTTCTGCAAGTAACTGCATGGCACTAGATCCAACAACAGTAATCTTATTGCTATTATTGTTAGCACAGCCTGTAAGTCCGATTAAAATAGCTAACAATCCACAAAATGCTGCTATTTTAAATTTAAAATTTGTTCTCATCAATTTCTCCATGTAATTTACAGTATTTAACAAGAATATTCTAACATAATACTATGTGTCAACAGAATGCCTAAGCCTAACAAAAAAGCTAGGTTTTTCAACCTAGCTAAAAAATTACTTAGTCTCTGACATTTTCATAAACATATGAAATTTCATTTGGACGATAGACTCCATGCAACTCGCCCACTTT
Source organism: Lactobacillus taiwanensis DSM 21401 (assembly GCF_001436695.1). GTDB lineage: Bacteria > Bacillota > Bacilli > Lactobacillales > Lactobacillaceae > Lactobacillus > Lactobacillus taiwanensis. The sequence goes on from NZ_AYZG01000034.1 coordinate 108,203, forward strand.
AGTAAAGTTCATTTTATCTATTAAATGTTGCATGGCCGTGTTGTTTTCGTGAGTATCAATGCGAATACTATCAATATCCTTACGATTATCACGAATGTAATCAATCACTTCAGTTAACAGCTTAGTTGCATAACCGTGACCAGCATGCTTAGAATGAATGGCAACGCGGTGAATGACAACATACTTATCTGTATCAAGTAACCATTTACCATGTAATTGGTCATACGAATGATCCGGTGCCTCAACAATTGAAATTGCTCCGACTGTTTCGCCATCAGCTGAAACTGCCAAGTAAGCAAATCTCTTTTCAATATCTTCTTTAATTTGATCTGGAGAAGGATATTCCCCTTGCCATTGATCAACACCACGCTCAGCTAATTGGTTAGCTCCATCCTTCAAGATAGTCATGATTTGATCATAGTCATTTATTGTGGCTTGTCTAATCTTCATTAAACTCATCCCTTTCCAACTTTTTTTATCAAGAGAACATTATAAATGAAAAGCACTCTCCTTGTAAAAAGAAAGTGCTTATTTAAAAGAATTATTAGTATTTACAAAACCTTAGAAAGGAAATCTTTGGCACGCGGACTTTGTGGATTTTCAAAAATTTGTTCAGGACTACCTTGTTCTTGTAGATATCCATCTGCCATAAACCAAACTTCATCAGAAACTTCACGTGCAAAACCCATTTCATGAGTAACAATGACCATTGTCATTCCAGAATCAGCTAAGTCTTGCATAGTTTTTAAAACTTCCCCAACCATTTCTGGATCGAGCGCACTTGTCGGTTCATCAAAAAGCATTACTTCTGGATCCATCGCAAGTGCTCGAGCAATTGCCACACGTTGCTGCTGACCACCAGAAAGACTAGAAGGATATTGCTTAGCGCGATTTTTTAAACCAACTTTATCAAGGAGTTCTAAAGCCTGCTTTTCAGCTACTTCTTCACTTACCCCTTTAACCTTCATTGGTGCAAGTTTAATATTTTCAATTACATTCATATTTGGAAAGAGATTAAAACTCTGGAAAACCATTCCCATTTTTTCACGTAAAACGTCCAATTCTTTCTCACTAATATGAGTTAAATCTTGACCATCAAAAATAATTTTGCCACTAGTTGGCGTCTCAAGCACATTAAGACAGCGTAAAAAAGTACTCTTTCCTGAGCCAGACGGACCAATAATACTAATGACCTTTCCCTTATCAACATTTGCGGAAATATCTTTTAAAACTTCTTTTTTACCAAAACTCTTTTTTAAGTGTTCAACCTTAATCATTACTGTCATTACGTTTCATCCTCTTTTCAAAGTGGTTCAACAACCTCGTTAATGAGAAAGTTAGAATAAAGTAGATAATCATGGCAATGAATAATGGCAATACACCCTTATAAGTTGAAGTCTGAACTAATTGCGTTTGGTACATTAATTCAGCAACCCCAATTACTGAAACTAGGGAACTATCCTTCAATAAAGTAATAAATTCATTGCCTAAAGCTGGCCAAATGTTCTTAATTGCCTGCGGAATAATGACATATCTAAAGGCTTTTTGACGGCTTAAACCAAGTGAGCGAGCAGCTTCCATCTGTCCCTTTGGTAAAGAATCAATTCCTGACCTAATATCTTCAGCCACATAGGCTCCCGAATTAAGTCCAATAGCAATAATACCTGCAACCAAAGCGGAAAGATTAGAAATCAAATATCCAATTCCAAAGTAAACAAATAAAATTTGTACCATTTGTGGCGTACCACGGATAAATTCAATGTAACAAACCGCAAGCCAATGTAAAATTGGATTCTTTGACAAACGCATTAAGGCCAAAATAATTCCTAGAACTATTCCAATTACAACTGAAAAGACTGTAATTACAATCGTATACCAGATTCCCTTAAAGAAATATGGAATATATTTAGCAAAAGTATTGCTCTTCTTCTCAGTCTTCATGTACTTAGCTGCTGCCGGAAGATATTCTTTATTAATCAAATCTTTTTTCTGAACATGATCAATAGTCTTATTAACTTGTGCAACTAAGTCATCTTGTCCCTTAGCAATTGCCACTGCATTGCCGGCTTGTGTTTCTTTCAAATTAGAACGTACTGCAGCTAAACTACTATTATTTTCGGCATAAGCTTTAGCTATTAATTCTTCAACAACAACAGCAGAAACTTTACCTGATTGTAAAGCTAAAACTAAGTTATTAATTTTTCCAAGACCCTTTAGTTTAGAATCTTTCATTTGAGTCTTAACTAAATTATATTGGTTGCTTCCAGTTTGAGCTCCAACGGTTTGTCCCTCAAGGCTTTGAATACTGTTGTACTTGTCTTTATCTCTTTTATTTACTAAGAAATATTCACCACTTGGTTTGTAGTAGATTTTTGAAAAGGCTACACTCTGCTTTCTTTCAGGCGTAGGAGTCATAGCAGAAATTACCATGTCTACCTTACCTGTCTCAAGTGCAACTAACAATGAGTCAAAAGACATATTCTTAATAACAAGCTTTACACCCAAGTCTTTAGCAATGTCTTTTGCTAATTCAACGTCAACTCCAACGTACTTAGTCTTGCCATTTTCACTTGTTGTAAATTCTAATGGTGGATAATCAGCAGATGTACCGACTACTAATTCTCCACTCTTTTTAATCTTCTTCAAGACACTACCTTCTGCTACTTGCTTTTGGCTAGCCGCTTGAGCTGGCTTGATAAACGTAGCATCGAGTGAGAAAAACATCAAAAGTGCAAAGAAAAAGCTTAGCAGCTTTGTTTTTTTCATTACATTCATTCCCTCTATAATTGCTATTAAAAAACTGAAAATTTAAGCTTTTGTTAATTATAGCGAATGAAATGTAATCTAGACAAGTCATTCAAGAAGATTATTCACTCAAATAAGTTTTTATTGCTTGTAAATTTTTCTTAGCTTCTTTTACACCGATTTGGTATACGCGCCTCAATTCTTGAGGATCTTTCTCCATTGTGCCAATTTCTAAAGGATAAGGTGGTCTGATAACCAACATTTTGCCTTGTACTTCTTTTTTTCTAATGTAATTAAGCACATCATTATAATCTTTTGCTCTTGTCTTTAATTTTTTCAAGACTGCAGGATATTTATGTAGGATCAATTCTAAAGCTGGATATAATTTGCTTGCTTCTTTTTTATAAGAGAGCGGCTGCGTCAAAATGACAACGTTCTTGTTGTAGCCAATTTTTTCAAAAAATTTAATGGGAATTGAATCACTAATTCCACCATCCCAATACTTACGACTCCCAATTTCAACTGGCCGAGCAAAAACTGGAATGGATGAAGAGGCGCGAATCCATTCTAAGTCCGCTTCCTTACCAGACAATAATTTATGGTATATCGCTTCTCCATTATTAATATCAGTTGCCACACACCAAAAATCCATTGGATTTTTTTGAAAAGCGACTGTATCAAAAATATCAAGTTTACCTGGTAACTCATGATAACAAAAGTCAGCTCCATATAAATCACCAGTCTTTAGCCACGATTGCCAACTAGATAGACGTGGATCACTAGCATATTTTACGTTATAGCGCAGAACTCTTCCGATTTGTCTTGACTTATAATTGCAGCCAAAAGCAGCTCCAGCTGATACACCTATTGTACCATCAAAATCAATGCCTGCTTTCATGAGAGTATCGATGACTCCAGCAGTAAACATGCAGCGCATTGCGCCACCTTCCATTACTAAACCTTTTTTCATACTTCGCCACCTCCGTATTTTTACTATTTTAGCAAGAAAAAACTGCTAGTTAAAACTAGCAGTTAAAGTTTATTTATTTTTTGACTCTTTTCTTAAAATTCATTTTCTTAACTCGTCAATTAAAATTAATGGTATCGGAATACATACTAATCTAATCCAATCATGTGCATTAAGCGGCTCCGTACCCAAAAATGACTGAAAGACTGGTACATATGAAATGCATAATAGCAAGACAATTTCCATAACCTTATATACTTCAGCTCTTGATGGGTGAATCCATCATAACGGTTAATCCTAAGAAGGTGAGATCTCTTCCAACTGTATCAATTGTTGCAAGATCTAAATCATCCATTATCTTTTGATCAAGATTACGGCCGGCAACTGCTAAGACGCGCAAATCATCTTTAGCATAGCCGTCATTTGCTCTCATAATCTTATCTTTTATTTCCTGGGTAATAGGTTGAATTTTCCCATCACATAAGTAAGATGTACATTTATCGACTACACAATTTGGTGCACCCTTAGTATAAGTATTAAAGCGATGTGTGCCATCTGAGCTTTGAATTACTGTCATCATTTTTCTGCTTGAATCGAATGGTAACTCTTTAACACGTGGCGTTTTTTCTACTTCTGCTTCAACATCTATCTTTCCTTTTCTTGCAACAACTTCAAGACAAGCTTCAGTTGGATCACCTAAAATTTGATAACGTAAATGATGTTTATCGGGCTTTTGAATCCTTGCGTTATCTGCAAAAACACCTCCAAGTAATACTTCCTTCAAAGTATCGTTATCTTTTGCAAAGATATGGGTTGGGCCTTCTTTAATATGGTCTCAAACTGCATAATCTTCTCCTAAAACATGATAACTTTTTTCTAAAGTCCAGAGTTCTTTTACAGTCATTTCGTTCTTAGTTAAAGTGCCTGTTTTATCGGAACAAATGACAGAAGTTGACCCTAGCGTTTCAACACTAGATAAACGCTTAATCCAGGCATGCTTTTTTGCCATTCTTTGAACTGCTCCGGCCAAAGACAATGTGACAGTTGACTCTAATCCTTCTGGAATAAAAGCCACAATCATCCCTAAAGCAAAGACAAAAGCTTTTACTAACGGGTAATGTGCAAAGAAAGTTGCAACTAATATGCACATAAAGCTAATATACTAAAAAAGGAGCAGTCTTTCGACTACTCTTCATTCTTTGATAGATTTTGCTTTTGATATTTATATTCTTCAAAAATCCCTTCCAGAATAATTACTTCTAAAACTAGCAATCCAAATACGCCTTGTTCTGAAGCTGAAAAGATATTCGTACCAATATTAATCCATAAGCCAACGCTTCCAATTAAAGCCAAATAAACAACTGGTGAAACCCAGATAAACTTATGAAGCTTAACTGAAGTAAAAATATATGCTGCAATTACAGTTACTGCTAAAGTTGGTATTGCATAATAAAAAGCCTGCATTTTCATTCCTACTTTCCAGGCCAAGTATTAGTCGTGTTCCAGCTATTCAAGCCACCAATCCAGCCTTTACTCATTGAAATTTCTTTAATCTTTTCAAGCAATGCTTCTTCATCTTTGTCTAAATGGAGATGGTTTACTAAACAAATTGTATTCACATTTTGATAAGTTGCCCGTGCTTCATCAATGTCATCTTGAACATTATGTTCTAACTTGTCTAAGGCAACTTCAAGTTGTTCTAATAAGTATTCGTTGCCTTTTCTATCATAATAAGTCTTAGCAAGTGAAATAAAGTCATTTAACACTTGTTCCAATTCATTTTTCATATTTTTGTCCTCCAAAGAGTAGTTTTGTTTCCAAATATTATCATTTATTCATTAATTTTACTATCATTTTTTTGTAAAAAATAAAAATGGAATAATTTCGCATATTTTATGACCGATCTGGTATTTTTTTATTATCTCCTTCGAAAATATTGAATAAGCATGCATAAAAGGCTTCCTCCTCCAAAGAAAGATAAAAATAATATCGAATACCAGACATGTGTAGAATTATATAAATTGCCTAGGAAAAAAGTCGGTAAAATAATTAGCTCACCGATCCACTGAGCTCGTTTATACTTTTGATTCCATTCTAATAAGTTCTTCGTAGACGTAAATATACGTAAATATAATAGAAGAAATTAGCAATAAAACAACTAAAATTAAAGCCACTACCTGATTAAAACTTCGCCAAGAAAATCCATAACTGTAGATATCACCTAGAAATACAACCAACCTAACTGATGTAATAATCTACGATAAAATTCTAAGACCAATAATTTTTTCTTTTTTACTCATGAATATTTTTCTTACTCTTTAAACGTTGTTGGATCCTATCTTTGCCATAATAATACGTGATCGAAAACACACTCATACTTATAATTCCGACAAAAAAGCTTAGCATAATGCTGTCACTATTTGTTACATATAAAAACAGCTTATTCATGCAAAAGGCAAAGATCACACTGAGTGTAATTATCGTCCATTCTTCTGTATTTGTATCTTTATTTTGACGTGTTTTACTCAATTTTACTTATATCCTTCCTTCTCATCTGCCTTAGCTTCACAAGTTTGAACATTAAATAGCCCAAGATCATCCCCCAGAGAATGTTTCCAAGAATTATATAAATAGTTAATGTGCTCCCTACTACTAGGTCTATTACAGTTTCAAGAGTAAAAATAATTGTCCCAACCAGAGTACTAAGAATAATTAATTGTCTATTATTTAGCCGTTTTTTCATCTTTACCATCTTCTACTTGTAAGTGATATTCATCATAAAATTCTTTCAAAACAACAATACTCATAAAAACAGTTGCTATTGCTGAACTCCAAGAAAATGAACTTAAATCTTTCAAAGCAAAAATAACCATTGCTACTATCCCAAGTATTAAGATATTTGAGACATCAGACGTTTTTACTAGCTTATGTAATTTTAGCGAAGCAATGATATCAACTAAAACTATTAATAAAAGTAAAATAATTGGAATGTATCCTACTGGCATTCTATTCTCCTCCAAAATCTTTGCTATGAACCAATTCTATCATTTAGAAAGTTCTCAAAAATAAAAAAGACTTATTCGGTCTTTTTCGTAACAAATTCGGTACTTATTGAGTGGCTTTATAGCAAACTATCTAATAAAATAACTCCATATTGCATTATATAATCTTTTCGAATTTTCATCCTGCTTAATAGTAAATTTAATTAAAGCAAAAAATATCAATCCAACACTAAAAACAATGGTTTTTACCACTGATTCCATAAACTACTAATCATACAGATGGCTATACCAACATAGGTTGCTAAAAATGTGCCTGCGGATAGCCCTAATCCTGCACTTAACCTCCTAAGTTATCTTCTAACTTTTCTAACCATTTTTTAATATCGTTTCTGAAGTAATAGTATCCGCATTCAAACACATACATACTTCCTACTCCAATCAGCATTGATAAAACAAAACTATCAATTGAAGTTAGACGCAAGAACAACTTATTCATTAAAACACCGAAAACTAGACTTACACTTAAAATTATCCATTTTTCTTTTTTGAAGCTTCCTTTTCATTTTCTTCAATTATTTTCATTTTCTCACCTTTTAACTCAACACTTCTACTAACTATTTAAATTTTAGTGTTTCAAAACCAGTAAAAATTAAAAAGAACCCAACAAGCCTTGTTTACGATTAATTAGGTTCCTCAAATCAACTTGTTTAGTAGCCGAAATTTCAGCTACATAAGCCAAATTTAATTTTTAAGAATGCATTTTTTGCTTCATTCAAAACTTGGAATATTACTGAAAGTAAAAGTTAACTTTTAATAATTACGATTATTCGCCAAATAATAGCACTGATCCAAATAATAATTCCAATAATTAGAAGAACTAACTCAAGAATATTTAATTCTTGTTTCCATATATTAATTAATACTACGAGTAAAAATAAAAATGATAATCCTAATATTGACCTAATTTTTCTTTTCTTATTGGGTAACATTTTTTCTACAAATTAAAGTTCAATACTAAAAGTTCTCAAAATAGCACTATATCTTGTGATCTTTCATATCTGTATTGAATTTATAAATAAAAATATTCTTATTAGATTAATTTTTAAAAATTAGTAAGTGACATTGTTTCTCCAGCGCCAGCCCACTTATTTGGATCCCTATCTAATAAAAGCTGCAATTTAGTTAAAGTTTCTGGCAATTTAAAACCATGCGCTACAGAATACATGCTAATATCCTGCTTCAGTTTAAATATTACCTTCTGCAAATCACCATTCTCACTTATTCTTTCAATAGCTGCTTCAATCAATTTTTGAGCTTCTGGATCAGTTGCAATATCGGAATTTGCTTTTATTTTAGTTAACATCTCTTTTAATTTAGTTTCCTTCATATTTTTCATCCTTACAATTTTTATTAAATTAGTTAAGATTCATTTTAACAAATAATTCTATATTTTTTAACAATATTTATTAATAAAACATACTAACTTAGTGTCAGATTGTGCATCTACGATTCATAATCTGATACTTTTTATTTCGTCTAAAAATAGAAAGCGAAGATAAAACAAATAAAGTCGTATACTCATTTTTGATATTTGACATCATACATAAAACGGACTGCTTTACCGCCTATTCTTAAGTCTATTCTAAGTTTGAAGTCTGTACGCATTTAATGCCGTGTTTAGAAAATTAAAATTGATAGGTTAATATAGACTTTACCTTCACATTGGAGGTTAGAATTTAAGAAAAAGTACATGTTTTCATAGGCTTATTTGGCGTACTTTTATTTTTTAGTTAAATCAATGACAAGATTCAAGTAAAGAAAAACATTAGTAGAATTAAGTACAAATTAGCTAAGCAAAATGCATTTAATACTTAATTTAGGGTAGAAAAAATCCTCAGCTGATTAAAAATCAACTGAGGAATAGAAGCTTTATGTATTTCTCCTGTCTACTTGACAGGGAATGTATCAGAATTAATCCTTTTAATGATTTATTAGCAACTTCCGATAGTTGCCTTTCCACCAGTAGCATATGCCCCAGCTGCTCGGTTAGCAATACAATACCATGAGCGTCCCCAGTCTACACGACATCTTTGACTATTGCAAGAAACACCATTTCCATAGTAATGATATTTACCTCCACCTTTTCCACCTTGAATCATCATTAAGTCTTCTTCCTTTAAGTTCTTTACATTTTTCATATTTATACTCTCCATCTTTCTATTTTTATTAGTAAATCACTCTGACTTACATGCTATATAATACTGAGAATTGATAGTAAAAAGTGCATTTTGACCAAAGTTGCTAATTATTGGATCAATACGGTTAACATGTCGCTTATCTTTTATTCAATACCTTATCTAAAAAATATTCGCAAATTGCAATAATAAATTGAACACTTTTAGTTAAGCTGCTTGATAGATTAGATCTAATTCTCTTTCAAAGATTTCATCTGGTGTATGATAGGCCAGTATCTTTCTTGGCAAAGAATTGCACCAGGTTTCAATATTAATGATGTCTTGTAAAGAATAGTTAGCTATTGCTTCTCACTTAGGAATGAATCTGCGAATAAGACCATTGTGTCTTTCAACTGTTCCCTTATCACAAGAAGTGTAAGGATGGGCATAGTAAACCAGTGTATTGGATACTTTTTCTAGGTTGGAAAGATCTGCAAACTCTGAGCCATTATCAGTGGTAATGGTTTTAAAAATATCATTCCAATGTTCGCTGTATTGCCTTTGGAGTTCTTTAAAGGCCTGCATGACACTGACAGAAGTCTTGTCAGGAATACGAAGAATTAAAAACTCACGACTCATACGCTCAGATAAGGTTAGCAGTACCTCATCATCTTTGCTCTTATGTCCGAGAACTAAATCGCATTCCCAATGACCGAATTCATTACGTTTATTGATCTCTTTAGGACGTTCTTCAATGCTTCTGCCAAATTTTTTCTTATTTTTGCGAATACGATGAAGCTTAGTATTGCGTTTAAGCTTCTCTGGCAAGTCGTAATTATGTATATCTAATAGACCTTGGTCGACATAATTGTAAAGAGTCTTAGTACAGACAACATCTCTGCTGCTAAATGCGCCAACAGCAGTAGCACGATTACTGCACACATCAAGCGACCAGCCATCTTTAAAAAAATGCTTGTGGACATAGCGCATGAATTGAGTTTTCCTGAGAAAGTCTGATTTGCGCCCACAATTTTTACGATGAGCTTGATATGCATCATGCCCTTGAGTAGCCTTATATCTTTTGACTTTGCCATGATACAGTTCTACAGTACCACGCTTAACCTCATAGCTGATAGTAGAAGGAGAACAGTTTAATTCACGGGCGATGGCACGCAAAGAATAGCCATCTTTCAAACGCAATTGAATAATAACTCTTTCCTCGAATGATAAATGCTTGCCTTTAATGTGCTGATTCATGGTAGAATGTAAAGAGTCCATTTTGACCTCCAATAGAAAGTTTTTGTGGTTATTAACATTCTATCAAACAGGTCCGAATGGACTTTTTATTTTTTATCAAGTGTTCAATTTAATTTTACAATCAGCGAAAACAATTTATTCATTGAATATCCAAAAGCAGCAGCTAGAATTAGTGTTATCCATTTTTCTTTATTTGATGCTATCTTTTCATTATTTTTAATTATTTCCATTTTTATCACGCTCTCTTTTTTACCTTATTAAAAATTTTATCAGGTTCAAAATTTCATAAGATAAAAAATACCAAATTAGTCGTTTTACAGACCAATTTGGTATTCTAATTTTTATTTATATACGATTGAAATAGATAAATTATTTAGACTTTATTTTTTGTTTTTCAAAATATACTTACTTATGATTATTAAAGCTGCTCCTCCACCAAAGAAAAGCCAAAACTTGATAGTATAACCAAGATCTGTTGAATTATATAAATTAGTTAAAAAGAGATATATAGGAGCACATAAATAGCATAACCACCATACAAGCTCATATTTTTCATTCCATTTCAATAATTTGGGTGTAACTGAAAAATACATAGTAGTAACTAAAAGTAAAATCACAATAATTATTGCCAATACTTGATTATAAGTAAAATGTAAGCCATACTCATGAACATTTCCGATAAATATTATCAATCCAGTAATCGTAATTACCCATGACAATATCCTTAGACCAATAATTTTATAATGTTTAGTCATTTAAACTACCTCCTAATGAATCTATGAATAAAGTAATGCAGTGCTAAATATCAAATCATCACTGTTTTACTTTAATTGACTATAGTTTAATTATGAGTATAGCCAAAATAACCTCCTATTGCTACCACAAATTGCCATTCCCCATGGGCCAAAACTTTTACATGCTTTAATACCAGTTCCTGCGCCACTAGCAGCTGATAAAACAGTATCTCCCCATCGATTTCCACCAACAATCTTTGATAATTCTTTGTCATTTAATTTCATTGTCAAAATCCTACTTTCTTATCTTGCCAAAACCACCTGTTGCAGCTGTAACCCCTGTCCATAAAATAGGAAGATAATGGGCACCAGCTACAGCACATGCAGGTCCACAAATTGTACCACCAACTGTAGCCCCAATCATAGCTGATCCCACTGCTCCTCCCACATTTGTTTGCCAATTATTTCTTCCACCAACAACGACTGCTAAATCTTTATGTGATAAATAATTAAATTGTTTCATGATAGAAACCTCCTAAAATTTTATTTATATGCATAGCTTACTAAAGTTATCATCTTAAGATATAAAATTGACCAATATTGTTCTATTTGTGTCTAAAATTACTTTTATTAACTAAATTAGTATTTTTTACTTATTATTCCTTACCTTATCCAAAAGATATTTTAAATACGTACTCCTACCGGTCATTATCGTCACATTCCCCTGCATCCCATATTTAATATTCTCATCATTAACTTTTGCAGTCGAAATAATTTCGTACATATTTTGTTTATTCATGTTCACAGGATAGACTCCAATTTCCTTTACCTTACCAGTCAAGTGTCTAGTTAAGCCATCTCCAGTAGGTACAGAAAAGGTTAACGACTGTCCCTTTTTAATAGTCGAGACTTTGTCGCTTGTCACATAAGTTACAATTTTTATTTTATTCTTAGCTTTCATAACAGGCATTAAACTAATCCCACTATCTTGATCAACATGAGCTACCCACTTTTGACCATGTTTCGTAACGACTTGTCCCTCATCATAGTTAACATTTTTCTGCTTAATTACAACCGTTGGTTCAACAACACCAACCGAAGAGACCGTACTCTGTCTAATAGCAAAAAAAGATCCAATAAATAAAAGTAGAACAAAAATAGCTGCTGGAATAATAATCATTGTCGAGAAGTTCTTGAACTTATAGGAATAGAATTCTGTACTTTCATACTCTTTTGCATCCATCTGTACTCACCTATCCTTTCACCAAGTCATAGTAAAAGCCATGCTTACTCATCAATTCGCTGTGACTGCCTTCTTCAACTATCTGGCCATGATCAATCACAACAACCTTATCTGCTCGTTCCGCAATTGCCAAACGGTGTGCAATAAAAATAATTGTCTTATCTTTGAGCTTCATCAAATTATCAACTACTCTCTTCTCGGTAATTGTATCTAAGCCACTTGTTACTTCATCAAAGATAAATACCTTTGCAGGAGATAATAATGCCCGAGCAATTGTTAACCTTTGTTTTTGTCCACCAGATAGAATTTTTGCATTTTCATCTAATTTTGTTTCAAATTGCAAAGGTAGATTAGCTATCTCTTGGTCAATCTCAGCAATTTGACAAGCCTTTATTACATCTTCTTCTGTGATATCTGGCCTACAACCTAACAACAAATTCTCTCTAACTGTTCCAGAAAAGATATATGGAGTTTGAGGTACATAATTCACATATGATCGCAAGCTATGCTTATTAATTTCACTTGTTGCATGTCCATTTAATGTAACCTGACCTTTACTTGGCGAAAAGAAATCTACTAACAACTTAACCATCGTAGACTTTCCAGAACCACTCATTCCAACAATCGTTAATTTTTCGCCTTGGTTAATTTTTAGATTAATATCTTTTAAAACATCTGCGCCATAGCCATAACGATAATCAACATTCTTATATTCAATATTTCCTTCTAGGAGCTTACAATCTTCAATAGTAGTCTTCTGATTGAATTCACTTTTTACTTGATAGACCTCATTTAATCTGTTCTGCGCAACACTGGCTGATTGCAGACGCGGTTGCAGATTAATAATACTTTGAAGTGGATCAATGAAATATGCTAGTAAGGCATTAAAAGTCATTAACTGACCAATGCTCAATTGTCCTTGCATTACAACTCTTGCACCAACCCAAAGAACAATTACATTAAGAGAGAGTTGAATAAATGTTTTAAGTGCTGTCTGCAAGCTCTCAGTTTTGCTGTATTTAAAAGATTTTTTTAAGTAATCTACAAACTGACTATCAATTCTTCTATATCTTGTATTCTCACTATTTAAAGCTTTAATAGTTTCAATTCCTTGAATATCTTCAATAACTGAAGAACTCAAAACAGCGTTACTTTCCATTTGTTCATTGTTTAATTTTTCGAACTTCTTAGTAAAGCCTAGAATTACAACTGCATACACTGGTAAAGCCACCAATGTAATTCCAAATAATGTCATATTCTGAGCTGCTAAGACCAGTCCCATTACAATAACAATCGACAAATCTAAAAAAAGCGAAATAACTGTACTTGCCAAAGCGTCAATAATTCTACTTGCATCAGAAAAACGCGAAGTAATTTCACCCGTTCTTCTCGTTACAAAGAATTCCATTGGCAATTCAAAAATATGCCTTATGTATTGGAGGTTTAAATCAATACTTAATCTTTGACCTAGAACATTTAATAAAAAATTCTGTCCATAAGAAAAGATTGAATTAAAAATATAAGCAATTAATAATCCAACAGCTAAGATTGAAAGAGTCTGAAAGGTTCCATCGGGAATGTAAGTATCAATTATTCCTTGAACAAAATATGAACTACAGATACTAATTATGGTCATTAATAAAGCGGCTAAAATGATGTTAATCATCAGCCGCTTTTGTTTAAACATATATGGAAAGAGAGACCATAGGTTATTTTTCTTTTCTTTGATTGGTTCAAAGTCTTCGTTAGGAACCATAAAGAGTGCAATACCAGTCCATTCTTGAGCAAACTTATCTTTAGGCATCTTTACCACACCAACTGATGGATCGGGATCTGCAATTACTAAATAGTTTTTAGCATTTTTAAGAACTACATAATAATGAAGTAATTCCCCTTGCTTAAGAACATGCACAATAAAAGGGTATTGAATACTATCTTCATTAAAAAGAGACATATCAGCTTTTACGGCTTCAGTTTTAAAATTAAATTTCTGTGCTGTTTTAACTAGTCCCAGCGCAGTTGTACCTTCAAGATTAGTGCGAGCTTCATGACGCAAATGTGCTAAAGACACACGAGAATGATACTGCTTTAAGATCATTGCTAGACAAGCAACCCCGCAATCCATTTCATCTACTTGAGCTACATAAACAGATTTATATTTGAATAACATAAGTCTTACCTTTTATTTAACGTTAATTTCCGGATATTTATTTAGTATTTCTCTAATTTTCTTTTTAAAGCTGCGAGCAAAAATTACTTCATCACCATTAGGAAATATGATGGTCTTTTTCGAAAAATCAATGCTATTAATATTATTTGGATTTACTACACAAGATTGAGAAATTTTAAATAAAAAGTCATTTTCAGCATCTATTTTAGAAATATTACTCCTAAATTCTGTTTCACCAGTTGATGTTACTAAATTAACCTTATGTTGCATGACACTATTTTCAACATAATAAATTAAACTTTTTTCAACTTTTCTAACTCTTCTTCCTATTTTGTAAATCAGTTCTTCACGATTTACTTGAATAAGCCTATTTATACTGTTAATCGCATGAATGACAGTTTCTTCAATCCTTTTAAGCATCTCACTTCGTTCTAATGATTTATTTATATAGTCAATAGCGCCAATTCTTCTACGATAAGTTAAAGGCGCATATTTGTCATAAGCAGTAACAAAGATAATCTGGGCATTCGGATCTTGCTTTTTAATAAATTCTGCTAAATCTACTCCGTTTTTTGCTTCGGAATTTTGACTTAATTCAATATCTAAAAAATAAATTGCATTTTGGATATCGTTAGCAACTACATAACTTACAACCTGCTCGAATGTACTAGCAACTAAATCAATATTTAATTCGGTCTTTTGATAAATAAGGTCATTGTCTAACATATTCTGAATTGCAATATGAATATTATGAGATAATTCTTTCGCCAAAACTTTATTATCATCACAAATAATTACAGGATATTTCATTTTTACACCTCTTTATCAATCACAAGATAAAAATCAAAATAATCATTATCTATATCATAAGTAATAGACATATTTTCATAATTTTCAGTTATTCTTCGTATTATTGTCAATCCTAGTCCAGAATGCTCTTTCTTAGTGGAATATCCTTTTTGTTGTATTTTTTAGTAGAAATCGAAACATGTCTTTTACGATTTCGAATTTCATACTCAAATTCTCCGTCTATTGAATAAATCATTATTTCAATTTGAGCCTCTTTTTTATCATTTATTAATTCTTTACTTTCTTCAATCGCATTATCACATGTTATTCCTATAATTCTTATTAAATCCATTTCATTAATACCGGAAGGAATATCAGTCATTATTTCACTACATTCAAAATTATATGGAATTTTCAAATCATACATCTCTGTAAGCTTTGAAATAATAATGCTTTTTAAAGACTTAACATGTACATGATTGACGTCTTTATATTTTTTAAATGCATCTGCATTTAGACTAGTTTTTGTATATTCATCTAGCTGTGTGATTAATTCCTTCGTATCGCCTTCTTCAGCACTAATCTTTAATGAATTGAACATATTCAAGTAGTCATGTCGAAAAGCCCTCAGCTCATCTTCATTTTTTTCAAGGTAATGTGCATAGTCTTCCAGTTTCTTTTGTTCTCTTTCTAATTCTTCATTTTTGGATTTCTTTAATGCCACTTTTTGGTTTTTCTGCATTAAATAATAAATTCCAATTGCAAATAATGTTTGAAATAGGAGAACACTTCCAAAAAAGAAATACACTGGTGGGATATTATTAGTAGTTGTATAAATAATCGCAATTGCAATATTTACTACGTAAATATAGAAAATTAACCAACTCAATATTCTTCCGTTTGATCCTACGAACTCTTTGTTTAATCTATTATTAAATCTTTGCATAATAAACACTATTATTGCCAAAGGCACTATCATCAATACTATATTTGCTAACATTATTAACTTAATATCTTTAATAATTTTAACTGTGACATCTAACAAAATAGCTCTGCAAATATCTCCAACTACTTCTACATTAAAAACAAAAAGTATTGCTCCTAAAATCGAATAAGAACTTATTTTCTTTTTAAAAATCAACCATAAGAACACTATTGTAATTAATTCTGAAAAAACAATAGCTAAATAGTTAAAGCCACTTGCTAAAATATTTATCAATATCAAAAAAATTAGAACTAAAAAATGTCGTTTTCTTAATGGTAACCTTAACACTTTAAAAAAGAACACTAAATTTAATATGCTTGAAAATAAATATATTAATAAGTACGTCCAGAACTTAAGATTCATTATTGCCTAATCCCTAATTACATATAAAATACGTCTTAAATATTACCATCTTTCATCCCCCGAAAATACCAAAAATACCGAACCCGTCATTTTTACGACTAATTCGGTATTTTAGTATTATTCTTTAGTTATCAATTACCTCTTTTTCTCAAAAATCTAGTTATATTGCGTAGTAAACATTACAATTACTATCATATATAGAGCAGTTGCAACGCAATAGACGTTCCTTTTGTATCGTGGATTCCAATTTTTTATTGCAGCTTTTGACATAGTCAAAATGAGATCTTTTTACTAAATTATATATGTACTTTCAAGTCCCTTTTACTTCAGATACCCGAAAAAACGCATATTTGTCAATATTCTTGCCTATAAATCTATCACAGAGCCTAATTTTAAGGTATTATTGTAATAGTTTAAAAAAGGAGATTTTATTGTGCAAAGTAAACGCCCTATTATCATTGGAATTGCCGGTGGTTCAGGTAGTGGTAAAACAACCATTGCCCATGAAATTTATGACCAAATACAACAAGACGACCATATCTTAATTATGACGCAAGATTCTTACTACAAGAACAACGACAACTTATCAATGGCAGACCGTAAAAAAATCAACTACGACCATCCTGATGCCTTTGATATGCCACTTCTTGTTGAACAATTACGTCAATTAATGGATTATAAGGCAGTTGAAATGCCAGTTTACGATTTTACTGCTCATACTCGAAGTGAAAAGACCATCCATACTGAACCAGCAGATATTATCATCTTAGAAGGTATCTTAGTTCTTGGAGAAGAAAACTTACGGAACTTGATGAGTATTAAAGTATTCGTTGACACTGATGATGATATTCGTTTTATCAGAAGATTAGAACGTGATACTCAAGAACGTGGTCGTTCTGTCGAATCAGTAATTAATCAATACTTAGCAACAGTTAAGCCAATGTATAATCAATTCATTGAACCAACTAAGCGTTATGCTGATATCATTGTTCCAGAAGGTGGAGAAAATGATGTTGCTATCGATATGCTTACTACGAAAATTCGCTCAGTTTTAAGTACAGTCAAATAAAAATAACCTCGTGGTTTTCCACGGGGTTATTTTTCACCAAAAAAGAAACTCATTATAATTCCAGCAATCAGACTTCCACCTATTAATCCAAGATATTCTGACGTTTTCAGTATTAAGCTTTGAGTTTCACTCCAATTAGAAATTCCCATTACTATAGAGCTTATTACAAAGAATGAGACTGTATTAATAATAACTGATTTCAAGCTACTATAAATTCCTAAATTTTTCTGCTTAGATTTCTCTCTTTTCACCATTCTTCTCCTATTCCACCACATTATCTCCATCTACTGTTGTCATTGTTAAGACTACTCCAGATGGTTGTGGATCAAATGAAATATTATTTAGTCCATTAGCTGTTCTGACACGTGCATATTTTAAATTTGCACTCCAGACAGTATTATTTCCTTCAATATTATTAATATCGTAATCACTCTTAAAGACAGCATGATCTAAGGTGAAATTACCAGCCTTTAAGTTTGCACTTCCACCATCAATAGTTACGTCAGTTAAATTCATATCTCCATCGGTAACATTCAAGGAAATTTGAGATAAGGTAGATCCAGATACTTTAATTTCTCCATCATATGTAGCAAGCTTCCCATCAGCTAAATCACTGTTTCTCACGGTTACATTACCATCTGTTGATTCTAGAAGAGATTCAGCAATTGCAACACGTCTTACTCTAACTCTACCCTCAGTCGATTTAAGATATGCTTTTTCCACTTTGGTATCAACTATTTCAATATCACCACTATTAGTTTGAACATCAAGCCTATCTAAGGTTACCTCTGCTGGTACAACGACGTTAAGATGAGCTTCACCATTATCAATTAAATTAATTCTTTGCTTAAGCTGTAACTTTCCATTTTCTAATTGAACAACAGGTAAGTAGTGTCGTTTACCCATAAAGTTAACTGCAAAACGTTCTCCTTGTTCAACTGTTACATCCCCGCTACTTAATTTTATTTTCAATTCGTTGAATTCTTCATCGCTTACCTTTACCCTAACAA
Source organism: Lactobacillus taiwanensis DSM 21401 (assembly GCF_001436695.1). GTDB lineage: Bacteria > Bacillota > Bacilli > Lactobacillales > Lactobacillaceae > Lactobacillus > Lactobacillus taiwanensis. The sequence continues at coordinate 126,711 of NZ_AYZG01000034.1, forward strand.
TCTCATCTTTTTTATTTTCTTTAGAAAAAAGCTTTTCAAAGATCATAGCCTTTCCCCCAATCTACGACACAATTAAATTATTATTAATTATATTAATACGATTTAATATTTTCAACTATTGAATTCAAAAAAACAGCGCTGAATTATCAACACTGTTTTATCGTTTTTAGCCACTTAATTTGGTTATCAAGCCTACTAATTGCACGCTCTAAGATCAAATAATGGCCATAATTTTTACTTCTCTTTTCTTGAGTATTAAATAGCATTTTTTCTCTATCATTTAAATGATCAAGTTGCTCCTCTAATAGATTAAGTTGCTTATTAACTAAAGTCGAAATTCTGGGATCATGGGGATCCTGAATAAAGAATAGTTTTAATGAAAACAAATCTTCGACTACTGGAAGAGCGGTAATAGGGATATCAATCCATGAATTTAATTTTTCTTTTCCTAGATTAGTTAAATGATAATACTTTTCTTTTTCATTATTACTATCACTTGTTTGTTTAATCCAATCATCTTCGACCATTTTCTTTAGTTCAGGATAAATCTGACTATGAGAAGCTTTCCAAAATTCTCCAATTTCATTTTTAAATTGATTAGTAATAAACTTTCCTGTTGAACCAGGATTCTGATCTAAAATTCCTAGAATAATATAAGGTAAAATTCGCTTTTTTGGCATCTAATCTTCTTTTCTATTCTATAGATAATAATTTTATTCTACCAAAAAAGTTACTATCACCTCATTGCTTTTCGAGATAGTTATGACCTTCTTTTTGAATAATGTGGTAATGCTCGTCATAGTAATTACCATTTCTGATATCATCTGTCATCCCTTCATAAGGAGCTTCAGCAATTACTTCATCATTATTTACGCCAGCTTCTTCAATATAAGTAATTTTCGCAAATTCTGGGACAACCGGCTTAGGATAAGTTTCATATTTTTCTCGTGATTCGTGCATTAAATCGATGTGGTCATTTTGATAGCAAACAGTAATCTCGGGATGATCTTGTACCCACTTAGGAAAGAAGATAGTTCCATTTAATTTATGTTCATTAGGAACAAAATCCAGAGCAACATCAGTACCAGTTGGTTCAGTCCATGCAATTTTGTAAATTCCATCAGTTAAAAGATTAATATGCGCTTCTTGATCTTTGACCCAACGTCATTTTACCATTCCACGATGAATACGATAATCAACAGTATAATCATTTTTGCAGTACCATTCATATTCCCAACCATTTTCATAAGTATAAATAAAGTGAGTACCTACAAAATCATTTAAGGTCTTAAATTTTTTATTCATTTTATTTAAATTAGTCATTTTCATCATCTTTTTGTATTTTATGTTTTTATCGACACACTTATTATATGACTATCTCGACATAAAAAGCAAACAAAAAAATAGAGAACTATTTTTCAATAATTCTCTACTTTATATTACTTACTACCTGGTCTCTTCTTTTTAGCTACCTTTGCACCTTTAGTCATATTGTCATTGTAGCCCCAAACCCAGGTAACGATAAATGAAACAACAATTGTGACTGCACTAGCAATTAAGAATGTATAGAAACTTGATAAGTCAGTTGGATGTTTTGGATTAAAGAATGAAGAAAATCCAATTAATCCACCAGTAAAGCCATACATTGTTCCGTGCATTAAGCCAGTAACTAATCCACCAAAGGCAGAACCAATACATCCAGAAATAAATACTTTCTTATATCTTAAACTAATACCATAAACGGCTGGTTCTGTTACACCACACATTGCAGAAATTGTTGAAGCAAAACCTAATTCCTTTAAGTCTTCTTTCTTAGATTTAATAGCAACCGCTAATACAGCAGCACCTTGGGCAATCATGGATGAACAAATAATTGCGTTTAATGCACTTTCACCAGTTCCGGCAATTTGTTGAGCCACAAGTGGCACAACACCCCAGTGAAGACCAAAGATAACCAATACTTGGTAGAACCCACCAATAATGAATCCACCAACCCAGCCAGATGCATGAACTAACCAGTTAATGAAGATAGCAATACCATTAGCAACACCTTGAATAATTGGACCAGTTACCATCAAAGTTAAAGCTGATACAACTAAAACAGTAATTAATGGAATAAAAATCATTTGTAAGTATGATGGGAGCCACTTTTTAAGCCAATCTTCGCATTTCTTAGCAAGCCATGCAGCTAAAATCATTGGGAAAATCGAGTATGTATAGTTCAAGAACTCAAATTTAATTCCACCAATTTCAAACATGGTCTTGAAAGCTTTACCCCAATCAACTAATTGTGGATAAACAAGCACTCCACCAATAACCGCAGCAATAATTGGATCAGAGTTCAATCTTTTAGCTGCACAATATCCTACTAAAATTGGTAGGAAGAAGAAGGCGGAATCGGCAATTGCACTAGTTGTAATATAAGCTGTACTCTTTACACTAAGCAAACTTCCTAATTGTGGAAGAGTTAAGAGTGCTAAGATACCCTTAATGATACCAGCTGCAGCAATAACTCCAATAATTGGGCTCATTGAACCAGTGATAAAACCAATTAAATTACCAAATGCTCTTGAAACTGGATTTTTACCATCATCTTCTGGAGTCGGGGTTGCTTCACTGTCTAAAGGTCCTAATTGTTTAACTACTTCGTCAAAAACATTAGCAACCTCATTACCGATTACCACTTGATATTGACCCGAAGCATGCATTACATCCAAAATTCCGCGCTGATTTTTCAAAGCTTCATCATTTGCTTTACTTTCATCCTTTAAGTAAAAACGCAAACGTGTAATACAGTGAATTACATTATTAACATTATCTTTACCACCAACATTTTTAATAATAAAGGCAGCTAATTCTGGATAAGATAATTTTTGGCTTGAAGTGTCCTCAGTTCCTGCTTTTTTCAAGTATGCAGTTGCTACTACTTCACCAGCCTTTGCTTCACCTTCAGTTACATCAAGACCTGAAAGTTTATCTGCTGAATTAGTAATTAAAACCATAATTGTTGTATCTAATCCCTTGGCCTTAATTTCATCTAAGTTCATTTCAGCAATTTCTTGACCAGCTTGAACTTCCTGACCATTTTCAATTTTAATAGTAAATGGTGCTCCCTTTAAGCCGACAGTATCCACACCCATATGAACTAATACTTCCAGTCCTTCTTTTGTTACGATACCAACAGCATGTTTAGTGTCAGCAACCATACTGATTTTTCCTGAAACAGGTGCTACAACCTTTCCAATGGTTGGAGTTAATCCAAATCCATCCCCCATTGTTCCCTGAGAAAAGATCGGATCAGAAGTTTTAGCTAAAGCAATAACCGCTCCAGTTGCTGGAGCTAATAAATTAGTAGTATCTTGTACCATAATTTCATTCTCCCTTTTAAGGTATCCGCTTTCATTTATCTTGACTTAAATATTATACTTGTCTATACAAGTTGTCAATATATTTTTATGAAAAAGCTTACTTTTCTTTTAAATCAATATTTTATAATTAAAAATATTTTTCTTTACTTGTCTAATCAAGTGTATATAATTAAAGACAAAGGAGGATTTTTTATGGCTCAATCTAAAGTTGGGGTAATTGCTCAGGATTTAGTTGATAAAATTAAACATCAACAATATCAGGCAGGCGACTATCTCCCAAGTGAACATCAATTAATGGATTTATATGGCTCTTCTCGTGAGACAATTCGAAAGGCCCTTAACAGCTTAACTGACCTAGGACTGATCCAAAAAATTCGAGGAAAAGGTTCAATTGTATTAAATTTAGATCGCTATACTTTTCCAATTTCCGGAATTACTAGTTTTGCGGAATTGAATAATCAATTAGGATTAAAAGCTGAGACTAAAGTATTACTTCTACAAAAAGAAGATAAATTACCAGTTCAATTTATAAAGTATTTTCCTGAAGAAGAAAACAGTACTGGCTTTCATCTTGAGCGATTACGTTTAATAGATGGACAAGCAGACGTATTGGATTGCGACTACTTACTCTCCCCTCCAGTTAACTCTCTTCCAAGGGAAGCTGCTGAGACTTCTATTTATGACTATTTAGAAAATAAACAAAAATTAGATATTTCATACGCAGCAAAAGAAATGTCTGTCTGCAAAGTTGATAAAAGAATTCAAGATTTACTTCAACTAGACAATGATCTTGCAGTTTTAGTTGCAAGCCGTAATTACTTAGCTGATACAACTAAATTCGAATTAACTTTGTCTTATCACAGACCTGATAAATTCAAATTTGTTGATTTTGCTCGTAGAAAAAAGATCAAGCTTTAGAAAGGTACTATCCAATGAATAATTTAGGCAATAAGGTAATCTACCAAATTTATCCAAAATCTTTTTATGACTCAAATAATGATGGAATCGGTGATTTACGTGGAATCATCCAAAAAATTGACTACATTAAAAAACTAAACGTAGACTTTATTTGGTTCAATCCATTTTTTGTTTCCCCGCAAAATGATAACGGCTATGACATTGCCGATTATAAAAAAATTGATCCTCGCTTTGGAACTATGGAGGACTTTGAAGAATTAGTAGCCAAATTAAAAGATATAAATGTTAATGTCATGCTTGATATGGTCTTAAACCACTGTTCCACTGAACATGAATGGTTCAAAAAGGCTCTTGCTGGTGATAAAAAATATCAAAAATTCTTCTATCTCAGAAAAGGTAAAGATGGAAAGTTGCCTAACAATTGGCAATCAAAATTTGGCGGTCCTGCTTGGTCAAAATTTGGCGATACAGATTATTACTACCTTCATCTTTATGACCCAACTCAAGCAGATCTTGACTGGCACAATCCAGAGGTTCGTGCTGCTTTAATTGATGTAGTAAACTTTTGGCGCGGTAAGGGTGTTCACGGTTTCCGCTTTGACGTAATTAATGTGACAGGAAAAGATACTGTCCTAGTTGATTCAACTGACCCAATCCAAGAAAAATCACTCTATACTGATACTTCAGTAGTGCAACAATATCTAAAAGAATTAAATGCGAAGTCCTTTGGTCAAGATCCAGAATCGGTCACTGTTGGAGAAATGTCTTCTACCACAATTAAAAATTCAATTGCTTATACTCGCCCACAAGATCACGAACTCTCCATGGTCTTCACCTTCCACCATCTAAAGGTTGATTACAAGAACGGTGAAAAATGGTCTAAGATGCCTTTTGATTTTAAGAAATTAAAAGATATTATGCTTACATGGAACAGCAAGATTGATCAAGGCGGTGGCTGGCAAGCTCTCTTTTGGAATAATCATGACCAACCTTGGGCTTTAAACCGTTTTGGTAACACAGGAAAATACCACAGCAAATCTGCCGAAATGCTCGCTTTAGCTCTTCATCTGTTGCGCGGAACGCCCTACATTTATATGGGTGAAGAGATCGGTATGATGGACCCCCATTACCTTTCCATGAAAGACTATGTTGATATTGAAGCCTTGAATGCCTACAACACATTAATCAAAAAAGGACTTTCTGAAAAAGAAGCTTTTGAAATCGTTCAGTCTAAAGCACGGGACAACTCAAGAGTTCCAATGCATTGGGATAGTTCTAAATATGCTGGTTTTAGTGATCATAAGCCTTGGCTCATGCCAACAGACCAAGATAAAATCAATGTCGAAAAAGAACTTAAAGAAGGTGAAATTTTTAACTTCTATCAAAAATTAATTAAACTTCGAAAATCAGAAAAAATAATTTCCGAAGGCCACATTAAGCCAATTTTGATGGAACACCCACAAGTTATGGCATATGAACGCTATTTAGATCATTCTGATGAAAAACTTTTAGTGTTCGCAAACTTCTATGAAAAAGAAACGGAAGTTACGGTACCAGCAGACTATTTAAATCAAGCTGGGCAAATTTTAATTCAAAATTACAATGAAACTTTTGTTTCTCTTCCTTCAATTTTGCATCTGAAACCTTATGAAGCTTTAGCAATCAAATTTTAATTTAAGAAGATCATATTGATCTTCTTTTTTCTAAAAAAATAAAACTCCTTTTTGCGTAATTAAAATTAGAGATCTTTCTCTAATACACTTAAAGGAGCGTTCTATGAACAAAAATGAGCTTGAAAAGCGCGTTGATGAAGCAGATATCACTGCTGATCCAATTTTTAGCTGGGTTATGGAACAAGGAACTAATTGCCGCGATCTTTTGCGGGCAATTGCACCTGAATTGCATATTCAAACTGCTAATTTTGAAACGCAAAAAAGATTGAAATTTCACCCTGCTATGCATGGAATTATTCCGGATATCTACGCTACAGACGACAAGGGACGAGTCTTTGATATTGAATTACAAATGACTCTGCCAGACTTTTTAGGAAAGCGAATGCGGTATTATTTTTCAATGATGGATCAAAGTCTGTTTATGCAAGGTGAAAATTATCGCAATTTGCCTACTACATACTTAATTTTAATTCTGCCAACTGATCCTCTTGGGCTTGATCAGTATCGGTATGATACGACTTGGAGCACCAAGGGATTCAAGTATGATCCACTAAATATTGGTCAAAAATTAATTTTACTTAATGCAAGTGGAACAAAGGGAAAAATCACGCCACGTCTACAAGGATTTTTCGATCTAATGCGTGGTAAAATTAATACAAATGATAGCTTTATCCAAAAGCTACAAAGCGACGTTGAGAAATACAAAACTAATCCAGAAAGAAGGAAAGAACTCATGGATTACCAAATGAAACTTGATGACATGCGATATGTCGGAGAAAAAGCGGGTATCAAAACCGGTAAAGAAGAAGAACGAATTGATGCTATTAAAAAGATGATTAATGATTATCGTGACTTAAGTGCAGACAATCAAACTATTCTTAAATTTCTTACTAAAAATTATGGTGCATATTTTTCTCAAGAAGAATTAAAGCAATTTATTAAAAATAATTAGATAGTCAAACAGGCCACATGAACACTTAAATTCATGTGGCCTGTTTTCAATTTCTCAATCTTTATTTAAAAAAGTTTACAATACCAGTAAACAAGATTACTGTACTTATCATATAAATTTGCCATATGGTTAGATTGCTATCATCTTTACCCAGCTTTTTTGCCATTTTATGTTCACGACGATACATCAAAATAGAGACAATAATCAATATAATTCCAAGAATAATGTAAAAAATATGAGGAACTTTAGGGTTAGTATCTCCTAACATAAACATCATAGGCACAATAATAAATACACCACTGACAAAAGTACCAAAATATATTACATATGGTGCTGTGGCGATTTCTTTAGATTTTTTATCCCATTTATAAAATTTAAATGTTCTATACAATTCAAAAAATCCCAGTAGCATTGTTACAATATATAAAGCTGTTAATCCCCAATCTTTCATTTTATATACTCTTTCTAGTAGCTTAGCCTTATAAATATTTATTTCATTATAAACTATTTTTCTATTTTTTAAGTAAAAAGGATCGAACATGTAAACTTATGTACTAATTTAGTATTTTTTACATCAAATTAGTCTATTTTTTAGATACAAAAGGCACGTGAACTTAACTCACGTGCCTTCTTTCATAATTAATACTTACTTTGTAAATGCTTAGCAACCATTGAAAGTGAGAAACAAACAATAAAGTACATCACTGCAATAATTACATACATTGGAATTAAATAAGTTGTATTTTGACTATAAATAATCTGCGCATGGAACAATAATTCTGGCAAAACAATAATTGTTGCCAAAGATGTATCCTTAACTAATGACACAAATTGTGACAAAAGTGATGGAATCATCTTATTTAAAGCCTGGGGAATGATCACATGATACATTGCCTGCATATAAGTCATCCCATTTGAACGAGCTCCTTCCATTTGGCCTGGATCAACGGCTGCAATACCACTTCTAACAATTTCGGCAAGCATTGCTCCTTCAAACACAACTAGGGCAATAATTGAAGCTACAGTTGGATTAGTAATAATTCCTAATTCAGGCAATCCAAAATACGTAAAGAAAATTATCAGCAACAATGGCAAATTTCTAATAATATCAATGACAAAGCCCACAATAGCTGAGAGATACTTGATCTTCACATATCTAATAAAGCCAAATACTAAACCTAGTATAAAACTTAAAGCAATCGAAATTAATGATACATATATAGTCACCCACAAACCTTGTAAGAGAAAGCGAATGTTAATCCAAGAATATGCATGAATAAAGTTTTCCATCTTTTTCTCCTTCCTAGGCTAATTTCTTTTCTAAGTGACGCATGTAGTAACTCAATGGCAAGGTTAAGACTAAGTAGAACAATCCAACAACTATATATGTATTAATAGTTTCAAATGATGAAAATGCAATCACATCAGCTTGATACATTAAATCAAAACCCGCAACAAAGGCTAACACAGATGAGTTCTTAATTAAGTTAATAAACTGATTTCCTAATGGAGGAATTACGATCTTTAAAGCTTGGGGCAAAATGACGTATCGCATTGCTTGCGTATAAGTCATTCCGTTTGAGCGAGCTCCTTCCATTTGACCATCCCCAACAGAGTTAATCCCAGCTCTAACAGTTTCTGCAATAAATGCTGAAGTATATAGAGTTAATCCAATTGTACCAGCTGCGAAACCTGATACCTTAAACCAAATTTGCGGTACAACAAGGTAGAAAATCATTGTAATAACCAACAAAGGAATATTACGGAAAATCTCGATGTAGACATGAGCTACTGCCCTTCCAAATTTATTCGGTGCAACTTCTAACAGGGCAAAGCCAACCCCAAGAATTAAACTAAAGAACAGAGCAATTAGACTACATAAAATTGTGTTCCAAAAGCCTGATAAGAATTCAGACCAATGATTTGTTAAAATTCCTATCACGAATTTTCAACCTCCTTAATATTAAATCCTGGAATACCACTAAACCATTTAACTAATAAGCGATGATATGTTCCATTTTTCTTTAACTCATTTAGTGCTTTATCGATATGATCAGCAAAATCAGTTTGACCTTTTTCTACAGCAATTCCATATGGCTCACTTGTATAAGTACCACCAACTAATTTATAGCCCTTATTTTCACTAGCAATACCTGCAAGCAATCCATTATCAGTTGTCATTGCTTGTCCCTGACCGGCTTTTAAAGCTGTAAAGGCTTGTCCATAATCATCATATTCTAAAACTTTTGCCTTAGGTGCAAACTTTTTAACGTTATCAACTGCTGTAGTTCCTTTAACTGCTAAAGCAGTTTTACCATTAAGGTCTTTAATATTCTTAATTGTTGAATCATCCTTAACTAGTAAAGATTGGCCAGCTGTAAAATATGGCTCACTAAAAGTTACTTGTTTTTTACGATCAGGTGTAATCGTCATTGTTGCTAAAATAGCATCAATATTTCCATTTTTTAGCAATGGAATTCTTGTTTTTGGGGTAGTCTGTACAAATTCGGCTTTGGCATCTTTCCCCAACATTTGCTTAGTTAAGGCTTTTGCTAAGTCAACTTCAAAACCCTCAATTTTTCCAGTTTTAATGCTCATTAAACCAAACAAACGAGTATCAGCTTTAACACCCCAAGTAATAGTTTTACTTTCCTTAACTTGGTCATAAACATTACTTGACTTCTGCTTTTTTGCGCATCCTGTCAAAGTAATCAACAAAACTAATATCAAAGGCAAAATAAAAATCTTAGTTGATTTTTTCATTTTAGCCACCTAGCTTTTCAGTAATGACCTTACTTAAAAATTGACGAGCACGTTCAGTCTTAGGATGTTCAAAGAATTCTTCTGGTTTAGCATCTTCTAAAATTCTTCCTTGATCAAAGAAAATTAATCTATCGCCAACTTCACGTGCAAATCCCATTTCGTGCGTTACAACAACCATTGTAATTCCTTCGTCTGCTACATATTTCATAACGTCCAAAACGTCTTGAATCATTTCAGGGTCTAGAGCACTAGTAGGTTCATCAAATAAAATAGCCTTCGGTCTCATTGCTAGTGAACGTGCAATTGCAACACGTTGCTTTTGTCCACCAGAAAGTTGTCTTGGATACATATTGGCCTTGTCTTCTAAACAAACCTTTTTCAAAAGATTCATAGCAATGTCATGATTTTCTTTTTCAGGGCGGTGCAAAACGATCTTAGGTGCTAAAGTAATATTTTCAAGCACAGTGTGGTTGTCATATAAATTAAAATGCTGAAACACCATTCCCACATTTTTACGAATTTTATTCAAGTTTGTATGCTTATCAGCTAAATCATAACCAGTAACCATTAATTTTCCAGAATTAATTCGTTCTAATCCATTCATTGTTCGAATCAAAGTACTCTTACCAGAACCAGATGGTCCGATAATTGAAACTACTTGACCTTCTTCAATACTCAAATTAATATCCTTTAACGCATGAAATTTACCGTAATATTTATCTACATGCTTAAACTCAATAATTGCAGCCATTGTGCTTTCCCCTCTCTTTTTTATTCACGTTTTCCATTTTACTCTAAAATTATTAAACTTAACTTTATAACGTATTAGCTAACGACTCCTTATTTTTATTTGAAGTAAAGAAAAAAGCCCTTCGCTCCCAATTTACTCAGGACGAAAGGCTTCTTTCCGCGGTACCACCTAAATTGTCTACTTAAAGACCAACTTGACTAGAGCACAACCATGCTCCAGCGGCTAGATAACGTGCCGCTTACGGCTTAACTTACTCTCGTACTCGATTTCAGCCAGCAGCATTGTAAAAGTGTCTTTCAATAATCCAGGGTCTGCTAACTTTTTCACTACCGTTAACTCACTAAAAGAAATAAATTATCTACTTTTCTTTTCATCGCTTTTTTAATTTAAATGTTGATTACATTTAATAATATTTTTTCAAAAAAGGCAAGTAAAAAATTTATTTTTCTCCCTCGGCTTCTTTAATATTAAAGCCCGGAACCCCGCTAAACCACTTCTTTACTAGGGCATCATAAGTACCATTCTTTTTTAATTTATTCAAAGCCTGGTTAATCTTATTTCTCATCTGAGTTTGTCCTTTATTGACAGCTATTCCGTATGGCTCATTTGTATAAGTACCACCAACAAGCTTGTATCCTTTGTTTTCAGTTGCTATTCCTGCTAATAAACCATTATCAGTAGTCATTGCCTGACCTTGTCCTGCCTTTAATGCGGTAAAGGCTTGACCATAATCGTCAAATTCTAATACTTTAGCTTTTGGCGCAAACTTTTTAACATTGGCAACTGCTGTTGTACCTTTAACAGCTAAAGCCGTCTTGCCATTCATATCTTTTATGCTTTTAATATTTGAATCATCCTTAACTAATAAAGATTGACCAGCATAAAAGTATGGTTCACTAAAGTCAACTTGTTTTTTACGTTCTGGTGTAATCGTCATTGCAGCTAGAACAGCATCAATGTTTCCATTTTTTAAAAGTGGAATTTTAGTTTTAGCAGTAGTTTGTACAAAATTTGCTTTAGCCTTTTTTCCTAGCATTTCTTTTGTCAAAGCATTGGCTAAATCAACTTCAAAACCTTCAATTTTTCCAGTCTTGATACTCATTAACCCAAATAATCGGGTATCGGCCTTAACACCCCAAGTAATTTCGTTGCTTTTTTTAACTTCTTGATAAACATTACGCGTATTTTTCTGACATGCAGAAAGTAGAAAAACGCTAAATAAGCCTATAAATAAAGAAAAAAATCGTAGCTTTTTCTTCAATTTTTAACTTTCCCCCTAACTAAAATTAGAGGGAAATAATCCCTCTAATTTTTATTCAAACGCCATTTGATTAGTATATAAGCTATAGTAGAAACCATGCTTTTTAATTAATTCATCATGGTTTCCTTCCTCAATGACATTTCCATCTTTCAATACTACTATTTTATCTGAATTTAAGATAGTCTTCAAACGGTGTGCAATAACAAAACTTGTTCTACCTGCAATAACAGCATCCATTGCCTTTTGAATTTTAGCTTCAGTAACTGTATCGACGTTTGAAGTAGCCTCATCTAAGATTAAAAATTCTGGATTAGTCAAAATAGTTCTCGCAATTGAAATTAATTGTTTTTGACCAGTTGAAAAGACAGAATTTTCTTCAGAAACTTGAGTATCATATCCGTCAGGTAGCGTCATAATAAAATCATGAATATTTGCTTCTTTAGCTGCTGCAATAACTTCATCACGGCTTGCAGTTGGCTTACCATATTTAATATTGTCCTCAACTGTTCCAGTAAATAAGACAGAATCTTGTAACACAATACCAACATTATTTCTTAATGATTCAAGCGTAATATCGCGTACATCTATGCCATCAAATGTCACCTTACCGCTATTTACATCATAAAAACGATTAATTAAATTCATAATCGTTGTTTTTCCTGATCCAGTTGGTCCAACAACAGCGACTGATTTTCCTTTGTCTACATCAATTGAAACACCGTGTAAAATTTCTTTATCTTTATCATAGCCAAAGTGAACGTTTTCTAATTTAACGCCCTTCTTTATTCCTTTCAAAACCTTGCCATTTGGCACAGTATTTTCTTCATCCTGTTCTTCAACAGTTGCTAATCTTCTAGCCCCTGTCAAAGCAAGCTGCGTCATAGAATAGATTGAAGTAAGTTGCGTTAATGGTTGGAAATAAGTTTGAGAGTATTCAACAAAAGCAACAATTAAACCTAGTCCTACCGCTTGACTGACTTGACCGCTAACAATTAACCATGCTCCTCCACCGATTACAATTGCAAGATTTAATAAAGAAATACCCTGGAGCAATGGGAAAAGCATCCCTGAATAAAATTGCCCTTTAAACATAGCACGACGAACATCATTGTTGTATTTTCTAAAATTTTGAACAGATTTTTTTTGCAAACCATTAGTGATAATAACCTTTTCTCCATTGATCTGTTCATTCACATATCCATTCAAATCACTAATTTTATCTTGTTGTTTATCAAGATAAATTCTAGCTTTTTTCATAATAAATACACTAACAATCACAATAAAAGGCGTTGTTGCTACCGTAAAAATAGCCATTGTTGGATTTACGATAAACATCATAATGATGGTTCCAATTAATAAGGCGCCTTGAGAAATAATTTCAAAGATTGCATTATTCAATGCGTTAAAAATATTATCTAAATCAGAGTTAAATAAAGAAAGTAGTTTTCCATCTTGATGAGTATCAAAATAGCGAATCAACATTCTTTGGAATTTGGCAAAAAGATTTTCTCGCATATCATTTGTTGCATTAGCTGTAAATTTTGACATAACCATCCATGCAATAAATGAAGCAATAATTCCCGCAGCGTAAACACTAATCATTGAGCCTAAAGATTGGTAAAAACTACTTAAATCGTGACTCTGACTAGATACCTTGTTAACTGCCTTAGTTAATCCTTGGACAGCATTTCCCAAGAAAAGTGGTCCAAGAACCTGACTTAAAGTTGAAATTAGGGATAATACTATAACAATAGTGACGCCCTTCCAATAATTTTTTAAATACTTTGCAAAGTACTTTAGAGCCTTTTTAGTATTACTCATCAATTTCACCTCTCTTTTCCTTTGCTTTCTGTGTACGATATATATCTTGGTAAATTGGCGAAGTCTTAAGCAATTCTTCGTGCGTTCCTTCAGCAACTAATTTTCCATCGTCTAAAACTAAAATCTTGTCCGCATTCATAACGGACACAATTTTTTCAGCGATAATCACAGTAGTCGTATCCTTTAAATCATGTTCTAAAGCTTCTTGAACTAACTTCTCAGACTTAGCATCCAAAGCAGAGGTTGAATCATCTAAAATTAAAATTGGTGGTTGTCCAATAACGCCACGTGCAATGGATAAACGCTGCTTTTGACCACCAGAGAAATTTGCTGAGCGTTCTTCTACTTCATGATCAAATTCATCAGGATATTGACCAACAAATTCTTGCGCTTGTGCAATTTCAGAAGCACGCTTCAATTCATAATCTGTTGCATCTTCTTTCCCTTGACGTAAGTTAGAAGCAATTGTTCCAGAAAATAGAATTGCCTTTTGAAGTACCATTGAAACGGTGTTCCGTAGAGATTTTTCACCAATCTTCTTTAAATCTTTGCCGCCAATTTTAATAGTTCCCTTGCTTGGATCATAAAGTCTAGGTATAAGCTGAGCCAAAGTACTTTTACCAGAACCAGTTGCTCCAACGATACCAACCATTTCACCAGCTTTAACTTTAAATGAGATATTTTCTAAAGTTGGCTTATCACTATCGGGATAAGTAAATGACACATTATCAAATTCAATGCTTCCCTTTTCTGGTGCAGTCGGCGCATTAGGATCGAATTTTACATCTGGTTCAGTATCAAGAACTTCCTTAATTCTTCTTAAGGAAACCATACCACGAGTAAAATTCATGATCACAAAGCCGCCAATTAAAATTGCAAATAATAAAGTTAAAATGTAAGAAACATAAGGTGATACAACTGCTACATCGGTTGGATTAAGGTTAGCACTGCGACCTACTAAAAACACAACTAATGCAATTACTAAATAAGCAATTAGCATAAAAGCAGGCATAATAGTGGAAATCCAGTAACCAATCTTAATGTTTAATTCATTCAAAGAATCAGAGGTTTTATTAAATCTCCTAATTTCATTTTCTCCCTGATTAAAAGATTTAACTACCCGTACTCCTTGAAGATTTTCCTTTACACGAGTAGAAATTTTATCCATGTAATGTTGAAATTTATCAAAAAGTTTATTCATATTTTGAATTACAATAAAACCTACACCCATCATTAGGGCTAACATCAATACAGGTGCCCACCAATAATGAGGAATTGTAATAATACTTAAAACGAAAGATCCAACTAAAATAATTGGCATTCTAAGGAGCTGCATGAATAGGATCATCATCATATTCATAACCTGGTTCATATCGTTGATTAAACGAACTACTAAAGAACCACTAGAAAATTTTTCAATATTACCAAAAGAAAAACTTTGAATTTTTGCATAAGTTTCTTCACGCAAATCTGAAGTTATTCCCTGGGCAATTTTAGCAGCATAATAAACATTAAAAATTCCAGCTACAATTGCTAATAATCCCAAAATCACTAAACCAATACCGTCTCTTAATACTGTACTCTTGTTATCAGCTAAAATAGCTTTTTGGATATTTTCTAACAATCTTGGTTGCCATAAAGTTGCAAAAGCTGAAATTAAAATTGTAACAATAGCTAAAATAATTTCTTTACGATAATTTTTGAAGTGTGGTTTCAAAATCCCCATCTATTTTTCTCCCTTCTTTCCTAGACACTCCCAAAAAGTATTACTCCATTCTTCATTAAGAGCTACTAATTGCTTCATCTTTTTAGCTCCCATTTTTTGAGCAATTCTATTTTCGATTTCAAACAAAGATGCCATTTTCTCTTGGGCATACTTCTTACCTATATCAGTTAATTGACAATACTTAACTCGATTATCATCTGGATCAACTGTTAACTCTAAATAATCCTTTTCTAATAAGCGATGTATTCCCTTATTAATTGACTGTTTTGGTAAGTCACTTAAATTAACTAAATCCTTTTGTGTCAATTTTTGCCGCATTAATAATTCATATAAAATAATCGTCAAATAAGTAGGCATATTTTGGCGACGATCCCATTCTTCATAGGCCTTGCTACCACGAATAATAGCGAAGTTTAACTTTTCCGTATCACTTAGTTTCATACTTCACCTCGCAAAAATAGTCTCTGTAAATACTAAATATTTAAATATATTAGTATCTACAGAGACTATTGTCAATGCCTATTATTTTATTTCCATAAAAAATCTATTAATAACTGATCTACTTCTTTATTTTCATGTAATTTACTATGTTGAGCATTTTTTCCTTTAATTTCAACTTCATGATATGACTTTGCACGCCCGTTGATTAGATATTTATAACTTTGTGCAGACGCCACAGAAACTGACCCATCTGAATTTGATCCATCTTCTTTATTACCATAAATATTCAAAACCTCAATTTGTTTTGGATAATGTTTACGCAGAGGTAATAGCTGCTTAAAGCCATCACTATAGATATCTGGTTCACCAGTTTCTTTATTTTTAATCTTAGCCTTTTGACCTGCTTCTTCGCCAAGATAGCCATCATAATGACCTGCAATTGAAACTACTTTATTAATCTTAGGCATTTTTTATTGTCATAATTTTCATTAATGTAATTAGCTATCTGCAAGTTTCCCATTGAATGGCCAACTAGATTAATTTTAGCGTAATGATATTTATTTGAAATAGCAGTAATAACAGATTTAACATAAGATGTTTTACCACTTTGGTTGTCCTCAAAATTAACCTCAACAATTGGATTCTTGGCATTTTTTGGAATAGTATTATTTAGCTTAACAGTTCCATTTTTACTTACGTCAGCTTGAATAATAGTATTCGTAACACCAGCCTTTTTAGCTGCGTTAGCCATGTGTTTTTCAGCATTTATGCTTGACCCCCAACCATGGAAGAAAAACGTTGGAATTGTCTTGGTATTAGTTAAAGATGCAGTTACTTTTTTTGCAGGAATATTTTGCGTTTTTTGACTACATCCCGCTAAGATGAATAAAAATGCAGCAATAAAAAAACTAGCGAGATAAATTTTTCTTTTCTTCATAATAATTTTTGTTCTCTTACACTTACTTTTCTCTAGTATACAGAGACAATTATGAATTGAAAAATATTTATTCTCACTAGTTTACTATCGTTAAAAACTATACTAATTTAGCTCTTTAGATAAATCTTTTAATCCAGGCAAGGTAATCATTACGATGAAACTAATAATGTACAAAGCTGATAAAAAGCCCATTACTACGCTTAGATTGTATTTATCCATTAAAATCCCAATTACAACTGATGAAAAGCCACCAATTGCTCTTCCGACATTAACAATAATATTATTAGCACTAGATCTAATCTCAGTTGGATAGAGTCTACTAATCACAGCACCATATCCGCCAAACATTCCATTTGAGAAAAAGCCAACAATCGCACCAATTACTAAAAGCGTTGCCATATTTTGAGCTAAACTCAAAGTGTACACCATTAATGCAGAACCAATTAAAAAAATCGTAAAGGCTCTTCTTGGTCCAAAATAATCAAAAATTGAACCAAAAGTCATCATTCCAATACTCATCCCCACGATCGTAGCAATCATCCAAAGACTAGAATTTGAAACATTTAAATCGAGTTGTTTTTGAACAATTGTTGGAAGCCAATTCATCAAACCAAAGTAGCCTGCAATTTGAACTGTCATCATGATCATCAACCCAACGGTTTGCCAAGCAAGACGAGGTGTAGAAAACATCATTTTAGCTACATCTGATAGCAAGGAGCCCTTTTCTTTTTCTTTAGCTTCGACAAATTGTTGACTTTCATGAACATGTTTTCTAATGAATATAGTCAAAATTACTGGAATAATCCCCACTAAAAATAGCATGTGCCAACCAGCAGTTGGAATAATCCATGCTGCAATTAATGCTGCCATAATTGCACCGATCTGACCCCCAATCGCAGCTACTGAAGTCATCTTACCAATTTGATTTTTATGAAAGTTTTCAGCAATCAAGGCAATTCCAACTCCATATTCACCGCCAGCTCCAATTCCTGCTAAAAAACGTAGTCCATAGATCATATAAATATTGTTTGCAAAAGCCATTAAAGCTGTTGCAATCGCAAAAATAATTACTGTATGGCTAAAAGTCTTAACACGACCAATTTTATCGCCCAAAATTCCAAAGGCAATTCCGCCAACTAACATTCCTAAGTTAGTAATAGTAGAAATAAATCCTGCTACTCCTCCTGATAAATGGAGATCAGCAATCATTGAGCTCATTGCAAACGATAAAAAAAGCACATCCATATTCTCAAGAGCAAAACCTGAAGAAGTAGATGCAATAACCCACTTCTGATTTTTACTTAGACTATGTCTGTGCTTAACCATTGTATCCATATTAAATTCCTCCAAAATGAATGCTCTCTGTCATTCAATTATTTCTTCAGAATTCATTCTACACGCTTTTTATAAATTTACAATCTAAAATTATAAATCTGGATCTCTTCTAAAGTGTAGTGGAGACTTCTTTATTTCCTTGGTAATTAATTTACCAATTAATTCTTGATAATCTTTAACTGCGGTATGTGCTAATTCTTTATTAGCTTCGTTAATCAAAGCTAATCTCTTCTTAGCGTCCTTTTCCTTGTCAATCTTGACATCATATTCTTGACGCATTTGACTCAATTTTTGCTGAGTAGCATTTCTAGTTTGATATAGTTGCAAACCATAATCTTTCCATGAACGGTCAGCCAAAACTTGAGCTTCCTTGTAAATCCAATAAGCTGAATTTGAAGCATACTTATCCTTACCATGCTTATAAAAGCTTGGAACAATACTACCTTGTGGGTAGAAAGGAACATATACATTTTGACAAGTTATGCCAAGTGATAACCAGTGAATCCAGTCCTTATCCTTAAGTTGCAGTAAGTGTGACTCTTCAGTAAAGTCAACACTAATTGGACGATAAATAGCAGTATCTTTGTTTACCGGATTTGCTACATCATATTTAGTTCCATCATAGTGATCCCTTAATACTCGTTGAGCATCAGTAATAGAAATTGGATGATCAGCTTTTTGGATAAATGGAAGATCAAAACTATTTGGATCTTGTTTGATCGAAGGACTTAAAATTCTTTGACCAGTCCAAACACGAGCAGTGTTGTAAGTTGCATCTAATAAGTTATGAGTTCCAAAAATTCTACGCCAATTAAATGGTTTACCATTTGGCCATAGGTCATTTTCTTCAACAAATTTTTGTAAACCTGGTGAAGTAATAAAGTTATCAGAATCATTAAAGTCAATTTCTTGAATTGCTAATTCATTAGCTGCAACAGCATAGCAATCATCTGGAATACGCTCTGCTACCCAAGTATGAGCAGTACCAATTTCAAAGTACCAAGCTTCATTAGGATCAGCAAATAAAATGCCGTCAGATTCGCCAGCACCATGATCCTTTATAATTTCGCCAAAGCGTGCAATAGCTTCACGCGCAGTCTTTACATAAGGCAAAATACACGTAACCATTGCTTCTTCAATAATACCAGTCTTCTTAAATGGATCATATGCTTGAACTTGATCATTAGCATACGTAGTTTCAGTAGCACTCATTGCTACACCAAATTGGTTAATGCCGGATTCCTCATAAACACCCTTTTTATCACTCCAGTTAGGAGTTGATGAATAACCATACCTATGAGTTGGTAAATCCATCTCAAACTTATTCAAATTAGACTTGAAATGATTATTAGGAATATCTTTTTCCTCATGAAAAGCTAAATGCTTGGCACAATTTGGCTTATCATCTTCATTACGACCAATTATAATACTGCCATCAGTGGTAGCATTTTTTCCTACTAAAATTGATGTACATGCACTGTGATTATTTTCTATCATTAGATATCACACTTTCATATTAATAACATATCTTATTCAATTGATATTGTATTACGATATACTACTAAACTTTAATAAAACGCATTCAAAATAATAGAATCTTATGCTTCTATAAAGCAAAAAAGATTCGAAAATTATCGAATCTTTTAATTACCTATTTAATTTTTATGCTATTCAGCATCTGCCATCAAATTGTGAATCTTCTTGGTAAAGAAGAACATCACTATACCAAACAAGACACTTACAACACCAACTGCTAAGAAGTAAGCTACTTCCGTTTTACTTGAGTAGTATCTAACAATTTGTGAATTGATAGCCTGTCCTGTCGCATCTGCTAAAAACCAGAGACTCATCATTTGAGAACGAAAAGCTTTTGGTGCTAAACGAGTCGTCACCGATAATCCAATTGGAGAAATAAGCATTTCAGCAATTTCCACAATAAACCATGAACCCACTAGCCAGAATGGACTAACGCGTCCATTGGTTCCATAAAGCATACCCGGCAGTGCCATCCACATATAAGATAAACCGGCAAATACTAAACCAGCTGCAAATTTTCCAGCTGCACTTGGTTGTTTCTTCCAGTTATCCCATAACCAAACAAAGAATGGAGTTAAAATCATAATAAATACTGGGTTTAGTGTTTGGAAGTTAGCCGCAGTAAAATGCCAACTTCCAATATGAAGAACAGTTCTTTGAGCAGCAAATAAGGCTAAAACAACAGAACCAGATTCTTCAATTCCCCAGAAAATAGAAGCCGCAATAAATAATGGAATATATGCCCAAACTTTTGAGCGTTCTTCCTTAGTAACCTTTGGACTTCTAAGCATTAAAACAAAGTAATAAATTGGTAAGGCAATAGCAACAATAGTAATTAAAGTAATGATATTATCAACACTCAGCTGACCAAAGGCAGCCATTAATCCTAATACTACTACTAAAGCTAAAACTCCTAAACCAATTCTCTTCAAGATTTTGTTACGAGTTTCTGGATCAATCGGATCAGTTGGATGTATCCCATCATCAGATAGATACTTTCTACCGCCCCAAACATATTGTACTAAGCCAAAGAACATCCCAACTGCTGCTAAAGAGAAACCAGCATGGAAATTAAAATGATTTCCAAATAAGTTAAGACCAAAACCTTCACTTGCCCAAGGAACTAACCATGGAGCAAGAGCAGAACCTAAATTAATACCAAAAACAAAGATACTGAAACCTGCATCACGTCTACGATCATCTAATGAGTATAGACCACCAACCATGTCAGAAACATTAGGTTTAAGCAATCCTGTCCCAACCACAATAAAGGCAATTGACATATACAAGCCAAGTTCTGCCATCGGCAAAGCTAGGATAATGTGTCCAATCATAATTAGGACACCACCAAAGAAGACAGTACTTCTTGCACCCCAAATTCTATCTGCTAGCCAACCACCAGCTACCGTAGAAAGGTAAACCAATGATCCATAGATAGACATAACGGAGGCAGCCGTAGTCTCATTCATGCCAAGGCCGCCACGTTCTACCGCATAGTACATGTAGAAGAGTAAGATAGCACGCATACCATAGTAACTAAATCTCTCCCACATTTCTGTGAAGAACAGAGTAGACAAGCCACGAGGCTGTCCGAAGAAAGTCTTCTCTGTCGTCGAATTATTCATTAAAAACTATCCTTTCTGTTTTATGTGCTTTATTCACACAGAAAGGTTCATTTTATACCTATTTATAATAAGTAGTCAAATTGGTATAGAGCAGCATATTAAAAAATGAGTATCTTTACTTTTAAAGATACTCATTTTATCTATTTATTTTTTATAAATCTTACTTCCAAATGGATTAAGAACAACTTCACCGCTAATTATCTTCTGTTTGTGGTGTATTTTCCATTACTAAAAAGTTCTGATGTTTCAAACTCCTAAAGCAGTTATGAATTAGGCTAATATTTCTGCCTAATTCTTCTGTCGTCTGATTGTCATTACCCCAAGCTGGATAAGAATCCCAAGAGATAAGATCTACATGCTTAGCCACCTTTTGATAGTCAAACCCAGCAAAAGGATCCATTCTTTTTCTGGTTCTAACTTTGCCCATGAAAAAATTTCTACAGTTACTGTATGAATATCCGCCTGTTTAAAAAGTGCGAAGTCTTGATTAATAATGTCTGGTTCGTCCCACCATTGTTCAGGATTATAATCTCCACCGCGTAGAAATTAGTTAATTTTTAGTATTCGTTCCATGATTTTTCTTTCCTATATATTTATATTTAGTATAAAAAGTAACTTTCTTCCATAAATATGATATCGCCTTCTTAGTAACAATTCTTATCATTAATTTAATTTTATGAATATATGTTAATTTGGAATACTGCTTTTTATTTTTTGACGTTATTTTTATTTGAGCCTATAGTGATAGTGAAAGTGTGCACATTATTTAGACTTAACATTGTCTTTTAATAATTATAGAGGTGCAAAATTATGTCAAAAACAATTCCATACAATGTAGGTAAATGGTTGCCTACTGATCAAAAGTTTTTTAATCAATGGCTTAATAAAGTATTAAAAGAAGCAGAAAACGAAGAAAATCAATACTTACTACCCCCTGTTCAAGCTCTTAAACATTTAATTGAATCTGATCGATATATTTATAATATTACTCAATTAATGTTTGAAGAAATTCCAGTAAATGATGTAGATACACCAACTGGTACTCCACAAGTCCGTAATTATGAACAAATGCTTTTAATGCTTAATCGAATTATTCAAAGAGCACCTGAATTCAATAAAACTGGATTAGTTGGAACTCCTATTAATGCTATTTTCGATTACCCAATGGCGACTAAAGCTGGCTATGTATTTTTTAACAATCCTAAAGTCAATGCTTGTTTGAAAAATATTTTAAACTATTGGGGAAAATTTCTTCAAACAGCAGATTCAACATATGTTCTTAATACTTCAGAAGATGGCTGGCTAAGTGACTACGCCCTAAACGAAATGTCAAAAGCCGCTTACAGCGATAATTTCTTTAATCTTTTTAACTGCCCTACTCACGATAAAACTGAACACCTAGGATTTTCTTCTTGGGACAAATTTTTCACACGTACATTTAATCCTGGAATTCGTCCTGTTCAAAATGCAGATGATCCCGATTCAATTGCTAACGCTTGTGAATCTGCTCCTTTCCGCATTGCTCATAACCTACCGCTGAAAGCTAAGTTCTGGATTAAGGGGCAACCTTATTCTTTAGTTGATCTCTTAGATGGAGACCCATGGGCATCTAAATTTGAAGGTGGTACTCTATATCAGGCATTTTTAAGTGCACTTAGCTATCACAGATGGAACAGCCCAGTATCTGGAACTATCGTCAAAGCTTATAATTTACCAGGAACTTATTACGCAGAAAGCCTATATCAGGGTTTTGAAAATCCACGAGGAGCTGATCCAGTAGCTGCTAATGATTCACAAGCCTTCCTTACTTCTACTGCCACTAGAGCGATAGTATTTATTAAAGCTGACAATCCAAAAATTGGATTAATGTGCTTTGTTGCAGTTGGTATGTCAGAAGTGTCAAGTGATGAAATTACTGTTAGAGTAGGGCAACACATTAATAAGGGAGATCAATTAGGCATGTTCCATTTTGGTGGTTCAACTCACGTCCTACTTTTTAGACCTGAAACTAATGTTAAATTTAACCTTCATGGACAAAACCCAAGTATTGCTGGTAATAATATTAAGGTGCGATCTGAAATTGCTCACATAGAGTAAAGACTACAATTTAAATTTGACAAAACAAAGAGAACGATGAACAAAATTCATCGTTCTTTTTGTTTTGCTTTCAAAAAGAGATTGTTATATATAATTTTAGAATAAAGTCTATAGATCCTTGACCACCCCCCCCTTAATGCTACCTTTAACTTGAAAGTGCACTTTTTCTAAATGTTATTAATTTTTTCATAAATAGAGGTATAAATTATGAAAAAGAATATTCAATACAATGTAGGACAATGGTTACCAAGTGACCAAGAATTCTATAATAAATGGTTAAAAAAGGTTCTAAAAGAAGCAGAAAGTGAAGAAAACCAAAAGTTACTTCCTCCCGTTCAAGCCTTAAAAAATTTAATTGAGTCTGATAGGTACTTGTACAATATTACTCAAATGATGTTTGATGAAATTCCTGAAAAATATGTCGACACACCGATGGGGACTCCTCAAGTAAGAAATTATCGTCAAATGCTTTTAATGCTCAATCGTATTATTCAAAGAGCTCCAGAATTTAATACTACTGGATTGGTCGGAACGCCAATCAATGCAATTTTGGATTATCCAATGGCTACTAAAGCTGGATATGTATTTTTCATGAATCCGAAAATCAATGAGAAATTAAGAGATATATTAAATTATTGGGGCAAATATTTGCAAACTCCTGCATCTACCTATGTTCTTAACACTTCTAAAAATGGTTGGTTAAGTGACTATGCATTAAACGAAATGTCTAAAGTAGCCGATGGCGATAATTTCACAACTATTTTCAAATGTAAATCAAATGATCGTGAAAAGCATTTAGGCTTTACTTCCTGGGATAATTTCTTTACTCGTTTATTCAATCTTGGCATTCGTCCTGTCCAAGATCCTGATGATCCAGATTCAATCGCTAATGCATGTGAATCTGCTCCATTTAGAATTGCCCGTGATTTACCAATGAAAGCAAAGTTCTGGATTAAAGGACAACCCTATTCATTAATGGATCTTCTTCATAACGATCCATGGACATCAAAATTTGAAGGTGGAACTTTATACCAAGCATTTTTAAGTGCTTTAAGTTACCACAGATGGAATAGTCCTGTTAGTGGAACTATTGTTAAAGCATATAATTTACCAGGTTCATATTACTCCGAAAGTCTATATCAAGGCTTTGCAAATGAACGTGGTGCTGATCCTGTTGCTGCAAACGATTCACAGGCTTTCTTAACTGCTACGGCCACTCGTGCTGTTATTTTCATTAAGGCTGATAATCCAAAGATTGGTCTCATGTGCTTTGTCGCTGTAGGTATGTCAGAAGTTTCAAGTGATGAAATCACTGTACGTGTTGGTCAACACGTTAACAAGGGCGATCAACTAGGGATGTTCCATTTCGGTGGTTCAACCCACGTACTTCTATTTAGACCTGAAACTCAAGTTGAATTTAATTTACATGATCAAGAACCTGGTTTAGGCAGTTCAAATATTAAAGTTCGTGAAGAAATAGCTCGTGTTAAATAAGGATGAATTTTTATTGATTAAGAGAAAGAAGATCTCATAATGACTAAATCTAACAGTCGTAAAATTGGTCTCTTTGGCTTAATTGCGATGGTTGTCGGTGCCATGATTGGTGGAGGAATTTTTGATATTCCCCAAAATATGGCTGCTTCATCTTCACTTGGTGCCGTCATCATTGCTTGGATTTTGACTGGTATTGGTATGTTTGGACTTGCCTTTACCTTTAAAATCCTAGCTGAAGAGAGACCAGACTTAAATATTGGTATTTATTCCTATGCACGTGCTGGTTTCGGTAAATACGTTGGTTTTAACTCAGCCTGGGGTTATTGGATTGAAGCAATTACAGGAAACGTGGCCTATGCAGTTATGCTTAATGACTCCTTCGGTCGTTATTTTCCGGTCTTGCTTAAACACCAATGGCCAACTGTTATATTCGGTATTGTCTTAATTTGGATTTATAATTTTTTAGTTCTTAATGGTGTTAAAGAAGCCTCATTTCTTAACAATATTACAGTCATCATCAAGTTCATTAGTTTAGGAATCATTTTAATTTGTATGCTAATCTTCTTCCGTTTCCCAACATTTTTCTGGGGATTCTGGGGACAAGGTCTTCATTTAGGAAATTTTGTTAGTCAAATTAAGGCTCCTATGTTAGTAACGTTATGGTGCTTTATCGGTATTGAAGGTGCAGTCGTTATTTCTAACCACGCTAAAAATCCTAAAGATGTTGGTAAAGCAACTGTAATGGGTTATTTAATTTCATTAATCGCCTACATTCTAATTAGTATTGTTGCTTATGGTATTTATCACCAACCAACTCTTTCTAAACTCACTGACCCATCAACAGCTTACTTAATGAAAAACTTATTAGGTCCATGGTTCATAGACTTCGTAACAATTTCTGTAATTATTTCCGTTGGTGGTTCATGGGTTGCATGGACAGTTATGATGGCTCAGCTTCCATATGCTGCAGCTAAAGGACATGTATTGCCAAAATTCTTTGCTCATGAAAACAAGAAAAAGGTGCCTAGTGTATCCTTATATATTTCAAGCGTTTTGATGTCCTTGTTCATGATATTAGTAGTAACAGCTAATAACGTTTATCTAGCATGTATCGATATTACTGGGGTAATAATTTTACCTTGTTATCTATTGAGTTCAATGTACTTATGGAAAATTGCGCAAAAACGTGAAATTTTTACAAACGATTCTCATAAACGTAATAAGAGTTTATTCATAGGTATTTTATCAACTATCTATTGTCTATGGCTCTTATATGCAGCAGGACTTAATTACCTACTAATTTCGACAATTATTTATGCTGTAGGCATAATCTTCTACTACTTTGCCAGAAAAGAATACGACAAGAAAGGTACCCCTCTATTTAACAAGTGGGAATTAGCATTGGCTATTATTATATGTATTTTGGCTGTTATCTCTGTATATCTACTAGTTACTAAGAAGATTTCATTATAGTTATTAATATTAAAAAGGTGTTTAAAATGAAAAAAGACGTAAAATTTAACGTTGGACAATGGTTACCAAGTGATCAGGAATTTTACAACAACTGGTTAAAGAAAGTGCTAAAAGAAGCTGAAGCAGAACAAGATCAAGCCCTTTTACCACCTGTTCAAGCACTAAAAGATTTAATTGAATCGGATCGATATCTTTGGAATCTATTCCACATGATGTTTGAAGAAGTGCCAGCAAAATATGTTGAAACGCCAATGGATACTCCAGCAGTTCACAACTATCATCAAATGCTAAGAGTTATTAATCGTGTTATGCACCGCGCTCCTAAATTTAATACTACTGGATTAGTTGGTTTCCCAATTAATGCAATTCTCGACTATCCAATGGCAACCAAGGCTGGATATGTTGCCTTTATGGATCCACGGGTTAACCAAAAATTACGTGATATTTTAGATTACTGGGGAAAGTTTTTACAATCTCCTGATTCTACGTATGTACTTAATCGATCTAAAGAAGGATGGCTTGGAAATGAAGCATTAAAGAGCATGTGTGATGCTGCCTATGGCAAAGATTTTCATGATATTTTTGCTTGTCCTAATAATAATATTGATCAACAATATGGTTTTACTTCATGGGATCACTTCTTTACCCGGACATTTAATCCTGGTGTTCGTCCAGTTGTTAATGCAGACGATCCTGATTCAATTGCTAACGCTTGTGAGTCAGCACCATATCGCATTGCTCATAACCTACCTTTAAAGGCTAAATTCTGGATTAAAGGACAACCATATTCATTAATTGACCTACTCCATAATGATCCATTAACTTCAGAATTTGTTGGTGGTACTCTTTATCAAGCATTTCTTAGTGCATTAAGTTACCACAGATGGAATAGTCCAGTAAGCGGAACAGTAGTTAAAGCCTACAACCTATATGGTTCTTATTACTCTGAAACTTTACCACAAGGCTTTGAAAATCCTAATGGTCCTGATCCAGCTGCTCCTAATGATTCTCAAGCTTATATTACCGAAACTGCATCACGTGCTGTTATTTTCATCAAAGCTGATAATCCAAAGATTGGATTAATGTGCTTTGTTGCTGTAGGAATGGCAGAAGTATCTGGTAATGAAATAACGGTTAAAGTGGGACAACATATTAATAAAGGTGATCAACTAGGTATTTTCCACTTTGGTGGTTCAACACATGTACTTCTATTTAGACCTGGTGTTAATGTCAAATTTAATCTTCACGGTCAAGAGCCCAGTTTAGGTTCACACAATATTAAGGTTCATGATGAAATTGCTCGTGTAGAATAACTAATTTAAATCAACGATAAAAATAGGAGGTAGAGCTTAATCTACCTCCTATTTTTTCATCCTCATTTATTTTTCTTAGGCCAAAAAATCGCCAAAACACAGAAAACGCATCCCAGTATAAATACCCATATTAACGGATAATCCCATGCAAAAAATGAACCAATATCACTTGCAGTATAGCGAACTATCAAAACCAGAAAACTAATCAAACATAGCATCCAGCATGTAATTGTTATCTTCCTAAAAAAGCTTTTCCAATCCATTAAATCACCCCTGTAATATTAGCAGTATTTTTAGCATAAGTAGAAAACAATTTTACAAATTCTTCTTCAAAGCCAGATGTAGAATTTGCATCTGAAAATTCTTTTAACATTTGAATTTCTTGTTCTTTTTTCATAATTTTTCCTCTCACAAACGCTTTTATTTTAATTATATTTATGTCTTTAAACTTTTTAAAGAAATTCTTTGTAAATTTTAAATCTTATACTAAACCTTCTTTAAAAAAATAAGGGTATTCTATTAAATAAGTAAGGGAACTTCTACCCCCCTTACTTATTCTCCCAAAATAACATACGACATTAAAAAGCAGACTTCTAATCCCCCAGAATGTCTGCTTTTTTCGTGTCTTTATTTTCTTATTCATTGTCTTTACTTAGCCTATTCTTCTAGCGATATTCATAGTGTAATGTTCAAAGCTAAAAAAGTAGCATTACACTATCGTAAATATGATTTTTCTAAGGTTACTGATCTCTTGAATTAAAAAGGGACTAGTCGTAATTACAATTAATTGCGCTATACTTATTTTAAATTGATAGTTGTAATTACAACTTAGAAAGGATACCTACGAGAAAAAGACCCTTAGCAAATTTACTTTATCATATTGGCAAATTAGAAAATCTTTTGATCAATCAAAAACTAGCTTCTATTAACCTACGAATGTCACACGCTCATGTCTTAAGATATATCCAAAAACATCCTGGTTGCATTCAAAAAGAAGTAGCTGATTATCTTTTTTACCAACCAGCAAGCTTTACCAATGTAGTTAAATTATTAGAAAAGCGCAATATGATTGAGCGAAGACCAGATCCTACAAACGGCTTAAAAAAGCAATTGTTCCTGCTTCCCGCTGGTAAAGAAGTTCTTGATCAAGTAAACGATGCTTTTGATGACGTAAATAAATTAGTTGGAACTGTTGATTCCGAAACTTTATTAAAGCTTGAGAGAATTTCAACTAATTTAGAAAAACAAATTTAAAGAAAGGCAAAATTAATGAGTAAATTCAAACCCTTGTGGAAATACATTAAAGATAATAAAGACGAAGATTTCCAACTATCTTCTGATCAAATTAAAAAAATTGCAGGTCTACCAATCGATCACTCCTTTTTAACTTATAAAAAAATATTAAATTACGGCTTCAAGGTAGGCAAAATATCTTTGAAAAAACAAACTATAGATTTTAAAAAGTTGGGGGATTAAGATGGTGCAAAAATCAGATAAACCAATTTGGAAAAAGAATCTTTATATCCTTTCAATTGCAGTTTTTATTGCTGGAATTGCTTTTTCCGAAATTATGCCTTTTCTACCTCTCTACATTGATACCTTGGGTCATTTTACTCACCAACAATTAAATTTTTGGTCTGGATTTATTTTCTCAGGTGTATACTTTGTTTCAGCCATTATTTCTCCTTGGTGGGGAAAATTAGCTGATAAAAAAGGCAGAAAATTAATGATTCTAAGAGCTTCTTTAGGAATGGCAATTGTTCTTGGAAGCATGGGATTAGTAACTAATGTCTGGCAATTGTTCTTCCTAAGGATGTTGCAAGGAGTATTTGCTGGTTTTGTCTCTAACTCAAATGCCTTAATTGCTACAGAAACTCCAAAAGAAAAATCCGGTCAGGCTTTAGGAACAATGGCTTCTTCTTTCACTGCCGGCAACTTACTGGGGCCATTTTTAGGAGGTGCGCTAGCTTCTGCATTTAGCTACCGAGTTACTTTCTTTATCACAGGCGGTTTATTGTTACTCTCCTTCCTTCTTTCACTATTCTTTGTTCATGAAGAAGGTTTTAAGCCGATTACTGAAAAGAAATTAGATAAGGCCAGTGGCGTTATCGCAACTCTCCGCTCTCCTGCTCTAATTTTTGGACTTTTACTAACAACTTTAATTATTCAAGCAGCTAATAACTCAATTAATCCAATTGTCTCACTGTATGTTAAGCAATTAATGAATGGACACGGAGATGTTGTTTTCGTTTCTGGAGTTATTGCTGCTCTTCCTGGTATTGCAACGTTTTTGGCTGCTTCTCGTTTTGGAGCTTTGGGCGATAACATTGGTACCCACAAAATAATTATTGGTGGTTTTATTGGAGCTACAATCCTCTTCTTTTTAACCGCTTTTGTTCACAACACAACTCAACTTGGTATCTTGCGATTTTTAGTAGGCTTTACCGATGCTTGTCTCTTCCCACAAGTTCAAACTTTATTAACTAAGAATTCACCAGCTGCTGTAACGGGAAGAATTTTTTCATGGAACCAGAGTGCAATGTATATTGGAAATATAGTTGGACCTCTTCTAGGTTCCTTTATTGCCGGTATTTCAAGCTACAGCATGGTATTTATTGTCACAGCAGGCATTGTGGTCTTGAATTTGATTTTGTTTAATTTGAATGTCGTTAGAAATCTTGCAAAATAATTTAAAATAGTGTTTCTCAATTTGGAGGAACGCTATTTTTATAAAAAATATTATTCTTTTTGCGTAATAAACTATGGGATTAATCTTCAAATACTTTAAAGTGCGGTTCGATATGACAAAGAAAAAAGTTGTACCATGGTTTGGCTTTACCAAAGATAAAGTCTTTGGGATGGTGATGGAAAATAAAGATTTTTGTAAATATTTGCTTGAGATTATCATTCCAGATCTGAAAATCAAAAAGATTGATTGGTTGGATAAACAAGTTGAGATTAATAATCCAAAGAGAAAAGATAACTCAAAAGAAGTCAGATTGGATGTGTCGGTTACCGATCACGAAGGTAGAGTATTTAATATAGAAATGCAAACAACAGATCAAGATCGATCAAAACAATTGCATGACGGAGCAACAAAGATTATTATTAATTCACAAAAGTCAGCTGCTGGCCAAAGTGAAGACTTACAAGCTTTGGCTAAGCTGATGAATAATGAACCAGTTAGTACTTCGATTATGCACAGAAAAGAATTAAAGAAATCAATGAAGATCCAGAAATGAGGGAGAAGATTATGCTTTACGAAACAAGAATGTTAGAACGTGAACAAGATGCTTACAAACAAGGAAAAATTGATACTGCAAAAGTTATTCTTGAAAACCAAATGGATAATGGTAGTACTTTAGAACAAGCAACTGAATTTGTTAGAAATTTGAAGATAATTTCCGATAATGATCTATCTAAGATTGTTGATCTATATAAATAATTTTAAATAGCGTCTCTCCAAATTGAGAAACGCTATTTTTTTACATTTTTCCTAGTCCTACACCTTCATAATTATTAAAATAGTTAAGGATATTAATATTAAGAGGAAAAGTAGCAATTTATGAATATAAAATTTAAGAATAAATCGCCTAGTCTTTTCTAGTAAAATCGCTGTATACAATTTTACTAGTAGAAAAGAGAGAAATTTTAAACGTGGATGAATTAAAAGATTTAAACCCTGACAAGAAATTTATTTCTTGGCAAACTTTATTTTTGATGGCACTCTGTACTGTTATCGGTTTAGATGACATAATGTACAATTTCCAAAACCAAGGAATGGCGGTTATTTTCTCATGGATCGTTATGGTTCTGTTTTATGTTATTCCCTATTCCTTAATGGTGGGACAATTAGGATCAGTT
This sequence comes from Lactobacillus taiwanensis DSM 21401, assembly GCF_001436695.1. Taxonomy (GTDB): domain Bacteria; phylum Bacillota; class Bacilli; order Lactobacillales; family Lactobacillaceae; genus Lactobacillus; species Lactobacillus taiwanensis. The sequence continues at coordinate 158,059 of NZ_AYZG01000034.1, forward strand.
TTTAGTACTGAAGGCGGAGGACTTTCTTCATGGGTACGTGGAACTGATGGTGAATTCTTAGGATATTTCACTGCTTGGACTTATTGGGCAGCTTCAATTCCTTATGCTGTTGATTCAGCTAATGAAGTTATTGTTGACTTAGGTTGGGCTCTTACTGGATCAGAAAAGTTTCAGGATCAAATTCCCAACTCTTTGTTTGCCCTCCTAACCTTTGTAACTTTTATTGTCTTCATCATTGTTGAACACCATTTTTCAAATTCAATGGAGTTCTTGTCAACCATTGGTGGTGGACTAATGGTTATTATGACTATTCTTTTTGTTGTCCTTGCCTTTGTAGGTTTGGCAAAATCAGGTGGTCATATGGCAACCACCAATTTCACTTGGAGAGATATCTTTCCTAAATTTGACTGGCACTACTTCTCAACAATTGCAATGCTAATCTATGCAATGAATGGTGCCGAATTAGTTGCGCCTTATGTAACTAAAATGAAGAAGCCACAATATGACTTTCCTAAAGCGATGATTGCTTTAGCAGCAATGACAGCATTCTTAACAATATTTGGATCATTCGCCTTAGGAATTTACTTTAACGCAAACCACTTGCCTAACGACTTAAAAATGAACGGTGCTTACTATGCCTTTAAGATGATTGGCCACCAATATGGTTGGGGCAATTTTCTTCTCTACTTCTGGGCTTGGACATCTTTCTTCTTTAACTGTGCATTGCTAGCAGTTTTACTTGATGCAATGACTAGAATGTTAATTTCTGATACTGGTAGTCGTTATATGCCTAAGTTCCTTAGAAAAAAGGATAAGAATGGTTTACCAATTAACGGGTATATATTAACTGTAGCTTTGTCATCATTCATTATGATTTTAGGTATCTTTTTGCCTAACATGAACGATATTTTTAACTGGTTACTTAACTTAAACGCAATTGTTTCACCAGGTGTTACCTGCTGGATCTTCTACTCATTTATGCGGATCAGAAAAGATTCGAAAAAGTTTCCTTCAAAATATGTCTTTATTAAAAACGACAAAATTGCCTATGCTGTTGGGCTAGCGCTCCTTCTTGTTACTGCTATAGCCACGATCATGGGAATCACGCCACAAGATGTACCGGAAGGAAGCAATATTTGGTGGTATGAATTAATTATTAATATTGTTGCTGTAATCGTCTTGATTGGTTTAGGAGCAATTCTGCCTGGAATCAGACACCGAGAAATTGAATATGGTATTGCTTTTGATAAGGTTCAATGGATTTCAATGATTGCAATCATTATGGGCTCAATTATCTTCGGAATTTACCTAGGAGGATTAAAACACTTATCTGGACGTGGAATCTACATTGCTGTTGAAGGTATACTTAGTCTGCTAATTGTTTGGCTAATTGGTAGAAGAAAACCTAACCTTGCTAATGGTTTTAAGGCTGAAGAAGATTAAAAGCCAATAATAATCATTTGTTAAAGTACATTATTAATTAGAGTGAAAAAGTATATTCTGATTTTATATTGGAATATGCTTTTTTCTCGAATAAATTCTACAAATTAATTATAAAAAATCTCTCCACTTTGCGTAATAAACATATGGGATGCCCCTCAAATATCTTTAGAGAGGACTTACTCATATGGTAAAGAAAATCGAGCCCTGGTTTGGGTTCACGGAAGATAAGGTCTTTGGGATGGTGATGGAAAACAAAGAATTCTGCAAGTATTTGCTAGAAATCATCATTCCAGATTTGAAAATTAAAAAAATTGATTGGTTAGACAAGTAGGTCGAGATTAATAATCTTAAGCGCAAGAACGAAGCTAAAGAAGTTAGACTTGATGTACTAGTCACAGACCATGAAGGACGAGTGTTTAATATCGAAATGCAAACAACGGATCAGGACGATATTGGTTACTACCTTTCCAGACTTGATTTACGTTATACTTTAAATAAAGGAAAAACCTATCGAAATTTGAAAGACGCCTATATTATTTTTCTCTGCAATTTCAAACCAAAGAAAGACGATAAATTTTATGAGTCTTATCACACTTACTCTGATCAAGATAAGTCGAAACAATTGCAGGATGGCGTGACAAAGATTATTATTAATTCACAAGTTTCAGCTAAAGGACAAAGCGAAGATTTAAAAGCATTAGCTAAACTGATGAATAATGAACCAGTTAAATTAAATAAACATTTTGATTATGCGCAAAGAAGAATTAAAGAAATCAATGAAGATCCAGAAACGAGGGAAAAGATTATGCTTTACAAAACAAGAATGCTAGAACGTGAACAGGCTGCTGGAAAAGCTGGATATGAGCAAGGGAAAATTGATGTAGCTAAGGTTATTCTTGAAAACCAAATGGATAATGGGAGTACTTTAGAGCAAGCTACTGAATATATAAGAAACTTAAAGATAATTCCTAATGGAGAATTAGAAAAAGTCGTTGCTATGTATAAATAGTAAAAAATGCTTAGGAAATTTATATCCTGAGCATTTTTTATAATTATTTATTTTGATTATGCGCAAAGAAGAATTAAAGAAATCAATGAAGATCCAGAAACGAGGGAAAAGATTATGCTTTACGAAACAAGAATGCTAGAACGGGAACAAGCCGCTGGAAAAGCTGGATATGAGCAAGGGATGCAAGCGGTATAAAAGAAGGACGAGAACAAGGAAAAGAGCAAGGAAAAGAAGAGGGTAAAATCGATGTAGCTAAAGTTATTCTTGAAAATCAAATGGATAATGGCAGTACTCTAGAGCAAGCTACAGAATTTATTAGAAATTTAAAGATAATTCCTAATGAAAAATTAGAGAAAATTGTTGCTATGTATAACTCACCTAAAAATTAATACATCTATTTCTTCCAGCACAATAGATAGGCATCATCTTCACATGGCTGATATCACTCAAACACAAATAAAAGGAACAATGATCAATAATTCAGATATTGTCATTGTCCCTTTTGGATCATACTAAATTTTCAAATCATCATAACTTTGTAAAACTTTGCAGTCTTGATTGTCTCGACTATGTTGTTACAGATAGGCCAGTAGAAGATAGACATATTTTATATGCTCTTAAAGAAAATCATGTAAATATTATTTATCGTAAATTTTTCGCCGATTGTAAAATTAAATTGAACACTTTAGAAAAATAAAAAGTCCATTCGGACCTGTTTGATAGAATGTTAATAACTACAAAAACTTTCTATTGGAGGTCAAAATGGACTCTTTACATTCTACCATGAACCAGCACGTTAAAGGCAAGCATTTATCATTTGAAGCGCGAGTTATTATTCATTTGCCCGTGAACTTAACTCTTCTCCTTCTACTATCAGTTATGAGGTTAAGCGTGGTACTGTAAAACAAAGTCAAAAGATATAAGGCCTCTCAAGGACATGATGTATATCAAGCTCATCGTAAAAATTGCGGGCGCAAATCAGACTTTCTCAAGAAAATTCAATTCATTCACTATGTCCACAAACATTTCTTTAAAGACGGTTGGTCGCTTGATATGTGCAGTAATCGTGCTACTGCTGTTGGCGCATTTAGCAGCAGAGATGTTGTCTGT
>NZ_AYZG01000035.1 GCF_001436695.1 Lactobacillus taiwanensis DSM 21401
TAACGCCGAGAGTAGTTGGTGGGAAACTGCCTGCGAGGGTAGGTAGTCGCCGTGCTAAATGGAGGATTAGCTCAGCTGGGAGAGCATCTGCCTTACAAGCAGGAGGTCACAGGTTCGAGCCCTGTATCCTCCATTGAGTCGTTAGCTCAGTTGGTAGAGCATCTGACTTTTAATCAGAGGGTCGGCAGTTCGAGCCTGCCACGACTCATTGGCCCAGAAAAACTCAAGCGGGTGTGGCGGAATTGGCAGACGCGCTAGATTTAGGTTCTAGTGTTTTCGGACGTGTGGGTTCAAGTCCCACCACCCGTACCATGCCGATTTAGCTCAGTTGGTAGAGCATCTGTCTTGTAAACAGGGGGTCGAAGGTTCGAGTCCTTTAATCGGCATAAAAATTGAATAAAGAATGCGGAAGTAGTTCAGTGGTAGAACATCACCTTGCCATGGTGGGGGTCGCGGGTTCGAATCCCGTCTTCCGCTTATCATTATCATGCCGGGGTGGCGGAACTGGCAGACGCACGGGACTTAAAATCCCGCGGTTGGTGACAACCGTACCGGTTCGATTCCGGTCCTCGGCATATAATGATGCACCCTTAGCGCAACTGGATAGAGTGTCTGACTACGAATCAGAAGGTTGAAGGTTCAAATCCTTCAGGGTGCACACTTCGGGAAGTGGCTCAGTTTGGTAGAGCACCTGGTTTGGGACCAGGGGGTCGCAGGTTCGAATCCTGTCTTCCCGATTGTAGCTTAGAAGAAAGTTACAGGATGGCGGTGTAGCTCAGCTGGCTAGAGCGTCCGGTTCATACCCGGGAGGTCGAGGGTTCGATCCCCCCCGCCGCTATAGAGGTAAGCTTGGACCTTTAGCTCAGTTGGTTAGAGCAGACGGCTCATAACCGTCGGGTCGTAGGTTCGAGTCCTACAAGGTCCATAGGATCTTGGTTTTTTTTATATAGAAACATCGCGGGATGGAGCAGTCTGGTAGCTCGTCGGGCTCATAACCCGAAGGTCATAGGTTCAAATCCTGTTCCCGCAATATGGTCCCTTGGTGTAGGGGTTATCACGCCTCCCTGTCACGGAGGAGATCACCGGTCCGAATCCGGTAGGGACCGTAATGGCTCGATAGCTCAGTTGGTAGAGCAAAGGATTGAAGCTCCTTGTGTCGGCGGTTCGATTCCGTCTCGCGCCATTAGGAAGCAAGAAGTTGCGGGTATAGTTTAGTGGTAAAACGAAAGCCTTCCAAGCTTTAGTCGCGAGTCCGATTCTCGTTACCCGCTTCAAAGGAAAAGGGGCCTATAGCTCAGCTGGTTAGAGCGCACGCCTGATAAGCGTGAGGTCGATGGTT
>NZ_AYZG01000008.1 GCF_001436695.1 Lactobacillus taiwanensis DSM 21401
ATGTCTTGTAAAGAATAGTTAGCTATTGCTTCTCCTTTAGGAATGAATCTGCGAATGAGTCCATTATGTCTTTCAACTGTTCCCTTATCACAAGAAGTGTAAGGATGAGCATAGTAAAACAGTGTATTGGATGCTTTTTCTAGGTTGGAAAGATCTGCAAACTCTGAGCCATTATTAGTGGTAATGGTTTTAAAAATATCATTCCAATGTTCGCTGTATTGCCTTTGGAGTTCTTTAAAGGCCTGCATAACACTGACAGAAGTCTTGTCAGGAATACGAAGAATTAAAAACTCACGGCTCATGCGCTCAGATAGAGTTAACAATACCTCATCATCTTTAGTTTTATGTCCGAGAACCAAATCGCATTCCCAATGACCGAATTCATTACGTTCACTAATTTCTTTTGAACGTTCTTCAATACTTCTACCAAGCTTTTTCTTATTTTTGCGAACACGATGAAGCTTAGTATTGCGTTTAAGCTTCTCAGGCAAGTCGTAATTATGTATATCTAATAGACCTTGGTCGACATAATTGTAAAGAATCTTAGTACAGACAACATCTCTGCTGCTAAATGCGCCAACAGCAGTAGCACGATTACTGCACACATCAAGCGACCAGCCATCTTTCAAACACAATTGAATAATAACTCTTTCCTCGAATGATAAATGCTTGCCTTTAACGTGCTGGTTCATGGTAGAATGCAAAGAGTCCATTTTGACTTCGTTTCTAAATGTTGTGTGGTAACTACATTCTATCGAACAGGTCCGAATGGACTTTTTATTTTTTATCAAGTGTTCAATTTAATTTTACAATCAGCGAATTGATATTTATAAGCTTGCAGAAAAGTTATATGGAAAGAAATTTAGAAGTTATTTGGCAAATAATTTTCAAAAAGTAGACTTTTTACTAGAATTAGCTGAAAAAATGGGGAGGGTAGTTCTGGTAGATGGTGTCGGTTTTGGTGCACAAGCAGGTGAGCTAAGAGTATCGGAGGCTAATTTACTAACAAATGATTATACAGTAATTGGTAAGCAAATTTTAGATTTGCTAAAGAAATACTATGAAAAATTTCAGAAAAGGAATACATAAATTACAAATAGTTTAGACGATTAACTTAGAAAAAAGCGCTCTAAAGATGAATTTAATCCTTAGAGCGCTTTTTTGTAGCTTAACTTTTACCACAAAATTAAGATTGAAGAAGGAAATTAATAAATTATGTGGTTTCATATTTTATTTTATCAATATAGCTATTTTGAAAGAGAGCATTTATATTTCATTTTAAGCCAAATTTGATGAATTAAATATACAGATAAATAAGATAAAATCCATGTAGCCATCCAAATGATTATTATGCCAACATAAATATTATTTTGTACAAGGTGTTTAAAATTAAAGTAATTCCATAAAATGCGATCCCAGAAAACGTTAGCTAAGAATGCTCGGTACGCATAAAAAGCTAAGAAATGAATAGTTTTTAGACTACGATTCATATTGAAAACTTTTTGCGCAATACAAATTAAATAAATTAAAAATATAACAGCTAAAGCATAGATGGCCATTGAAGGTAGATAATAGCTATCGTTAGTTAAATTAGTTATATTAGATGAACTTATAAACAGCCTGCGAGTCCAAAAATAAGTAATTAAATAAATAGTTACTACAATCCACCAATAATTAAAAAGAAAATTTTGTATTTCTTCATGAAAATTCCAGCTAAGTCCACCATAAAGTCCAAAAATTAAAAAACTTAAGAAAAATCTATCTAACAAATACCAATTATAATGATAAAGATTATTTAAAACAAAGTAATCATAAAAAAGTAACCAACTAAAATAAATAATTCCTGAAATGATTACAACGAATATCAGTTTAGTGTAAGAATGCTTTACCCATTCACATATTCCCTTAATCGCAGGCATAATAATTAAAAATTGCAACATCATTACACTATACCAAAGATGTGGTGCAGCATTTCCACTAAAAAATTGCCAAATAAAAGTAGGAATATTATGAAAATGCCCATGTTGCTGTAAATTAGGCATTAAGATTAAGTAAGCCAAAGTCCAAGCGAAAGTAGGAAAAAAGTTATTATTCCATTGATTGAGTGAGTAAGTTTTCAGTGGTAACTTTGGTCTTTTTGCAGTTATCCGAATTATGGTAAAAACTATTCCAAAAATAAAAGCCGGAGAAGTAAATTTAACAAAATTATATAAGGAAGCTAAGAAAAGTTGTTTTTTAAAATTTAGAGGAAGAGTTAAAAATAAAGCAATAATAGGCTGAAGCATTACGCATCCATTAGCAATTACTTTTAGATAATCACCAATATCTGCAAGCCACCAATTATTTTTATGGTCGTTAATTCGCATAGTAATAGTCCTTTTATAAGCCGAAATTTATTATAGACGCAAATTGCAATAACAAATTGAACACTTTTGGTTAAGCTACTTGATAGATTAGATCTAATTCTCTTTCAAAGATTTCATCTAGTGGATGATAGGCCAGTATCTTTCTTGGCAAAGAATTACACTAGGTTTCAATATTAATGATGTCTTGTAAAGAATAGTTAGCTATTGCTTCTCCTTTAGGAATGAATCTGC
>NZ_AYZG01000036.1:0-337 GCF_001436695.1 Lactobacillus taiwanensis DSM 21401
CTGTCATAGCCCTTTTGTTCTTTAATGTTGTAAACTGGGAAAGTTTCGCTGTTTGAATTCCATGCATTCCAAGCAATATCACCAGTTACTAAGTCCTTCACACCAGTACGTTCAAATTCAACTGAAGCAGTTCTTACAACATGCATATCGGCATTAGTCTTGCCAGCTGGTACTTCTTGGATGGTTTGGGTAATCTTCCGGTAAGTATCTTTGTTATTCTTGTCAACAGGAACGACTTTAGTACCATGTTCAACTTTGTAGTCTACAGGTTGTGGATCATTTGAACCGAACTTGTAAGATCCGATAACTTGTTGCTTTGGAACTAATTTCCAGTTAG
>NZ_AYZG01000036.1:411-1246 GCF_001436695.1 Lactobacillus taiwanensis DSM 21401
CTACCACAGTGCCATTACCGTCAACATAATTAATTACTAAAGTATGTTCATTAGCAGTGTAAGTTACATTAACAGCTGCACCATTTACTGGTTGACCATCTTTAAGTGCTGATGCGACTGGCACTTCAGTTGACTTAACACCATCAACATATGAGTCGTAGCCCTTAATTTGTGGAGCATTTTCAGAAGCAAACTCTGCTTTGCCACCTTCAACGAACTTGTTGTTTTCAATCTTACCAACTTTCCAGTCTCCGGTAACAGTTACTACACCAGTTACTAGATCTTCAACACCATTACGTCCAAAATCAACGTATTGAGTATCAATCTTAGTCCTAGTTTCACCTGGTTTAGTTTGGTAAATGTCACGACTTACAGTAGTGAACATATCCTTGTATTTAGGATCAGTTGGGTTAACACTTGGATCAGTTGGAGTAATATCCATAGTTCCGTGTTCAACCTTGTAATCTACAGGTTGTGGATCATCTGAACCGAACTTGTAAGATCCGATAACTTGTTGCTTTGGAACTAATTTCCAGTTAGTTGGAACATGTCCAGGTACATCAACATTAACAGTTTCATCAGTCTTACCAAGAACATTGTAAGTACCTACTACAGTACCATTACCATCAACATAATTAATTACTAAAGTATGTTCGTTAGCAGTGTAAGTTACATTAACAGCTGCACCATTTTGTGGGACGCCATCTTTTTCAACTACTGCAGCTGCTGGTACTTCGGTTGCCTTTGTACCATCTACGTATGAATCGTAACCCTTAATCTGTTCTACACTAGCTGAAGCAAATTCTGCTTTACCACTCTTAACGTGCCATGGATT
>NZ_AYZG01000037.1 GCF_001436695.1 Lactobacillus taiwanensis DSM 21401
TAGCATTAACATCCAACTTTTTATTTTCATTCTTACTCCTCCAAGTAGATTGAATAATAACAAGATCAGCCTCGGGCTGATTATCTATCTTTGAAACGACTTATGCACTTCCCAGCATAGGTCGTTTTCTTTTTAGTGCATTAAAAAAGAGAATCCATAATCCGGATTCTCTTTTCTCGTGCTGATAATGATTAAGGAAATTTCCATCTTTAGTATATCTTTGATAGGTGGCATCCCTTAACTTATTCTAAACTTTACTTTGAAAGGCATTCAATTTTAAATCATTAAACGCCATTAAATTTCCAACTAAACTAACAACATCAAATAATTGTGAAGTTAGATCGACCGCGCGATATTTTCCTGTTTTTAGATTAGCAACGGTTTCATTTATTTGTTCAACTATCTTATTAACTTCAGGATCATTTTCTGCCATCAAGCTTAATCTAAATGCTTCAAGTAAGTTGATATATTCTTGATACATAATTTAATACCAACTTTCTATCATATAAAAATTTTGTAAAAACGATTTCATTTATATACAAATTATACCATACCAATCTCACTAATATTGATTTTCTTTCGCTAAACACCTCACTATTAATCAGTTATTAGTAGCTAGTATTTCATTTTTATTTAAGTCATACCAATACGGTATTTTTACCTAAAAAATTATGCAAATTGTACTTTCATAATACGATTATCTTACAAAGAATAATTCCTAAATTTATTGAAATCTACAGAAGGTGAAAAAGATGGTTTCTAAAGACGTAATTATTTCTACAATACCTGAGTTAGTCGACTCGCTTAATAAAACAAACCCAAGTTCAGAATTCACTAGCTTCCTTACAGATAGTCTAACAACTATTAAATCAAGCAATGGCGTTGCTTTCACCGGTCAACTTCAATACTTCTTTAATCGCGCACCTGTCGTAAAATTTTCTGACAATATTACTTTTATCCCTGAAGAAGAGAAATTATGGGACAAACTGCTCTCCCTAAATGAGCTAGGAAACAATCTTTGGGATGCAAGTTTATAATTTATTCTATTTCTTTAGTAAATTTAACTTTTTTAATAAAAAACGTCACAATTTGTTCACATTTTCCCTCTAATATATAAACCATAGCAACGGGGAAAACAAAACCCCATCGCTATTAGCATTAACATCCAACTTTTTATTTTCATTCTTACTCCTCCAAGTAGATT
>NZ_AYZG01000038.1 GCF_001436695.1 Lactobacillus taiwanensis DSM 21401
AAGCTGTAGGCAAGCAAATGCATCAAACATTACTAACCTTTGAGCACAATTATACTGGCATTCTAAATGGTATCTCCTCCAGCTACTCCAACGGCTGTCTTGAAGGTGTCAATCGCAAGATTAAGCAAATTGAACGAACTGCTTACGGATACAGTAATTTTAGACATTTATTAATTAGAATCAGGCTAGAAGAAAATATCATCAAACAAAAAGAACCAAACAACTATTCTTTAGTTGCTTGATTCTTTTTCAAAACTATTCATCAACAGGATTTGACAAACAGCC
>NZ_AYZG01000009.1 GCF_001436695.1 Lactobacillus taiwanensis DSM 21401
CGCTTAACCTCATAGCTGATAGTAGAAGGAGAACAGTTTAATTCACGGGCGATGGCACGCAAAGAATAGCCATCTTTCAAACGCAATTGAATAATAACTCTTTCCTCGAATGATAAATGCTTGCCTTTAATGTGCTGATTCATGGTAGAATGTAAAGAGTCCATTTTGACCTCGTTTCTAAATGTTGTGTGGTAACTACATTCTATCAAACAGGTCCGAATGGACTTTTTATTTTTTATCAAGTGTTCAATTTAATTTTACAATCAGCGAAAA
>NZ_AYZG01000039.1 GCF_001436695.1 Lactobacillus taiwanensis DSM 21401
ACTCTTAATCCGTGGGTCCAGGGTTCGATCCCCTGACCACCCATATTTTAAAGGCACCGCATAAGCGATGTCTTTTTTTGTTTTTAAACTTCTTTTATAATTAATACCATGAATAATAAACCTTCTAAACACAAAACTATTTACTATAATTCTTTAACTGATGATGTTGTTAAAAGTAAACAACAAGATTTTACTCTACCTGATAATTACCAAATAATTAAACAAAATATACCTAATTACGTTATGCGCTTTTTGGCTACTGGATTTGCTTATCTTTTTACTTATGGTGCAATGCATGTCAAAGTAATAGGTAGAGATAAGTTAGTCAAATATAAGGATCAGGGTTATTTTATTTATGAAAACCACACGCAGATGCTTAACGACGTTTTCATGCCTCTAACCTTATGTGGCTGGAAAAATTATTATGCAATTGCTAATCAAGCAAATTGGGGAATTCCAGTAATTGGCAAGATTCTTTTACCTTATGGTGGCTTACCTGTAGGAAAAACTATTAAACAAGCTATTAATTTGCTTAAGGCAGTTAAAGCGTTAACTAAAGAAAACGCTCATATAGTTATTTATCCAGAAGCTCATATCTGGCCTTACTTTACAGATATTCGACCATTTTCAGAAACCAGTTTTAATTTTCCTGTCCAAGCAAATAAAGCAAGTTTTGTAATGACAACAACTTATCAGAAACGAAAATATGGAAAACATCCCAAAATTACTGTTTATATTGATGGCCCATTTTTCCCTGATACCACTTTAACTAAAAAGCAACAACAAAAAAAGCTTCACGATCAAGTATTTCACCAATTAAAAAAGCGGTCTAAAATGAGCAACTATCAGTATTACCAGTATCAAAAACGAGAAATTGGAGGATAAAATGAATATTCTATTTTGCGGTGACTCTCACGCCGAAGATGGTATTTTAATTGCAACTCTATCTTTATTAAAAAACGCCTCTACTCCCCTGCACCTCTATATCTTAACTATGCAGGCAGAAGGATATGAAGCTTTTAACGAGCAAGCTTTTAACTTAATCAAAAAAATCATTAAAGAAAAAGATCCAAATAATACTGCTGAATTAATCGACTGCACTGAACTGTTCAAAAAAGAGCCTCCACGTGCAAACATGGAAACCCGTTTTACTCCGTATGCTATGCTTCGTTTATTTGCAGATCAAATTCCACAAATTCCCGACCGAATTTTATATTTAGATGACGATATTATTATCCGCAAAGATATTAGTGATTTTTATGACCAGGATCTAACAAATACAGAATTAGTTGGCGTTCTTGATTTTTGGGGTCGCTTTTTCTTTCATAATATTCATACTCATAAAACGTTTGATTATCTAAATTCAGGAGTCTTGCTCCTAAATATGTCTGAAATCAAAAAAACTCATCTTTTTGCAAAAGTAAGAGAAAAAATGAGCGATAAAAAAATGCTTCTTCCCGATCAATCAGCTTTAAATAAACTTGCTACTGAGAAAAAGATTGCACCACGTTGTTACAATGAACAATACCGTTTGCGTCCAGACACTAAAATTCAGCATTTCACAACTAGTTTTCGCTTTAAACCTTATTTTCACACTCTTACAGTTAAACCATGGGATATTGAGCGCGTTCATGGGGTCTTGAAATTACATGAATATGATGATTTACTTAAGGAGTACACAAAACTAAGACCACAATTAAAGCGGTCCTAAATTTATTTTAGATATGGAGTTTTATGATGACGATACCTGTTTTTTATACAATTAGTGATAACTACACCCCCTATGCAGCCGTGTCAATTCAATCTTTAATTGACCACGCTGACCCAAACAAAGATTACACAATTACTCTTTTAGTACAAAACATTAGTGACGAACATAAAAAGAGTCTTGAGGATCTTTCTACTGAAAATATTCATGTTAATATCTTTCATATCGATGATGATATGGTAGCTCCTATTCACAACAGTAAAGAAAATTATTTACGTGCTCAATTCTTTACCATGTCAATTTTCTATCGTTTATTTATTCCAAATCTTTTTCCTCAATATGACAAGGCTGTTTATTTAGATGCAGATACTATTATTTGTACCGACATTGCAGAACTCTACAATACCGAAATTGGAGACAATATGTTTGCTAGTGTTCCCGATATGTCAATTAGATTTATTAAACCACTTCAAGTTTATATTAAGGAATGCCAAGGAATTTTTCCACCAGAGAAATATATAAACAACGGTGTGATTCTCTTTAATATGAAGGCATTTAGAGATAAAAAATTTGTTGATAAATTCTATTCATTAATTGAAAAATATCACTTCGATAATATCGATCCTGACCAAGCTTACATGAACGAAATTTGTGAAGATAAAATTTATCACTTACCACTTGAATGGGATGCAATGCCTAATGAACATATGGATGAAATTAAAAATCCTAAAATTGTTCACTATAATCTCTTCTTTAAGCCATGGCATTTCGCTGATGTTCAATATGGTAAATATTTCTGGGATGTTGCTAAAAATTCACCATATTACGATGAATTAAAAAAGCAATTGGCTGACTTTACTGATGAAGACCGTAAAAAAGCACGCGCTGACTTAGAGTGGATGATTAAAAAAGTCGACCAAATCAAAGATGAAGACGTCACTTGGGCAAAAGTTAAGAAAACTACGTCTGTCAAAATATAAAGAGATACAAAAATAACTATTCCAGTTTTTATAGTATTAGTGATGATTTCACCAAATATGCGACAGTTTCACTTAATTCACTAGTCAAAAATGCAAACTCAGAAAAAGATTATACGATTTTTTGAATCAAGATCTTTCTGAAGAGTATAAAAAGCAACTCGCAAATTTTAGCAATAATTATGTACATGTCAAATTTTTCCATATTGACGAAGAATTAGTAAAACCAATTCAAAATCGAAAAGAAAACTATCTGCGTGCAAACTTTTTCATGATGTCTATTTTTTATCGCTTATTCATTCCAGAGTTATTTCCGCAATATGATAAAGCCATTTACAGTGATAGTGACACCATTGTAGTTGACGACATTGCTAAGCTTTACAATACCGAGTTAGGTAGTAATCTCTTCGGTGCTTGTACCGATTCTTCAATTCAATATGTGGATAAATTGGTGAAATATATCAAAGATGCACTGGCTCTTGATCCACGCTGAGTGCAATGCCTAATGAAAATACTGATCCCATTTCTAATCCAGACTTAATTCACTATAATTTATTCTTTAAATCTTGGCACTTCAAAGACGTACAATATAAAGATTATTTCTGGAAATATGCTAAAACAACTCCATTTTATGAAGAATTAAAATCAGAACTAGATAATTATGCTGATAAACAACGGATAGAAGATCGAGCTAAATTAGACCACATGCTTGAAAAAGAAAATATCACAGTAGTTGATCCTAATAATTGGATTCAAGTCAAAAACAAAGGCGAAAGGATTAAATTATGATCATTGGCGAAAATCGTGCACAAGTTATTGAAAATATCAAAGCAGCCGTCAAAAAAGGAAAAATGCACGCTAAAGTTGAACTAGGTGATCCTATTTTAACCAAGAGTGAAAGAATCAAGCTCGTTAATGACTATTGGAAACAACAAAAAAAACTTAGTCATAAATTAAAAAATATCATTGCTCAGGGAATCATTAATATTGATACGCTAATCTTGATGGCTCATACGCAAATCAAAAATAAAGAGCGTGCAAAAAAAACAAAATATGGCGCAATTGTCACTACTAATCATTTTAAGCAAACCGATAGTTTACCAATTAAAAAATTAGCTAATAAGTGCCATAAAAAACTCTATATTGTAATTGAAGATTCTAATTTAAAACTACCTGGCTTTTTTGGCTTTTTAATGAATAACATTAATGCCATTCCAATCGTTCAAAGTTACCAATATTTAGGACGTGAATTTTCTAAGCATTTACAACATGTTTTTGATAAAAAAGGTTGGGTTTTAATCTACCCAGAACAAGAAATGTGGTATAACTACCGCAAACCTCGTCCTCTTCAAAAAGGTGCATATTATTATGCTGCAAAGGCTAACGTGCCAATTGTTTCATGCTTTGTAGAAATTAAAGATCTTCCTGAAATGGAAAAAAATAGTTCTAAATTCCATAAAACTCGCTACATTCTTCATGTACTTCCAACAATTTATCCTATTGATCGTCTTACTGTTGATCAAAATGCTAAAAGAATGCGCGATATTGATTATATGCAAAAGAAAAACGCATATGAAAAGGCATATGGCAAAAAATTAACCTATAATTTCGATTACGATGATATTGCAGGTTACATAAAATACTAATCTTTTTTAGACTATCTGATAAAAATCAGATAGTTTTTTATTACATTCATTTAATAACATAATAATTCGTTATTTTTGCTTTACTCAATTAAGTAGACTACAATATAAATGGCTATAATCAAAGCTCACGAGTTTAATAATATTCAAGTTATAAAGTTAATAGTATTTTATCAGAAAGAAGAGAGATACGATGGGAAAAGATGGGGACAAGGTGGTCAGTAAAGGCTACAAATACTTTATGGTATTTCTCTGTATGTTAACTCAAGCCATTCCTTATGGGATTGCTCAATTAATTCAACCTTTATTTGTTCACCCTCTGGTTAATACTTTTCACTTTACATTAGCTTCTTATACCTTAATTTTTACTTTTGGGGCTGTCGTAGGGTCTCTAGTTTCACCAATGGTTGGTAAAGCTTTACAGAAAGTTAATTTTAAAATTTTGTATTTGATTGGTATTTGCCTTTCAGCTGGAGCATATGTAATTTTTGGAATTAGTACGAAACTACCCGGTTTCTATTTAGCCGGAATTATTTGTATGGTTGGTTCAACCTTTTATTCTGGGCAAGGTGTTCCATGGATTATAAACCACTGGTTTCCCTTTAAAGGACGTGGTGTTGCATTAGGTCTGGCCTTCTGCGGGGGTTCAATAGGTGATATTTTCTTACAACCTATTACTCAGGAAATTTTGAAGCACTTTATGACGGGCAATACTAAAACTGGACATTTAACTTCAATGGCTCCATTTTTCATTTTTGCCGTTGCTCTTTTAATTGTTGGTCTAATTATTGCTGCTTTTATTAGAGTGCCAAAGAAGGATGAGGTTCTTGCTTCAGCCGAAGAAGTTAAAAAGAATCGGAATGAAGCTGCTCAAAAACAAGCCCATGAATTTCAAGGTTGGAGCGGTAAACAAGTTCTTCATATGAAATGGTTCTGGGTCTTTAGTATCGGCTTTTTAATCATTGGTTTAGGGCTCGCTTCTTTAAATGAAGACTATGCAGCCTTTTTAGACACTAAATTATCCTTAACAGAAGTCGGAATGATTGGTTCAGTCTTCGGGATTGCTGGTATTATCGGCAATATTTCTGGTGGCTACTTATTTGATAAGTTCGGTACTGCTAAATCCATGGCTTATGCAGGAATCATGTTGATCATCGCTATTTTGATGATGATCCTGATTAGTACACATCCTTATGGAGATCGCATTAACTTATATGCTGGTATGGGTTGGGCCTTTACTAGCGGGCTATCAGTATTTAGCTATATGTCTGGGCCTGCCTTTATGGCTAAGAATTTATTTGGTGCCAAAGCACAAGGGGTTAACCTAGGTTATATTAGTTTAGCCTATGCAATTGGTTTTGCTATTGGTGCCCCACTCTTTGGTGTTATTAAAGGTGCCACTAGCTTTACCGTTGCTTGGTGGTGTACCACCTTCTTTGTTGCAATTGGTTTTATATTATTAATTTTTGCAGCTATTAAAATTAAACAAATTCAAAAAAATATTATCGTGAACAAGCCAAATATTATTTTAAATAAGTAATTAGTTAGAAAGAGGGTAATTATATGTCTAGTGATGCTGCTACTAAAGATAAAGTAGTAAGCAAAGGCTACAAGTACTTCATGGTTTTCCTTTGTATGTTAACCCAAGCTATTCCTTATGGAATTGCTCAAAACATTCAGCCTTTGTTTATCCACCCCTTAGTTAATACTTTCCACTTCACATTAGCATCGTATACATTGATTTTCACGTTTGGAGCAGTCTTTGCTTCAATTGCTTCACCATTTATTGGTAAAGCACTAGAAAAAGTAAATTTCAGAATTATGTATTTAATTGGTATTGGTCTTTCCGCTATTGCCTACGTAATTTTTGGAATTAGTACAAAACTTCCTGGTTTTTATATTGCAGCCATTATTTGTATGGTTGGTTCAACTTTCTTCTCAGGACAAGGTGTGCCATGGGTTATTAACCACTGGTTCCCAGCAAAGGGCCGTGGCGCTGCTCTAGGAATTGCCTTCTGTGGTGGTTCTATTGGGAATATCTTTTTACAACCAACAACTCAAGTCATTTTAAAGCACTACATGACAGGTAACACCAAGACAGGTCACTTGATTTCGATGGCACCATTTTTTATCTTTGCGGTTACTTTGCTAATAATCGGTGTAATTATTGCTTGCTTTATTAGAACTCCTAAGAAAGACGAAATCGTTGTTTCTGATGAAGAATTAGCTGAAAGCAAGAAAGAAGAAGAATTAGCTAAAGCCAAAGAATTTAAAGGCTGGACTAGTAAACAAGTTTTACAAATGAAATGGTTCTGGATTTTTAGTCTTGGATTTTTAATTATTGGTTTAGGTTTAGCCTCTTTAAACGAAGATTATGCAGCATTTCTGGATACAAAACTTTCACTAACTGATGTTGGATTAATTGGATCAATGTATGGTGTCGGTTGTTTAATCGGAAATGTTTCTGGTGGTTTCTTATTTGATAAATTTGGTACAGCAAAATCAATGGCCTATGCTGGCTGTATGTATATCTTATCTATTTTAATGATGGTCTTTATCAGTTTCCAGCCTTATGGTTCTCATGTAAGTAAGGTTGCCGGTATTGCTTACGCTATCTTTTGTGGACTAGCTGTATTTAGTTACATGTCTGGCCCAGCTTTCATGGCGAAAGATCTGTTTGGTTCTAGAGATCAGGGAGTAATGCTTGGATATGTAGGTTTAGCCTATGCCATTGGATATGCCATTGGTGCTCCATTATTCGGTGTCATCAAAGGTATGGCTAGCTTCACTGTTGCTTGGTACTTTATGATTGCCTTTGTTGCAATTGGTTTTATCATTTTAGTATTTGCCGTTATCCAAATTAAGAGATATCAAAAGAAATATATTGCTGAACAAGCTCAATCTATTACTAAATAATTAAAAGGAGGATTTTTGAAATGTGTACTGGTTTAAGATTTACAGATGATCAAGGAAATTTATATTTTGGTCGTAACTTAGACGTAGGTCAAGATTATGGCGAAGGCGTAATTATTACACCTCGTAACTATCCCCTTCCTTATAAATTCTTAGATGATACCAAGACTAAAAAAGCAGTTATTGGTATGGGAATTGTGATTGATGGCTATCCATCATATTTCGACTGCTTTAACGAAGATGGCTTAGGTATTGCAGGTCTGAATTTCCCACATTTTGCAAAATTTAGCGACGGTCCAATTGAGGGCAAAGTCAACTTAGCATCTTATGAAATCATGCTATGGGTTACTCAAAACTTTACCAAAGTTAGCGACGTTAAAGACGCCTTAAAGAATGTTAACTTAGTAAATGAAGCTATTAACTCATCATTTGCAGTAGCTCCTCTTCACTGGATTATTAGTGATAAAGATGAAGCTATTATAGTTGAAGTTTCAAAGCAATATGGCATGAGAGTTTTTGAAGATAAATTGGGTGTTTTAACTAATAGTCCAGATTTCAACTGGCACTTAACTAATCTTGGTAACTACACTGGATTAGATCCACATGATGCTAGCGCTCAAAGCTGGAATGGTCAAAAAGTAGCTCCATGGGGCGTTGGCACTGGTAGTTTAGGTTTACCTGGTGATAGCATCCCAGCCGACCGTTTTGTTAAAGCTGCTTATTTAAATGTCAACTATCCAACTGTTAAAGGCGAAAAAGCTAATGTTGCTAAGTTCTTTAATATTTTGAAGTCAGTTGCCATGATTAAGGGTAGTGTTGTCAACAATCAAGGTAGTGATGAATATACTGTCTACTCTGCTTGTTACTCTGCTGCTACTAAGACTTACTACTGCAACTTTGAAAATGATTTTGAGCTAAAGACTTATAAATTAGACGATGAAACAATGAATGTAGATAAGTTAATTACTTATTAATCTAATCAAAAACTGCTATATCTACAAAAAATTGGCTGTTTGTCAAATCCTGTTGATGAATAGTTTTGAAAAAGAATCAAGCAACTA
>NZ_AYZG01000040.1 GCF_001436695.1 Lactobacillus taiwanensis DSM 21401
TTGAGTAACTCAGTAAGTATGAGTGAAAGCTTGAGCAACTCAGTAAGCATGAGCGAGAGCCTAAGCAACTCAGTGTCAATGAGTGAGAGCTTGAGCAACTCAGTATCAATTAGTGAAAGTCTAAGCAACTCAGTGTCAATGAGTGAAAGCTTGAGTAACTCAGTGTTAATGAGTGAAAGTCTAAGCAACTCAGTAAGTATGAGTGAAAGCTTAAGCAACTCAGTATCAATGAGTGAAAGCTTAAGCAACTCAGTAAGCATGAGCGAGAGCTTAAGCAACTCAGTAAGCATGAGCGAGAGCTTAAGTAACTCAGTGTCAATGAGTGAGAGCTTAAGTAACTCAGTAAGCATGAGCGAAAGCTTAAGCAACTCAGTATCAATGAGCGAAAGTTTAAGCAACTCAGTAAGTATGAGCGAAAGCTTAAGTAACTCAGTAAGTATGAGTGAAAGCTTGAGTAACTCAGTGTCAATGAGTGAGAGCTTAAGTAACTCAGTAAGCATGAGCGAAAGTTTGAGTAACTCAGTAAGCATGAGCGACAGCTTAAGCAACTCAGTAAGTATGAGCGAGAGCTTATCTAACTCGGTATCAATGAG
>NZ_AYZG01000041.1 GCF_001436695.1 Lactobacillus taiwanensis DSM 21401
AGTAATACATGCTGTTTGAGGCAAGCGAAAAGAGCGAATAAAAAAGTTCAAAAAAAAGCTTGCCAAAGCGAGCAAAAGATGATAATATTATAAAGTTGTCATTTGAGAGAGAGGAGAAAATTAAAAAAAGTTCTTGTCAAAACTTAAAAGACATGATATAATATAAAAGTTGTCACGAGACAACGGTAGTACCTTGAAAAC
>NZ_AYZG01000042.1 GCF_001436695.1 Lactobacillus taiwanensis DSM 21401
AGTTGCTTGATTCTTTTTCAAAACTATTCATCAACAGGATTTGACAAACAGCCTTTTAATATTCTTAGTTCAAAGCTTTCTTAGCAGCATCTGCTAAATCAGCAAAAGCTTTTTCATCGTTGTAAGCAATGTCAGCTAACATCTTACGGTTCATGTCAATACCAGCTACCTTTAAACCGTGCATTAACTTAGAGTATGAAAGACCATTTTGTCTTGCAGCAGCATTGATACGAGCAATCCACAATTTTCTGAATTCACTCTTACGCTTCTTACGGTCACGGAATGCATATTTACGTGATACAAATACTTGAGTACTTGCTGCTTTAAATTGTAAGTGTTTTGAGCCACGGTAACCCTTGGCTAACTTCATGATCTTCTTACGACGAGCGCGTGTTACGGTTCCACCTTTAGTTCTTGGCATCTAAAATTCCTCCTCAAAAAGTCTTCTAAATAATTAACGCATTTGGGAAAGCATCTGTTTGATGCGCTTTAAGTCACTTGCTGAAACCATAGCAGCTTTTCTCAAATGACGACGTTGTTTCTTAGTCTTACCGTGGAAACGGTGTCCAGTGTAAGCATGGTGACGCTTTAAACCACCATTAGCAGTTCTCTTGAAACGCTTTGCTGAAGCGCGGTGTGTTTTTTGCTTTGGCATATCTATTCCTCCAATTAACTACTTTTTCTTTTTGTCTTTCTCACTTAATGGAGCAAGCATTAAGAACATTGAACGACCTTCCATCTTAGGCTTAGTAACTACATTAGATAAGTCACTAGCTTCTTCGGCCATCTTTTCTAAGACCTGTTTACCTAACTCCTTGTGAGTAATTGCTCGACCTCTAAAGCGAATAGAAACTCTAACTTTAGCGCCTTTGGTCAAGAATTTACGAACATGCTTTAACTTAGTGTCAAAGTCATTACCTTCGATTGTTGGACTTAAACGGATTTCTTTAACAGCCATAACCTTTTGATTCTTACGGTTTTCTTTGGCTTTCTTTTGTTGTTCAAAACGGAATTTTCCGTAATCCATAATTCTAGCAACAGGTGGCTTAGCATTAGGAGAAAGCAAAACCAAATCAAGGTCAGCATCGGCTGCTTTACGTAAAGCTTCATTCTTAGAAACGACACCAACTTGTTGGCCATCGACTCCAATTAAACGAACTTCACGAGCACGAATATCTTCGTTTAAGATCATATTTCTTGGTATGAGTATTCACCTCCACGTTAATTTCGAGGACAAGAAAAAAGCGGGCAAAGTTAACGCCCGCTTTTAATCAACAGATATTATCGATCAGCCCAGAGGTAATATTAACTTAGGCGAGAAGCGGGAGCTTCTTCTTGTTCTCAACTTCTAAATTATACCATCTAATCAATTTACGTCAAGAAGTAATTAAATGCAACTATTAATTTTTTGGTATCGATTAAATTCCACTGGTAAATTTATCAATCGGTCAGCATTTTCTTCTAATACTTCTCGCCTTTTACCATACATCATCCAAACTGTAACAGCTAATGGAACTAAAACCATTAGAACTTCAGAAATGTAATCTGTAGGCCAGCCATTAAATTGCCAGCCTGCAGAATTCCAACCACTCTGCAAGTTTGCAAGATAATCCATCAAGAAGTGAAAAATCATTGGTATCCAAAGTTTCCCACTATAAAGGTAAAGCACAGCCCATAAAAAACCACTTCCCATTACTCCAATCACTTGAGCAATTGTAGCTTCAAAGGTTTCACCATTCCAACCAACGTTTCCTAGATGAGATAATCCGAAAAGAAGCGCAGAACCATAGATAGCTATTGGTACACGCCAACTACGATATCGCTTAAAACCAGCAAGTAAAATTATAATAGCCAAATATCTTTCAGTTTCTTCAAGAATGCCTGGTTCTAAAGCAGCTGTAAAACTTGCAATGGTAACATATTTTTTCTGCAAATCGATTGAATATTTAAAAAATGCAGTCCAAATTTGCTTATCATAGCTGATAAATGCATTGTAAAACACATCAATAAATGCAAATAGCAAAAGTATTATTAAAATTGAATATTGAAAATTACTACTTTTTATAAACTTCAAATTAGGATTAAAATGAAATCCCCACTCTTTTCCTAAAAAACAAGCTAAAATTAATAGAGCAAACGCTGCAATTACTCCTTGGCTAGTAATTGAATGGAGCCACGGTAAATTCTTGCTAATTTTTAATAAAGAATCAGGACCATATTGTGTTCCTAGAAGACCAACCCCTACTAAACGTAAAAACCAATTCTTCAAGCTGCCCACAAATAAAATTGCGAGAGGTAATAGTAAAACTAAATAGCTCATCCAGAGCAAAAGAACCCATAGAATTTCTAGCTGAGGGACATTTTTTAAACAGTAATTACCTATTTCTACCCACACACTTGGGAATAAAGTACTTAGGCCAAATAAATTTAGCCATCTTACAATTTCAAAGATTATTCCATTCGTTTTTTTGCTCTTTGAACATATAAATTAAGTCCAAAAACTATTATAAAAAAAGCTCCTTGAATTAAATTCTCTAAACTATTTTTATTATGAGATAGAGCCTCTAAAAATATCCAGATAAGTGTAATTAATAATTGCACATCAAAAATTTGTTGCCATCTTTTATGTGACAAAGTAAAATCCTTCATTCTATTCCTCCAGTTAGTTATCTAGTTTTTTTATTATAATGATCTTTCAATTTTTTTAAAGATATTTCATGCATAATAAAAAGAACTCATCTGCTGTGAGTTCTTAAAAACTAATCAAATTTTCCTTTTTGTTTTACTTCATTCCATAGACAAATGGTTATTTTTTCTATACAAAAAATCCGCTGGGATCTTCTTCCTAGCGGATTTTTATTATCTATCAATTATCAAAATTATTTTTCTCTTGAGTATGACTTAACATCAGCATCAATTTCAGCGATAAAGTCATCTAAACTCTTAGAAATTTGTTCTTCAGTACCGTAGCGACGAACATTAACGCCATTTGCATTCATTTCTTCATCACCAAGAACTAAAGTGTAAGGAACTTTTTGAGTTTGTGATTCACGAATCTTGTAGCCAAGTTTTTCATTTCTGTGGTCTACTTCGGCTCTAAATCCACGCTTAGCTAATTCAGCACGAACCTTGTCAGCATATCCACCATGGGCTTCTTCGTTAACTGGAATAATTTCAGCTTGAATTGGAGCAAGCCAAGTTGGGAATGCACCCTTGTAAATTTCAGTTAAGTAAGCAATGAATCTTTCCATAGTACCAACAATACCACGGTGAATCATAACTGGACGGTGTTCTTCACCATCTTGACCTACATAAGTTAAGCCAAATCTTTCTGGAAGCATAAAGTCAAGTTGGATAGTTGACATAGTTTCATCGTTACCCAAAGCAGTCTTAGTTTGAATATCAAGCTTAGGACCGTAAAAAGCAGCCTCACCTTCTGCTTCAACGTAGTCAAGACCAAGATCATCCATAGCTGCTTTAAGCATTGATTGAGATCTTTCCCACATTTCGTCATTTGCGTAGTACTTGTCAGTATTCTTTGGATCACGGTATGAAAGTCTGAAGTAGTAATCAGTAATGTCAAAGTCCTTGTATACGTCCATGATTAACTTCAAAACTTTAGCAAATTCTTCACGAATTTGATCAAGTGCTACGAAAGTGTGACCATCATTCAAAGTCATTTCACGTACACGTTGTAAACCAGATAAGGCACCTGATTTTTCATATCTGTGCATCATACCTAATTCAGCAATACGGATTGGCAATTCACGGTATGAACGAATGTGGTGCTTATAAATTTGAATATGTGAAGGACAGTTCATTGGACGAAGTTCAAGCATTTCGCCATCACCCATGTCCATTGGTGGGAACATATCATCTCTATAGTGTGCCCAGTGACCAGAAGTCTTGTAAGCATCTACGTTCATTAAAACTGGAGTATAAACGTGTTCATAACCGTCAGCAACTTCTTTATCAACAATGTATCTTTCAACAACGCGACGAATAGTTGCACCCTTTGGCATCCAGTAAGGAAGACCAGCACCAACTTTAGGATCAACAAAGAACAAGTCTAAATCTCTACCAATAGTTCTGTGGTCTCTTTCCTTAATTTCAGCACGGCGCTTCAAATCTTCATCTAAAGCAGCCTTCTTGAAGAATGCAGTACCAAAAATTCTTTGAAGCATTGGGTTAGAAGACTTGCCTAACCAGTATGCACCAGCAACAGATAACAACTTGAAGTTCTTAATTTTACCAGTGTTTGGCAATAAAGCATCAAAACCAAAGTCTACAAAGTCACCTAATTTATAAACTGCAACTTCGTCCTTTTCATCTTTCAAAAGATCTAACTTGAATTGGTCATCTTTAAAGATATCTTCCAATTCGCTCTTCTTCATTGAAGTGTATTCAATCTTTTCGCCATTCTTGATAGCTTTTTGCATTTCTTTTTCAAGTTCTGGTAATTCAGTGATCTTAATTTGATCTTCCTTATCAGTATCTACAAAGAAGCCACCTTCATCTGCTTCATGCATACCTAAACGTAATTCTGGGTACTTACGCTTTGCAACAGCTTCAAGTAAGAATGCGGCAGTAGCACGTAAAATGTCTAAACCTTCTTCATCCTTATCAGTAATAATAGCTGCTTCAACATCTTCATCAACAACGTAATCTAAAGGCTTCATTACGCCATTAATTTTTGCACCAACAGCAGCTTTTCCTAGAGAAGTAGCAATAGAAGATGCTAATTCCTTAACAGAAACTGCCTTGTCAAAATCTTTCTTTGAGCCGTCTGGCAAAGTTACAGAAAAACTCATAAAATTTTACCTCCAAATAAAAAATCCCAGCACTAAAAATAGTGCTGGGACGTTAAAATACGTGGTTCCACCCGAAATTCGAATTAATCGTAAAAATTAATTCCTCTAAAGGTCGTTAATGGTACCTAGCCAAATATAAAAAATTTCAGGAATGAAATTGGGGTTCTCTTCTAATCAGGAGCTTCCAGAACTAGGCTCCTGTCTCTGAGTTGAAGAAAATCATGTCTTTCATTGACTTTCATTATACTAGCTCATCGAAGAGATGCAAGAGAAATTTTAAATTAATTTCTACGATTTTTACCACCAACAAAAACTTCTTTACTCAAAAAACGAACTCGCTCCATTAATCGTTTGGCTTTCACTTCATCTACGTTATTTCGTATTTCAGCAAAGTGCTCCATTAAGTCATCCATGGTCATATTTGAGCTAAAAAAGGTTGGTAAGACATTATCCATACGTTTTTGTAAAATCACACCTAAAACATCGTCACGCGACCATTCACTTAATGTTTCTGCTCCAATATCGTCAAAAATTAAAACGGGAGCAGAAGCAATACGATCAATTTCATCATTTAGGCTATTATCTTGAAAATGACTTCCTAAACTAGCTATAAAAGATGGTACATGTAGAAAGACTACTCGGTTTCCTTGACGAGCAATAGTATTAGCAAGACCAGCTAAAATATAAGTTTTACCAACGCCAAAATCCCCAGTTAGATATAATCCTTTGATATGCTTATTTTTCTTAAAATTAGCTAAAAACAAGGCTACTTCATCCAAAACCGCGTCACGTTCTGGTGTTGAATCGATATTTGCTAATTCGACATGACGCAATTTACCTGGTAAATCAATTAATTCAATCCTGCGCTCTGCACGTGCTTTTGCTTCAGAATCCAATTTATCTTGAGTAGGCACATAAGTAATATCAATTACATTACCGTTAAGAAAAAGTCTAGGCTTGTATCCCTTCATCACAGGATTTGGCGCCTTAATCTGCTCAACATAGTTAAAAATTGTAGGAAGCGAAGCCTGGACAATTTCCTTATTTAATTTATCCTTATTTTGTTTAAAAAATGTCTGAACACTTGGATGCTTTATTGCCGTTCTAGCAATTTTTTGACCATCCTCATCTAATTTTCGTTTTTTCAAAATTCGTGTAATTACTTCAGAAATATCTTCCACCAGTACAACACTTCCTATTCATTTTTACCAAATTCGCGAAAAATTCGGTTTCTTTCTTCAGTAGACATTGTTTTTCTCTTAGTCTGATTCTGCTTTTCATACTTCGACCAATCAGTTGTTTTACGCACAGTCTTTTTAGGTGCACGATAATACTGACGCTTGCGCGTATTTTTTCTTTCTTTTAGATAGGCAATTGCTTCAGCTGGTGTAGTAATTCCTTGCTGAAGCCAATCATTAGCAATTCGGTCTGCAAGATTAGCGGTCAATACAGTATCATATTCAAAACATGCATAAACAATCATATTAA
The DNA here is from genome assembly GCF_001436695.1 of Lactobacillus taiwanensis DSM 21401. GTDB lineage: Bacteria > Bacillota > Bacilli > Lactobacillales > Lactobacillaceae > Lactobacillus > Lactobacillus taiwanensis. The sequence goes on from NZ_AYZG01000042.1 coordinate 6,300, forward strand.
TTAAAGGCGGAGTTAGTCCCATTTGACCTTGTAAACGAAAAATGACTTTCTTTTCATTTGCAGTTATATAGCCACCCTTTTTTTCTTTTAATTCATACAAGTAATCAGTTGGCACTTTACTATCTACAGCCTTCAGTAAATCTGCATCTGATTGGGATAATTTCTTAATAGTCCTATTCGCATCTTTAGGAACTTGTTGCAATTGCTTTTTAACCATCTTTTTATTGCGATTAAGTCCGAAGTTCTCGTTAACAGCGTTTTGAATTGCATACATATTCAGTTTTTCTGAACCAGCTGACATAGTAATTAAAGCCGTATCCACAAATTCTTGCTCTGTTAGATGATAAAAATCAATAATCTGTTTAATTTCGACTTGATGCTTTAAAACTTCGCCCTTATCGATGTGATAGCTCGCAAATAGGTCTACCAAAAAGTTCCAATCAATTTTTACTGGTTCATTGCCCAGCTTTATTTTGCTCTTATTATCCTTAGGAACTTCGCCAGCTGCTTCTTTAACTTCGACAGGAGCATCAATCGCACTTTCAGCACTTAAATGAAATACATCAAAAAATCCACTAGTAACCTCTTTAGCATCTTTTAAACCGACAAAAGTACGTGGTGTAAATTTCTTTACTAAACGATTAAATGCTACATTCCCTACACGTTCAAGTAATAAACTTGAAAGTAAAAAGGTATGAAAAAATTCACCTGCTGAAGGAACTTTTTCAACTTCAAAAATTAATACTTCGCCTAGAACAGGATTTGAACCTAAAAAAGTCTTAACTAAACCTGTCGCTTCTAAATGATGCAATGTAGAAAATAAATCCTCTAATTTTAGATTTGTCTGATCTTGAAGTTGATATAAGGTTTTATAATCTTTAGCAAAAGGCACTTCATCAAATTCCTTTGTTAAAGTTATGTATAATCCCACTCCTTGAATTCCTACTAAGGGTTCAAAAAGAGTTGTTAGAACCTTAATATTTTCCTCACTAACAGCTATTTGATTAGCCACATAAAAAGGCTGCTTAGGGTCAGCACTTTCAAACACAGGCTACCTACTCCTTATCATGTTTAGCCATCATATCTTCCATGGCTTCCATAAATCCTGAAACATCTTTAAATTGACGATAAATACTTGCAAAACGAATGTAAGCTACATCATCTAAATTAGCTAACTCTTTCATCACTAAATTACCAATATCTTTAGATGAAATCTCATTAAGACCTTGCTTACGAATTTCATTTTCTACATGGTCAACTAAAGTATCTAATTGCTCACTTGAAATCGGTCTTTTCTGCGCAGCCATCACTACACCATGCAAAATTTTATCGCGGTTAAAGGCCTCACGAGTCCCATCATTTTTGATTACTAATAAAGGTGATCGCTCTACCCTTTCAAAAGTAGTAAACCGAAAACCACAATTTTCACATTCTCTACGTCGTCTAATTGCTCTGTTTTCATCGCTTGGACGAGAATCAATTACTCTTGAAGCATTCTTGTGACAGTTTGGACATTCCATCTTCTCTACCTGCCTATCTTTTGTAATAAATCGGATAATCTTTTCTCTAAATCATTTATTGTACCAGTATTCGCTACAACATAGGTAGCTCTTTTTTCTTTTTCACTTAGTGGCATTTGATTATTTATTCTACTTAAAGCTTCTTTTTCAGTGAAATTATTCCGCTTCATCAGTCGCTTAAGCTGCAACTCTGGAGAAATCGAAATAACTAATACCCCATCACATAAACTTTCAAAGCCAGATTCAAATAGCAATGGCACATCAATTACAACCAATTTTTCTTGATTTAAACGATACTGCTCCATCTGTCGTTTAATTTCTTGATGAACAAGTGGGTGGGTTAAACTGTTAAGCTTCTTTAACTTAGCTTGATCGTTAAAAACTATCTCACCTAACTTGCGACGATTGATTGTTTGATTATCAGTAAGAATCTTTGATCCAAAATAGTCAACAACAGCCTGATACCCAGCTTGTCCAACTTCCATTATCTTATGGGCAATCAAGTCGGAATCAATAATTGGAATATTTTTCTTTTTGAAAAAGTCATCAGCCGTACTTTTACCACTGGCAATTCCACCAGTTAAACCTAAAAAATATGTCATTTGTACAACACCTGACAATGTGAACAAAAAGTAGTGCCACGTCCGTTTACTTTAATCTTTTCTAAAACAGTACCGCAGCTGCTACACTGTTCACCTGCATGACCATAAACTTGAAGCATATTTTGATAACCACCAGTTTCTCCATTTGCATCTAAATAAGTATGAACAGTTGTACCGCGTTCTTTAGTTGCTACAGCAATCGTATGATTAATATTTCGATATAAATCAGCCACCTTATCGGATGGTATTTTTTTAGCGCTACTTAGGGGATGAATTTTACTCTGCCACAACACTTCATCAACATAAATATTACCTAATCCGCAAACTACTGTCTGATCTAAAATTGTATTCTTGATATTTTTCTTTTTTTTACTTAATGCATCCCTAAAATATTCAAGACTAAACTCATCAGTATTTGGTTCCGGTCCTAGGTGTCGAATTCCAGTCGTCTGACGTTCTGTTCCAGTCTCGACTAAATGCATTCTTCCAAACTTCCGCACATCGTCATATCGTAAAGCTGTTCCATCTGTAAAGATAAATTCCACATGTTCATGCTTTTGCTTAGGAGCATCTGGAGTAACTAAATGATATTTACCTTCCATGCGCAAATGTGACACCATTGTTAAGTCATCATTAAATCTAAACAGTAAGTATTTACCATAACGATCAATCTTCAAAATTTTCTTATTTGTCAGTTTTTTAACAAACTCATCTGGATCATTAACTATAATTTTAGGATACCAAACAACAATTTTTTCAATTGTTTTTCCTTTAACTAATGGCGTTAAAGTCCTCCTGACCGTTTCAACTTCTGGCATTTCTGGCATCAAATCACCTACTTTTTATTTTGCATCATACCAATTATGACCCCAGTTTGAATCAGCAATCAAAGGTACATCTAATTTTACAGCTGATTGCATAACCTCTGGCACAATCTTCTTAATTGTATCTAGTTCATCCTTAGGTACATCAAAAATCAATTCATCGTGTACTTGCAAAACCATCTTAGTCTTTAAATGTAATTCATCAAGTTTTTTCTGCATGTTAATCATAGCAATCTTAATGATATCAGCTGCTGATCCCTGAATTGGTGAATTAATCGCAGTTCTTTCCGCAAAACTTCTTACATTAAAGTTCTTAGAATGAATGTCTGGCAAATAGCGTCTTCTATGCATAATAGTTTCTGCATAACCATTTTCACGCGCTTTTTTAATTGCTTCATCCATATAATTTTTAATTTGTGGATATTGTTCAAAGTAATTTTCAATAAACGTCTTAGCTTGCTTACGACTAATACCTAAGTTTTTAGATAAGCCATAGTCTGAAATACCGTAAACGATACCAAAGTTAACAGCTTTAGCATGTCTACGCATTAATGGCGTTACTTCATCTGGAGAATCTAAATGGAAGATCTTCATTGCAGTGTGGGCGTGAATATCATACCCCGACTTAAAGGCTTCCTGCATATGCTCATCACCAGAAACATGAGCTAGTACTCTTAATTCAACTTGTGAATAATCACAAGAGAAAATATATCCATCTTTAGTTGATGGAACAAAAGCCTTTCGAATTTGCTTTCCTTCATCAGTTCTAGTTGGAATATTCTGTAAATTAGGATCTACTGAAGAAAGACGACCTGTTGCAGTCAAAGTCTGTAAATAACGAGTATGGATTCTGCCATCAGGCTGAATACAATCAAGTAGCCCTTTAACATAAGTATTTTGAATTTTAGCAATTTGACGGTAGTCCAAAATTTCTGAAACTATTGGGCTCTTCATCTTCAATTGCTCTAATACCTCAACAGATGTTGAATAGCCTGTCTTGGTCTTCTTAATTGGAGGTAAGTTTAACTTTTCAAAAAGAATATGGCCTAATTGCTTAGGTGAATTCAAGTTGAATTCTTCACCAGCTTGTTGATAAATCTTTTGCTCTAATTCTTGTAATTTAATGGCGAATTCATTACCAAGTTGATTCAAAACTGATGCTTCAACCTTAATCCCAGTAATCTCCATCTTTGCTAAAACAAAAGCAACTGGAATTTCGATTGTTTCATATAAGTCATCTTGTTCATGATCTTTTAATTTTGCAAGAAGCGGCTCTTTTAGCTTTTCAATTACAGCAACTTTTGCAGACAAATGTTCAAAAAATTCCCCATCTTCTGGAACAGCTTGCTTTTTACCCTTACCATAAACCTCTAAATCGGTCTTAACTGAATAATCGTCATATAGATGCGCCACCTCACCAAGATCATTGGAATTATTTTCATTATTAACCAGATAAGAGGCTAAAAGCATATCATAATCTAGCCCTTCAGCTTTAATGTCTAGTCGATTCAAGCCCACATAAGTACGTTTAATATCAAAAACATTCTTTTTAATATTCTTATCTTCTAGCATTTGACGAAGCGGATTTTCTTGCAATAAAACAACGTCTTTTGAAACATAAATCTTATTGCCAACTTTTAATGAAAATCCTTCTAACGGTGCTAAATGATAATTATCACCCAACATTGCTAAATAAAAAGTAACTTCTTTTTCATTAATATTGTCCAATTCGACAATATTTTCTTTAGTTAATTCAAGATATTCATATTTTTCAATTTCTTGTTTATTACTATTAGTAGCAGACGCACCTAACTCAGCTAAAAATTTCTTGAATCCTAACCGTTCATACAAGTTACGCAAGTCTTCAATGTTTGGATCTTGAAGTTTAGTATCAGCTAAAGTAACTTCAACAGGAGAATCACGATCAATAGTTGCTAATTTTTTAGCTAAAAAGGCCTTGTCTTTATCGTTAATTAAATTCTCTTTTAACTTGGACTTCTTCATTTCATCCACATGTTCATAAAGTTTTTCAACTGAACCATATTTTTGAATTAAGCGTGAAGCAGTCTTAGGACCGACCTTTGTTACACCAGGGTAATTATCAGAATTATCACCCATCAAAGCCTTCATATCAATAAACTCTGTCGGAGTAACACCATTAACTTCTTTCATATGTTCTGGCGTATAGGCTTCAGTATCACCAACACCGTTTTTAGTAATTAAAACGGTTGTCCTATCAGAAGCAAGTTGTGTCAAGTCTCGATCTCCAGTTACAACATCAACTGTATATCCTGCATCTTCACCCATCTTTGAAAGAGTCCCAATAATATCATCTGCTTCATAATTTTTTAGTTCATAACTCTTAATTCCTAAATCTTTAAGCAATTCACGGATAACAGGAAGTTGCTCCGATAATTCACTTGGAGTTTTTTGTCGACCACCCTTATAATCTTGATACATCTTGGTTCTAAAAGTAACTTTCCCAGCATCAAAAGCAACTAAGACATTAGTCGGCTTTGTCTGCTTCATAATTGCATCAAGCATATTCTTAAAAGTAAAAATTGCATTTGTATGCAAACCGTCTGGACTAGTAAATCTATCTAACTGACGGTACAAAGCATAAAAGGCACGAAAGGCCACTGAATTTCCGTCAATTAAAAGCAATTTCTTTTGTGCCATATTTTTCTCCTTAAATAAAAAAACTGTCAAATAGTCTCTTAACTATTTTAACAGTTTTTGATACATCATTTAATTATCTACTTTGCTTTAGTACTTAAATACCTAAAATGGATTATTTTCATCACCAACTTCACGATAATTATCAGTACCACCTTCAGTACTTAAGACAATGATTCTTGAATTCTCATCAAGGCTTAATTCTTTACGATAATTTTCTAAATCTGGGCTAGACAAATAAGAACCAGTTGATCGAATATTCGATTGCTACTTATCGTGGTGACTTAAACTCTTTTATAATTGATCTTAACCGCTAAAAAATAGAAACGTACTTAAACGTTCCTCTTTTTAACGATCTTTGATGATTTCAACGAATAAATTTCATCCCAATCATAATAATTCCTAAACCTATAAAGACCCAAGCAACAACCTTATTGAGCTTTTGCTCATCAATTTTATTAGCAAAGCGTGAACCAATAATACCTGCTACAACTGCCCCTAACGCTATCCAAAGGCCATATTTCCAATCGACATTGCCTTGTCTTGCGTAACCTAATAATGATGATAATGCTGTAATTGCCATAATAACGGTTGAGGTTCCAACAGCTTGATGCATTGGATAATGCAAAATAAAAATAATAGTCAATAACACCATCACACCGCCGCCAGCACCAACTAGTCCACTAATGATCCCAATACCAAAGCCTAATCCTAGTAATGCCATTGTTTGTGCAAATTTCGACTTAAAATGAACACCTTTGTTAGGATCAAACGAATTGTTCTTCTTTCGCAGCGTCGAAATCCCTGAAATAATTAACATTATCGCAAAAATACCGCTTAGTTTCGTATCAGAGATTATCCCAGCCCAGTGACTTCCAAGTTGAGCTCCAATAATTGACCCTACTGTAATCCAAATACTAGCCTGCAGCCTGACATTCTTATGCTTGATATAATCAATTGAAACAACGATACTTGTAATCACATCAACTAATAAGCTCGTTCCAATTGCTAAATGAGAATTAATTCCAAAAAGCAACGTTAAGCTAGGAACAACAACGGTAACACCACTCGCTCCAATTAAACTAGTGATAGTCCCTGTTACTAGACCAATACAAATTATCTCTATAATTGCTAAAATTGACATCCTTCACGCCTCAATGCTTAACAATATTCCCTGTCTACATTGTATTAGTCTTTCAACTACAAACCAACAATTACGACAAAAAACGCTCAATTCTAATTATATTAATTGAGCGTTTAATTTAATTATAGTAATTTTTCATATGCGTCTTCATACTTAGGAATGTCACCAGCACCCATAAATACTACAACAGCATTCTTATGCTTAGTTAAATCAGCAATATTGTCTAAATCAATTACTTCTGAACCAGGAATATTGTTAACTAAATCTTCACTTGAAATATCGCCACTTGCTTCACGTGCAGAAGCATAAATTGGAGTAATGTAAGCCTTGTCTACATCACGTAAAATTTCTTCAAAATCTTTTTGATATTTCTTAGTTCTTGAGAAAGTATGTGGTTGGAAAACTACCACTAATTCTTTATCTGGGAATTTTTGACGAGCAGCTTGAATAGTTGCACGCATTTCTGTTGGGTGGTGAGCATAATCATCAATTACTGAAACATCGCCAAAATCTTTTTCAGCAAATCTTCTCTTAGCACCCTTGAAAGTTAAAAGTCCCTTCTTAATATCTTCCATTGGAACTTTTTCAGTATAAGCTACTGCAATCACAGCAGTAGTATTTAAAATACTGTGATCACCAAATAAATGAATTTCAAAGCGACCCAAATCTTTTCCATGTGCTAAAACATTGAACTTAGAACCAGTAGTAGTCTTTTCAATATTAACTGCTTGGAAGTCATCAGTATCTTTGAAGCCATAAGTATATTTAGGAATATCAGTCTTAAGACTTTGAAGACGTTTGTCGTCTCCCCAAACAAAGAGAGCCTTCTTAGTTTGATCAGCAGCAGTTTGGAAGGCACTAGTATAGTCAGCTTGATCCTTAAAGTAATCTGGGTGATCAAAATCAATGTTAGTCATAATTTGGTAGTCTGGGTGATATGCTAAGAAGTGACGACGATATTCATCGGCTTCATAAACAAAGAAACGTGAACCCTCTACTCCTTTACCACGACCATCACCAATTAAGTAAGAAGTAGGAGCAACTTCACCTAAAACGTGTGATAAAAGACTTGTAGTTGAAGTCTTACCATGTGTACCAGAAACTCCGATTGAAGTATGCATCTGAACAATTTCTTCAACAGTATCAGGATAGCTTTGCCATTCAACATTTTTGTCCAAGCAAGCTGCTACTTCAGGATTATCTTGCTTAAAAGCATTTCCTTTAACAATTACTTGTTCTGCATTGCTCTTAATATTTTTTGAGTCAAAGTTTTTTACTTCAATACCAGCTTTTTCAAGAGGAACTTGAGTAAAGGTGTACTTTTCAATGTCACTACCTGCAACATTATAGCCTAAGTCGTGCAAAACTAAAGCTAAGGATGCCATACCAGTTCCTTTAATGCCAATGAACCAAATTTGTTTATTTTTGTCTAACATATTATTACTATCTCCATTGTTTGTGCCAAAATATTCGTTTTAATTCTACCATTTTTAGCACAAAAAAAGAACATAACACAACGTTATGTTCTAATTAGAAAGTAGTTAGCTCATCCTTACTCCCTACTTTCTTTTATTTACAAAAATTCTTTTTCAAGCCCTAACATATAAGTAGTTTTAGATCATCAATCCGCGCCAAATCTTTCTTTATGTAATTACTAACTCAAAACGATAATCATCAAAAAAATTTCTCATATCTTTTGGACTTGGTCGATAAGGGGCCTTATACCCCCCCCAGAGTTTTCAGAGGCTCGCCTGCTAGCTTAGCTGTATTATACTTCATATATGTTATCTCGTTCCCTCACTTTCCGTTCACTATATATAACACAAAAAACATCATTCTTACCATTTTTACTATAACACTTATTGTAATTAAATAGCATAATAAAGATTCATATTATTTAAACATCTTCTTACCAATAGTAAAGGAGATACAACAAAAAATGTCATATAACTTATCAAAAGAAACTTAAGAGCACATAATATTAAGTTTTAAATAATGGCTTCTTATCAGAAAAATAATCCAACCTCTCCAACACAACCCGAGATTTATATGAATTTCGGGTTGTGTTATATCTAGTTCGAACAGATGTTAAAGGCTAATTTGACCACTAGCTAGTAATTCATCACACTTAGTTGGTTCAAATTCATCACCAGCTTTAAAGTCGTCAGGAACAACCATAATACCACGCTTTTGAGGAGCGTGTGCTAAGTCTAATTCGCGTGCTGAACAAATCATACCGTATGAATCAACACCACGAAGTGCACCTGGCCAAATTTGTTGACCATTTGGCATTAAAGTACCAGGAAGTGCCACAACTACCATTTGGCCTTGAGCAATATTTGGAGCACCACAAACGATTTGGTGTTCTTCACCATTTCCTACATCAACAGTAGTTACATGTAAGTGATCTGAATCTGGATGTGCTTCACAAGTCTTAACGTAACTATAAACAAGCGTTGGCTTTCCAATTTCTAGCTTAGTATCGAAGCCAGCTTCAGCAATTTTCTTGTTTAAAGCATCAACTAATTCTTGTGTTGGTTTAACTTCACCATTTGGTAGCTTATCATAATCTAAAAAGCTACTTACGTTAAAGAAATTAAATCCAATAACTTCGCTATCTTCATTTTCAACTCTTGTAACTTGATCTTTCTCTGTGAATTTACTACGACCCTTATCTTGGTCCAAAATCACAATTAAAGTATCAGGGTAACTTGTTTTATTGGTAGAAATAATCATTTCTAGTAAATTTCCTTTCCTAGACTATTTGAGAGAGTTAAGGAAGCTTTCTACTTCTTCTTTAGTCTTTCTGTCCTTATTTACTAGTCTACCAATTTCTTTGCCATCTTGGTAGACAACAAAGCTAGGAATTCCAAAGATATTTAATTCTTTTGCTACATCAATTGATCCATCACGGTCAATTTTATAGAATTTTGAATCAGGATTATCTTTTTCAATTTGTGGTAAAAATGGGTCTAAGAAGCGGCAATCTGGGCACCATGTAGCTGAAAACAATAATACTACTCTTCCATTTTTGGTAATGTCTTTTAACTTCTCAGGAGTTAATTCTTTGATTTCTTCCATTTATCTCACCTTTCCTTACTTTTTATAAGTCATAATTATTTTACATCCTTTTATTTCAAAAATCTAGTCTCAAATCTTTTAGCTTAGATTAAAAACGCTCTACAATAAAAATATAAAAAGAAGGTATTAAAATAATGGTTGATATGAATAAGGAATTGCTCCATGCCGGTTATCGATTAAACTTAGTTTTTGATGAAATGGTTCAAGATATTAGAAAAGATCTTGATAATTGGATTATGATTAATGAAAAAAATATCGACCAAATTTTCTCATTAATTTCTGCCTATCATAAAATTGCAGCTACAATTACCACCAATACTCGAAAAAATGGACTCCCTGCACACTTAAAGTCTGCTTCAGATGATACCTTAAAAGTGATGGATACATTTAATGATGAGATTCTTACTTTTGATAATTTTGCAAATAGTAGTGAGCATATCAAAGCTGGTACAAGATTTTTTAGAGCTGTTAATTATACAAATGAATTACTTTTAGAATTAAAATTATAAAGTAAATAATTATATTAAAAAAGTGTCTAGAATTTAACTTTCCTAGACACTTTTTTGCTTTTTAAAATGTTTTTATCAATTTATTGTACAAAATGTGCATGTAAGCAGTAAATCGGATTACCCTTAGCTGCAAATTTATGTTCATATTCAGTCTCAACATTTCTTTCAAAAACTTCGTCATTTGCATTATGTAAATCTAGACTTACATAATCAAATTTCATCCCATAATTGTTAAGACTTACTAAACTATATTCAAATAATCCTTGATTATCAGTCTTAAATTCCAAATGTCCATCTGGTTTTAAGATACGTTTATATTTGTCTAAAAAGCTCTTATAAGTCAACCGACGCTTTTCATGACGTGTTTTTGGCCAAGGATCAGAGAAATTTAAATATATAATATCTACGCTATTTTCTGGTAAATACATTGCAATATTTGCTGCATCGGCACACATTAATTGGAGATTATCGATCTTTTCCTCTAACTTAGTTCTCAAAATCATTCCTGCAGCTGTAGTTTGAAGCTCAACCCCAATAAAGTTCTTTTCTAGATGTTTTTTAGCTAAAGTCGTAATAAACTGACCTTTACCAGAACCGATTTCAATAGCAAGAGGCTTAGAAAAATCATCGAATCTTTCTTCCCAATTAATTTTTTCTTCCGGATTTGGCTCATTCAAAATTGCTTCTGGATGTTCGACTACTAATTTTTGAGCCCAAGGTTTATTTCTTAATCTCATTTTTTCACAACCTAATATCTAACTTTTTTAAACAACTGTTCAATTTTACTTGGTAAATAGAAATATAGCAATAAGAATGTTAAGGCAAGAAGTAATAATACTCCTTCAAAGGCTTCTAATTTTTGAGGAGAAAAGATTATCAAGCCAAGACTAACTAATCCCCATTCAAGCAGCATTCCCTTTTGTAAAACCTTTCTTAAAGCCTGCCCTCTTGACTTAAACGGAATCGGCATAACATGGTACATCATATTATGTTCATAAACCGTACCCAACGGAATCAACTGATAAAGTGTTAAGAAAATAATCAAAGCTCCGCTTGCTATCGCCCAGCGTGCATCTTGTAAGCAGGCAATTAACAATAAAGCAAAAATAATCATCCGAATTAATAAATTGCTATACTCAGGATCTCTTAAAAGTACCCGCTGATAGATGTACGTATTTGGTGTTTGATTATCTTTTTTAATCAAAAAGTCCAGATATTTTCTTCTTGAAATATGAACTTTCTTATCTGCTACATCGGTAAACATACTATAAAAGTTATTTAAGAGATCGACTCGTCTTTCTTCATAGTCTAAAGCCTTGTACCAGTCAAATATTTTACCACGTGGTAAGTAATCCACTCCAATCCCGCCTGCAATTGCTAACGTAGTATAAATAAGCGGATTAGGATAATGACCTAAAAAGGATAAGTACAAGACTATAAAATTTATCCCTAAAAAAAGCCAAGTATTGTAGTAATCATGCTTATTAAAATAAAAACTTCTAACAATCAATTTAAATTGCAAATTTTTACTTGCAATTAAACCAATCATTATAAAAATAAGTCCTCCAATTGAAAATCCTGCTCTCATTGTCGCAAATGGTAATAAAATTCCTGTAATCAAGATAATCAAAACAACTGGAAGAATCATATTGTGCAGATATAGCGGCTTGAAATAATCCTTCATTTCACTATCTTGATTAAAAAGAAAATGCTCATCTGCTCGATTAAATAAAGTTGCAAAATGTCCAATTCCTAATGTCGTTGTCCAAATCAAGGCAAGTAGCGGTTTATAAAACCAAAGATTATTCGGCCATTTCTTAATATTTTGTGCATACCAAAACATTAAGGCTCCGAATAGAAAAATTAATGCCAAGATAAAGAAATCGTTAAAAACCAACGTTAAATAATGCGTCTGCTTTTTAAAATTCTTATTAAGTCTATTCTTAATTAAATCAGTCATGCTTCTTCACCGTTTCCTGATTTAAAATTTGATATAAACGATCAAATGAATCGCTAGGCTTTAAGCCATAAAACTGTCTAATTTCAGTTAAACTGCCTTCAGTTTCAATTGTGCCGTTATTGAGTACTGCAAAAGTTTGAACAGCTTCTTGTGCCTCAGCTAAAACGTGAGTAGTCATTAAAACCATTTTTTGATTAGCAACGGCTTCTTTAACTAAATCAATAAAGTTAGCAACCGCCAATGGATCTAACCCAGTAAATGGTTCATCAATTACTAACAAATCCGCATTTGCTAAAAAGCTAGTAACAATCATGACTTTCTGTTTCATTCCTTTAGAAAAATTAATTGGTAACCAATCTAATTTATTCTCTAAACGAAACATTTTGCATAATTCTTTAGCTCGTGCCCAGGCCTTGTCCTTGTCTAATCCATATGTAAGCATTACGAGCTCAAGATGTTCTTTTAACGTTAATTCTGGATATAAAATTGGCGTTTCAGGAATATAAGCAATCATTTTCTTAAATTCAGCGGGATTTTCAGTTAAGCTAACGCCATTTAGAGTAATCGTGCCCTTCTGCATTCTCAATAGTCCAAGTAGATGTTTAATTGTTGTAGACTTACCTGCACCATTTAACCCAATTAAGCCAACCGCTTGGCCAGGTTCTATTGTTAAATTCACATTCTTAATGACATTAATTCCGGAATAACCACCAGTTAAATTCTCAATTTTAAGTGCCATAGATTTTTCCTCTCTACTGCAAATACTTCCTTATTATGATAGCATGAACATAAGTTAAACTAAATTTTCTTTTCATTAAGAAAGGAGCCGGTCTCATGGCAGAATTAGAAAAAGATTGTTTATTTTGTAAGATTATTAGAGGAGAAGTTCCTTCTTACACAGTTTTTGAAAATAATGATGTTAAAGCTTTTTTAGATATTTCTCAAGTAACTAAAGGTCATACTTTAATTATCCCTAAAAAGCATTTAGTAAATTTCTTTGATTATAGTCAAGAAGATGCAGCACGCTTTTTACAATATATTCCTCTCGTTGCTCAAGCAATAAAAAAATCAGACCCTACTATTAAAGGGATGAACGTTGAAGTTAATAATGGCGAAATTGCTGGTCAAGTTGTTATGCACTCACATATTCACTTAATTCCACGTCGGGGAGAAAATGATCCTATTTCTACTCCTCATGTGAATAATGCTGATAAATATTCAGAAGATGATTATCAAGCTGTTGCAAACGCTATCAAAAATAATCTATAATCTCAGTAATTTTCCCTTTAATGCGGTATAATAAAAGTGGTTATTAAGTTAAAAATTATTGAATAGATAAGAGGTATATATTATGTCTGGATTTTTATTAGGGATTCTTACCGGTACAGTTGCAGGTGGTTTATTATCATACGCTAAAAACCCATTAAGTGGTAATTCAATCAGAAGTGATGTTAAAGATTCGGCAGATAACTTTACTGACTCAGTTCACCGCGTTAAAACTATTTATGACGAACTAGAAGAAAAAAGAATGGAACAACCTGAGGAAACTCAAGATGAAAATGCTGATACAACTGAAGCTCCAAATGAAAAGGAAGAAGTTGAAGTATCTGAGGGTCCATCTCTTAAAGACAAGGCTCATGATCTAGTTGATGCATTCTCTGCTGCCTCATTTAAAGCTGTTGATCACAATCGTGTATTTGCTGCAGTAAAAAACAAGTTAAATGAAGCCAAAGACGAAATCGAAGATGCTACTGAGGATGTCAAGGATGCTACCCAAGATGAAGAATCTTTAGATAGCAATTCTGATGCGAGTGAAGAAGAACATAAGGAAGAAAATTAATGAAATTTTTTGCAATAGGCTTAGGCATTGGTAGTTTGGCAGGGGTAGGTATTTCTCTTCTCCCTAACCCGCAAACTGGTCACAAAGTTAAAGAAGATGTGCGTCAATTTTTAAATAATACAAAAAATGATGCTACAACTTTAGCAGCTAGCAAAAATCAAGCACAGGCTGCTGCCAGTCAATTAATGAGTGAATTACCCAAGGCTGAACAGTCAGTAAAAGATATACAAAGTAGCGTAACTAATTTTCAAAGTTCAATTAAACCTGAAGTAGACCAAATGAAAGAAAATATTTCTCATTTATCTCAAGAAGTAAAATCTACTGCTGATAAGGTTAAAAATGAACTTTAATTTTAAGATTTGTTAGTATTTTTTATAAATATATAGAAAACTCTTATTGTCCATTGGGATAATAAGGGTTTTTATGTTATATTTGAAACTGTGAATTAAACAAAGGATGTGCAAATTAACTTATGAAAAAAATGTGGAAAAAAGCAGCTGCTATTGTAGCTTTTGCTGGTATTGCTTTAGGAGCTACCGCTTGTTCTGGTGGCAAGGCTGTAGTTACTTATAAAGGTGGTAAAATCACTGAGAAACAATATTACGACAAGATGAAAGAATCTCAAGCAGGTCAATCTACTCTCGCCAGCATGATTGTTTCTGATGCCTTAGAAAGCCAATACGGTAAGGATGTCACTCAAAAGCAAGTTGATAAAGAATATGATAAATACAAGAAACAATACGGTAGTCAATTTGATTCTGTTCTTGAACAAAATGGAATGACTGCTTCTACTTTTAAAGACAATTTGAAGACCAATCTTTTAACTGAAGCTGCTTTGAAGCACATTAAGAAGATTACTCCTGCTCAAGAAAAGAAAGCATGGAAGAACTACCAACCAGAAGTTACAGTTCAACATATTCTTATCTCAAAAAAGAGTACTGCTGAAGACATTATTAAGCAATTACAAAATGGTGGCGACTTCAAGAAGTTAGCTAAGAAGTATTCAACCGATACTGCTACTAAGAATGATGCTGGTAAATTACCTGCATTCGACTCTACTGATAGCACTTTAGATTCTAGCTTCAAGACTGCTGCATTTAAACTTAAGACTGGTGAAATTACTACTACTCCAGTTAAGACCCAATACGGTTATCACGTAATTAAAATGATTAAGCACCCAGCTAAGGGTAGTTTCAAGGATCACAAGAAGCAAATTGATAATCAAATCTATCAATCAATGTCAGAAGATCAAAACGTTATGAGAAGTGTAATTGCTACAGTTCTTAAACGTGCCGATGTTTCTATCAAAGACAAAGACTTAAAGAACGTTCTTTCACAATACGTTTCAACTGACAGTCTTTCTAAATAATATTTCTAAAAAAATACCGAGATCATGAAAAGTGATCCCGGTATTTTTATTATTCTAATTTTGGAGCCTTATCTAAGGCCTCATCGCTTTTGGGACGGTAAAATCTGCGATTATCTTGTGACTTAATACTCTCAGTAAATTCTCCTGGCTTAGTTTGTTGCAAAGCATTTGTAATCGCATAAACGGTAGCATCTAAATCATCAATCTTGTGTAAAACTTCTGCTTCAAGAACAACTGGTCGATGTGCTGCCCCGTATTCTGGTAGACCATGATGAGATAAAACCAAATGTCTCAATAGCATCAAATCTTCACTATGTTCATCAATCTTTAATTCATGTGCAGCAAGCATAATTTGTTCATCAATTAAAACTAAGTGTCCAATCAAATTTCCCTCAGTTGTATAGCTTGTTGCTACAGGACCTGACAATTCTATTACCTTTCCCATATCATGCAAAATGCATCCCGCATAAAGGAGTGAACGATTAATTTGCGGATATGTGTTAGCAATTCCTTCTGCATCTCTTAACATTGAAACAGTGTGAAAAGCTAGCCCATTTTTAACAGCATGGTGGTTCGACTTACCAGCTGGAAATGAGAAAAATTCTTTATTCCATTTTTTGAGTAAGTAACGCACAATTCTATTCCAAGTTGGATTCAAAATTTCGAAGACACGTTTATTAATTTCTTCTTCAAGATCCTTCTGTTTGATCGGAGCTGAATGAACAAATTGACTTAGGTCATAACCTTCATTTGGACCCACAACTCTCAAATCATAAATTCTAATCTGTGGTCGTTCTTGATATTCTTCTCTTCTTCCACTTAATTCAACAATCGTTCCTGAACTAAAAGTATCCGCATCTTGCTTACTAGCATTCCAAAGATTGCCTCTAATTGCACCACTTGAATCACTAAATTGTAAAACTAAGTATTTTTTTCCATTTTTACTAGTGCGAAGACTTGAATCCTTGATTAATAAAACCAGATTCATATCCTCACCATCATTATAATCAAGCAATCTTTTTATCATGATTATTCCTTTTCTATTCTTATCGGATAAATAGTTAATTTCTCAACCAAATCTTTACGCGCCGTAAAAATTAAAACTTGCGTCTTCTTAGCTAATTCTTCTAATAACTTAACAATATAGTTTGTTCTTTGAGCATCAAAGTTTACAAAAGCATCATCAATTAAAATTGGCAATTCAATTTTATCAGAGACTTGTTCGACAAAAGCTAATTTTAAAGCAAAGTATAGTTGTTCACTTGTACCTCTAGACAAATACTCAACGTCAAATTTCTTACCATCTGCTCGTTTAACTTTAAGTTGCTTATCTAAGTTAATGTCAACATATCTTCCACCTGTTAACAAGGTAAAGTACTTTTTAGCATCCTCAAGCATTTTAGGAAAACGCTCATTTGAAGCTAAGTCTAATCCTCTCGCAATCCAGTTACTAGTTAACAAGTTAGCAAGATAATCTTTAACATTTTCAGCTAGTAAAGATTCTAGATCAGAAAGCTTTTGCTTTTCAGCAAAATATTTGTCCGAGTTAGCTAAAATATTCATTTGGTTTTCAAGTTTTGCACTTTCTGCATGTAAGGTATTAATTTGCCCTTGCTTTTGAGAAATTTGTGCTTCTATTTCTTGCTTTTCTTTAGATAAAGCACTTGGGTCTTGAGCAACCTTTTCTAATTGTGCTAAATCTTCTTGTAAATCATTTTGTAAAGCATCAACTTTCAATTTAAGTTGTTCTTGTGCTTCAGCCTGCTTCTTTAAGTCTGAAAACTCATCAAAATTAGTAACTTTATTCTTAGCAAAAATATTAGATAATTCTATTTTATTTTTAGCTAATTGATTTTTTCTTTCTTGTAATTGCACAGCAAGATCATTTAAACGCTGCTGAGCCAAATAATTTTGGTCTAATAACTTTTGAAGTGAATTTAATAAGTTGATAATATCTGAAAAAGTTTGGGCTTTTCCTTGAATAAATGGATTTAACTCTTGAATAAAGTTTTTCACTTTTTCATTTAATGTCTTTTGTTCTTGAGTTAATTGCTCTAAAGTTTGCTTTTTAGATTCAATTTGGACTACTTCATTCCATAAATTATTTAGATCAATTTCATTAGGATTAAGTCCATATTTTTCAATAAAAGTCTGCTCTTTTCGACTACTTTGATTATTCTTTTGTCGTGTCCGAACAAATAAACCCATACTTCCAAGTGCCAACATTATTCCAATAAAGCGTACAAATAAATTACTAATTGCAATTGCACTAAAAATCCCTGCAACCAATAAAATTAATGACAAAATTCCAGGTAAGTTATTGGCATCTTCTTTTTGCTTTTTCAATTCCTGGTAATCTGATTTAATTTGAGTTCTCGTTTCACTAGGCAATTTACTTAATTTAACAGCTTCTAGTTGCAGCTGCTCATAAGATTGTAAATCTTGATTAGCAGTCTCAACTTGACGCGCTAGGTCTTTACTTTCACTCTCCCAATGAAGGATTTCTGCTTTATGATCAACTAAAGCTCGAATTTTATCCTTATTAGACAGAGTATTACTTGACTCAACTTCTTGTAATTGATTAGTCAAACTATCAAGACTTTCAGTCGAATCAGCAATTTTATTTTTAATTGCTTGCGCATTTTCATAAGATTCCTTAGAAAATTGAACTGGTTTTAATTCTCGTTTTAAGTCTTGATATTGCTTAAAATTAGTTAGCTTTTGCATCAATAAACTAACTTTTTGTCCCTGTTCATTTAAACTTGCTAATTCTACTTGTGACTTTGCCAAAGCAGCTTTTTCTTTATTTAGCTTTTCTTCTAATTCACGATAATTACTAAATTCATTATCAGTTTCCGCCAAAACATCTTTTTGATCCTGAATTTGGTTAATTAGTTGATTAATTACAGGCTTACGCCCATTCTTTTTAAATAGCTTTTGTGCATTATTATTAAATTCATCACGTAAATCAAGCAGCTTATGACTCTGAGATGCACCTAAAAAGTAAATCTGTTCCATTAATTCAGCTTGTGACAGACTATTTATCTCACGCATCATATCTTGATTAAAAATAAAGCTATCAGTATAAAAACTGCCATCGATATTTTGAATACGATCAAAGAAAACTGATTCTGGAACTTCTTGTCCATTCAATTTAACTGTCAATACGCCCTTTTTGGGATCACCTTTTGCATATAGTCGATTTAAGACAAAAGTACCTGCTTCATCTTCAAAAGTTAGACTTCCACCCATCGGGCTGACATGATCTAAAGGTTGATAGTTTTCAAAAAAGGGTGACTTATTAGTTCTTAAATGAAAACCAAATAATACCTGTTTAATAAAGGCAACAGTTGTACTCTTTCCAGCTTCATTCGCACCCAAAAAGATCGTTAAATCTTTGTTCAAATTAAAAGTTACATCATTTAACTTTCCAAAGTGAATAATTTTAATTTGAGTTAGTTTCATCATCCATATCCTTTAACTTCTGTCCCAATTTAACTTGTGATAATTCCTTTACTTCCTCAATGAATTCTGGCTTTTTTAATAGATCAGCAACATAATCGCTCTTTTTACTTAAATCATTTGCCAGAGAATATATCTTTTCTAAAGCAAAAGTTTCACTTTCTGCTTGATTAAAAGCTTCTTTATCAGCTGACTTAAGTTGCAATTTTTCATTATTTACTAGGTAAACTTTTACCAAACGAGAATCAAAATTCAAAGAATTTGAAAGTTGTAGCCAATAATCACTATCATTTACTAGTTCTAATTCTTTTTCACTTAAATACTGGGCTCCACTAATAGTTAAACCAAATAAGGTCTTTTGTGTATTTTTTCTAGTTAAGATATCAACGATTTTTCTAGTTAAATCACTTTGAGAAATTTCATGATCTAATTCTAAATCAGCCATCTGCCAAATAATAGGTGCTGTTTTAACAAAATCTAAATTTATCTTTTTAGTTGTTTCATCTACTATACCAAGATAGACACCTTTAGCCTTACGTTCATTAATATGTCTACCTTGTAAATTTCCACTGTAAACAATTAATGGATCTTCAGATAAGCTTTGACGCAAATGAATATGTCCTAAAGCAAAATAGTTATAATTCAAGTTCTTAATTTTGGCGACTGTAAAAGGAGCATAAACGTTTTTATGAGCATCTGTAGTTTTAGCTCCCGCATGCATCAAACCGAAAGTAAAGTTATTGCTCTTTTTAGGAAACTCACTGATTTTATCTGTTTCAATGTGATTATGTTGATAAGAGAACCCGACCACTGTATAAGGAAAGCCAGTTTTAGTTTTAAATTGCGCCTCTTCTACTTTTTCATCAGAACCTAAAAGCTTAAAATATGGTGTTTGAGGTAAAATCATTTCTTCAGGATTTAAGTAATCATGGTTTCCCAGAATCATCACTACCTGAATTTCTTGATCAGTCAATCTTTTAATTTCATGATTAAAAAATAATTGACTCTGCGGGCTTGGATTAACCGAATCAAAAGTATCACCAGCAATTAATACTAAATCTACTTTTTGCTCTATTGCAGTATCAATCGCTTTAGTAAAGGATTTTTGAGTTGACTCTTTAATATCGTTAAATTCATTAGATGGCAAAAAAGATAGTCCCTGGAAAGGACTATCTAAGTGCGCATCTGCTAAATGCATAAATTTCATATTTATTATTTTGCCTTTAAATCATCGTATAAATCACCAATTGGCTTGGTCATAGCTTGTTGAACATCATTGATCATTTGGAAAAGAGCTTGTTCTTTAGTAATCATATCCTTTAATTCGTCGTTATTTTGAACTTCTTCATTGATCTTTTGATATTCTTTTCTAACTTCGTCTGAAAGTGGTTGGCCAGAATTTTGTGCAGCTAAGATTTGTTGTTGAAGCTTATCCATTCTTTGATATAAATCTAAGCTTTCTGGATTATTCTTTAAGTTTTCAAGAGACTTCTTTAAATCTTTAAATTGTTCAGTTTCTTGTAAGTCCTTTGCCAATTGATTGGCGTTATCATAAATATTAACCATTTTAAATTAATTCTCCTTTATTTTTACTGACCTAAAAGTCCTTTAAGATTATTATACCATTCGTTAAACTTAGACCCAGTATCATTGATCCCTTTTTGTACTTGTTGACCTAAATTACCGAGCCAGTCAGAATTTGCCCCCGTATCTTTTGAAATTTGTTGGGCACTCTTCTCCTTAAATTGGGTTTGTGGTGTATACGGAAGCAGACGTTCTAATTCAGATTTATAGAGGTGGGTAATTCCTGTTTCAGAAATACCCTCCATATAATGCTCTTGATCAGTCTTATCAAATCCTACCCAAGTTGATAAGACAACATCTGGCGTGTAACCAACAATCCATTGGTCTTTAGTACCAAAGCCATAACTATCAGGTACTTCAGTTGATCCAGTTTTCCCAGCAACTCTAAAGCTTGCTGGCTGTGCTGATTTACCAGTACCAGAAGTAAATACTCCTAAAAGCATTGATGTCATTTCTTTAGCAGTATTAGTTGAAATAATACGGTGATTACCAGGATTTTTGTTTTGAGCAATAACATTACCGCTTGCATCAGTAATCTTAGTAATACAGTAGGATTGATTTGGCAGATTCCCTTCATTTGCAAAAGCACTGTAAGCACGTGCCATTTGCATTGGAGATACACCAGTTGACAATCCTCCTAATGCTAAGGCTAAATTTTGATCATTTTTATTTACATGAATGCCAAAGTTTTCAACGGATTGAACACCTTTTCTGACGCCTATCTTATCCAATAACCAAACAGCAGGAACATTTTTACTCTCTGCTAAAGCTTCATACATTGGAATTTTGTTAGAGTACTGATTATCAACATTCTTTGGTTCATATCCATTCTTACCAAATTTTTGTAGCTTATTAGAAAGCTCAGAATCATAATGATAACCACTTTGCAAGGCTGGAGAATATACGGCAAGTGGCTTCATGGTTGAACCAGGTTGACGCTTCATTTGCGTAGCGCGGTTATAGCCACGAAAGACATGTTGTCCCCTGCCTCCTACCATCGCACGCACAGCACCAGTTTTGGGATCCATTGCTACACTGGCGCCTTGAACTTTAGTACCATCGCTTGCATTTGGAGGAAAATTCCAGCTTTCTTCAAAACTATCTTGCAAAGCACTCTGATAACCAGTATCTAGCGTAGTATAGATCTTCAGACCTTTATTCATCACATCTTCTTCTTTTAAGCCATAGCGATCAATTGCTTCATCAACCACCGCATCAAAGAAGTAAGGATAACGATATCCATCTTCTTGAGAAAAAGTATCTTCTAAAGTTAAAGTAGTTCTTTTAGCATTATCTGCCTGCGTCTTAGAAATTTTACCTGTATCAGCCATTAAGCCTAAAACAACATTACGACGCGCAATGGCATTATCCATATGATCAATTGGATTGTAGTAACTTGGACTACGAAGCATCCCTGCAATAGTTGCTGCCTCACCAACAGTAACATCGTTAGCGTTTTTACCAAAATACCGTCTTGCCGCATCTTGAACACCCCAAACTCCATTACCGAAGTAGGCATTATTTAGATACATAGTTAAAATATCTTTTTTAGAATAGACACGATTAATTTCGATCGCAAAAAATAACTCTTCTATTTTTCTAGAAAAAGTCTGCTTTTGTGTAAGTAACGCATTCTTTGCCAACTGCTGCGTTAGAGTAGATCCACCACCAACAATTCCGTGGTGAATTAGACTACTTACTGCAGCACGTGCCATTCCTTTTACACTGAAACCAGGATTTTTATAAAAAGTCCGGTCTTCTGTTGCAATAACGGCATCTTGAATATAAGGCGAGATTTGATTCAATTCCACAAATGATCCTTTTTGCGAATAAAGTGACCCTGCTTTTTGATTTTTATTATCATAGATAGTAGTTGTCGTAGAAAGTGCTGCCTTCATATTTGAAATATTTGAAGTTTTTACCTTAACGGTATAATAGGTACAAACAAATAAACAGCACGACAATAAAATTAAAATTAACCAACGCCAAATTTGAAAACGATGGTTGAAGTTTTTAATCGCTAAATGAACGCGATGCCAAAACTCATGATTTTGGGAATGCATAAAATTAAAACTCCCTTTTCGTCAATAAACCTAATATGACGATTTTAGCATATCTTTATTTGAAAAATAGTATTTTAAAAGTTAAAAATTAGATAAGGTGGAAAAGATGACCACATACCATTATTCTCTTAAATATCCCACTAATTTAAAACCAATAAGCGTTGATGACTTAATGCGTAAGCTCCTAATTCCAAGAAAATGGCGTCATTTTTTACGTACTGAAAATAAAATACTAGTTAATGGAAAATACTTACCCTTAAATTTTTTAGTAAAGGCTGGCGACAAAATAGATATTTATCTTGATCAAGTAGAAAGTGAGCAGCAAACCTATCCTGCAAGTGGTAAATTACCAGAAATAATTTATGAAGATTCCGATGTCTTAGTGATCAATAAACCAGCTGGTCAAAAAACGCATCCTAACTTAAATGAAACAAATACTGCTTTAAATGATTGTGCAACTTATCTTGGCTACAGTCCTTATATTGTACACCGACTTGATATGCTTACCAACGGTCTTTTATTAGTAGCTAAAAATCCAGCAGTTGTGCCAATTTTAAATAGGCAGTTAACCAATAAAACATTGCACCGTGAATACTTGGCTTGGGTAAATAAATCTAGTAAGTTAAAACAGAGTGGCACTATTTCTTTTCCAATTGGTCATGACCCAAGTGATCAAAGAAAAAGAATGGTACGTGAAGATGGGCAAAAAGCTCTTACTCAGTATAAAATTATTGAAGAACATGATGATAAAGTATTAGTAAAGCTAATTTTAGAGACTGGCCGCACTCATCAAATTAGGGTACATTTAGCTGCTCTAAATGCTCCAATTATCGGTGATCCGCTGTACAATTCTAATTACCACGACGGAGAAAAATTACAGTTAACTGCCTACCAACTTACTTTTATGAGGCCGTTTAAATTTGAAAGTAAAACTGTTAAATTAAGATAAAAATAAAAGAGATATGCAAAAATGCATATCTCTTTTTTCAAGTGCCTCAAACAGGAGTCGAACCTGCACTCACTTGCGTGAACAGCGACCTGAACGCTGCGCGTCTGCCAATTCCGCCATTGAGGCAACCTTTAGAACATATCTATCATACCAAAAAGTTGATGAAGTTGGAAAGGTTAATAATAAAATATTAATACTAAAAAATCATAATTAGAATTTATATTACTTTTTAAGCCCATACTTCAATTACCCAAATACTTCGGCAGCCGCAACAACTTTGAGCAACTCTTCATTTACCTTATCACGTCCATATGCATCAAGAAAGCGATCGCGATATTTACTAGTCTTCAAATTAAACCCAAGCGTCCAAACACCCCAAAACAAATCGATATGGTGATCACCCACACCTGCACAATCAAGATCAATGAATCCTGAAAACTTCCAGTTATCTAGAATAATATTCGGTAAACAGTAATCTCCATGCAATAAAACTTTGCTTTGCAAAGCATTTTTACCAGAAATTAAAACTTCATGAGCCTCTTCGGCTGAACGATAACCAAAACTATCCGGAAAACTCGACTTATCATAATTACCTGTCCGATAATTATTTTCCGCGTTTGCCAAATACTCTGTCGTTCGATCCATAATGAGACAATCACTATAGTCTATTTCGTGCAATTTTCTTAATTCGGTGGCAATCGTATCGCATAAGCGCTTTGGATTAGCTAAATATTCGCTATCTATACAATCATGTCCTACTACTGCCTTAGTTAACAGCCAATCATGATTATTTGAACTATAGTTCAATACTTCAGCGCCTAAATTCTTTGAGTAAAAATATTGCGTCATTTTAGCTTCTTTTTCAAGCATACCAGTTTTGGCGCATTTTAAATAATAACCGCCATCTTTATCAATAAAATATACGCGAGCTTCAGGAGATGATGAACTATCATAAATATCCGCATCAGCAATAAAATGTTGCAATTCTTGTGGCACTTGATTTGAAATTTTCTTAATTAAAGTCTTTTTCATTAAAATAATCCCATATAATGATGAAGCAAATAATCAGATGCTTTCTTCAGAGTTAAGTAATTAATATTATTAGAAAACAGCATAATCATTTCCTTAGTTTTGTAGTTAGCAACAAAACAAGCATTGTATCCAGGAATACTACCTTCTGCACGAATAACATCGTCCTTAAAATACACTCCACCAAAGTACGCTACTTCTTGATGCTTAGCCTGCTGAGCATATTCATTAATCATCTTCGGATCTTTTAAAACGCTGTTATACACAAATTTCCAGTAATCATTAGGTGATATAAATAAATTTCCTGCTCCAAAATCAGATGATGTAGTCACAACTACTTTATGCCAGTCAACATTGCTACTCATTGGTTGAGGAATCTCATTTTGATTAACTTCAGAGTAATCCTTAATTTGACGCAGTTTTAATGGCTTAGCAAAATTCTTCTGAATATAGTCGTTATAACTTAAATGACTTTCCTTACTGATAATTGCAGCTAATAACTCATAGTCTACATCTTGATAATCCCAAGTATGAAGATGATCATTTTGCATATACTTAAGCATATAGGCAATTTGTTCTTCTTGATTTTTAAGTGGTTCAGATGGACGAGCATTATTGATTAATCCACTTGTGTGATTCATTAATTCACGAATTGTAATATCTTGGCTACCTGAAACTTGTGGATAATATTTTGACAAAGGCGTATTCCAATTCAGCTGCCCTTTTTGCTGCAACTGATAAATTGCGGTTCCCGTTATAATCTTTTGAAGAGAAGCAGTTGGAAATAGCTGATCTGCATTCACTAAGTCATTTTTGTTGGAAGTCTCATTATTTTTAATAACGTTCGGTTGACCATCTTTGCCGCTAACGAGCATCACTCCATTTATATGATGTGATTTCATATAATCTTTTAGCTGCTTTTGTGAATTTTTAAGTCCAGGGTCTATCCTACTTCTTGAAGGCACAACAAATAAACATACTGAGAATATACAGATAGCTAGGAAGATATAGAGGATAATTTTTTTCAGACGCATAGTTATTCCTTTCAATTATTACCTAAGGCAACTACGTTTTTTGCAGAATTTCTTTTTATCGTTTTTCTTTAATTGTATGCCTAAGATGTAAATGTACTCAAGCTAACAATGGAAAAAATAAAAAGTGTACTAATTCCAATTATTTATGGAAAAGTACACTTTTCACTGATAAATTCTACTTATTTCTTCTCAAGCACCGCCACTGCTTCAACGTGCGGAGTTTGAGGGAACATATCAACAGGATCAATTTCGTTAAAGTCATAACCCTGCTCACGGAACAATTGTAGATCTCTAATCATTGTAGCCGGATTGCATGAGATATAAACAATCTTCTTAGGATCAGTTTCAACGGCTGCATCAATAAATTCTGGCGTTAATCCCTTTCTTGGTGGATCAACAAAGATCACATCAGTCTTAAGTCCTTCTTTAGCCCACTGAGGCATTACTTCTTCAGCTTTTCCAACTACATATTCCGCATTATCAATACCATTTAGCTTAGCATTTACATTTGCATCATCAACAGCTGGCTTAATAACTTCCATCCCTCGCACTGCCTTAACATGCTTAGCAACTGACAAGCCAATAGTTCCAATTCCAGAGTAGGCATCAATTACCACATCATCTGACTTAAGATCAGCCTTTTGAATTGCCAAGTCATATAAGCGCGGAGTTTGCAGTGAATTAATCTGGAAGAAACTTTGAGGTGAAATCTTAAAACTAACATCCCCAATTTTGTCGGTAATCTGAGGCTCTCCCCACAGCAAGTAATCTTTCTTACCTAAAATCACGTTAGTCTTTTTAGGATTATGGTTCAACACTACGCTTGTAACACCTTTAATTTCACTGATTTCTTTAGTCACTTTTTGCAATTGTGGAAAATCCTTATGCAAGCAGACCAAAATCACCATAATCTCTCCACTTGCTTTTGAGCGCCGTACATCAAGGTAACGCACTTCACCTTTATTGTGAATTTCATCATAAGCTGGTACATGATTCTTTCTTAAAATATCACGAACTTTAATTAAAACTCGATCAATTTCTGGATCCGTGGTAAAGAAATTAGTTAACGGTACTAAATCATGTGAATGCTTTCTAAAGAAACCAATATCAAGCTTGCCATGAACTTCACGAACTGGCACTTGTGCCTTATTACGATAGCCTGTCTCTTCTGGACTAGGCAAAGTCTGACCAACCTTAATATTATCTAAGTCGGCCTTATGTAATAAGTTCACTACTTGATTACGTTTAAATTCAAGTTGCTTTTCATATTTAATATGAGCAAGTGAGGCTAAACCTGTTTGAACCCATTGACGAAGTTCAACGTTAATTCTATCTGGACTTTCCTTCTTAATTTTTTCAATTTTCGCAAAGGCAAAATTCTTCTTTACCTTTAAAATTTTAGCGGAAACCACTTCGCCTGGAAGAGCATTATTTACAAAGATAGTCATTCCGTCTAAGTGAGCAACGCCCATTGCTTCATAAGATAAGTCCGTAATTTCTAAGTCGACAATTTGATTTTTTTGCATAATTTCAATTCCTTTTTAGATACTTGCTACTATTTTACTAAAAAATACTATTGCTTTTTAAAAGAATAGGCACTAAAGACACCTAAAATAAATCCTAAAATCAAACTACAAATGATTAAACTCCAGGATCCTAAAACAAAGTCTCCCTTAAGCCACATATTGTTTAAAAGCATTCCCCAATCAAATGGCCACCATATACTCCAAGAAGTTCTACTTAAAAACATTGCCAAAATTGAACTTAAAAATCCAATTCCTAGGGCAAAATATAAGTTAGTAATACGGAAAAGCCATGAATAAAACGGAACTAGCCAAATGGAAGTTAAGAAAATTCCAATCCCTGAGCAAAGCATCCAAACAATTTCTTCACTACTTGAAAAAATAAATCGTACACAAATTACCAAAGCTAAGAAAATCACGCTCATTAAAGCTGCTTGTAAAATTCCATGAATAATTCGCCCAACTTCGTAAGTAAAAAGATCTTGCGGCGAAGTTAAAATTTCTTTGAATTTTGTAGCTTGGTTTTGATAATAAGTACTAATTCCGATTACGAGAGCAATTGACATATTTAACCAAAAATAACTCCATTGTCCCATCATTAATTGCACCGAATATTGATTATCCCAGAAAACAGCAGTCATCATCAAAATGGCAATTAATGGCAAAAGCCAAATAAGCAAACGAATAATAGTATGCTTGTTTTTTAAAAATTCAACTTTTAAAATATTAGTCATGCTTTACGCCTGCCTTCTCTAGAGTTGAAATAAATAAGTCCTCCAAATCTGTCTTTTGGTCATAATCTTCTTCTAGTAAAAGCTCCCCATTACCTAAGATAGCAATGCGATCAGCTACTTTTTGTATTTCAGAAAGCCTGTGACTAGCAATGATGATTGTTTTACCTTGCTTTTTTTCTAGCATTAATAATTCACGTAGTTCATGAATTCCAAACGTATCAAGACCATTTGTTGGTTCATCTAAAACTACTAAGTCTGGATTTCCCATAAAAGCGAGCGCAATACCAAGACGTTGTCGCATCCCTGTTGAGAATCCTTTAACCTTTTCTTGATTATGATCACCAAAGCCAAGCGTATTTAAAATCTGTTCTTGATCTTTGTTTTCAACATGATGAAGTTTTAATTTTAATTTGATATTATCTTCAACTGTTAAGTTATAAAATAAGCCCGGCTCTTCGATTAACGAACCAATTACTTTTAAATCTTCTCGCTTCCAGTTTTCGCCCTTAAAGTTAATCACTCCTTCGGTTGGTTTCTCAATTCCACTAATCATTTTCAAAAGAGTTGATTTACCAGCCCCATTTGGTCCCATGATGCAGTAAATTTTTCCTTCAGGAACATGAATATTGATTCGGCTCAGAACATGTTTATTTTTGAAGTTTTTCCCTAATTCTTTGGTGGTTAAAATATCAGTCATCTTAATCCCTCAATTTATATTTATACTTTTTCTCTATCCATCTATTTTACCGCTCTAAGTCCATAATTCGAAATTCTAATCATTTTTATTAATAAATTCATTGACATCTTTTTTTAAGCTTGTTATCATAATTGCAACAATTATCGTCACAGTAGTGCTTATGTTAAGCGTCAGAGAGTTGGTGGTAAGGTGCGAACCAGTCAGGCATAAGTTATGAATTACAGCGATCAATCTTTTATTTGGCCACAATCAGTGCCGTTATCACCTGATGAGAGTGCTGCAAATATGCAGTAAATAGGTGGTACCACGGTAATGCGTCCTGTTGATTAATTTCAACAGGACTTTTTTTATGGAGGATTTTTTATGAAAAAGAAAGTTTCTTTCTCAGAAGCAATTATTATCTTACTGTTACTCCTAATTATTTTAGGTATTTCAGTAATTAAATTCGGCTTAATGCCAGAAGTTCCAGTTTTATTCACAGTCTGTTTATTAGTTTTCTGGCTCAGACTTAGAGGAAATGACTGGACTTCTATTCAAGACGGAATTAAAGAAGGGATTGGTGTTGCCATTATTCCTATCTTTATTTTTATTTTAATCGGGGCCTTAATCGGTTTATGGATCAAAGGCAGCATTATCCCTTCAATTATGGTGCTTGGCTTTCACTTAATTAGTGGACAATTCTTCGTTCCTTCCGTCTTCATTGTTTGCTCAATCGTGGGTCTAGCAATCGGAAGCGGCTTTACAACTATTTCAACAGTTGGAATTGCTCTTTTTGGAATTGGTGCCAGTATGAATGCCAATCCTGCACTTGTTGTTGGTGCAATTATTTCTGGAGCAGTCTTTGGCGATAAAATGTCACCTTTATCTGACTCTACTAACCTTTCTTCTGCTGTCGCAGAAAGTGAACTATTTGCCCATATTAAAAATATGATGTGGTCTACGATTCCAGCATTTGTAGTATCTTTAATTCTTTTTTGGATCTTAGGAAACAGTGGCTCAATTGATGCTTCCAAGATTAATCATACAGCTTCAGTTTTACAACATAATTTCATTATTACTTGGTGGGCAATTGTTCCAATTATTTTAATGTTAATTTGTGCATGGAGAAAGATTCCAGCTATTCCCACTCTGTTTTTAAATATCGCTGTCACTATCATTATGATTTTTATTCAAAATCCTCATCAATCCCTTACTGACTTAACTAATCTAATTATGAAAGGTTTCGTTGCCAAAACTAGTGATGCTTCCGTTAACGTCCTACTAACCCGTGGTGGTATTTCTAGCATGATGGATACTGTGGGCTTAATTATTGCTACTTTATCTCTCGGTGGTTTATTAATGAAGTTTAATATCGTTCAAACTGCCATGGAACCATTAGTTGAACACCTTAAAAAGCCTGGTCGTTTAGTAATTACTACTATTCTTTCCGGTATCTGCATTAACTTATTTGTCGGCGAACAATACTTATCCGTAATCTTGCCAGGTCGCGCCTTTAAACAAGCATACGACAGAATCGGTCTTGCCCCACTTGCCTTGAGCCGTGTGTTAGAAGATGGAGGTAGCGTAATTAACTACTTAATCCCTTGGGGCGTGGCTGGATCATTTGCTGCCTCTACTCTGGGGGTTCCAGTTTTAGCCTTTATCCCATTTACCTTCTTTAGTTTACTTTCTCCTGTTTTCTCAATTCTTTCTGGAGTAACAGGAATTGGATTAAAGTGGCAACCTAAGCCTAAAAAATAATTTTCACCATAAAATCCGTACTATATACACTTACATAGTGAAATGGTACGGATTTTTCATTGACGAAACTTTTAATACATTGTAAATTATTAGTAATTAAAAACATATCAAAGGAGGAAGGGAAACAAATTATTTTCTAGTACTACAAACCGATTTCGGCTTAAAAGATGAGGCCGTTAGTGCCATGCACAGAGTTGCCCACATGGTTGTCCCTCACATCGTCGTTTCAGATTTAACTCATGAGATTCCACCTTATGATATTTGGTCTGCCTCTTACCGCCTTTACCAAACTATTAAGTATTGGCCAAAAGGTACAAGTTTTGTTTCAGTTGTTGACCCAGGTGTTGGTTCAGAAATTTTATTAAAAATAGCTGGCATCAAATGGAAACAAGTATCGTTTATCGTTAAGTTCATTATTGTTTTTGCGATTATCAATATTATTGCAGTCTTCATCTTTCAGCCAACTTATGGTGAAACGCTGTATCACTCACGAACAGTCCTAATTAATGCAGGTTACTTCACTTTGACTGCTCAAGAATTGTTTTATTTATTTAACGTTAGTCTGAAATACATCTGTTCTATTCCCCTAGTGCTGCTCTTTTTATTAACGACTAATCCTAGTCAATTCGCAGCTAGTTTAAATAAAATTGGCGTCAGCTATAAGGTCTCTTATGCCGTTTCTTTAGCCTTGCGCTATATCCCTAACATTCAAGAAATTTATTGGTCAATTTCTGCTGCCCAGCAAGCGCGTGGTAATGAATTATCTAAAAAAGCATCCCTGGGCAAAAGAATTCATGGAACACTAAACATCGTTACTCCACTTATCTTTTCAAGTCTTGACCGAATTGACACAATTAGTACTGCTATGCAACTTAGACGTTTTGGCTCAAAGAAAAAACGTACCTGGTATGTTGCAGAAAGTTTTAGCTTAGCAGACTATTTAGTCACGAGCTCAGCCTTTATTCTAGTTTTAGTCGTTATTTTGCTCTTTAAAGTTAATTCTGGACGCTTCTATAATCCCTTTGTATAAAAGTTTCTTTTATATTTAATATACGTTAAAATATACTAATAAAAAGAAAGAAGGAGAGCTTATGAATAACTTTTCACAAGAACCAGAACGTCGTACAATTGTTGATGTAACTGGATTAAATAGATTCTTAAGCAGAATGTACGGTATGATGACAATTGCCGTTTTAGTGTCTGCTTTGAGCGCTTACTTAACAATGACCGTCTTTAGAACTCAAATTTTAACTTTATTTTCTAGTAACCCAGCAATGACTTGGATTTTATTGTTAGTTCCACTTGCACTAACTTTTGGGATTAGCTTTAGAGCAACAAGAAATCCGGTAGCTAGCTTTGTTATGTTAATGGTCATGGCAATTGTTTACGGAGTCGAGTTTTCACTAATTGCTGGTGCTTACACTGGTCGTAGTATTGCTTCTGCATTCGTTGCTTCTTCAACTGTCTTCATTACTATGGCAGTTATCGGTACAACAACTAAGAAGAACTTGAATAATCTTGGCTCTTACGCTTCAGCAGCTTTAATTGGATTAATTGTTGCAATGCTAATCAACATGTTCTTAAGAAATCCAATGGTTTCTTACATCTTTTCATTCATTGCAGTTATTATCTTCACTATCTTAACTGCTTGGGATGCACAAAGAATGAAGCAAATCTACGAAAACTATAATGGTCAAGTTTCTGTTGACGGCCTAGCAGTTGCTGGTGCTTTAGCTCTTTATTTAGATTTCGTTAACTTATTCTTACAATTCTTACAAATCTTTGGATTTAGCGATAGAAATTAATATTCTACATAAAAAGCTACTAAATCTTGGTATTCAAGCCTTGATTTAGTAGCTTTTTTGCTTAGTATTATTTATTATTCAATTTTTCCAATAATCTCATTCTCATAAGTTTTATCGTGAACCGATTCAATATTTTCATCAAAATTAAATTCGGCCGTATGCTTATTTTTAAGCTTAACTTTATGAGTAGCACTCATCTTGAACCATTCATATTCTGAATCAATATGTCCCAAATCTATTAACTGATTCTTTAAATCTTGGAGATCATCTACAATTAGCTTAGCTGTTGGCCCGAGCATCAACAAAATCAATCTATCTTCTGCATTTTCTCGAATCGTTTGTTCTATTTCGCTAATCTTTTGGTACGCATTCTTCGATGGAGCAATAATTCTTTTAATTGATTTAGTATTAGCAAATAGATCGTTTCCTAACCCTGAACGTGTAAAATTTCCTTCAACAATTAAGATGTCTTTATCTTTCCAAATTTGTTTGAGTTTATCAAACCAGTGTGCACTTTTAGATTTATCAATTCGATCAATGTATGGTCTTGAAATAAAAGTATTACTATAAATATTTTCTGTTTTTTCTATTTCTTTTAGAAGATGCTGATTGTTAAAAAAGAAATTAGTTTCGTAAAAATCTTTTGTGTATTGACCATAATTCTTTAAACTTTCAAATACATCTGGAAGAGCTACATCGTATTTATTATTACCTCCAGCAAAAAGTATCTGTTTTAATTGTCTCGACAAATTTTCATCATATGCTTGATAGGTAATCCCCTTTCCATTAATCAAGCTCAGTTCTCCATCACCAAAGCGAATAATGGACTTTTTCTCATTAATAAGTCGATCAAGCGCTTCATCCATACCTCTGACATGAATATTAAAAAGCTGAGGAACGAATTGTTGAGTGATACTCTTTCCTACTTTCTGAATTCTATTAGCCATCTCATTAATTTGATCGTCTTCAAATACTTGATAGTGCTCATAATCTAACTTTTTAGATTGTGATGAACTAAAAGATAAAATAGGAACTTTGCGATGTACAATCCGATCGAGCACCATTTTATTTTTATTACCATAATTAATATCAAGATAAACTGTACACTTATTAATAAGTTCAATTTGTTTTTTTGCAGTAACACTTGGATATATAGTTACATTGTCATATTGAGATAAATGACTTAATAAAAAGGCAACTGGAGTAAACGCAGCAATACTAAAGTGAATATTAGGTAATTTTTTTACTAGCTCTTCTAAATTTTGAACTTCAGCGACATTCGTAAATGTATAGGCCTCTCCATCAAAAGTCCTATCATGCTCGTTATTTAGTTCAAAGTTTCTGAAAATAATTTTTGTCCACTCTAGATTGTGATAATCCCACCATTTTTCTCTTAATTCAGTTGTATTAGTAACGTTAAATGGCTTATCTCGCTCAGTAAAATGAATAATAGCAGGCTCTTTTATATGATCAAAAAATGAATAAAAACTATCTTTATCATTCCAGTAACTTTTGCGTTCATAACCAATTTGATAATTATATTTTGGATTTAGCTTTCCATAGTTCTGCGCAAAACCTTCATTCATCATAACCTGAGTATTACTTAGATTATATCTCTTCCCTAAATCCAACAATTGATTTCCAATATTGTTGTTATACCAAAATCTATTATTAATTAATAAGACTCCTGAATTAAATTGACCAGGATTAAAATAGTCGACTACAGTATAGAGAGGCCTATCTTCAATATTAGTTTCAAAAAGTTGATCTAAATTTTGGTCTACAATTACATCACTATCTAGATAAAGAACCTTATATTCTTTAATTAATTCGGGAATCAAAAATTTACCATACACCATCTTAGAAATTCGATTTTCAGGATTTGGCATATCCTTAAAACGGCTAAGATCAATTTTTAAATCGATAACTTCTGAGTTCAACTCTTTTAAATATCGGTTAATATTCATAAACCACTCATGCGGAATATCTGGATTAATAATATAGGTTTTGATATCTTGATTACGCGCATAGATAGACTTTAAAGTTGTCTCTGCTTTATCAATCCAGTCGTAATCTACACTTAATGCAATTATCTTCATTTATTCAACTTCTCCAATAATCTCATCCTCATAAGTTTGATCATGGACCGACCCAATATTTTCATCAAAATTAAATTCTGCAGTATGCTTATTTTCAAGCTTAACTTTATGAGTAGCTCCCATCTTGAACCATTCGTATTCTGAATCAATATGACCTAAATCAATGATTTGATTCTCTAAATCTTGCAAATCATCTACAATTACTTTAGCTGTTGGCCCGAGCATCAACAAAATCAATCTATCTTCTGCATTTTCTCGAATCATTTGTTCTATTTCACTAATCTTTTGGTACGCATTCTTTGATGGAGCAATAATTCTTTTAATTGATTTAGTATTAGCGAATAAATCATTTCCCACTCCCGAACGCGTTAGTGCTCCCTCTACTATTAGCAGATTACGACCACTCCAAAGTTGTTTTAATTTATCAAAGTATGCTGCACTTTTACTTTTATCAAACAAATCAATGTATGGTCTTGAAATAAAAGTTGAACCATACCAATTACCAGTCTGTCCAATTTCATTTAAGAAACTTTCATTATTTGGAAAGAAAGATGTCTTATAAAAGTATCGAGTAAAATCTTGATAACGTTCTAGTTTGGTAAATACATCTGGTAGACAAACCAAGGTATTATTAAATTGCCCCCGCAAAATAATATCTTTTAGTCGATTAGCAAGTTCTGAATCATAAGTTTGATAGGGAATTGAACCTCCTCTAATTAAATCAAATTCACCATCTCCAAAGCGAATCACAGATTTATTGTCTCGCAAAATCAAGTCTAATGATTCGTCCATATCTTTTACTCTAATATTATATTTTGGAGCATTAGTTTTGACCGTCTCTTTAATCGCTTCTGCCATTTCATCAATTTGATTATCACGAAAGACATGATAATTATCATAATCCAAATTTTGAGACTGAGTTTGATCGAAGGAAAAGATTGGAATATTTTTCTTCATAATTCTTTCAATTATTTCATCAGCTTTAGGACCATAATTAATATCTAAATAAATATCTGCTTCATTTATTTCTTTATCCAAAGTTTTTCCTACAATAGTTGGGAAAAGTCTCACATTATCATATTGTGTTAATTTCAATAAAAGAAAAGCCATGGGGGTATAGGCTGCTATGTTAAATCTTATATTTGGTAATTTTTTTATCAACTGTTCAATATTCTGTACCTCCGCCATACGAGTAAGCAAAAATGCCTCTCCATCAAAAGATGGATCTTTAATTTTACTCTTATTAAAACTACTATATTTAGAAATAATTTCTGACCATTCTAGTCTTCTATAATGCCACCATTTGTTTCGTAAACTAACTGTTGATACTAAGTTAAATGGTTTATCTTCAGTAATAAAGTGGATTATTTTTGGTTTTTTAACTTTATCAAGAAATTGTGTAGTTTTTTGCAAATTTCCCCAAAAAGCTGCTTTTTCAAAACCAATTTGGTAATTATAAGATAGATCTAATTCTTCAATTTTATCTTTAAATACTTCATTGATAACAGTTTGATCACCATTTCGAAGATTAGTATCTTTTGCTTTCTCTAAAAGTCTAGAAACTATGTTACTTTTCTTCCACTTTTTATTATTAATCAATAACACTCCCGAATTAAATTCTGCAGGAACTTGATAGTCACGCACACCACAAACCCATTTATTTTCTAAATCAATATTAAATAATTCGTCTAAATTGGCATTCACAACTATATCACAATCTAAATATAGTACTTTATCTTCTTTAATTAATTCAGGAATTAGTATTCTCGCAAAGGCAATATTTTTAATTCCTTTAAAAGAAGAATTAACGTCATTTAAATATGCCTGATCAATTTTTTTATCTACAATTTGTGACCCTATTTGACTGAGATATTGATTCAAATTAGTGAACCATTCGTGTGGAATATCAGGATTGATAACATAGATTTTTACTTTTTGATTATGATAAATAATTGATTTAATTGTTGTTTCAATTTTATCTAAGAATCCATAATCACCATTTAATACTATCGTTTTCAAACTTATCACTCATTTCTATTAATATTTAAACATCTAACTTTCACTAATCGCATAATATATTATCTACTAAAAGCATATTATATAACACTTATATTCTATTTTCTTATAATCAGCTAATTCATTCAAAATAAGTTTCAACATGTAAAAGAAAATAAATCAATAGCTAATCTATACCTACGTAACTTCTCATTAAAGTTATAGTTTTTCATTTCTTTATCAATTAAGAGAGAGGATTAGCATGGTTATCCTATTTTTACATTTATCTCCGGAACTATGACTTGGTACAATTCACTATTTGATTTAGTTAAATTTCTATGCGTAAACTCAGAAGTCTCTTCTCTCACACATCGCATTACCACTATCGTTAACGATATCTGCATTTCAACAGACTAGATGTAAGTCTCCAAACACATCAACAAAGCCTCGAGTTTCCAAAAAAGGAAGTCGAGGCTTTATTTATTATCTTTAAGATTTATTAATCTTTATCTTTACGTTTCTTACGTCTGAAGCCAAGCAATCCACCTAAAGCAGTAATCATTAATCCTAATAAATTAGAACTTGATTCTGCTCCTGTTTGAGGCAATTTACCTCTACGGTGATGTCTCTTAACCGTCTTATCTACAGATTCAGCATTTTCATGTTGAGACTTAAGTGTATTAGTAGAAATTGTAGATTTAGCACCACTATTGTTTGGCGTTACTTTAGAACCATTATTGTTAGTACTATTTGTTGAAGTCATCGTACTTGTTGAGCTAGATTGACTCTCACTCATCGATGATGAGTTGCTTAAGCTTTCGCTCATACTTACTGAGTTACTTAAACTTTCACTCATGCTTACTGAGTTGCTCAAGCTATCACTCATGCTTACTGAGTTGCTTAAGCTTTCACTCATGCTTACTGAGTTAGATAGGCTTTCACTCATGCTTACTGAGTTAGATAAGCTTTCGCTCATGCTTACTGAGTTGCTTAAGCTTTCACTCATACTTACTGAGTTACTCAAGCTCTCACTCATACTTACTGAGTTGCTTAAGCTTTCACTCATGCTTACTGAGTT
>NZ_AYZG01000043.1 GCF_001436695.1 Lactobacillus taiwanensis DSM 21401
AAGCAGTAACTGAAGCTCAAAATGTTGCAGATCAAGCCATTGATAATGCAACAACAAACGCAGCAGTAACTGAAGCTCAAACCAATGGCGTGAATGCAATTGACGGTATTAAAGTACCAACTGAATCAACAGCTAAAGAAGCAGCTAAGAAAGCAGTAGCCGACGCAGCAACTGCAAAGAACAATGCAATTGATTCTTCAAACTTAACAGATGAAGA
>NZ_AYZG01000010.1 GCF_001436695.1 Lactobacillus taiwanensis DSM 21401
CCCTGGACCCACGGATTAAGAGTCCGTTGCTCTGCCAGCTGAGCTAACCACCCAATCGGATAACCAACAAATACTATTATGCCAGTAAAATAAATAAAGTGCAAGCTTTTTTTCCATAAGTTTAAAAAAATTATGGAAAACAGTATAATATAGTTATTAACACTGAGGAGGCATCATTTATGCCAAAGAAGATTTTAGTCGTTGACGATGAAAAACCAATTTCTGATATTATTAAATTTAACCTGACTAAGGAAGGCTTTGATGTCGATACTGCTTACGACGGCGAAGAAGCTGTTAAAAAAGTTGATGAGTATGATCCTGATTTAATGATTCTTGACTTAATGTTACCTAAAAAGGATGGTCTAGAGGTTGCTCGTGAAGTGCGTCAAACTCATGATATGCCAATTATTATGGTAACTGCTAAAGATACCGAAATTGATAAAGTATTAGGACTTGAAATGGGTGCGGATGATTATGTCACTAAGCCTTTCTCTAATAGAGAACTAGTTGCTAGAGTAAAGGCAAACCTACGTAGACGCGATTTAACTCAAAAAGCTACCGAGGATGATGAAGATAAGAACATTACTATCGGTAATTTGGTGATTATGCCTGAGGCATATATGGTCGAAAAAAATGGTGAAAAAATTGAATTAACGCATCGTGAGTTTGAATTACTTCATTATTTAGCACAGCACATGGGTCAGGTAATGACTAGAGAACATTTGCTTCAAACTGTTTGGGGTTATGATTATTTTGGAGATGTTAGAACTGTTGATGTAACAGTAAGGCGTCTCCGGGAAAAAGTTGAGGATAATCCAAGTTCTCCAACTATTTTAGTTACCAGACGTGGAGTAGGTTATTACGTTAAGAATCCATCAGATGAATAAGGAACAAAGTCACTAGTAATAGTGACTTTTTTTGCAATTAGGACAAATGAAGAAAATAAAAAGTGTACTAAATTCTATTAATTTTAAAATCGCAATAATTTTCATGTTGTTATTATTGGCCACAATTGAAGTGGTTGGTGCGTCTTTTACAAGACAACTTGAACAAAATTCAATTCAAAATTTTGAATCTTCAATTCAAGTGCCAAATATTATTACTAATCAGATTGCTAGTCAATTGAGTAGAGCTAATGCTAAAGAAGCTAATCAACAGCTTAGTCAAATTATTTCAAATTATAATTTGGGCGATATTAGTCAATTAATGGTAGTTGACAATAAAGGTGTAATTAGAGCAGTTTCAAATGTAAATGATCAGAATAGAATTGGTCAGAGGACCAGTAATGCTGATATAAAGAGCGTTCTTTCTAATGGAAAACAAGTTTCTAAAGTGATCAATGATAATGGAAATTATATGGTACAAATTTCACCATTAACTTCTGCAAATGGAACTAATACGCCTGTTGGTGCAATTTATGTGCGTGCTAGCCTGCAAGGTGTGTTTAATAATTTGCGACAAGTATCTATCTATTTTTTAATTGCATCGTTAATTGCAGCAGTCTTGGGTGCAATTGTAGCATTGGTAATTTCCCGGGCAATAACCAGACCAATTGAAGAAATGCGTAAACAAGCTTTAAGAGTTGCAAATGGTGATTATTCTGGACATGTTCGAGTTTATGCTCAAGACGAATTGGGACAATTAGCTGAAGCATTTAACACTTTGTCTGTTCGAATTGAAAGAACACAAGAAATTTCTGAGAGTGAGCGAAGACGATTAGATAATGTTTTAACGCACATGACGGATGGCGTTATTGCTACTGATCGTCATGGAAATATTACGATTATTAATGAAACGGCATTAGATTTTCTAGGTAAGACTGAAAAAGATGTTATTGGAAAACCAATTACTAATTTATTAGGTTTAAAGAACGTTACAATTCAAGACTTACTAAGTACTCAGCAAGAATTGGTCGTTCGCGTTAATGACAATACACGAGATGAGATGATTTTACATGCTAATTTTTCTCTAATTCAACGTGTAACAGGGTTTGTTTCCGGACTAGTTTGTGTTCTACATGACATTACTCAGCAACAAAAGAATGAACGTGAGCAGCAACAATTCGTTTCCAATGTTTCACATGAACTTAGAACTCCGTTAACGAGCTTGAGAGCCTATGTTGAGGCCTTGAATGATGGAGCATGGAAAGATCCAAATGTTGCACCACAGTTTTTAAATGTTATTCAAGATGAAACTGAACGTATGATTAGAATGATTAATGACTTGCTTAGTTTATCAAGAATGGATCGTGGTGTAGCAAAGATGGATTTAGAATGGGTTAACTTAAATGACTTTGTTAACCATGTTTTGAATCGATTTGATATGATGCTCAAGTCTGATACAGATAAAACGCATAAAAAGAAGTATTCAATCAAGCGTGAGTTTCCTCACCAAGCTCTATGGGTTGAAATTGATACCGATAAGATGATGCAAGTAATCGATAATATTATGAACAATGCTATTAAATATTCACCTGATGGTGGTGTGATAACTGTTAGACTACTTCAAGCACAAAAGCATGTTATTTTGAGCATTTCAGATCAAGGATTAGGAATTCCAAGGAAAGACTTAAACAAGATTTTCGACAGATTTTACCGTGTAGATAAAGCTCGTTCACGTAAACAAGGCGGAACTGGGTTAGGACTAGCTATTTCTAAAGAAATAGTAGAAGCACATCATGGTAGAATTTGGGCAGATAGTGCTGAAGGTGCAGGCTCAACTTTCTACATTTCTTTGCCATATGAAGCAATTAGCGAGGAAGGAGAAAATTGGGATGAGGTTTAAAGATAAGTTTTCTAGAGTTGGATTACGAGTTAGCTTAATTGTGATGGTAGCATTATCAATTGCTCTATCAGCGATTATTTGGGGATCTGATGCTCGGTTTTCTAGAATTGAGGGGACATCTAATCAAACTCAAACAAAGGACTTAGGACAGCGTTCTTTAAGAGATATTTATCTTCCTACACAAACTTTTTATTTTAAAAATAAGCAGATGTATCAAGTTTATGATACTAAGAATAATCTCCCTTTAGAATTTTCTAAGTTGACTCAATCAGTAAAACCGCTTTTGCCAATTAGAGTATGGTCTAGCCAAACTAAATATGAAAAACTGCTAAGGAATTCGGATTATGTTCAATTAACTTATCCAGATCAGATAACTATTTCATTGTTTTTGACTAATGTAAGAAAAAACGACAGTCGAGAATTTAATCGTTTCTTTGTTCCTACAAAGTCAAGTCAATATATATACTTAGGTAATGATGAAAATTACACAGTTTATCGAGTTCGCCTAAGCGATGTCTCATTTAAGAACTTAGTTGATCATATTCAAACTGCTCGGACTCAAATGCCGGTCACACTTGAAAAAGTTCATGATGATTATTTGCCATTTTATGACAAAAATTCTAGCTTACCAGTTTATAGTTATTTAACTAATGAAGAATCAGATTCATATTTTGTCTATCGCTTGCTAGGTTCTAATAATCCTAGTCAACATAATAGTGGTGATACGATTACATATTCTAATGGTGTATATGAACGTTTAATAGCCGCCAAGCATACTCATAACTATGAATATATAGATTATCAACAAGACAAGGTTCCTAAGACTATTAGTAGAAAACTAAATGATAGCTTATATTTTGTACGAAAAATTGGACTGACGGAACCAGATTTAAGATTCTTCGATGCAGATGATAATACAGTCATTTATCAAAACTATGTTGAAGAATATCCAATCTTTTTACCTGGAAAATATAAGATGCGAGCACAGGTGAAATTTGCATCTAATGGAATGACTATTAACTTTAATAGCTTAGATTTACAGATCCCAATTCCAACTAATGGAGATAAAAAGACCCTGATTCCAACTAGTGAAGCAATGGATCAGTTATATCAAAAAGGGTATCACCGTAAAGATATTGAACGTATTATTATCGGATATACCGCTAAATCTGCTAATAGCAAAAATAAAAAATTAGTAGACTTAGAGCCAGCTTACTATGTGAAAATCAATAAGCAATGGAAGACCTTAGATGAATGGCTTAATACTAATAATCAAATAGAAAATTCAAGAAAGGAGGGACTAGTAGATGGACTTTAAAAGAATAGAATGGATATTTTTAGTGGTATTTATTGGCATTAATATCTTTTTAGTCATTGAATTGTGGCAAACGCCAACGCTATTGTCTGCTCATTCGACGCCCACTCAAACTGATATCAAAAGTGAAACTAGCGCAGATCAAATTACCATTCCTAAAGTTAATGATAAGCAAGGAGACGGTTACTATTTAGCTGCTAAAGTTGATAACTCGTGGTCAAAAAAAGCAGCAGCGCAAATAAATGAGCAAGTTGAAACTAATGCTAGTGACAATAGTATTTCTGTTAATTTAAACAAACCAGTTACCATATCTAAGAAACAAAAAGAAGCGTTAAAAGAAGTTATTAGATTTAAAAATAATAGTCAAAATGTCTATCAAGGTAAGGACTATGTTTATATTCCTGAATTGTCTGAAGAAGATGACTATGTCTTTAGCCAAAATACTAAATATGGTGAAGTCTTTTCCAATACTGCCCGCCTTCATATTATTGTAAAAAATAATCAGATTGTTTCTTACTCGCAGCGCTATGTTAATGATTTGAATCCAGTGCGTGAACGACAGAATACAATTAGTTCTAAAGCTGCTGTTAATTCTTTATATACATATAGTGAATTACCAAATAACTCAAAAATTATTTGGTTAAAGCAGGTCTATACCAGGTTAATAACAGTTCGAGGAAGTTCGATATATATTCCAACTTGGGTAGCAGCCATTGAGAATAATAATTCAAAAACAGTAACTTTAAAACGTGTAAATGCATTTACGGGTACAATTATTCAAAATAATATAACTGATGATGATGCGAAAGGATAAATTAATTTGAAGGTATCAGTTTTATCGAGTGGTTCAACAGGTAATTCAACGTTAATAGAAACTTCTCAGCATAAGATCTTGATGGATGCAGGTTTATCTGGAAAAAAGACGAAGGATTTATTATCTCAGGTAGGCGTTGATATTAAAGATATTGATATGGTATTTATTAGCCACGATCATACCGATCATTCGGGTGGCTTAGGCGTTTTAATGAGACGCTATCCACAAATATCTGCGTATGCTAATTCGGGCACTTGGGACTATTTAATTGAAAGTAATAAGATTGGTAAATTACCAGTAGAACAAATAAATACGTTTAAATCTGGTGTGACTAAGACTTTTGGTGATTTAGATGTAACTAGTTTTGCGACTAGTCATGATGCTGCTGAACCTCAGTATTATGTTTTTACAAGTGGTGGTAAACGCTTTGCTTGTTTAACAGATACAGGGTACGTGTCAAGTACAGTTAAAGGAGAAATTAAAGACGCAGATGGCTATTTAATGGAGTTTAACTATGATGATATGATGCTTAGAAATGGTCCATATTCTTGGGCTTTAAAACATCGGATTATGTCAGATATAGGACACCTTTCAAATGATCAAGCTGCAGATACATTATTAGATGTTGTTTCTCCTAAGACTAAAAACATTTTTTTAGCACATCGTAGTCAGCATAATAATACACAATATTTGGCACATGAAACTGCAAAAGATTTATTAGTAGCAGGGGATGCAAATTTACCAGCAGATGTTAAAATTATTGATACTAATCCATTACAAGCCGGAACACTCACAGAAATATAATATTTAGCAAATAATTTGACTTGAATTCATAAAAAATTCAAACTTTGTGATTAGGCTAGAGTGAATAGAAAAGGAGAATTTTTATGGCAGAGAATAATACTAAGCATAATACTTTAATTAAAACTGGTATTGTTGGAGTAGTTGCCGGATTGCTTGGAGGCGGAGTAGCATATGCTGGATTATCCCAAGTTAATGGTCAAAATGCTCCACAAACTAGCGTTGCGCCTACTGCTAAGGTTGAAAAGTCTAACAGTAAAAATAGTAATCAAATGACTAATGCCTTTAATACAGTAAAAAACTCAGTTGTTTCTGTAGTTAACTTAAAGAGACAAAGTTCATCTGCAAGTAGTGATCCTTTTGGGATTTTTGGTTCTGATAGTTCAAGTTCTTCAAAAAAGAATTCTAAATCTGATTTAGAAACTTACAGTGAGGGTTCTGGAGTAATTTATATGAAATCAAATGGTAAAGGTTACATTGTAACTAATAACCACGTGGTTTCAGGTAGTGATGAAATTCAAGTTATTTTGAGTGATGGTAAAAAAGTGACAGCTAAAAAAGTTGGAAGTGACGCCGAAACTGACCTAGCTGTTTTGACTATTGATGGAAAATATGTAACCCAAACAGCTCAATTTGGTTCATCCAAGAATTTGGAACCAGGTCAACAAGTTATTGCAGTAGGTTCACCTCTTGGAAGTGAGTATGCAACTAGTGTAACTCAAGGTATTATTTCTGCTAAGAACAGGACTATAGATGTAACTAATTCTGCTGGTCAAGTTACTAACCAAGCTACAGTAATTCAAACTGATGCAGCTATTAATCCAGGTAACTCCGGTGGACCACTAGTTAATATGTCTGGTCAAGTAATCGGAATTAACTCCATGAAGCTTTCTTCTTCTAGTGACGGAACTGCTGTTGAAGGAATGGGCTTTGCTATCCCAAGTGATGAAGTAGTTTCAATCATTAATCAATTAGTTAAGAACGGCAAGATTAATCGTCCAAAATTAGGAGTTAGAATTGTATCTGTTGACGAGTTAACAGAATATGGACGTAAGAAATTAGGCTTACCTGATAGCGTTAAATCAGGTGTGTATGTAGCTAGTGTTACCAAGAATGGTAGTGCAGCTAAAGCTGGTGTAAAGGCTCGTGATGTGATTACTAAGCTCGATGGTAAAGATGTTGATAGTGTTGTTTCACTACATACTGC
Source organism: Lactobacillus taiwanensis DSM 21401 (assembly GCF_001436695.1). Lineage (GTDB taxonomy): Bacteria > Bacillota > Bacilli > Lactobacillales > Lactobacillaceae > Lactobacillus > Lactobacillus taiwanensis. The sequence continues at coordinate 6,922 of NZ_AYZG01000010.1, forward strand.
TCTTTATACACATAAAGTCGGCGATACATTAACTCTTCAGGTAATTAGAGATGGTAAATCACAGGATATCAAAGTTACCTTGAATTAATTGAATATTATTAAATAGAGATAAAAAAGCTATGATTATGCGTTTTGTAAGCGGTAATCATAGCTTTTTCTTAATATTTAAAGTGTGAAACTTGATAAAGTTCGGGTTTATTTCATGTCAAGAAACGTAATAAATTAAATAAGTTGTGGGAAACTGTGGAAAACTCTGTGGATTGTGCATAAGTCAAGATAAAATAAAGTAAATGATGTGGAAAAATTGTGAATTGTGTGTAAATAAAATTGTGATTTTATTGATATTGAACGACTGTTCAAGCTGATTATGTAAGGAATAGAGACAAAAGTTTGGAAAATTGATAAAATCTAAAAAAATGTGGAATAAATTTATCAAAAAAGTTATCCACTTTTTTATAAACCACAACTTGTTGAGTATTAGATCTAAGAACTACTAAATGTAGTTTTTAATAATCCACAAGTAGGGGAAAAGTGGTGTGGACGCTATGTCAATTAGGGGATAGAATAAAGCACTAGATGCATGAAAGGTAAGATAAGTTACAATGAATATAAAAATTGTGTGTGTAGGCAAGTTAAAAGAAAAATATTTTAAGGATGGCATTGCCGAATATGTGAAGAGAATGGGACGTTTTGCAAAAGTAAAAATAGTCCAAGTACCAGACGAAAAAGCCCCCGAAAGACTTAGTCCTGCTGAAATGGAGCAGGTAAAAGAAATCGAGGGTAGAAGAATTTTAGATAAAATAAAAGATAAAGAATATGTATATGTAACGGCTATAAAAGGCAAAGAAAGAACTAGTGAGGAATTTGCTAAAGAAATATCTCAATTAACTACATACGGTCATTCTGATATTACTTTCGTTATTGGTGGAAGTTTAGGGACGAGCGATGCAGTAAATAAACGGGCTGATGATTTGATCAGTTTTGGTAAGTTTACAATGCCGCATCAATTAATGCGTTTAGTTTTAATTGAACAAATTTACCGTGCTTTTATGATTAATAGTGGTAGTCCATACCATAAATAATTATTTAGTTAGAAGTAAAATTGGCTGAAGTAGCAATAAAATACTACTAAAAATAAGCCAATCTTTTTTTGTTAGAGCAACCGGAACAATTACACTTCTAGGTTTATCTTCTTGATAACCATGTGAGATCATTCCTTCGGCTAAACTATTTGACCACGAAATAGCGGCTAAAATCGCTTTAAAGTATAAAGTTGGCGAATAAAAAGATAGGTGATAATGGCGCATATCTCCGACTAAACGAATACGATTAACTTCAGTGTGGATTTTGGGAATAACATTGAATGCAGCTAAGGTACCATAGGCAAATTTGCTTGGTAATTTAAAATTTTGTTCTAAAGAGCGAGCCAGAGAAAGAATACTAGTTGTTTCGGTAAATACTGCGCCTAGGAATACATAGGCGTAAATACGAGTAAATAAGATAGTTGCGTGGTAGAGATTATGGTTTGGTGTGAAGTAATAAATTGTAATGAATACTACAGTTGCCGCAAACAAAGGAATTATCAAAAGTAGTAGTATCTTTTTAAGACTAATACTTTTGAATAGAAGGTAAATTAAGCAAATACTGATAATAATAAGATTAGTAGTTAAATTTGGGATAAGAGATATTTCAAATGAAATAGTTAGAATTAAGAATAATTTTAGTCCAGGATTCATTTTAATTACCTTTTATTTAGTATAGAAAAGTTTATGATCTTTTAGGATTAAATGATAGTCACAGAGCTTATCAATTTGATTAAGTTGATGACTAATTACAATTAAGGTATGTTCAGTGTTTAAAAAGTAGTTTTTAAGCAAAAAAATGACGTCTGAGACGCTTTTTTGATCTAAACCACTAAAGGGCTCATCAAGTAGTAAAACCTCCGGATAGGCCATTAACATCACCAGAATCTGTAGTTTTCTTTTCTGTCCGCCGGATAATGAGTAGATTACCTGCTTATCTAAATTGTCTAATTTAAGTTTAGATAAGAGTGAAGTAAGTTTAGAACGATTAAGGAGCGGATTTTGATTGTACTTTAAGCTAAAGTTGAGTTCTTCTTCTACAGTAACATTTAAAAATTGATCATCAGGATTTTGAAAAATTTGACCAACTTTTGCTAGGTATGGACGTTTACGCCACTTTTTGACATCCTTTTCTCTAAAAAATAAATGGCCATGGTAAGGAATTACTTTTGTTAAAGCTTTAAATAATGATGTTTTGCCACTTCCATTTTCACCTGTTAATAAAGTGGCTGCTCCTGAGTAAAGTTCTAAATTGGTAGAAGTAATTAATCCTTTGTTTGGAAAAGACAGAGAAAATGAATTAAAAGTATAGGATAAATTGTTTTGCTGTTTTTTATCTGGAAGAGAGAAATGAGTTTCTATTTTAGGAAGAGTAGAAGGTAGTGAAGTTACTATAAAATTTTGATCTTTGATTTCAATAACTATCGGATTTAATTCTTTATAACCAGAAAAATCATGATCACTAATCAAAATAGTTTTTCCTTCTTGATGAAGCAACGATAGAGAATCTAAAAGAAATTTTCGATTATTTGAATCACAGTTTGCAAAAGGTTCATCTAGTAATAGTAAGTCGCTTTCCATGGCAATTAGAACGCTTAAAGCGACCCGCTGCTTTTCACCACCTGAGAGCTCAGTTAATGGTCGATCTAGTAAATCTTGAATATGAGTTTTTTTACTAGCATAGTCAATACGTTTTAAAGCAGTCGAACGATCGACTAATTTGTTTTCTAGAGTAAAAATTAATTCTTCTCTAGGTGTAGCCATAGTAAATTGACGGTTTGGATCTTGAAAGATCATTCCCCAATTAGAAAAAGGTTGAGTTAATGATCCTGCGATAATTTTGCCACTAAATTTCGGTTCAAGTTCTGCGATGATTTTTAAAAGGGTGGATTTGCCACTTCCGCTATTGCCAGTCAATAAGATAAATTCACCTTGATTGACTGTAAGATTTAAATCGTTAAAAATTTTGTGATTTTGATATTGAAAGGAAAGATGGTTAATTTTGATTTGTTTGGATAACATGAGCTTTTTCTAAAAGATCAACTATTAATTTAACTAATACACATGTAAATAAAAGCATTGAGAGCCAGCGAACAACAAAGTATAAAATCATGTTAAATGTAGAAAAATAGCTGTAGCCATTCTTAATGAAGTCATACATATAAGTAACAATGGTAGTTGTTGTTGCTGAGAGAAATAGGGTAAACCAATTATATTTACGATAACTAGTAAATGTGAAACCTAACTCACTTCCTAGACCTTGAACAGCTCCAGATAGTAAGTTAACAGCACCCCATTGTTCTCCAGCCAATAATTCAACGCAAGAGCCTAGAAATTCTCCTAAAAATGCAGCCCCGGGAATTTGTACTAAAAAACCAGTTAATGGGCCTGCCATACACCAGATTCCCATCATAATATCATTTGCAAGCATCCCGTAACCGATTGGCGTTAATAAGGCTGTTAGAGCATTATAAAGGCCATCACTAGCTAGATAGATAAAACCAAAAATAATAGCAATTAAAGCGATTAGAATGATATCTCGAAGATGTAATTTCTTCATTTTAATTCCTCCAAGAATAAAAAAAGCCACCTCAAAGAGGTGACTAAATAAAAGTCTAAAAATAAGTCATATTCCCTACGCTGATATTAATCAAACAGGTTCAATGGGTATATTCTCAGCCCGGTGGGCACCCCAATACATATGTTTAGCTTACGCTTAATGAAACTAAATGGCAATGAGAAATAATAAAAAGGTTATAATTAAAAGGAGAGTGAAACTAAAGGGGACTGATTGTAATGTCGACACCTACATTAAGAAATTATTTATCAAGTTTAGTGCAAAATGCTCAGAATAGTGAAATTGAGGCTTCCAGTAAGAGTAGATTTTTGCCCTATAATCTTTATTTAGAGAGTCAGCACAATGACTTTTATGAATATCAGTCTAATAATAGCCAATTAATTTATTGTTTTTCAGGTAGTTGCGAATTAAAGAATGAAAGCAATGATTTTAATTTAAATAGTGGAAATATAGCAATAATAGAGGGTAATTTAAAATATGCAATTCGAGTTATAGATAAGCAAGCAATTATTGTGAAATTTAAGTTTACTAATGAATTTTTGTGGAAAAATTTAATAGGTAAAATTGCTATAAATACCAATAATGAACAAAGATTGAGCACTTTATTTTTAGATGAGCTAGAAAAGACAGGGATATTTTTATTTACAACTACTTCTGTGATGTGGGGTAGTCAAAATTTAAATAATGTAATTCAGGACTATTTCAATCAAGCTGACTTTAGTGGAGCAATTGCATTAGAATTATTTAAAATTATTATTTTACGCAATTTACGTGAGCAGAATTATAAATTCAGTGAAAGAAAAGAAAAAGCATTTAAAGATGAAACTTTAGATCAATATATTGATAAGCACTACAATAACGTCAGTTTAGCCCAAGCAGCCGAGTATTTTGGCTTTAATCATAATTATTTTTCAACGATGGTTAAAGAAAAGACAGGTAAAAGCTTTGTTGAACATGTTGATGATAGGAGAATGAGAGAAGCCAAAAGATTATTGGCTCAGCCCAATGTGTCGCTGAAAGAAATTATTGAAGCAATCGGTTATTCTAGCAAGTCATTTTTCTATAAGAAATTTAAGCATTATTATGGTATGACGCCAGCGGAAATGAGAAAAAGATTATTTAGAGAAGCTCATATCAATTTGAAATAGATACATTAAAAAAGGATGCACAAAACTGTGCATCCTTTTTATTACATATTTTCTAATCTTTTAATTCTATCAGCTGTAGGGGGATGAGTATCAAATAGTGAACTTAATCCACGATTATGAAGTGGATTTTCAATGTAAAGCCCAGCACTTGATGGATCTGGATCTTTCATTGGCTCACTGTTAGAAATCTTTTTTAGAGCAGAAATTAAACCTTGGGGATTTCTAGTAAGCTCAACTGAACCAGCATCGGCTAAGTATTCTCGATTTCGAGAAAGAGCCATTTGGGCAAGACCTGCAGCAAGTGGACCCAATATTAGAGTGAAAATTATCGCTACTACTTTTAATATGGATTCGAGTGGACTTGAGTCCTTATCATCACGATCAGACCCAGTCCACCACCAAATTCTAGAAGCAAAGTTAGAAATGAAGGAAATGACTGCGGCTAAAGCTACACCAATTGTTGAAACTAAAATATCATAGTTACGAATATGCGAAATTTCATGGCCAAGTACGCCTTCTAACTCACTTCTATTTAATTTATCTCTTAATCCACTTGTTACAGCAACATAACTGTGCTTAGGATCGCGTCCTGTCGCAAAGGCATTAGGACTGGGATCGTTGATAATAAAAACTCGAGGCATAGGAATTTGACCAGCAAGTGACATATCTTCAACAATATGCCAAAGTTCGGGATCATCTTCTTCATGAATCTCTCGACCGTGATTCATGCTCATAACTAAGTTTCCAGGGTTTTGAAGAACAATAAAAAGATAAATGAGACTTCCAATAAGTGCAATGGCAATTCCTGATAGAGGTTCGCCATTAATTAGATATCCTAACCCACCACCAACAAGAGCTAGAATGATAAGGAAAATAACAAGCAAGAATGCTGTTTTACGCTTATTGCGTGCTATTTGTTGATAGAGCATCAGAAAACCTAAAATTTAACTTGAGGAACAGATTTTTCTTCAGTTGGTGTTTGAAGGTAATCCATTTTCTTAAATCCATGAATTTTAGCTACTAAATTAGATGGGAATGTTAATAGCTCCTCATTAAACATAGCAACTGTTGAGTTATAAAGCTGACGTGAGTAAGCAATCTTATTTTCAGTATTTGTAAGTTCTTCTTGAAGTGCTAAAAAGTTTTGATTAGCTTTTAGGTCTGGGTAATTTTCAGCTAAAGCAAAAATACTCTTCAATGAATCGGTGATTTGATTAGAAAGTTTAATGGCTTCCTCATGATCTGAATTAGGAATGTTTACTAATTGATTCCTTAAAGAAACAACTTTTTCTAATGTTCCACTTTCATGTTTAGCGTATCCCTTAACGGTTTCAACTAAATTAGGAATTAAATCATTACGACGTTTTAATTGAACGTCGATTTGACTCCATGCTTCATCAGCGTGAACTTTTGCTTTTTGTAAGCCGTTGTAAATACCAATGTAAACCGCTATTAATAAAATTAAGATGATAATAATAATCCATGTTAGAGTCATAGAATAAATCCTTTCTACTATTACAAATATTAGGTTAAAAAGGTTAGGAATATTGTACCAAATAAAGAAAATTTAGAGTATAAAAAAAGCGCAATTTTGCGCTTTTTTATGATATTTAAAGTACAAAGTCTAAAACTATCCATCCTAAAATTGTAAGAACAATTAATCCCGCAAATTCTAAAGCCGAGAACACCCAGAAAAACTTGCGCTTTGATACAGTACCATTTTCAGCAAAACTTTTGAAGACAAGCATATTTGCCATCGAACCAACGATTGATCCAAATCCTCCGATGTTTGAGCCAAGAAATAATGCTTCCGCATAATTAGTAAACTTACCAATTAAAATAGTTGAAGGTACATTAGAAATAAATTGACTTGAAATAATTGAAGTTAAAAAGACAGAGTGTTCAGAGAACATAGTCTTTGAAATTAAGGCAACGATAAATGGAATTTGTTGTATATCGCTAATAAAAATAAAGAAACATGTGAAAGTTAAGAGTAAGGCATAATCGACATGTAACATAATAGATGGATTAATAATAAGAGCAAGGATTATTGCTACAATTGCTGGAACATAAGCAGGAACAATATTAAAAACACCAAAGAAGAAGAAAATTGAAACAGCTATTGTTATAACGACAGGTCTAACACTGATTCGAATATCTTCTAAAGGAACAGTGGGGATTGGTTTATCTTTGACAAAAAAGATGAATAAGAGAACGATAAGAGAGCTAACCAGTAGTAATGGGATTGACCAACTGAAAAACTTAATTGGCGAAACATTATAACGGTTAACAACAAAAATATTATGAGGATTTCCCCATGGAGTAAAGGCAGCACCAATATTAGCGCCCATTCCAATTAGGGTTACGGGTAATATTTCTGGTAATTGGTGTCTCTTAGCAATTGTTAAATACAGCGGTATAAGCGTTAAAACGGTTATATCGTTAGTTAAAAACATTCCTGATACGATAGATAAGAGTGTAAAAATTGCAGTTAATCTTCTCGTACTTTTGGCACTTGCAGTTAATTTATAAGCTAATATATCTAAAACGTGAAGGTATGAAAAGATTTGGATAATCGTCAGCATTGCCAAAATTGAGTAAAGTGTATGAAAGTTAATATCCTCAATACGTGGCCTTGCGAAGAATAAGCTTATGATCGTTATGACAACCGTAATTTGTAAAATACGGTCTTTAGCAATATTTTTGATGACGGTCATTAAGGTCCCCTCTTAAAATTAAATCAACACTACTATTTTGAACTCTTTGTAGCAAGTTCGCAATGTCTTTTTTGAATTAGTACCTTATATTATGTATAATTTGAGCATTTTATTAGGAAAAATAGCAATATTCTTGCTATATTTAAGTTAGTAAAATAGATATGGGAGGAATTTATATGGTTGATGTAAAGAATGTTGAATTAAAAATTAAAGACAGTGCAAAAGAAGCTTTAGAAAAGAAAGTAGAGCCAGGTCAAGTTGTATTGCTTGCTTTAAATGATGGATCTAATGGTTATTCTAAGTTAGGTGGTACTTGTACAATTGGAGCAAACTTTCAGCTAGTTGTGTTAGATCACAAAGATCCAGAATTCTCAATTAAAGTAAAAAATAATATGGATTTAGATTTGTATACGTCTGATAAAGAATTAGCATTTTTAGATGATGGATTAGTTCTTAACGCGCGTAATGCTGTTTTATCGTTATCTTCAAATGAAGGAGTTATTGATGGAGGAGTAACAATTACAGAGTTTAAAGGAGAAAAACTTTCTGCAGATGAGATGAAAAAATTAGGTGGAAAGATTTGCTAGGTATTGAAGTGACGTGCTTCTTCGTGGTATGATAATAAAAGATTTTCGAAAATTTTATTTGAGAGGAAGTATAGATCTATGCGTAAAGGTGAAAACTACAACACTGGTGTTACACCAAACTTAAGACCTAAGAATAAGAAGAATTCTAAGGCTCGTGTTAAGAGAGCTGCTGAAGTAGTTGCTTTCTTAAATAAAGCTGCTAAAGATGAAAACAAGTAATTAAATTTACTACATACTATAAAGAGAGACGCTGGTTAGCGTCTCTCTTTTTTGCATGGAACAGTTATGTAAATCTCAATCTATTTAATAGCATTTTGTTGTAATTAAATTTATATTACTATATAAAAAACTTATATGATATGACAAATTAACTGTAGATAGAGATTTTAAGATGAATAACATTTCGAGAAAAGGGCTAGAATTAAAAGCAATTTTTGCCCTTGTTTTGCCGTCTCTTCTTTTAGCAGTGGCAAGTAACTTTTCCCGCAATATTTTTTTAGGAGTTATGATGCTCTTAATTTTAGGAGCAGTTATCGGCTTGAGTGTACCAACTATTGTTAGTACATGGCTCATTTTGATTCTCACTGTGTTAGGGCTTAGCTCTCTAACTCTTGGGGATGTGGCGATAGATTTTTATGGAAAAACCCTGTTGCTGGTTTCTTTTCCCTTGGGGACATATTTAACTAGTCAGATTAAAGAGTGCATCTTTAGGTGGGAGATATGTAAGAAAAATCAGTCTAGCGCCTCAAACATTACGACCAAAATATTAAATTGCAAACGACATATAATACGCAGAAGCTATATAAAAAGATTAAGAAGATTTCAGATAGCGCGAGTGCTTAAAAAGAGTAGGTTAGTTGATGAAAATTTATGTTATCGGAGAAATGGTCAGTTTCTAATTATTTCTAACACGAGTGCATCGGCCCACTTTTAAAATGGTGACGCAGCATATTACAGAGAAAGATTTTTTTAAGTATCCTAATTTTAATGCAATTCTTAAACGTTTAAAAAGAAGGCTTGAAACAGACTTAGTTGTTGAATATTTAAAGGAGCAGAAGCATGAATAACTGTTTTTTTCTTAGTAATTTTAATTACCTTAACATTTTTAGTAGCATTTTTCACTATGTTTCGTAGCTTTTGGACTATTTATCATCAAACCAAGCATACAGTTCGACATTTAGGAAGAAAGCATAATGTTAAATGTTTTTTAGCCGTTTCAACCTTAGCATCAATTTGGTTTTCACTTTTAGCTTCGTTAGTTACTCTCTATAGTGCAACTCATTTTTGGCTTAAGCATAGTAAAACAGTCATTTCAATTACGCCATTAACTGTTTTAGCAGCTTTAAATACAAATGAGTTGACGTGATTAGAAAAATAGAGAAAGATTAAGTTGTTAAATCTTTCTCTATTTTTAATTTGCAAGAGTAGAATGGTTTTGCTATGATAGTAGAAATTTTAGACATTTTTATATTTCTGGAAGGAGTAAGTTTTTATGGGATTAAATGCATATATTCAAGGTTTTAACAGTTTAGAGTCAATCGATCGTGCACCAGGTTATTTTAAATATCAACACCACTCTGTAGCTGACCATAGCTTTAGAACGGCTGAACTTGCTCAAATGATGGGAGATATTGAGGAAGTTATTGGTAAGCAGAAAGTTAACTGGAAAGCACTTTATGAAAAGAGTCTAAACCATGATTATACTGAACGTTTCATTGGTGATATTAAAACTCCAGTTAAATATGCAACTCCCCAATTACGTAAGATGATTGGGGATGTTGAGGAGACAATGACTGCTAAATTTATTAAAGAAGAGATTCCAAAGGAATTTCAGAAAATCTATACTAAACGTCTATCTGAAGGTAAAGATGATACTTTAGAAGGCAAAATCTTATCAATTTGTGACAAATTAGATTTACTTTATGAAGCTTATGGAGAAATTGAACTTGGAAATCCAAATCCGGTTTTCATGCAAATGTTTAAAGAAAGTCTGGAAACAATTAAAAAATTTGATGATTTAACTTGTGTTCAGTACTTTATTAAAAAGATTTTGCCAGACTTGTTTAAAGGTGATTTTGCTGGTAAGGATAAGATGCAAAGAATCGCCTTTAGTATTTTATTGATGGGGGAATAATAAGGTGAAATTACAGTGTGCATCCTGTGGTTTGCGGCTGGATAGTCTTCATTTTAAGCAAGAAGGGTTGATGAATCCAAAGCTAACAAGTATTTGTGATATTTGTTTAGATAGAAGTTTAGAAGCTGAAGACTATGAAAATTTAGTCATTGAAAATATTTCCCAGGTAATGCTGTATGGATTTGTAGGTAAGAAAAGTACACCTGAAATTGATTTAGATACTGGAAATCATTATTTAGTTAAAAATGAAAATAGAAAACAGTATGAATCATTTATTCAGGATTATGACGGTAATGAAGTTGCCTTGCAGCAAATTTCAAGAACTGAATTTAACCACGCTATTATTAAAAGTGAAGATGGGAAAATAGATTATGTTCCTAACAGTAATGTTGATTTTGCGATTAACATGAAAAGCATGGGAATTGAAGTTGATTTTTCTTTAAATGAAGTTGATTTTGTTGATCGGGAAAGAATTAGGCATAAGTATAATTATCGTTGTCAATATTGCGGGCGCCGCGGCACGAGTGTCGACCATAAAAATCCAGTTTCTTTATCACATAATAACTCGTTTGATAATTTAATTCTGTCGTGTAGTGAATGCAATCGAATTAAATCTAATATGCCATATGTATTATTCACTAAGTTAAATGATCAACTATCGACAGTAAATAGAAAACTAGTTAAGTATGAAGATGCGTTAGCTAATTTAAAAGAAGAATTTCAACAAGCTAAACGAGATTTAGCAGGAAAAGTTCATTTAAAAGGTGTTATTAATGATCCCGAATTAAATGCAATTCGTAAACAAAATAAGAAATTGCAGGACGCAATTGATAGTTTGCAGAGTGATTATAATGCTTTACGTAATGAGCGTAAAACGTACTTTGATGTAGGTTGGAAGTTAGAGAAAGAGCAGAAAAATAGCGAAATTATCTAGGCTAGATTATTGTATTTAAATATAAGCAACACAAAAGGCTACTATTTACTTATAAAGTAAGATAGTAGCTTTTTTTAAGATATATTGAAACTTTTGAGGGTGGTTAATTAGTACTATTAAGTTTGCGGTAGCCAAAGTAAAATTGAAGGCAAGCTAATACGACATTAAGCCAATTTAACCATAAGAAGCAGTCAGCTAATGCACCTGAGTGAGCACCGGTCCCGTAATAAACCCAAAAACCAATAATGACGGCCGCTACATTAATCCATGCAAAAGTTTTTTGATATGTTTGTTTCTTTAAGACAAACCACATCCAAATAACATTTACGATAAACCAAATTAGCAGAACCCAAAATACGAAATCAAACATGATGTATTTTCCTTCCTTTTGCTTTTAATAACACATCAATATTAATTAATGTATTGATGCACTTTGCTCTTTTCAGGAATAGTATGGCTCTTAAAACGCCTAATTTCAATAATTTACACTTTGCTAAAAGATTAAAGAATAAAAAATCGTAAATTACAATAATAATTGAACATTTTTAATCAAGCTGCTTGATAGATTAGATCTAATTCTCTTTCAAAGATTTCATCTGGTGTATGA
>NZ_AYZG01000044.1:0-863 GCF_001436695.1 Lactobacillus taiwanensis DSM 21401
GTACTTAGGCCGAGTAAACGTTACTCTTTGAACAACTTGAGTTTCACTACCATCTGTATCTTCAACAATAATCGTTCTAGTTACGGTCTTAGTCTCAGTTGTTTCAATTGGTGGATTCTTCGTGTACTTCACAGTTACTGTCTTGTCTGCAGTATTTGGAGTTACCTCTTCTACTGGTACTTCATTTGAAGTGTAGCCTGGAATGTCTGGAGCACTGTATTTATCCCAGTTACCAGCAGGTTTATCCCATTCACCGTATATTACTTCTCCATTTACTGGATCAGTGTACTTAGGCCGAGTAAACGTTACTCTTTGAACAACTTGAGTTTCACTACCATCTGGATCCTCAACAATAATCGTTCTAGTTATGGTCTTACTCTCAGTCGTTTCAATTGGTGGATTCTTCGTGTACTTCACAGTTACTGTCTTGTCTGCAGTATTTGGAGTTACCTCTTCTACTGGTACTTCATTTGAAGTGTAGCCTGGAATGTCTGGAGCACTGTATTTATCCCAGTTACCAGCAGGTTTATCCCATTCACCGTATATTACTTCTCCATTTACTGGATCAGTGTACTTAGGACGAATAAACGTTACCTTTTGAACAACTTGAGTTTCACTACCATCTGGATCTTCAACAATAATCGTTCTAGTTATGGTCTTACTCTCAGTCGTTTCAATTGGTGGATTCTTCGTGTACTTCACAATTACTGTCTTGTCTGCAGTATTTGGAGTTACCTCTTCTACTGATACTTCATTTGAAGTATAGCCTGGAATGTCTGGAGCATTGTATTTATCCCAGTTACCAGTAGGTTTATCCCATTCACCGTATATTACTTCTCCATTTACTGGATCAGTGTACTTAG
>NZ_AYZG01000044.1:930-13824 GCF_001436695.1 Lactobacillus taiwanensis DSM 21401
TTTCAACAATAATCGTTCTAGTTATGGTCTTAGTCTCAGTTGTTGTTACAATATTAGGTTCAATAACAAATTTCGTCACACCATTTTCAATAGTGATTTGTGTTGGAACGTTAGAATCGACCAGCTTGTAATCTTTTGGAACATTCTGCTTTACATCAAAGTCAACTTTGTCACCATAGTTAGATGAGTCTGTACCAATATTGTCGATAGCCTTAATAATCTTACCATTGCCATCAACGTATTCAATCTTTTGACTAGCAGGAGTGATACTATACTTAAATTCACCAGTTACGTTAACAGTGTAATTTGAATTATTATCTTGAAGTTTCTTCAAACCATTTTCGCTTAAAGTAATCGTGTAATTACCTACTTCAGTTGGAGCATTACCATCTGGAGTATTCCAGCTAAAGTTATCCAATGTTAAACCATCTTTATTAAGATTGTTACCAGTTAAGTTGTCTAACAAAGTTGAAAGATCAACGCTTGCTGGTTGACCATCAGAAACCTTAGAACCATTCCCTGATAAAGTTACATCCATTTTTGCTGGAGTAACAGTCAAAGTACCAACTTCTTGTTCAGTCGTTGGCCAATCATAGTTTGGATTGAGCTCCTTAAGTTTTTCAACACCTTCTGAAGTTAAGTAAACCGTGTAGTCACCAACATTAGTTGGATCTACAGGATTTCCATCTTTATCCTTAACTACAAAGTCATCGCTTGTTAACGTACCATCCGGAATTGTTGGAACTGGACCATCACCATCAGGTATCAGCGTAATTGGGAAGTTACCTGGATCTACTACTTGTGGATTTCCTGTGTATGTCCCGATCTGACTACCGTTTCCTGAAATAATGATTGGAGCTGGAGTAATTGTGAACCTAGCGTTTCCAGTTACTGCTGTATTCTCAAGAGTTACGTTTCCAGCACCATATTTTTCAGTAAGCACTTCTTGCAAATGACTAATTCCGGTACTGTTCAAAGTTAAAGTATAAGTACCAACATTAGTTGGATCAGTAACACTCCAATCGTAATCCCCCTCTCTCAATGTATAAGTAATCTTGGCACCATTAATTCCAGAAATCGTAACATCAATGTCTCCGCCGTTGTAGAGATCTACCGTACTGATTACTTGTCCATTGTAGATACGGCTATTTTCACCACTTACAATTGCATTTGCTTGAGCTGTCTCAATTACTAATTTTCCAACTTCTTGTTCAGTTGTTGGCCAGTTATAGTTTGGATTGAGCTCCTTAAGTTTCTCAACTCCTTCTGGAGTTAAGTAAACTGTGTAGTCACCAACATTAGTTGGATCTACAGGATTTCCATCTTTATCCTTAACTACAAAGTCATCACTAGTTAAAGTTCCGTCTGGAATTGTTGGAACTGGACCATCACCATCAGGTATCAACGTAATTGGGAAGTTACCCGGATCTACTACTTGTGGATTTCCTATATATGTTCTTGTTTGAGTATGGTTTCCTGAAATAGTGATATTATCCTTGGTAATCGTAAAGGTAGCTTCTCCCTTAAGATCGCTATCTGTGATCTTAACGTTACCTTCACCCCACTTGTTATCAATTGTACCTTGGAAGTTAGCAAGACCGGTCTTGCTCAAACTTAATGTATAACTACCTGCATCAGTTGGAGCATCTTCGTTAGGTGTATTCCAAGTATAGTCGCCAGCTTGCAACTTATAAGTTACAGTTTCATTGCTGTTTGAAATGCTAATAGTTACTTCAACTGTACCATCTTTGGCATTAATCTCAGTCGTAGTTACTGGTTTGCCATCATATGTCTTAGATGCACTCCCGGAAAGATTTGCACTAGCAGTAGTCTCAGTAATTACATATGAACCTTCACCGCTAATTTTGGCGTTAGACCAATCAAGGTTTTCTGAATTATTACTGTTTTGCAGTATCTTATTCTTACCTGATTCAGATAACTCGATAGTATACACACCAACATTGCTTGGAGCAGTTGTATAAGTAATTCCATCTTTTACCCAAACATAATCGCCATCTTCCAGAATAACAGTTGGATTTCCTGGTGCAGTTACCGTGACTGCAGGCTTAGTAGCATAATTATCAAGAGCAATTGGCGTACCATCAAATACCTTTTCAGCACTGGCATTAAATTTAACACTTGGTATAGCTTTTTGGATTTCGAAATTACGAGTACCAGTATTATCAAAGTTGTAGCTGTAATGAGTTGCACCTACCTTAGCAATATTTTCCTTACCTTGTGTAGATAGTTGAACCTTATAAGAGCCAACATTAGTTGGATTTTGACTTGAAACAAATTCCAAATCCCCAGCAACTAACTTGTAAGTTTGACCATTACCAAGAACTACTTGGTAATCATCAACATTAATATCACTATTTGTAAATGTATTACCTGTATAAGTTACTTCTTGATGCCCATCTAAGATTACAGATATATTGGTTGCCTTATTTACTGTGTAGGTACCACTTGCAGCATTTATCCAATTATAATTATTAGTCTGTGATTGAAGCTTCTTAAAACCATTTTCACTTAGAGTAACAGTATAAGTGCCTAACTCAGTTGGTACAGTAGTTGTTTTATCACCATTTGCAGCAGTGAATTCAAAGTCACCAGCATCTGCAGAAAGAGTCACCCCTTCTGGAATGTTAACAGTTACCTGATTATTTGTTGAAATAATTGGTTTGAAGTTATTTGCATCAAATGTATTCTTACCATATTCAACAGTTTGACTAGCAGGATTATCAAAGTTAACTGTTGCTTGTGCCTTATTGATCGTGTAACTTGCATTTTCATTAATCGTTACATTCGACCAATCAAGATTTGCTGCATTTGCTGCTTTGATCTTACCAATTCCCTTCGATGTTAAGGAAACAGTATACTCCCCTGCATCAGTTGGAGCTGTAGTAAATGTTTGACCATCCTTAGTCCAAACATAATCAGTGCCAGCAACTAAAGCTACATCATGTGGACCAGGAGCAGTAATCGTCAAAGTTGGCACATAACCAGCAATTGGTGTACCATCATAAGTCTTTTGGTCTTGACCAGTAAATGATGCACTTGGGATTGCCTTAATAATTTCGAAGTTAGCAGTTCCTGCATTATTAGCAGCTGTAATTAAATTGACATTACCTACACCATTCTTATCATTGATTACCTTTTGTAAGTTCGTCAAGCCGACACTAGTCAATTTGATAGTATAAGTGCCAACGTCAGTTGGCGCATTTCCATCAGAAGTTGACCAAGTATAGTCACCAGTCTGTAAGGTATAATTTTCTGTCTTCCCTAAATAATCTAATGCTACCTTTATTTGACCATTACTATTAACTTCTGCTGTAGTAGTTGCTTGCCCATTATAAATCTTACGATTGTTCCCAGTTAACTTAGCTGTAGCGTCAGCTGCCTTAATGGTATAAGTAAAGACATTAGTGCCCAGAGTTAAGCCATAATTTGGATTGGCAGTAGTAATCTTATTAATACCAGTTTCACTTAACTTAATAGTATACTCACCAGCATTAGTTGGTGCATTACCGCTCGACCAAGTAAAGTCATTAGCATCAAAATTGGGAATTACTAGATTTTGTCCACTAACTGTATTAGATGAAGAAATTGCTGCTTTAAGTTGATTCATTGGCAACTCTACTGGAGAACCAGTATAAGTAGTTTCGCCACTACCTGACATTTGGTAATCAGCTTTAGCTTTGACAATTTCTAACAAACCATTACCAGCTTTACTCCAAACATAGTTTCCACTAGTTGGAATAGCTCTTTTAATCTTTTCAATACCTTCTGGAGTCAATGAAACTTTATAAGTATCTGGTACAACTGGTGAAGGAGTAACTGTGTAATCTCCAACACCTAAAGTACCAACTGGAACAGTCAAAGTTTGACCATTATCAGTGATAATAGTTGGTACAAAATCAGCTGGATTTACAGGAATTACATCACCTGTCCAAGTGCTGGTTTGTTTGTTTTCTTCAGTTAATGAAATAGTAGCAGCTGCCTTAGTAATCTCGTAAGTCGCACTACCTGTAATTGCATCATCAGTCCAATTAACATTATTGCTGTTACCATAATGCGCTTTAATGTTTGCAATTCCAGTACTGTTCAACTTAATTGTGTAATTTCCAACATTTGTTGGTGCACCATTTAATTTTGTTGAACCATCTTCGCTGTACCAATCATAGTCGCCTGCTTGAAGTTGATATGCACCTTGAGTAGTGCCAGGAACATTTGCGGTAATCTTGATATTACCATCTTTAGTAACTTCAACATTACTTACTGCCTTAGCATCGTATGTTTTAGAATTATTTCCTTTTAATTCGGCTGTTGCTTGTGCCTTTTCAATCGTGTAGTTAACGTATGACTTACTTGGATCATAATTAATTGTTAAACCGCCAGCGACTTGCTTTAATTTATCTAAACCATTTTGGTTCAAAATAATGCGGTAATTACCAGCGTTAGTTGGTGCGCCAGCTAAAATATTACCTTGGTCATCTGTGTATGAATAATCATCTGACGTCAAGTTAGCATCTTGAATAGCTTGAGCAATATTTTGAACAGATACATCAGTATTTGATGAAACAACAGTATGAGTAATTTCACTAATTATATCGGTAGAAACTGGTTGTTCACTGCCATTGTAGGTATTAGTAATAGTATCATGATTAATCGTTAAATCAAGATTGACCTTGTTGTAGACCACATTAACTGTTATCGAACTCATCTCTGGAGTCACTGTAATACTATTTAAACCAGTAATAATGCCATTTGCATTAGTTGTTACTGCAGGATAGTCAGTATTACCGACTTTTGCACTTTCAATATAGTAGCCTTCTGGAACAGTTGAGCTAGTCCAGCTACTCCAAGTTGCATTGGTGCTCGTCCATGCAGCATCACCATCTGTAATTGTCTTAGTACTATCACTTGGATCTACATAACCTATTACTTTACCTGTGACTTCATCAACAATCGCTGTTCTGTTAAACGTTACGCTTTGAGTAGTTCCTTCAACTGGTGTTGGTAAGCCTTCAACTTTGATAGTTCTAGTAAGTGTTTTCGAAAGTGCAACTTTATCTGTATCGGTACTACTACTTGGCCATTGATCTGGTGTACTTACCTTTACACGCTTATGAGTTACATAGATCGTTAATGCAGTATTATCTGGACCAAAAGTTTCTGGTACAGTACTACTATTTGAACTTATTACATAGCCCTGCTTTTCCAAAGCACTCTTAACTGCATTATATGCAGTCGTTGCATCAGTTGGAACATTACTTCCTTGATTTCCAGTAATTGCTTGGCCATTACTTAATAAATCAGTGTTTGACTGAATAATTACCGGATTTGATGGATCGTTTTCATCAATTACTTTATAAGTGAGTGTACGTTGAATTGGCACAGCCTCTAATATTACAGTTGCATTATTATAGAAGTATTGAACATTTCCACCAAAGACTGGAGTACCTGCAGGTGCATCAGTTTGCCAAGTTTTTCCACCAGATTGCAAAGTTGCTGACTTAATTTCGTAGTTAGCAGGGATAGAAGATGCTGCATTCCTATTTGCAAGATTGATAGCTTCCTGTTCAGTCAACATTGTATTGTTTTGGGCTAAATTATAACCAGTACTTAATTCAGGAAGATCAACAGTCTGAACTTGACCATTTTCATCAGTATATCGAAGCTTGAAGTTAATCTTAGCTTCACCAGTTACGGTAATATTAGCTGGCTTTACTTTGTTAGGATCGGTACTTGCATTATATATTGCCTCACTGCTTATAAATGGCTTCGTAGTATCTGAATAAAATCCAGTACTAATATATCCCGTCTTACCAGCATCATTTACCAAGTTAGGATCTATTCCTGTAAAAATCAAACGATCTGAACTTCCATTATTATTTAAGGATGAAGTTTTAATAATAATTGACTTAATCTTAGACCAATTAGTTACTTGATCTGCTGTAACATACCCGGTTTCATCGGGTTTAGTACCATCAGGATCGCTATTACTCTTAAGATCACCCAATTCCGTAGAATATAAGAACGTGTAATTCGTCTTATCACCATCGTAAACAGGACGACCACTTAGTTGAAAAGTAAAGCTAGTGTCGGAAGCTTGTGGTAAGTTCACCAAAGCAACAACATTAGTTAAATTAGCACCTGAGCTATTAATTAGACGAACTGCATATTCCATCTCATTGGAGTCATAGAGATTAGAAATCCCAGAATCAACCAAGATATCATCTTGATTACCCTGAGCAACACTAGCCGTGTTAGCACCACCGACTTGATTAATGGTAAAGCCTGCACTTCCGACATAATAAAGATTAGAAGTGTTTCCCTGTACCCAATCCGGATTAAAAGTAATACCACTTGGAGCAAAATTGCTTGTGTTATTAGGATTATAGGCAGCATTGGTTAGTTTTGTTGTTGGACTAACAATATAGATCATCCCTTGATAAGTTCCATTAGCTCCATCAGGCAAGGTATTGAAGTGAATATAGTTATTGGCTCCGCCACCGGAGAGATAATTATAGCCAGTACCTGAATAGTCAATCTTGACAACTTGACGTGACAAACCTGGAATATTTGTTGGTACAGTAAACAGTGATAACTTAGGCACACCTACTACACCATTATTACTATTTGGCCAAAACTGCGGTAACTTAGTATAGTCAGTTGAAAAATCATAAACTGAGAACCATTCCGGTAAAACATAGTAAAAAATCGGTTCATAGATATTATTTGTCTGTCCACCACCATAAGCTAGAGACATACCGGCTACATTTGATTTACCAGTTGCAGTTGAAGTTTGGTTACTCCAAATCCCTATAGAAGATGTTAAATCCTTGGGTGAAACAACATTCTGACCAAATTGAACTTTATTAGTCAAATATCTTGTTACATTTCCTTGTTGAATTGTTCCAGTAAAAGTCATATTGGCGACTAATTGTGTACCCGGCTTAACTGTATCTGGAACAGCACCATATGCTTCAAACGCGTTCACTGACTGAGTAGTTTGATTTGCAAAATTATTAAGTGGCAAGTTAATAGCTGTACTTTGATCTCTTTCAAGGTCATCAGGGCTAACTACAATGTTAGTAATTACCCCAGTTCCAGTAATAGTTTCACCAGCATTTACTTGTCCTTCACTCGTTGTACCATCTGCGTAAGTAATGGTGTACTTATAGTTACTTGTACCAGGGATAGTCGGTGTTTTTAGTTCAGTTACACCAAGACCCTCATCAAAATTAAAAGCAAGTTTACTACTGTAATCATTGTATGAAGCAATTGATTCATTGGTAATACCAAAGTAAGCAACGATGTGTTTATGGCCGTTATTTAACAGCTGATTCCCATAATAGGCAGCTTGGGCATAAAGCGGCATTTGGCCTAACGGAATCTCATCATTTGTGCCATAAAAATCTTGACTTACTATTGGACCATTCCAAACTTTTGTTTGACTACCATCATCATTAAGCTTTTGCACAATCGTAATAGGAGCATCAGCCGTATAGGTGGTAGCGATAGCTGGCATGGCAATATCATATGACCCAACAAGTTGGTATGCCGGTCCGCTATTCCAGTTCTGCGTACCAGAACCTTTTGGTACAGTAATAATAACATTATTACCTTCTTGGGTAATGGTAGTTTTATCCCCAAAATTATTAAGTTGCATTGTGGCAGATTGATCTAACACATAACCTTTAGGCATTGGGATTGTAATTATAGTGCCATAATTAACGGCACTATTAATTTTTTGAGAAGGAAGAGGCGTGTTGCTGTAGTCTTGGCCCGGAGCAACCCCGTTAGTTTCATTAATTGCTAGTTGATAGATTGATTCATAATTAGGAATCATCTTCTTTAACGCATTTTGATCAGTAGACTCTGGATTAGGTTTACTTAAAGCAAATTTCGGATTCCATACAGGGTTAATATCAATATGAAATTTAGCTGATGTTTGCTCTACACCATTAATTGTCCACGTAATATCCTTAACCGTAGGTTGCGTAATCTGCATCGGTTGTGGTTTAGCGCCATATCCATTATCAGCGGGAATCGTAATAATCGGATTAATAACTCCAGAAGTAGTGAAGTTATAAGTAACTACTTTCTCATTACCAACATCCTTTATAGATGCACTACCATAGTTAGCGTCTATAGTTGGTTGAGTTACGCCGACAATGCCATAGCTTGGAATTGAAATAGTTACAGTATCACCAGTGAGAACATTTCCTGAAAGTAAAACCTTAGCTGGTTGATTACCATCTGTAGTATTTCCCCAAGTATTTCTTGAAATGTATAAAGTATAGCGTCCATCATTACTTGGAATGGTTACTGCTGCACTTGCTTTAATTTCATCAGCTCCAGCTATATCGTTTGATGATGATAATGTACGTAATTTAGAAACCGTAGCACTTTTAAGCAAAGAGATCTCAACTGTATCTTTTAAATTATTGATCCTACCATTATCTTTGACTTTATTTAAATCTAGACTAGCTGTATCTTCGGCTACAGTATTGGCATTAGCAGTATTTTCTACAGTATTTTCCTTATTAGAGTCTCCTGTATTCTTGTTTTCCTCATTATTATTTAAAGCTTCTGTCTTTGCTGAATCTTCTTCTGTATTTGATTCAGTCTTATTACTAACCGTATTTAATTTATTATTTTCAGTAACAGACGCTGAAGGGATTACTGTTTTATCATCATTTTCTTTTGATAAATTTTGACCAGCATTATCAACAGCTGACTTTTCTTTCTTACTTACCGAGGTAGCTTCAGTTGTTGTTTCTTTTACTTCACTAGAAGTTAAATAAGTATTTTTAGAATTCTTCGCTGGTTCCGTCGTACTATAATTGTTGGAAGTATCTGTAGTGGCAGCTTGAACCTTTGAGGTTGGTTCCTGCATTTCTACTCCCAAGATTAATGTGGATAACAATACAGAGCAAGCTCCTACAGTTAATTTTCTAATACCAAACCGTTGCTTGCTGTCATTATCTTTTTTATTAAAAAACACGCGTATACTCCTCCTTATTCTTTTCTCTTATTACTTAAATTATACTCAACTTTTCACATAATAATTCACATAATGTTTTTTTATTGTTATTTTTAATATTTTAGTTATATAAAATCTGTAATATTCTTACTAAAATAATCTTTTATATAAAAAAATGAGCAGGTAGAAACTGATACAATCCCAATTTTATCAGGATGGTCTTCAACCTTCTCATTTTTATTACCAAATATGTAGTAAACGAGTAGAATCAATCTTACTTAAATTAAATTGATGAACATGTTGATGTTCATTTTCTGGAAATTCTTTCACAAAATCAGCTACATTATATAATCCAGTTGAGTAAGACCAAACTCCTTTTACTTTTCGAATAGGATCTAGCATTTCATTTCGAATCGGATAAGCAGAAATTAAGAAATGCTTGTGGTGGAATTTAAATACAAAGTATGGGAGTCTAAATTGTTCAATGATTTCATCCCTAGTCTTACCTAGAGTAATTACGTTTCGATAAGTTCCATACTTTTTAGTAAATTCATCATTAAAAGAAAAATAGAAATTAGAAATATGAACATGTGGAAAATCTTCTGGCTTAACCTTATCTGGCACACAAACCACATGTGAATAATGATCTAAATTCTTTTCTCTTTGGCTTAAAGCTCGCTCCATTCCATTAGGCAAAATAGAATATGCCCAAGATGGTACTTCCGGGTTAGCTTCATATTGTTCATACATTATCTTTATTACGTCAGGCTTAACCCAATCATAATGCATTCTAGTCTGGTTTCGACGTAACAGACTTTCTAAACTATTGTTTTGCATCAAGTCGACTACAAATAATTCATAGCGATACTTTTCTACCCAAGGACGGAAGTGTTCAATTTTATCAGGTGTGATATGAGTACCATCGACAATAATCGTTTCACCATAGGCCATTTTATGCTGTACTAAATTATCAACCATCTGTTCTGTACGTACAGTTACGTGGCGAGGAATAACTTGGTGCAACTGATCTGTACTTTCCTCATAATAAACTGTCAAATCCGCTAGTAGCAGCCTAATTTCATCACGAGAAATAGCGTAAGGCTGCAAGTGGTGACGAGCAATGAAGGAAGATTTGCCTGATCCGGGTGCTCCTCTTAATAAAAATATTTTACGCATTATTTTCTCCTACTCTACAAGAATTTGTTCAATATACTCGTAAAAAATTTTACCATAAAAATACCTATACAAACTATTAAAAAAGAGTAGACCACTGTCTACTCAATTAGTGTAAAATTTCTTTTTTAATAATATGCAAGTCAGAATCAAAAGTATAAACGATTGGTTCCGCATTTGGAACTTCAACTTTTACAATATCTTTATTACTAATATTTTCGATTTTCTTGATAAGAGCACGCAAACTTGAGCCATGGGCTACAACTAATTGATCGTGACCAGCCATTAATTCAGGTGCAATATGATCCCAAAAATAAGGCATTAATCGCTCCTGAGTTTGATGTAAACTTTCTCCTTGAGGCATTAGACGCATATCATATTTTTGATATCTTCGATCTTGAACCGGCTGAGTTAAAAGTGGTGGCACACTGTCAAAACCACGTCTCCACTTTAATACCTGTTCTTTACCAAAGATCTTTTTTGAAACATCCTTATTAATACCGCGAAGCGCTCCATAGTGACGCTCATTTAAACGCCAAGTCTTAGTAATAGGTAAATATAAAAAGCTGCAAACATCCGCAATAATATCAGCTGTCATAATTGCACGTGATAAGACAGAAGTATGGATATGTGTTGGCGCAAATTCAGCTATTTTTTCTACCTTAAGACCTGCATTTTTTGCTTGTTCAATCCCCTTTTTACTTAAAGGCACATCATTCCAGCCCGTATAAACATTATCACGATTAGCTATGCTTTCGCCATGCCTAACTAAAACTAATTTGGCCAACTTTCTTCTCACCTACCTCATTTAAATCATAAAAAACAAAATAATTCCAGTAATGGTAAAAACGACACCTAAGATTGTAAAGGAAATGACACCAACTTTTCCACTTGATGGAAGAGTTGTTAAAGCTCCTATAGTTCCCTTTGTCAGATTATCTTTAACATCTTTTTTAGTCATTTTCTTTTTTTGATAACGGTTATAGGCTATGTATAAATCCCATAATCCAATTAATAGCACTATGACTGCAACCCAAATATTTACCTTCATTTTATTTATCATCCTTGTGTATGCTTGTGCCATTTACTTTTTGGTCTAAGTTTCGAACTGCTTTCTTAAAAGCCTTTACGGAATTCTGATAAGCTTTTCCACCGTTTTGCTTCAAAAAATTTCCAGCTTGTTGTCCTTTTTCAGTTAGGTGATCTTTGATATCCGGCCAATCATTTTCAGCAAAGTCCTTAAATTGGTCTGTAGCTTTCTTTTGATAATTTTTTAGATTTTCTTTTAGATCATTAGTATCAAACTTCATTTTTCTCTGCTCCTTAAAATAAAAGGCTTTGCCCCTATTTTACCAAATAGCAGCAAAACCAGATTAACTAATCTTCTTTATCGTCAAAAATCATTTTATCACTAATTCCATGTGTGCATTCTGCTTGAAGTGTCACATGGTTAATTCCAAGCGGCTTCAATTTTTTAGCAATTTCTGTGTATATCTTTTCTAATTGCACAGCATCTAAATTTTTATCCACATTAATATGTGCGTCTAACATCGTCACATTGTCTGAATATTGCCAAACATGCACATGGTGAATATTATTCACATGTGGACAAGATAAAACTAATTCATTTATCTTATTTAAATCGATACTAGGGTTCGTCTCCATTAAAATATTAGCAGCTTTAATAGTAACTTCATAGGCTTCTTTAAGTAAAAATACCGAAGCTGCTATCGTCAAAACAGGATCAACCCAGTAAATTTTCCAAATTGAAATTACAACTGCTCCGATCACAACTGCAACACTAGTTATGGCATCCGAAAGCATATTTAAAAATGTAGCTTTTGCATTAAGACTAGTTTTTGCTTCCTTCATAACTACTAGCATTGAAATGAGATTCGCAGCTAAACCAATTAAAGAAACAATTAACATAATTTTTCCCTTAATTGGTTCCGGATGGCTAAAACGTTGAATTCCTTCGATAAACAAATAAATACTAATTACTATTAAAATAATCCCGTTAGTAAAAGCTGCTAAGATCTCTGCTCGATCATATCCAAAAGTTTTACTATTATTTCGTTTTCTCTTAGCAATCAAGTTAGCCACAAAAGCTAAAATTATCGAACCTACGTCACTTAAATTATGCACAGCATCCGAGAGCAAAGCTAAGGATCCAGAAATAGCTCCCCCAATAAACTCAGCAATTGTAATAATAATATTTAATAGTGTTACCCAAAAATAACGTAATGATGATTTATCTTTCATGTTTATTCTCCATAAATATATCGAATTTGATATACTTATATGCAGAAAGTATAATATTCCATTTTTGATATATTGTCAATGAGGTTTAGATAATGAAACAATTAGATATATCCCTAGTCAATGAAGCAGCTAAAATATATAAAGTTTTAAGCAATAGTCGCCGAATTTCTATTTTATTTTTTTTACGCAATTCTTCTGGAGAAGTTGCCGTCTCTACAATCGCAACTAATCTTGAGCTGGCCCAACCTATCGTCTCAAAACAATTAGGCATTTTAGAAAAGTATAATTTAGTTAAGCATCATAAACATGGAACACATGTATTTTACTTTTTAAATGATCCTGATGTTTTATTCATGATTGATGCCATGATTGAACATGTAGAACATTCTGCAAACGAGCATCCTTCAAATTTAGGCTCTATAATAAATCCTGTTGATGGATATCTATGATATTCTATCGACAGGATT
>NZ_AYZG01000011.1 GCF_001436695.1 Lactobacillus taiwanensis DSM 21401
CCTGTCGATAGAATATCATAGATATCCATCAACAGGATTTATTATAGAGCCAAAAAGAGAAGGTTAGGCGACTTGTTTGCCTAACCTTCTTTTTATAAAAAATTAACTCTAAAAGATAATTAAGTACAGACCTATCATTTTAGAAATGCGATTTTTTTGCTATACTTGTTCAAGGTGAGACAAAAATGGATGAACTTGAAAGAAACGAAAGATTAGGCGATTTATTTGCCTATTATGGTTCTTTGTTGACTAAGGGACAACAAGATTATTTTGAAGATTATTATTATAATGATCTTTCTTTAGGTGAAATTGCTGATAATCACCATGTCTCTCGTCAGGCTGTTTACGACAACTTAAAACGTAGCAGCAAGGCTTTAGAAAAATATGAAAATAAACTTCATATGAAGCGTGATTATTCTAGAATAGAAGAAAAAATTACTGAAGCTGTATATGCCCTTGAAAATGGCAAAATTAATCGAGCTCAGATTGAACTTTTGAAATTATTAAGACAAATGGGAGTAGAATAGTATGGCTTTTGAAAATTTAAGTGAAAGACTTCAAAAAGCATTAAAAAATTTAACTGGTAAAGGTAAGATCTCAGAAGCGGATATTAATGATGCTAGTCGTGAGATTCGATTAGCTTTATTAGAGGCAGATGTTAACTTTAAAGTTGTAAAAGACTTTATTAAAAAGATTAAAAAAGAAGCTCTGGGTAAGGAAGTTCAAGATAGCTTAAATCCCGGACAACAAATCATTAAAATTGTTGATGATGAATTAACAAAAATGATGGGAGAAGAAGCCGTTTCTCTTAATAAGTCCCGACATATTCCAACAATTATTATGATGGTAGGTTTACAAGGTACTGGTAAAACTACTACTGTTGGTAAACTTGCAAATTACTTAATGAAGAACGAAAAAGCTCGTCCATTGTTAATTGCAGGTGATATTTACCGTCCAGCTGCTATTGAGCAATTAAAGCAAATTGGTCAACAACTAGACGTACCGGTTTATAGTGAAGATAACCAAGATGTAGCCGAAATTGTAAAGCATGGTCTTGAAAAAGCTGATAAAAATAAAAATGACTATGTTTTGATTGATACGGCTGGTCGTCTTGAAATTGATGAACAATTGATGGATGAGTTGAAACGTGTAACTGAAGTTGCTCATCCTGATAATACTTTATTAGTTGTTGATGCAATGACGGGTCAAGCAGCTACACAAGTAGCAGAAGGATTTAATAATGACTTAGATCTAACTGGAATTGTTTTAACTAAGCTTGATGGTGATACTCGTGGGGGTGCGGCGCTTTCTATTCGTGCCGTCACTGGCCTTCCAATTATCTTTACGGGTCAAGGTGAAAAATTAACTGATCTTTCTACTTTCCACCCTGATCGAATGGCTTCACGTATCTTAGGTATGGGTGATATGTTGACCTTAATTGAAAAGGCTCAGCAAGATTACGATGCTAAAGAAGCCGAAAAGATGGCTGAAAAGATGCGGGAGAATACTTTTGATTTTAATGACTTTATTGATCAAATGGAACAAGTTCAAAAAATGGGTCCTCTAGATCAAATTATTAAAATGATCCCTGGATTGGGTAATAATCCTGCTCTTAAAAATATTCAGATTCCGGAAAAACAAATCGATCATATTAAGGCGATTGTTTACTCAATGACACCAGAAGAGCGTGAAAATCCTGATATTCTTAATCCATCAAGAAGACGTAGAATTGCTGCCGGTTCTGGTAGATCGATCGCTGAAGTTAATCGTATGATTAAGCAATTTAAGCAATCAAAAGAAATGATGCAAAAGATGACTAAGGGAGATATGGGGGAATTGGCTAACTTACCAGGGATGAATTCACCAATGGGTAAAATGGCTATGCGTTCAATGAATAAACGCTTTAAGAGGAATAAAAAGAAGCGCATGAAAAATATCAAACGCTATCGTTCAAAATAATTTTTAGCTGTTAAGGAAAAACACTTTACACATATTTTTCTTTATGCTATATTATTTAAGTCAAGAAATTTAGGAGGAATTATTAATGTCTGTAAAGATTCGTATGCGCCGTATGGGCTCAAAGAGAAAACCTTTTTACCGTATCGTAGTTGCTGATTCACGTATGCCACGTGATGGTCGTTTTATCGAAGAAGTTGGTTACTACAACCCACTTACTAACCCTGATGAAGTTAAGCTTGAAGAAGACAAGATTTTTGAATGGCTTGAAAAGGGTGCTCAACCATCAGATACTGTAAGAAGCTTACTTTCAAAAGCTGGTTTGATGACTAGATACCACGACGCAAAGTACGGTAAGTAATTTACTATTGCAATTAGAAGTTTGGGAAGGCTCTTCCCAAACTTTTTTATTTAGAAAGAATAAATTCTATGACTGAGTATTTTGAAGTTGGAAAAATATTATCTCCTCATGGTTTAAAGGGAGAGGTTAAGGTAAATGCCACAACTGATTTTCCAGAGGAAAGATTAGCTGCAGAGAGTAGATTGTTTATTAAAAACAATGACGAGTATCAAGCAATGGTTGTTGAAGTTGCTCGACGCCATAAGCAATTTTATTTGGTTAAGTTTGAAAAAGTTGATGATATTGATCAAGCAGAAAAAATTTGTGGCAAAGAGCTATATGTTGCAGAAACTGATCAACAAGAATTACCTGAAGGTAGTTATTACTTTAAAGATATTTTGAATTGTCCTGTATATGATGCTGAAACTGGTGAAAAATTAGGTATTTTAGAGAATATTGAAACTCCTGGAGCAAATGATATTTGGGAGATAAAGCCAGAACAGGGGAAGAGTTTTTGGATTCCAAATATTAAATCAGTTGTTAAGAAAGTTGATTTACCTAATAAACGAATAGAAGTAACTTTACTTGAGGGATTGCGAGATGAAAATTAATGTTTTAACTCTTTTTCCAGATATGTTTACTCCTTTGCAGGTATCCATGCTGGGAAGAGGACTAGAAGACAAAAAGTGGGAGTTAAATTTAGTTAATTTCCGTGATTTTACAACTGATGTTCACCATCATGTTGACGATACTCCTTATGGAGGAGGCGCCGGCATGGTTTTACAAATTATGCCGATAAAAAAAGCACTTGATTCTTTAACTAACAAAGGTAAAGTTATTATTACTGCTCCTCAGGGAAAGACCTTTAATGAAAAAATGGCTCAAAATTGGTCAAAGGAAGAAAATCTGACTTTTATTTGTGGTCATTACGAAGGTTTTGATCAAAGAGTGTATGACTTAGCGGATGAGACAGTCTCAATTGGGGATTACGTTTTAACTGGCGGTGAATTGCCGACAATGAATATGATTGATGCTACTGTAAGACTATTACCGGGAATTTTAGGAAATGCAGCTTCTCCAGTTGAAGAAAGTTTTTCTCATGGACTTTTAGAGTATCCACAATATACCCGTCCTGCAGATTTTGAGGGACAAAAAGTACCAGAAGTACTGACATCTGGTAATCATCAAAAAATTGCTGAATGGCGTCATAGGGAAGCTTTACGTGCAACATATCTTCATCGTCCAGATATGTTATCAGAACGCAATTTAACTAATGAGGAAAAGAAAATGCTAGAAGAAATTAAACTTGAAAAAGATAATTAGTATTTACAAGCTTTTTTCTATTTGATAAACTAATCGTTGTGGCATAAGCCACTGATTTATGGGTATTCCGCTGGCACTGAGTGTTGATGAATGCCGTAGAAGGAGAGACAATAATGGATCCATTAATTCAAGAATTAACTAAAGACCAATTACGTGATGATATGCCTGACTTCCGTGCAGGTGATACTGTTCGTGTTCACGTACGTGTTGTAGAAGGTACTCACGAACGTATTCAGATGTTCGAAGGTGTTGTAATTAAGCGTAAAGGTGCAGGCATCAGCGCAACTTACACTGTACGTAAGATGTCATCTGGTATTGGTGTTGAACGTACTTTCCCAGTAAACGATCCACGTGTTGCTAAGGTTGAAGTTCTTCGTCATGGTCGTGTACGTCGTGCTAAGCTTTACTACTTACGTGAACGTCATGGTAAGGCAGCTAGAATTGCTGAAAAGCGTCGCGGTTAATTCAATAATTAAGCAAGACAGGATTAAAAGCTATCTCAAACGAGATAGCTTTTTTTCATACCAAAAAAGAGTTTCAAAAATGAAACTCTTTTTAATTAATAAAATGTAATGTGACTTAGTGGCCAATAGCGTAATTTTACTACACCAACTATTTTACTTCGAGGAATTGTTCCAATGTATCGACTGTCTTTTGAAACACTTCGATGATCTCCCATTACAAAGTATGTATTAGCAGGAACCTTGTTAGTTTTTTGCATTTCTTTTAATTGCTTAGAAGTGTAGAATTGGCGATAATTTTGTGTTTTTGCAAGTGAGCTCAGAGTGAAGTTCTGAGTATTAGTATATTTGGTTCCAGAAACACCATCTTCACCATTATCAATTAGTTTTTGACCTGCTTTTAACCAAGGCTGATTTAACTTTTTACCATTGATATAAATTTGATTATTTTTACTTACAATCTTATCACCAGGTAATCCAATAACTCGTTTAATATATAGGGCACCTGGTTCATCTGGTGCGTCAACAATTACAATATCGCCTTGCTTAATTTGAGCATGACGAAGAGCAATTACACGATCGTTATTTTCAAAAGTTGGCTGCATTGAAATCCCAGATACGGTTAAATTAGCAAATACAAATCTATTTAGTACAAAGAAAATACCAAAAAAGATAGCTACTAAAATTAGTACCTGGAGAATCCATTGACCCCAGCTTTCAGCTTGTTCTTGTTTTTTCAATTTTTCCACCTTAATTTTTTCTATTTCAACATAAAGTTTAACCTTAAATAGAGATTTTGTCGATTAAACAAAAATAGAAGTAATAATTTCTACCTTATTTTTCAAGTTAGAAAGTAGATGTAAAAAGAGCTATAAAATCAAATTTAGCTTATAATAAAAAAGTAGGAGTGTGAATGGTTATGAAAGACATCCATGAATATTCAGCTGGAAGCATTATATACAGACTTAATAATGGAAAAATAGAATTTTTGCTAGCTCAGAGTAAGCTTAATAAAACTTGGGGATTTCCTAAAGGACATCTTGAAGAAGGTGAGAATGAAATACAGGCTGCTCAAAGAGAAGTATATGAAGAAGTAGGTTTAAAACCAGACTTTGATTTTAATTTCAAAGAAAGTATTACTTATAAAATTGCAAAAGATCGCGTAAAGACGGTTACGTTTTTTTTGAGTAAATTTAATTCGAATCAAAAGATTAAATTACAAGAGAGCGAAATTGGTGCTTCTAAGTGGTCAAGTTTGGAGGAAGCCAGTACTTGTTTACATTATGAGGAATTAAATGAACTCTTGAAAAAGGCACAGGAATATATTGAAAAAAATGAGATATCCAGATAAGTTATTAGAAGAAGTTAAAGATCGAGCAAAAGGAATGAAACTGGAAGGAATTAATTTTGGAGCTGGACCTGTTCATCCAAAATTGATGATTGTAGGAGAAGCCCCAGGAAGAGAAGAAATAGAGTCTTTGATTCCTTTTCATGGTGCTTCTGGTAAAGAACTAATGAAGTCTCTGGCTTCGATTGGACTTAAACGAGAAGACGTTTATATTACAAGTGCAGTAAGAAGTCGTCCATATAGTGTTAAGAAAGTTTTCAGTAAAAAAGAAAATAAAGAAGTAACAAAGTATCCAAATCGGAAACCAACGAAGAAAGAAATTCTAGCTCATGCACCCCTGTTAGATTATGAAATTAATTATGCTCAGCCAAAGATAATTGTTACAGTTGGGACGACGGCTTTAAATAGGTTGTTAGGAAATAAATATGAAATTAGCAAGGTGCATGGAAAGATTATAAAAAATACCCCAATTTTAAAGTTAAATGATGCAAAAGATGGTTATGTTTGGTCAAAAGAAAAATATACTATTATTCCACAATATCATCCAGCTGCAGTATTTTATAATCGAAAACTGGCTGAAACTATTACTCAGGATTGGTTAAATATAAAGCCCTTATTAAAAAGAGAGAATTAAAAAAGCTGGTAGGAAAATCCATACCAGTTTTTTAGTCGATATTATTACGATATAAACCTACAACCTTACCCAAAATCTGAACCACAGGTAAAATAATTGGATCCATTGTATCATTTTCTGGTTGTAATCGATAATAGCCGTCTTCCTTGAAAAATCTCTTGACAGTTGCTTCATTATCTTCGGTCATTGCAACAACAATTTCACCATTATTTGCACTAGATTGTTTCCGAACAATAACGTGGTCACCGTTAAGAATACCAGCATTAATCATAGATTCTCCATGAATACGTAACATAAAGAGCTCTCCAGCATCATTTTCGAGATCAGGTGGGAGAGGGAAGTACTCATTAATGTCTTGAATCGCTAGAATTGGTTGACCAGCAGTTACTACACCAACTATTGGGATATCCTTGGGCTTAATTCCTAGAACTTCACGGCCCTTTTCTGTAACTTCGATTGCTCTAGGTTTAGTAGCGTCTTTTAAGATATAACCTTTCTTTTCTAGGCGGGCTAAATGGCCATGTACTGTTGAAGTAGAAGAAAGATCAACAGCACTACAAATTTCTCTAACTGTAGGCGGAAAAGCACGCTCTTCAACAGTGTCGTAAATAAAACGTAAAATTTCTAATTGTTTATTTGCATGTGGTTCAGTCATAATTTTTTCTCCATTTAGTTACTTACTAATATTTTAACAAAAAAAGATTTGTTCGACAAACAGGCGTTCTTAACAGTTGAGTCTTTTTTTATTGGTATAATTAAGGTAAACTAACATTGTTTAGTGAGGTGTTTATTATGGATAAAAAAGAAGAAGAAAAATTAATTAAGCGGATTAATGAATTAACTAAGATTAGTAGAGAACGTGAACTAACTCCGGACGAATTAGAGGAACGTAAGAAGTTAAGAGCTGCTTTTCTTGAAAACTTCCGTGCAGGATTTAGACAACAACTTGAAGATACGGTTGTGATTGATAAAGATGGTAAAGAAGTTACATCAGAAAAGGCAAAAGAAGCTCAACGTCGCAAAGGATTAAGAAAAGATTAATTTTCCACTTTAAAAAAGACTATTTTTTTGGTATGCTGAAAAAGTACATTAATTTTCGGAGGTTTTTGGGAAATGAATTTAGGATTAGCAATTTTTCTTATTATTATCGCACTATTGATCGGTCTTGTTGGCGGATTTTATGGTGCTCGTGCATATATGAAGAAGTATTTCCAAGACAATCCTCCTATTAGTGAAGATATGATCGCAGCTATGATGGCGCAAATGGGTCAAAAACCATCCGCTAAGAAGCTCAATCAAGTTATGAACATGATGAAGCATCAACAAAAAAAATAGTAGCTTACTTTACTAATATTTGGTTTAGACAGAGGAATTACTCCTCTGTCTTTTTGTATATATGTGAGGTGAAATATGAACATTTTTAGTAAATTAGGATGGTTTTTTAAGCAAGAAAAAAAGCGCTATATTATTGGAATAACTTTTTTAGCATTAACTTCAATTGCTAATTTAGTACCACCTAGGATTCTAGGGTTAATGGCAGATCAACTTGATAAGGGATCAATTAGTTGGACTGAATATGGCGCACTAATTTTAGCTGTGATTGCTGCAGCAATTGTTTTGTATCTTTTGCGTTATTTCTGGCGTAAGCAAATTTGGGGCGGAGCAGCTGAACTAGAAAGACAGATGCGATCGCGTTTATTTA
Source organism: Lactobacillus taiwanensis DSM 21401 (assembly GCF_001436695.1). Classification (GTDB taxonomy): domain Bacteria; phylum Bacillota; class Bacilli; order Lactobacillales; family Lactobacillaceae; genus Lactobacillus; species Lactobacillus taiwanensis. Next base: position 7,765 of record NZ_AYZG01000011.1, read on the forward strand.
GCCATTTTATGATAATGGATCGAACTTTTTATCAAAGACACCGAACTGGTGACTTAATGGCACATGCTACTAATGATATTAATTCAATTCAAAATGTTGCGGGGGACGGTGTCTTAACTTTAGTTGATTCTTTAGTAACTGGTGGGACAACAATGATTGCTATGATTATTTTTACTGATTTTCGTTTGACAATTGTCGCTCTCTTGCCACTTCCATTTTTAGCTTTAGGTGCCTGGAAATTAGGCGATAAGCTTCACTATAGTTTTGATAAGTCCCAAGCGGCCTTTTCTCGGCTTAATAATAAGACGCAAGAATCAGTTTCTGGAATTAAAGTATTAAAGGCATTTGGTGAAAGTAAACAAGATTCTGCTGCTTTCAATAAGATGGTAGATGAAACAATTCAAATCAATAAGAAAGTTTTTAAGTGGGACTCAATGTTTGATCCACTTGGAACCTTAATTATTGGAGCAACATATGTAATTACTATTATTTATGGTGGTCTTTTAGTAACCAATCATACTTTATCTGTTGGCCAACTAGTATCTTTTATTGCTTATATTTCAAATATGGTTTGGCCAATGTTTGCAATTGGTTACTTATTTAATATCTTAGAGCGTGGATCTGCATCTTATGATCGTGTTGAGCGGCTATTATATGAAAGACCACAAATTACCGATGAGAATGCTGATCGCAATTTAACTGCTAGGGACATTCAAGGCGACTTAAATTATGATGTAAAGTCTTTTGCTTATCCCGATGAAAAAGAGATTCCAGTCTTACAAAACATTAATTTTAATCTAAAACCGGGACAAACTTTAGGTTTGGTTGGAAAAGTTGGTGCCGGGAAAACAACAATTATTGAACTTTTATTAAGGGAATTTGATAAGTACCAAGGAAAAATAACTTTAGGTGGTCATGATATTAGAAATATTCCACTAGAGTTACTTTTAAATGAAATCTCCTATGTGCCTCAAAATAACTTTTTATTTTCGACATCAATTGAGAATAATATCGCTTTTTCTGATCAAGCTGCAGGTGAAGAAAAAATTCAATCTGCTGCGCAAAAGAGTGATTTGCATGATGACATTATGCAGATGCCGGCTGGCTATAAGACTCTAGTTGGTGAGAACGGAGTGTCTTTATCTGGTGGTCAAAAGCAACGTTTATCTATTGCTCGTGCACTATTAAAAGAAAGTCCAATTTTGATTTTAGATGATGCTCTTTCTGCAGTAGATGCAAAAACTGAGACGGCGATTTTAGATTCACTTAAGTCTGAAAGAAAAGATAAAAAGACTTTGATTGCAGCTCATCGATTAACTTCGGTAATGGATGCAGACTTAATTTTAGTATTAAAAAATGGAAAAATTGTTGAAAGAGGTAAGCATCAAGATCTTCTTGACCAAGATGGTTGGTATGCTGAAATGTGGCGTAAACAAGAATTACAGGCAAAGGTGGGTGAACTAGATGGATAACAAGGAAGAATCAAAATCTGTTTGGTCAAAGGCGATTCCTTTTAAAGAACAAGTTCAGATTTTTAAACGTGTCTTAAAATATGTAAAGCCTTTTAAAGTAGAAATGGGAGTTGCAATTTTTGGTGCTTTCTTAGTAAGCGTAATTAATATGCTTTTGCCTAGGGGACTACAATTCTTTTTAGATAACTATTTGATTAAGCAAAAGGCTACTGTTCAAATTATTGTTTGGGCTGGTCTATTATACGGAATTGGAACGATTATTAAGGCAGTTCTGCAATTTATTTATCAATATTTGTATGCCTTGGGAGCCGAAAAGACACTTGAGAATGTTAGAAAGGATTTGTATCAAAAACTTCATAGTTTGGGGATGAGGTATTTTGATCAAACGCCTGCGGGGTCAATTGTTTCAAGAGTTACTAACGATACAATGACATTAAGCGATTTCTTAGGCGTGCTCTGTCAGGTGGTAATTGGAGTATTTTCACTAGTAACTGCTTTTGTAGCGATGTATGTCACTAATAAAGTAGCAGCATTAATTGTTTTATTATTTTTACCAATTTTAGGATTTGTTTTTTGGATTTATACTCAAAAAAGTTCGAAACTATATCGTGGATTTCGTGAGCGGTTAAGTAGAATTAATACCAATTTGAATGAATCTATTGAAGGTGTTTCTTTAATTCAACAATTTAAACAAGAAAAGAGAATGACTCACAATTTTGAAAATGAAAATGGGACTTTAATGAAAACTCGTTTTAACATGATTAGAGTTAATTCACTTCTTTTATCTCCAATGACTAGTTTGCTTTATTCATTAGCTTTGGCGTTAGTTTTAATGTATTTTGGCTTTCCACTACAAAAAATATTTGTACCCGCTGGAATTGTATATGCATTTTCTCAATATGTGCAACAATTTTTTAATCCAATCTCTACGATGATGGATCGAATGACGTTCTTTCAGGATGGAATAGTTGCGGGTAAACGTATTTTTAAAATTATGGATGAGCAAGAATATGAACCAGAGCAAGAAAACGATCAGAATGCTGTAATTTCTAAAGGAAAAATTGAATTTAAAAATGTGAGTTTTTCTTATGATGGTAAAAATGAGATTTTGCATAATGTTTCATTTGTAGTTAAGCCAGGAGAAACTTTGGGAATTGTTGGTCACACTGGATCAGGAAAGAGTTCAATCATTAATGTTATGATGAGATTTTATGAATTCGGTAGCGGTCAAGTTCTGATTGATGATATTGATATTAGAAAATTTTCTAAAAGGGAATTACGTAAAAAATTGGGGTTAGTTTTACAAGAACCATTTATGTTTTATGGTGATATTTCTTCAAATATTCGCTTGTATAATGATCAAATTACTGATCAACAAATTAAAAAAGCTGCACAAGCAGTTCAAGCGAATTCCTTTATTGAAAAAATGCCAGGTAAATATCATGCAAAAGTAATTGAGGGTGGCACAGAACTTAGTCAGGGACAAAGACAACTGATTTCTTTTGCAAGGACTCTGGTAACTGATCCGAAAATACTAGTCTTAGATGAAGCTACGGCTAATGTGGACACTGAAACTGAAAATTTGATTCAAGAAGGACTTAAAAAGCTTCGGCAGGGTAGAACGACATTAGCAATTGCCCACCGACTTTCAACGATTGCGGATGCTGATCAAATTATTGTTTTAGACAAAGGGAGAATTGTTGAACGTGGTACGCATCAAGAATTATTAGATAAAAAAAGATATTACTATAATCTTTATAAACTACAACAAACCAGTGATAAGTAAAAAGGTTTGGTCTCATGACCAAACCTTTTTTAATAGATATTCTACTATTTGTTGCTACTTATCATTTAACATATATTGACGGGTCATTGGTAAGTTCTTACCGGATGGACCTTTAGTTAATAAGTATTGGATAACATCAATGTTTCCTGATTCAAATGAAGCGGCACAAGCTTGTAAATACATATCCCACATTCTTGCAAAACGTTCACCCATCATACCTTCAACTTCAGAACGGTGATCGTTAAAGTTTTTGTCCCAAATTTCAAGAGTTCTTTGGTAATGGCGACGAAGCATTTCCATATCAGCAATTTGCAAGTTTGATTCTTCAATTCTTGAAACAATTTCAACTAAGCCTGGGATGTAACCGCCTGGGAAGATGTATTTATTAATCCAAGCGTTGGTTGCTCCACCTTGTTGACGAGTGATTCCATGAATTAATGCAACACCGTGTGGTTTTAAGTACTTAGCGACATCTTTAAAGTATTCCCCCAAGTTTTCCGAACCAACGTGTTCAAACATCCCTACAGAAGTTACATAGTCAAAATCACGGTTACCTAATTCACGATAGTCTTTAAGTAAAACTTCTGCTTGATCTTCAAGGCCCATATCCTTAATTTTTTTGTTTACAAGATCGAATTGTTCTTGACTCAAAGTAACACCAGTAACTTTAAGTCCATATTCTTTAGCTGCAGTTAACATTAAGGTTCCCCAACCACAACCAATATCTAACAAGGTCTTGCCAGGTTTAGGATCTAATTTTTGAAGAATGTGATGAACTTTTGCAATTTGAGCTGCCTCCAGATCATCAGTGTTGTCATTAGTGAAGTAAGCACATGAATAAGTCATAGTAGGGTCAAGCCATAGCTTATAGAAGTCATTTCCAATATCATAGTGACTTTGAATATCTTCTTGGCTTTGCTTTTCAGTATGCTTTTGCTTTGGTAAGAATTTTCTGAATTTTGAAGCACGCATGAAAGATTCACTACTTCCATAAGCTGCTTCTATTAATTGTTGAATGCTTCCTTTAATTTCAAGATCCTTGTTCATGTAAGCTTCCCCTAAAGCTAAGGAAGCATTACTTGTTATATCTTTAAAAGGAATCTTTTTGTTAAAAATAACCTCCACTTCTGGTGTACCATTTCCATAAACTTCTGATTTTCCATCCCAGTAGGTGACTTTTACTGGAATATTAAATGAATGACTAAGCATCATTTTATATAAAGGTTTTTCTAACATTACTGATTCTCCTTTTCTACATTAGACTATGTTATTTTAACACTAAAAAGGTTAAATAATAAAAAATTTATTTTGCAACATAATGAAAATCAGGATTCTGTTCTTTATCTAGTTTATCCCAGGCGTCTTCTAATTGTTTGTAGAGAGTGGGCGTAGTATCTTGGTTGATCTTTTCTCTACGAGGAATATAAATAGGATCACCAAAACAGATATCTAATGGCTTTCTTTTAAGCAGATCTTTAAAAGAAAGAGGTCCTTGGTAAACAACTGGGACCAATGGTTTATTAGCCATTTTAGCAATCACAAATGCTCCACTTTTGAGTTTCTCCGAGTGTCGAGTTCCAGATGGAAAAATGATTAGTGACAGCTCACCTTTGCGTAGGCCTTTTACTGGAATTTTAATTGCAGAGGGGCCTGGATTATCACGATTAACTGAGAATGCATGAGCATGTATTAAAATAAATCGTAGAATAGGATTTTTAAATAACTCTTTTTTTGCCATGAACATGAATTCCATTGGACTAGCAGCAAGTGCAAAAAGAATTGGTTCCCACCAAGTTCTGTGGGGAGCAACTAAAATGTAGTTTCCTTTAGGAAGGCGATCTTTATGATGAACATGTAAATGGCCATTTAAGACCCACACAATAAAGCGAGCAATAGGTCGAATAATTTTATAAAACATAATGTTTCCTCCAATTTTATCTATAGTATTATACAATACAGCTAAGAATTTTTAGAAGGGTATAGAAAATGGATCTATTAAAACCTAATGAACGAATTGATTATATGTACAATGATGATTTACGCATAATTCAAGAAAAAGATGCTTTTTCTTTTTCTTTAGATACTTTATTACTAGGATATTTTGCACAAGAGAAAATACATGATAATTACAAAGTAGTAGATTTATGTAGCGGGAATGCGGCTGCTAGTATTTATATGTCATATTTTAATCGCGCTCATTATGATGCCGTTGAGATTCAAAAAGAGATGGCTGATCAAGCAAGACGTAGTGTACAACTAAATAAATTAGAAAACCGCATTGAAGTACATTGTTTGAATGCTCTGGATGCACCAAAAAAGCTAGGGAAGGATAAATACGATATGGTTGTGGTTAATCCGCCTTACTTTAAAGTGCCTAAGGGACATGTTATTAATCCTGATGAGAAAAAGGCATTAGCTAGACATGAATTAGCAATTAATCTTGAACAAATCATAAAAGTTGCAAGCAATATGTTAAAGATGAAAGGAAAAATGTTTATGGTGCACCGGCCTGAAAGATTAGGTGAAATTATACACTATTGCTTAGAAAATCAGTTGAGTGTGAAATGGGTACAGCCTTTTGTTTCAAAAAGAAATGTGGATGCAAATTTAGTAGTTGTTGAAGCAATTAGAAATACCGCTAGTGATGGATTAGTCTTAAAAGATGCAATTGTAGTTCACAATGAAGATGGTTCGTTTACTCCAAAAGTTAGAGAAATAATCTCTGAAAACAAAAATAAAAAGCCTAAAAAAGAAAAATATTACTTTTATTGTTTATTGTGTAATGATGAAAGTTTTTATGGTGGCTTTACTAATGATTTGGAGAATCGTTTAAAAATGCACAATGAGGGAAAAGGTGCAAAATATACTAAGGCGCGTCGACCAGTTAAAATGATTTATCATGAAGAATTTGATGATAAAAAATTGGCTTTAAAAAGAGAATACTGGTTCAAGCATCATTCAAGAAAATGGAAAGAGAATTTTTTGCGCGAACATAATGTAAAATTTTAATTGCATTTGTAAGCTTAATTAGTTACAATGTTCAAGTATGCATTTTGCATATTTGAATTTATATCACATCAAGAGCGATTAAATTCCTAGGTGCCGATTTTGGTCAGAATTTAATACGACCTCTTGAGAGGAATTAACCAGGAGGAATTTTTTATGACAGTTGTTACTATGAAGCAATTGCTTGAAGCAGGTGTCCACTTTGGTCACCAAACTAGAAGATGGGATCCAAAGATGGCTCCTTACATTTTCACTCAAAGAAACGGAATCTACATCATTGACTTACAAAAGACTATTAAGATGTTAGATGATGCTTACAACTACGTTAAGGCAGTTGCTCAAGATGGCGGCGTATTTTTGTTTGTTGGTACTAAGAAACAAGCACAAGAAGCTGTTAAAGAAGAAGCTACACGTGCAGGTCAATACTACGTTAACCAACGTTGGTTAGGTGGTACTTTGACTAACTGGACTACTATCCAAAGCCGTGTTAAGAGATTAAAAGAATTAAAACAAATGTCAGAAGATGGCACTTTCGATGTATTACCAAAGAAGGAAGTTGCACTTTTGACTAAAGAAATGGAAAAACTTGAAAGATTCTTAGGTGGTATCGAAGATATGCCTAGAATTCCAGATGTTATGTTCGTTGTTGATCCTAAGAAAGAAAAGATCGCTGTTCACGAAGCAAACATTTTAGGTATCCCTGTAGTAGCTATGGTTGATACCAACACTGATCCAGATCCAATTGACGTCGTTATCCCAGCAAATGATGATGCAATTCGCGCAATTCGTTTAATTTCTGGTGCTATGGCTGATGCAATTATCGAAGGTAAGCAAGGCCAAGATGATAGTGAAGACGTTGAAAAGGAAATGGCAGATGCAGCAGCTGAAAACGGTGAGGAAGAATCAATCGAAGAAGTTGTTGAAAAGTCAGAAGACTAATTTGTTTTTACTGTTAGTTCTGTAGGAGGACATATTAATGGCAAAAATTACTGCTCAATTAGTTAAGGAATTACGTGAACGTACTGGTGCTGGTGTTATGGATGCCAAGAAAGCATTAGTAGAAGTTGACGGTGACATGGATAAGGCAGTTCAATACCTTCGTGATAAGGGTATGGCTAAGGCTGCTAAAAAGGCTGACCGTGTTGCAGCTGAAGGTTTAACTGGCGTTTACGTTGATGGTAATGTTGCAGCTATTACTGAAGTTAACTCAGAAACTGACTTCGTTTCATCAAACGATAAGTTTGTTAAATTAGTAAATGCAGCTACTAAGACTATTGCTGAAGGTAAGCCTGCTGATATGGCAGCTGCTGAAGAATTAAAGATGGATGATGGAACTACTTTAGCTCAATCATTTGTTGATGCAACTGCAACTATTGGTGAAAAGATTGTTTTACGTCGTTTTGCTTTAGAAGAAAAGACTGACGATCAAGAATTCGGTGCTTACCAACACAATGGTGGTCAAATTGGTGTTATCACCGTTTTAGAAGGTGCTGATGCAGCTACTGCTAAGCACTTGGCAATGCACATTGCAGCTATGAGTCCTAAGGTTATCTCACCTGATGAATTAGATGATGAATTTATTACTGATCAATTGGCTGTAATGAACCACAAGATTGATCAAGATAACGAAAGTCGTGCATTGGTTAACAAGAAACCATTACCACACCTTGTTTATGGTTCAGAAAAGCAATTAACTGATGATATCTTGGCTAAGGCTAAAGAAGATATCAAGGCTGAGCTTAAAGAAGAAGGTAAGCCAGAGAAGATTTGGGATAAAATCATTCCTGGTAAGATGCAACGTTTTATTGATGATAATACTCAAGTTGATAAGCAATTTGCAGTTTTGTCACAAAACTACATTATGGACGACAGCAAGACTGTTGGCGAATTCTTAAAGGAAAAGGGAGCTAAGTTAGTTGCTTTCCAACGTTACGAAGTTGGCGAAGGTATTGAAAAGAAGCAAGAAGACTTTGCTGCTGAAGTACGTGAACAAATGAAGTAATTATTTACTTAAGAAAGGAGTAACGCTTAGGCGCTACTCCTTTTTTTCGGTATAATATATTGCAGTGATTTTATGGTAAAATGGTAAAAGCAAATGAGGAGGTAAATTTATGAGTCAAGTTAAGTACAAATGTATCATTTTAAAAGTTTCAGGTGAAGCACTTGCTGGTGAAAAAGGTACAGGTATTAATCCTGAAGTTATTAAGCATTTAGCTGAAGAAATTAAATCTGTTCACGACATGGGCGTTGAAATTGGTATTGTCTGTGGTGGCGGAAATATGTGGCGTGGTGAAACCGGTGCTAACCTAGGTATGGAAAGAGCACAAGCAGATTACATGGGAATGCTAGCTACAATTATGAATGGTTTAGCATTACAAGATGGGCTCGAAAACTTAGGTGTTCCTACACGTGTTCAAACATCAATTGAGATGCGTCAAATTGCAGAACCTTATATTCGTCGTAAGGCTGTTCGTCACTTAGAAAAGGGCCGTGTAGTTATCTTTGGTGGTGGTACTGGTAATCCTTACTTCTCAACTGATACTACTGCTGCATTACGAGCTGCTGAAATTAATGCTGATGTAATTTTGATGGCTAAAAATGGTGTTGATGGAGTTTACTCAGCTGATCCTAAGGTTGATCCAAATGCTAAGAAATATTCTGAATTAACTCAACTTGATTTAATTTCAAAAAACTTAAAGGTAATGGATAGTACTGCAAGTTCACTATCGATGGATAATAATATTCCTCTAGTTGTCTTTAACGTAAACAAGCCTGGTAACATTAAGAAAGTTGTTATGGGCGATAATATTGGTACTGTAATTAAGGGTGATAAATAATGGCTAACGAAGTAATCGAAAAAGCAAAAGAAAATATGAATAAGTCTATTGCCGTATTCCAAAAGGAATTAGGCGGTATTCGTGCAGGTGTTGCGAATGCAAGCTTATTAGATGGTATTAAAGTTGATTATTATGGCGTTCCTACTCCTCTTACGCAAATGTCTAGTGTAAGCATTCCTGAAGCTCGTGTTTTAATGGTAACTCCATATGACAAGTCAAGTTTAGATGATATTGAACATGCAATTTTAGCTTCTGATCTTGGTATTACGCCAGCTAATGATGGTACTGTAATTAGAATTGTGATTCCTCAATTGACTGGTGAACGTCGTCAAGAAATCGCTAAGCAAGTGGGCAAACTTGCTGAAAAAGGAAAAATTGCAGTTCGTAATGTTCGTCGTGATGCTATGGATACTTTAAAACGTCAAGAAAAAGATGGTGACATCACTGAAGATGAACAACGTAGTTTAGAAAAGCAAGTTCAGAAAGTAACTGATGATGCGACTAAAGAGATTGATAAATTAGCCGACCAAAAGAGTCAAGAAATTACTCAAGGTTAGTCTAGGATTTGATAAACTTATGTCAGAATCGAAAAAACCACTTAATCATTTAGCCATAATTATGGATGGAAATGGCCGCTGGGCTAAAAAAAGACATATGCCTCGTTTTGTAGGTCATCGCCATGGAATGGATAATATCCGTAATATTGCTCTTGCCGCCAATGATTTAGGCATAAAGGTTTTAACGCTTTATGCCTTTTCAACTGAAAACTGGGCTCGTCCTACTGATGAAGTAAATTATTTAATGCGTTTACCAATTGATTTTTTTGATAAATTTATGCCTGAGTTAATGGATAATAATGTTCGTGTGAATATTATGGGTTTTGTTGATGAATTACCTGAAAAGACATATTTGGTAACGCAGAAGGCAATGAAAGAAACTGCTCATAATACAGGCATGATATTAAATTTTGCTTTTAATTATGGATCACAGCGTGAAATAACTGCTGGAGTTCAAAAAATTGCGCGCAAAGTAAAAGAGGGAATAATTGATCCCAATAATATTGATGAAAAGATGGTTTCAGATCATTTATTAACTCATTCTTTGGCTCCATATGAAGATCCTGATTTGTTGATTAGAACATCAGGTGAAGAGCGGTTATCCAATTTCTTATTATGGCAAATGGCCTATACTGAATTTAGTTTTTCGGATAAATTATGGCCAGATTTTAATAAGGATGATTTAGAAGAATTAGTTAAAGATTATCAAGGACGTAATCGTCGATTTGGAAAATTGTAAAATTTATTAGAACTGTAGAATTTTAAATGAAACAACGTGTAATAACAGCTATTGTAGCTTTAATTTTATTTATTCCGATTGTTTTAATGGGTGGCATTTGGATTGATGTCTTGGTCTGCGCATTTGCAGCAGTTGGAATTAGCGAAATCTTTATTATGAAGAAACAAATTATTGTTTCTTGGGACTTTATTTTAGCCTTATTAGCCACTTTAACTATGGCAGTACCTGATTCATTCTTTAAGTTCTTGCCGGCATTTTTAAACAAATATGATGTTTTTTATATTTTTGTAATGTTAATGCTAGTTAGAACAGTTCTGTCAAAAAACAAAGTGACATTTGATGATGCGGGAGTTTATACGCTGGCTGCTTTATATATTGGAACAGGTTTTCACTTTATGGCAGCAATTAGAAATGCACATCTCGGTTTAGCTATTTTAGGTTATGTATTTGCAGTAGTATGGTCAACTGACATTGCCGCATATATGGTAGGGCGCAAAATAGGTAAGCACAAATTGTGGCCTGTAATTAGTCCTAATAAAACTTGGGAAGGTTCTATTGGAGCGGTAATTTGTGCTGTGATTATTGCAGCAATTTATGTTACCTTAGTACCTACTGGCAGGAATAATGCTTTAATGATCATTTTAGCTTTCTTCCTATCAATTGTTGGTCAAATAGGAGATTTAGTCGAATCAGCCTATAAACGCTTTTATGGTGTGAAAGATTCAGGGAAGATGTTACCAGGTCATGGTGGAATATTGGATCGGTTTGATAGTATGCTTTTCGTTTTACCTGTTGTTGCATTTATGGGTATTTTATAGGAGAACTGCTTAATGAAAGGTATTTTAATCTTTCTAGTTGTTTTTGGGATACTTGTCTTTGTCCATGAATTTGGACATTTTATTGTTGCAAAAAAATGTGGGATTTTAGTTCGAGAATTTTCAATTGGTATGGGGCCAAAGCTATTTCAAAAAATGCGAGCTAAAACAACATATACTATTCGTTGGTTGCCATTAGGGGGATATGTTCGCTTAGCTGGTCCAGACGATGCAGCTAAAATTGATCCTGGTACTACCGTAGTTTTACAGTTAGATAAACACAATAAGGTAAAACGAATTGATGCTTCTGGGTCTCAAATGCCAATTGAAGGTGTTCCAGTGCAAGTAAATTCAGCTGATTTAGTTGATGATCTAGTCATTCAAGGCTATGAAAATGGTGATGAAGATCAACTGAAGACGTACCATGTTGACCATGACGCTACAATTATTGAACAAAATGGTACTGAATTGTTAATTGCACCAAGAAATACGCAATTTCAAGAAGCAAGTGTTGGTAAAAAATTAGCAACAAACTTTGCTGGTCCTTTTATGAATATTGTTCTTGGCTTTGTTGTCTTCATTATTTGGTCTTTAGTGGCACCAGGAGCTCCAACTACTACAGTAGGAAGCACAATTGCTAATCAACCTGCACAAGTGGCTGGTATTAAAGCTAATGATCAAATCATTGCAATTAATAATAAAAAAATTAATAATTTCAATCAGATTGCAGTTGAACTTGCTAAAAGCAACGGTAAGAAAGTTGAAGTAATTGTAAAGAGAAATAATAAAACAAAAGATTTCTCTGTAAAACCAAAAGCAAAGAAAATAGATGGTCAGAAAATCTACCAGTTAGGTTTTTATGGTAAACCGGATAATAGTTTAGGGGCTAAACTACAACGTGGGTGGACTACAAGCGTTAATACAACTGCCTTAATATTTAATGCTGTGGGAAACTTGTTTAAACACTTTAGTTTGAATAAACTTTCTGGACCTGTTGGAATTTATTCTCAAACAGTTCAAGTGTCAAATATGGGATTCACATACTTATTAGCATTTTTAGCAATGATCTCTATTAATTTAGGTATTGTGAATTTGATTCCGATTCCTGGACTAGACGGCGGAAAGCTTTTGCTTAATTTGGTTCAATTAATTATAGGAAGACCAATTCCGGAAGATAAGGAAGCTATTGTAGATGTAATTGGTGTTGTCATTCTACTCGCATTGATTATTGCAGTAACTGGCAATGATATTTATCGATATTTTATTAAATAATTTTTGGAGGAATAAATGCGTCAATCAAAATTTTTTATGCCAACATTAAAAGAGGCACCTTCTGATGCTGTAGCAAAAAGTCACCAACTAATGCTTAGAGGTGGTTATATTCGTCAGGTAACTGCAGGTGTTTATGCTTATTTGCCTTTAGGTTATCGAGTATTGCGCAAGGCAGAAAATATTATTGAGGAAGAAATGGACAATATTAATGTGCCAGAAATGATTATGCCTCATCTTTTGCCAGCTACTTTATGGCAAGAATCTGGTCGTTATAAAAAATATGGCGCAGAAATGTTTAAGCTACAAGATCGTCATGGACGTGAAAGTTTATTAGGTCCAACTCATGAAGAAACTTTTACAGAAATTGTTGCTAAAAATTTGAAGAGTTATAAGCAAATGCCACTTGCTTTATACCAAATCCAAACTAAATTCCGCGATGAAAATCGTCCACGTTTTGGTTTGCTTCGTGGAAGAGAGTTTGTAATGCTTGATGGCTACAGCTTTGCTGCAACTCGCGAACAATTAGATGAGCAATTTGATGATCAAAAGAGTGCTTACTTAAAGATCTTTAATCGTGCAGGCGTTACTGTACACCCAGTTATTGCTGACTCAGGAACAATGGGTGGTAAGAATTCAACTGAATTTCAAGCACCTGCAGCAATTGGTGAAGATACAATTGCTACTAATGAAAAAGGTACTTATGCTGCAAACCTTGAAATGGCAAAGAGTATTGATACCTTCAAGCAAGATCCAGAAGAAGCAAAAGAGTTAACTAAAGTTGCTACACCGGATTGCGATACAATTGAAAAATTGGCTAAATTTTTGAATGTTCCAGCAACTAGAATTGTGAAGAGCATTTTGTATATTGCTGATGATCAAAAGGTATTAGTTTTAATTCGTGGTGATAAAGAAATCAACGAAGTTAAATTAGGTCATGTTTTAGATGCTGATGATGTTCATGTAGCAAATAAGGTTGAGCTTGAAGATATCACTGGCAGTGCTAAGGGTGGGGTTGGTCCCGTTAACGCTGATTGGGCTGATAAGATTGTCGCAGATGAAACAGTTAAAGGTTTGTACAATGTAGTGGTTGGTGCAAACGAAACTGATTATCAATATCAAAATGCTAATTTAGATCGTGATTTCAAAGTCGATGAATTTGCTGATCTACGTGTTGCAAATGAAGGAGAACCAGATCCTGTAGATCATTTACCATTGAAGTTTACGACCAGTATTGAAGTGGGGCATATCTTCAAACTTGGTACTTACTATACCAAAACTATGGGAGCTGATTTCTTAGATAATAATGGTAAAGCTAAGCCTGTTATTATGGGTTCTTATGGAATTGGTGTAACTAGAATGCTTTCAGCAGCTGTAGAACAACACTTAACAGAAAACGGAATTGCTTGGCCAAAGGAAATTGCTCCATTCGCTATTCATCTAATTCAGATGAAGATGAAAGATGAAACTCAAACTGAATTAGCTGAAAAACTTGAAAAAGAGCTCTCAGCTAAGTATGATGTTTTATACGATGATCGAAATGAGCGTCCAGGCGTTAAATTTAATGATGCAGATTTAGTTGGTGCGCCATTAAGAATTACGATTGGCCGTAAAGCAAAAGATGGTATTATAGAAATTAAGCGTCCAACTGACGAAAAAGCTGTTGAAGTTAATATTTCTGATTTGGATGCAGTGATTACAAAAGAGTTAGGATAATTTTTGTGACAAAAAAGAACGAACTTTTCAAAAAACTATTAGATCAAATTAAGTTTCCTGATAAGTTTGAAGATAATGATATTGTCCAAAATGGTGAAATTGAAAACGTGGATGTATACGCTAATGAAAGAAAGTGGAAAATCCACGTTTTTTTTGATACACCCTTAGATTTTGAAACATATCGTTCCCTTAATGAACTTATTCATCAAACTTTTGAGCCTTTTGTTGATGTGGAATTGTTAGTCCAAACAAAGGATGGTAACAGTCAAAAATTACCAGATTATTGGACTTATGCTATTCAAAATTCAAATAATTTAAAGCCTGCTGTTCGAGAATTTTTGCAGGGACAGGCACCTCATTTAGAAAAAGAAAAATGGCTTATTCCGACTCAAAATGAAGTAGTTAATGGTTTGCTTTCAGAACAAGTCTTAGCAGAACTAAATAGCGAATTTAGACGATATGGATTTTTTAATATTAAATTTACAACGAAAGTTGACGAAAGAAATATTGATGAAAATCTAAGAAGTCTAGAAGAGCAACAAGCTCAACATGAATCTGCAATGCAGGAATTTTATGAGAAAAACCCTGCTGAACCCAAAAAGAAAATGCCTGTTAAAAGTACAAGAATGGGTACCAAAAAAATTGATAGAAAAGCTCAATTTATTCAGATTCAAGACTTGGAAGATGGTAGTGGAAATGTTGTCATTGAAGGACATATTTTTAATACAGATATTCGAGAATTAAAGTCCGGAAGTGTAATCTTTACGGGTGAAATTACTGACTATACTGATTCAATCAGCTTTAAGAAATTTGTTTCTGATCAAGATCAAATTGATTATCTTAAAGGAATTAAGCCTGGAGTTTGGGCACGCATGCAGGGGTATGCAGCTGATGATCAATATCAACATGATGTTGTATTTAATATTCGAAATTTAGAATTAATTGAACATAAAGGCCGAGAAGAAAAGTATGAAGGTGAAAAAAAGAGAGTCGAATTGCATCTTCATACCAACATGAGTCAACTTGATGCTACAAGTACAGCTAGTGATTTCATTAAAACTGCTAAAAAGTTTGGACAGAATGCAATTGCAATCACGGACCATGCTGATGTGCAAGCCTTTCCTGAAGCTTATCACACTGGGGCAAGTGAAAAGATGAAAGTTTTGTATGGTTATGAGGCTAATATGATTGATGATCATGCTCTATTAGTTCTTAACCCTACTGAAATGGATTATCGTGATCGCGAATATGTCATCTTTGACGTTGAAACAACAGGTCTTTCCTCTGTTTATGACACCATTATTGAAATTGGTGCAGTAAAAATGAAAAATGGCGAAGTACTTGAGCGATTTGATGAATTTATTAATCCTCATCATCCTTTGAGTGATACTACCATTAATTTGACTTCTATTACTGATGAAATGGTTGGAGCAGCTGATGATGAAAAGGACGTAATTAAGAAATTTAAAGATTTTTATGGCGACCGACCTTTGTGTGGACATAATGTACAATTCGATGTTGGTTTTGTAAATGCTGCATTACGTCGTGCGGGTCTAGAGGAAATTTCTCAACCTGTTGTAGATACACTTGAAGTTTCAAGACTCCTTCATCCTGAACAAACTCGTCATACACTAGATTCTTTGGCTAAAAAATATAATGTAGTTTTGGAACATCACCACCGGGCAAACCAGGATGCCGAAGCTACTGGATATTTAATGTTTAAATTACTTGATGCGTTTAATGCACGCTTTCATGAAGCTGATTTGGGCAAAATGAACGATTATGCTAAATATGGTCAGGTATATAAACGTGCTAAACCAAGTCATATGAGCGTCCTTGCTTTAAATCAAGAAGGACTAAAGAATATGTACAAACTTGTATCCTTAGCAAGCACTAAATACTTTTATCGTATTCCTCGTACACCTAAGTCTGAGTTAAGAAAATATCATAAAGGTTTATTATTTGGTAGTGGTTGCTGGCAAGGCGATGTATTTATTTCGATGATGCAAAAAGGATACGATGAAGCACGTGAAAAAGCTAAGTTTTATGACTATCTTGAAGTTCAGCCACCAGCTGCTTATCAAACTTTAATCGAAGATGATTTAATTAAAGATGAATATGAGTTGCATGAAATTATTCAGAATATTTATAAACTGGGTAAAGAATTAAATAAGCCAGTGGTAGCAACCGGAGATTCACATTATGTTGAGCCTCATGAAGCAATTTATCGTAAGATTTTATTGGCAGCTCAAAAAGGAAATCCTAATCGCAATAAAAATTTACCTGATTTACATTTCTATTCAACTCAAGAGATGTTAGATGCATTTAGTTTTTTAGGAGAAGATATAGCAAAAGAAATTGTTATTGAAAATACTAATAAGTTAGCAGATCAGATTGAAGAAATCGCTCCAATTAAGAGTGGATTGTATCCTCCTCATATTGAAAATGCGGATCAAGAAATGAAGGACCTGACTTATAACAAGGCGTATGAGTTGTATGGAAAACCTTTACCTAAAATAGTTAAAGATAGAATTGAGCTTGAATTAAACTCAATCATTTCTAATGGATATGCCGTAATTTATTTAATATCTCAACGTTTGGTTGCTAAATCGAATAAAGATGGATACTTAGTTGGTTCTCGTGGGTCTGTGGGATCTAGTTTAGTAGCTACAATGTCAGGAATTACAGAAGTAAATCCGCTAGCTCCTCATTATCGTTGTCCTAAATGTAAATATTCTAAGTTTTTTGAAAATGGAGAATATGGTTCTGGTTATGACCTTCCAGATAAAGATTGCCCTAAATGTGGAGCTCCATTAGTAAAGGATGGACAGGATATTCCATTTGCGACTTTCTTAGGATTTCACGGGGATAAAGTTCCTGATATTGATTTGAACTTTTCTGGGGACTATCAACCAGTAGCTCATAATTATATTAGGGTTATGTTTGGTCCTGATAATTCATTTAGAGCTGGAACAATTGCGACAGTTGCTGATAAGACAGCTTATGGTTATGTTAAACATTATGAAGATGAAAATGAATTACATTTAAGAAATGCGGAACTTGATCGTTTGGCAGCAGGTGCATCTGGAGTAAAAAGAACAACTGGTCAGCACCCTGCTGGTATTGTTGTTGTTCCTGATGATATGGATATCTATGATTTCACACCAGTACAATATCCGGCGGATGATTTAAGTGCAGCTTGGCTTACAACACACTTTGATTTCCACTCTATTCACGATAATATTTTGAAGTTTGATATTTTGGGACATGATGATCCGACGATGATCAGAATGTTACAAGATTTATCAGGAATTGATCCTTTGACTATTCCACCGGACGATCCAGGAGTAATGTCACTATTTTCAAGTCCAGAGATTTTAGGTGTAACGCCCGAACAGATTCAATCAAAGACGGGGACTTTGGGAGTTCCAGAATTTGGTACTAAGTTTGTTAGAGGGATGCTCGAAGAGACTAAGCCAACAACTTTTTCAGAATTATTACAGATTTCAGGATTGTCTCATGGAACTGACGTATGGTTAGGAAATGCGGAAGATCTTATCAATAACGGAACTTGTAAGTTAAAGAATGTAATTGGTTGTCGTGACAACATTATGATGGACTTGATTCACTGGGGCGTGAAACCAGAGGTAGCTTTCTTTACAATGGAATCAGTTCGTCATGGTAAAGGTATTAGCGATGAAAACATGGAAATCTTGAAGAAGAACGATAAGATTCCAGATTGGTATATTCCATCTTGTTTAAAGATTAAATATATGTTTCCTAAAGCCCACGCGACAGCTTATATTTTAATGGCACTTAGAATTGCTTGGTTTAAGGTATATTATCCAGTTATTTACTATGCTTCCTATTTCTCTGTACGTGCTGATCTATTTGATTTAGTTGCCATGAGTCATGGTAAGAATACGGTTAAAGCAGCAATGAAAGAAATTCAGGATAAGGGAATGGATGTTTCCGCTAAGGATAAATCATTACTTACTGTTCTTGAAATTGCTAATGAATGTTTGGAACGTGGAATAAAAATTAAGATGGTTGATGTAAATGAATCAGAAGCAACTGATTTTAAAATTATTGATGATCATACTATTTTGGCTCCATTTAATGCTGTTCCAGGATTAGGTGACAATGCTGCTAAGCAAATTGTTGCTGCACGCGCAGAACAAAAGTTTCTTTCGAAAGAGGATCTTTCTACACGTGGGAAAGTATCTCAAACAATCATGGAGTATTTTGAAAACAATGGTGTTCTTGAAGGGATGCCAGATCAAAATCAATTATCGCTATTTTAGTGTTAGAATTTACAAATAGCAGTAAATATGCTATTCTAAAAACGAAGTTCGAATAGCAAATTCGAGTGAGCAGTAATGCTCACTCTTTTTATTACGGAGGAAGAGATTTGACAAAAGTTACCGAATTGGTGGCAGACGTAGTTACGCCTTTAGCTGAGACACGAGGCGATGAACTGGTCGATGTTGAATATGTAAAGGAAAAGAAGCAATATTATCTTCGCATTTATGTTGATCGTCGCCCAGGCGGAATTGATATTGAAGAGATCGCAAATTTAAGTGAATTGGTATCAGAAAAACTAGATGAATTAGATCCTGATCCTTTTCCTGAGCCGTATATTTTAGAGCTTTCATCTCCTGGCCTAGAGCGTCCAATTAAAAATGAAAAAGATTGGGAGCGTGCCAAAGGTTCATACATTCATGTTAGTCTTTATCAAAAAATTGATGGAGAAAAGACTTTTGAAGGTACTTTAAAAGATCTCAATCAAGATCGGATCGTCTTAGAAGTAAAGATCAAAACACGACGCAAAGAAATAACAATCCCTAGAAAAGTAATTGCTTCTAGTCGCTTTGCGGTTGAATTTTAGAAAGGATGATCAAAAACTTATGTCTAAAGAAATGGTCGAGGCCTTTGCAACCTTAGAAAAAGAAAAAGGCATTAAGCAAGAAGTCATTGTTGATGCAATTAAGGCTGCTTTAGTAGCTGCATACAAAAAGAATTATAATCAAGCTCAAAATGTAGAAGTTGTTTTTGATGAAAAAAAAGGCAATTTCAAAGTTAATGCAATTAAGACAGTTGTTGATGAAGTTCAAGATAGTCGTCTTGAAGTAAGTCTTAAAGATGCTCTTGAAATCAATCGTGCTTATGAAGTTGGCGACGAAATTCGTTTCGAAGTAACTCCAAAGGACTTTGGACGCTTGGCTGCACAAACTGCTAAGCAAGTTATTATGCAGCGTTTACGCGAAGCTGAAAGAGAACACATTATTAGTGAATATTCTCAATATAAGGATGAAATTGTAACGGGTACAGTTGAAAGAAGAGACAATCGCTTTGTTTACGTAAAGATTGGTAATGTTGAAGCTGTAATGCCTCACAATGATCAATTACCAGGTGAAAATTATAATCCTCAAGACAAAGTGCGTGTATTAGTAACTAGAGTTGGTTCTGATTCAAAGGGTGCACAAATTACTGTTTCAAGAACTGCACCTGATTTAGTAAAACGTCTTTTTGAACAAGAAGTACCTGAAGTTTATGATGGAACTGTTGAAATTGTTTCAATTGCTCGTGAAGCAGGTGATAGGACTAAGATTGCTGTTAAGAGCAATGATCCAGATATTGACCCAGTTGGTACTTTAGTTGGCCCTAAAGGTTCTCGGGTTCAAAATATTGTTAATGAATTGGGTGGAGAAAACATTGATGTTGTAAAATATGAAGACAATCCATCCGATTTCATTGCTAATGCTTTAAACCCAGCAGAAGTAATTGCTGTTCAATTTAGCGGAGATGAAGATGACAAAAATGCTTTGGTAATTGTTCCTGATTATCAATTATCTCTAGCTATTGGAAAACGTGGTCAAAATGTTCGACTTGCAGCTCGTTTAACTGGTTATAAGATTGACATTAAGCCTGAGTCTCAAGTTGAATTTGTTGAGTCTGATAATGACGAAACTGAATCTAGTCAAGATGATACTTCTAGTGAAGCGTCAAACGAAGAAACGCCAGAATCTATTGCTGAACAAATTGAAGATGATCCAAGTCAAGATTTCCCAAATGGAGAAGATGTTGATTCAGCACTAGATGATGATGCAGATAAAGATGAGGAATAGGTGACCTTCTTTGAAAAAAAGAAAAATTCCAATGCGTAAAGATTTATTAACTAATACTATGCAGCCGAAAAAAGAATTGGTGCGTGTTGTAGTTGATAAGGATAAAAATATTTCAGTTGATCCCACAGGCAAGAAGTCTGGTCGGGGAGCTTATGTATCTTTAGAGCCTGATAAAATTGCTCAAGCGCAAAAAAATCAAGTTTTAGAAAAGAGTTTAGGTGTTAAAGTTTCAGCTGATTTCTATGATGATCTTTATGCATATGTTGATCATCAAAAAGCAAGAAAAGAATTGTTTGGTGATAAATAGTTTTGCAAAACAAACAAAAAACTTTAAATTTACTTGGATTGGCTCAAAGAGCCGGAAAGTTGGCAACTGGTTTTGATGCAGTGAAATTAGCTTTGAATAAAAATCAAGTAAAGCTGATTTTTATCGGTAGCGATGTTAGTCAGAATACTAAAGATAAACTTGCATTTCTTCTTAGAAAAAAGAAAATAGAAACTATTGAAATTTTTTCTAGTCAAGAAATAACGCAAGCTCTTGGAAAAGAGAGAAAATTAGTTGCTGTGACAGATTCTGGATTCAGTAAAGCAATAAAAAAGAACTTAAACGAAGGAGTGTGATTTGATGGCTAAAAAGCGTATTTATGAAGTAGCGAAAGAATTAGGCATTGAAAACAAAATTGTTGTAAAAAAGGCACAAGATTTGGGTTTTGATGTAAAGAGCCACATGTCCTCCCTAGATGATAAGCAAGTTTCTAAGTTAGTAGATAGTTTTAAGTCTGCTAATGAGACTAAGCCATCTACTGAAAAGGATTCTAAAAAGCCCAATCGTAATGAAAAGACAAAAATAAAAGTTTCTGTTGGTGCAATTCGTCGCCGTGATAATAAAAATGACCATGAAAATCATCATGGAAATAATAAACGCAGAAACAATAAATTTAAGAAACAACAAAACGATCATCATGCTGGTGAAGATAGAAAACAAAATTCATCTAAGCCAGCAGCACGTGACTTGTTAAGCAAGTTTAAAAAGAAGCAAAGAGCTGAAGCAAGTGAACTAAATGCTCAGACTGAAGCTTCCCGCCGTAAGTGGCATCAAGAACAAAATCCTAAAAGATCAAAGGTTAAAAAAGTGGAAAATACTCGTAAGCCAAAAGAAGAAAAACTCGAAGGAGCTGCAGCTGTTAAAGCTCGTGTACAAGCTTCACAAAAACCAGTTGGTCCTAAGATTATCAAACCATCGCCGGCAAGAAACAAGGCTAAAAGACCTACTGTAAAGAAAGTAGAACCGATTTCTCCAGTTGTACCTGCTCCTCAAAAAGAAGAAGCAAAACCAACTCGTAAGAAAGACTTTACTCGTAAAAAGCGTGAAGTGCCGGATTATGAACGCGAAAGAAGCGAACATTCTGATAAGGCACGTCGTCGTAGAAATAAAAAGAATAAACGCATCAATCAAAGTAAAGAAGTAAAGAAGCAACCAACCCAAAGAAAGGAACGTCCATTGCCAGAAACATTAGTTTATGAAGAAGGCATGAATGCTCAAGATTTAGGAAAACTTCTCCATAGAGAACCTGCAGAAATCGTTAAAAAACTATTTATGCTTGGTGTCATGACAAACCAAAACCAATCTTTAGATAAAGATACTATTGAACTCTTAGCAGCTGAATATGGTATTGAAGCTAAAGAAAAAGTGCATGAAGATATTTCTGACATTGATACTTTATACACTAAGGAAATGGAAGAATCTAAGGCTTCTAAGCATCAAGAAAAACGCCCACCAGTTGTTACAATTATGGGACACGTTGACCATGGTAAGACTACTTTGCTTGACAGATTACGTCATACTAACGTATCTGAACATGAAGCTGGTGGTATTACTCAAGAAATTGGTGCTTATCAAGTAAGAATTGATGATCGTTTAATTACATTCTTAGATACTCCAGGACATGCTGCTTTTTCTAACATGCGTGCTCGTGGTGCTGAAATTACTGATATTGTTATCTTGGTAGTTGCAGCAGATGATGGTGTAATGCCACAAACTATTGAAGCTATTGACCATGCTAAAAGTGCTGGAGTACCAATTATTGTTGCTGTCAATAAGATTGATAAACCAGGTGCAAACCCTGATCATGTAATGGAACAACTTATGAAATATGGTTTAGTTCCTGAAGATTGGGGTGGAGACACAATCTTTGTTAAGATTTCCGCTAAGACTGGTAAGAATGTTGAAGAACTCTTACAAATGATTCTACTTCAAGCTGATGTTATGGAGCTTAAGGCAGATCCTGATCAAAAAGCTATTGGTACTGTAATTGAAGCTCGTCTTGATAAAGGACGCGGTTCAGTAGCCGATATTTTGGTTCAACAAGGTACCCTGAAAGTTGGAGATCCAATTGTTGTAGGTGATACTTTTGGACGCGTACGTGTTATGACTAACGATAAGGGCCGTCGCGTTAAGAAAGCTACACCATCTACACCAGTTGAAATTACTGGTTTGAACGATGTGCCTGAAGCAGCTGACAAGTTAGTTGTCTTTGAAGATGAAAAGACTGCTAGAAGTGTCGGTGAGCAACGTGCAAAGAACGCTCTAGAGAAACAACGGGAAAATGTACAACATGTTACTTTGGACAACTTGTTTGATACAATGAAGAAAGAGAACATGAAGGAAGTTGACATTGTTCTTAAGGCTGACGTTCAAGGTTCAGCAGAAGCATTACAACAATCTCTTGAAAAGATTGAAGTTGAAGGCGTACGAGTTAATATCATTCACTCTGGTGTTGGTGCCATCAATGAATCTGATGTTACTTTAGCTGGCGCATCAAATGCATTTATTGTTGGATTTAACGTTAGACCGACTAATACTGCCAAGAGTCAAGCTGATACTGAAGGTGTAGATATCCGTCTCTATAATATTATTTATAAAGTTATGGATGATGTTGAAGCTGCTATGAAGGGTATGCTTGAGCCTACATACGAAGAAAAGGTTACTGGAAACTTAACTGTTCGTGAAACTTGGAAAGTATCTAAGATTGGTACAATTGCTGGTGCCTTTGTAGATAACGGATATGTTACTAGAGACTCCGGTATTAGAGTTATTCGTGACGGTATTGTTAAATATGATGGAAAAGTTGCATCTCTTAAGCGTTTCAAGGATGATGTCAAGGAAGTTAAGCAAGGATTTGATTGTGGTATCACAATTGAAAACTTCAACGATATTAAGGTTGACGATCAACTTGAAGCTTACGAAATGCAAGAGGTACCTGTTAAATAGGCATCTTTTTTCACAAAAAGGAGCTTAATTATGAAACATAGAATTGGTCGTGTAGAAGGCGAAATTTTACGTGAGTTAACTAAGATTTTACGTAAGGATATTCGTGATCCACGTTTGAGTGATGTTACTATTACAGCTGTAGAATGTACAAATGATTTGTCATATGCAACTATTTATTACAGCTTGTTGACAGATGATTCAGCAAAGGAAAAGGAGGTAGCTGAAGGACTTGATAAAGCAAAAGGAATGATGCGTCACTTGCTTGGTCAAACTCTAACAGTCTATAAAGTTCCTGAACTGATTTTTAAACGTGATACTTCTGTTGCTTATGGTTCTAAAATTGACAGTTTAATCAACCAAGTTAAAAAGCAAGATCAAGAACGTGAAAATAAGAATAAATAAAAAGGACGCCGTAAGGCGTCTTTTATTTTGGAGATAATGATATGTTAAATGGAATTGTAGTTGTAAATAAACCACGTGGAGTAACAAGTAGTGATTGTGTCTATAAGTTGAGAAAAATTTTACATATTAGAAAAATTGGTCATGCTGGTACTCTTGACCCGGAAGTAAATGGTGTATTGCCCATTGCCGTTGGACAGGCGACAAAATTAATTGAATTAATGCATGAAAAGCCGAAGTCATATATTGGTAGCGGAATGTTTGGCCGAGCAACTGATAGTTATGATTTGGATGGGAAAACAACTGCAGAAGAGGAAATAGTTACACCTTTTACTAGTAATGAAATTATTGTTGGTATGAAAGAATTAACAGGAAAACTTGAGCAGGTACCACCAATTTATTCAGCAGTAAGAGTTAACGGAAAGAGACTCTATGAATATGCAAGAGAACATATTCCAGTTGAACGACCGAAAAGAAAAGTAAATGTTTATAGTTATGAATTAACTCAAGATCCAGAATATGATCCTTTAGAAAAAACAGAAAGTTTTAACTTTGCAATTCGTTGTTCTAAAGGTACTTATGTGAGATCTTTAGTTAATGATTTGGGAGAAAAGCTGGGTGTGCCAGCCGTAATGACTAGCCTTACCCGAACTAGTAGCTCTGGTTTTGATATTAGCCAGGCTGTAGATTTAGAAACAATTGAGGCAGAAATAGATACTCCAGAAAAGTGGTTACAACCGATTGATAGCTTTTTTGTCGACTTACCTAAAATAAAACTTTCTCCAGATCAATTTAAACGTGTTTCAAATGGAGCCGGTATTGATTTAAATACTAATTATGCCAAGGTCGCGTTGGTTTATAATGGATATATAAAAGCTATTTATCAACGGAAAGGGAAAATTTATTGTCCTGAGATGATGCTTTTAAAAAATGAATAGCGAGAGTAGAACATGAAAATAATAACCTTGGATTATCCTATTACAGCACCTATTACGAATGAAAAGGTAGTTTTAAGTTTAGGTTTTTTTGATGGGGTGCATATTGGACATCAGAAATTAATTAAAGATGCTAAATTAATAGCAGAAAAGAAAAATTTACCATTAATGGTAATGACTTTTGATAAACATCCTAAAGAAATATATAAAAATGATCATAAGTTTGTCTATTTAGAAACTGAGCGAGAAAAAGAGCATAAAATGGAGAAGTTGGGAGTAGATTATTTAGTCATTATTAAATTTACTAAAGAATTTAGCCAGCTTTCACCTCAAGATTTTGTTGATCAGGTGGTAATGAAACTCAAGGCTGATACAGTAGTAGTGGGTTTTGACTATACTTATGGTCCCAAAGATATTGCTAATGTAGAAAATTTTCCTAAGTTTGCTAAAGATAGATTTAAAATTGTAGTGGAGCCAAAACAAGCAATAGATAAGATAAAAGTTGGGTCAACTTTTATTAGAAAGGTTATTCAACGTGGAAACGTGGAATTGGCAGCCGCTTTGTTAGGGCAGCCATATGAAACTTCCGGAATTATTGTGCATGGATTTAGAAGAGGTCATAAAATCGGTTTTCCAACTGCAAATCTTGAAATTGAAGGGTCAAAGGTTCTACCAGCTGAAGGTGTATATGCAACGCGAGCTAAAATAAATGGAAAGTGGCATGATGCGATGACTAGCGTTGGTTATAATGAAACCTTTAAAACGAATCATGGATTAACTATTGAGACTAATATTTTTGATTTTGATGAGGAAGCATATGGTAAGCAATTAACTTTAGCTTGGTATAAGTTTATGCGCAAGAATGAAAAATTTTCTGGGATAGAGGATTTATCTCGTCAATTAGATCAAGATAAGCGAAATATTAAGCAATATTTTTATGAATTAGAAAAATAAAATATGAGCTATCTATTTATTTAAAATGTGGTAAAATAGTTTTATCAATTGAAATTTAATATTTGAAAGAAGGTTACGCCGTTGCGTTTTTAATCTTGCAAAATAGCATAGTTGAGTTTTAATAATTATTTTTTTATAAGGACAACTGTGCACTTTTGACAAGATTGAACGTAGATGGGAATCTTCTTTTTTGCTTAACTAGGAGAAAGTCTACACTTGTCAAAAGTGTAGGCTTTTTTCGTGAGGTGATTAATATGAGTAATATTAATATTTCAAATCTTTCTTTTAGATATCCAGATAGCTCAGATAATATATTTAATAATTTAAATTTAGATTTAGATAGTAGTTGGAAATTAGGTTTAGTAGGAAGAAACGGGAGGGGAAAGACAACCTTCTTGAATCTTTTACGAGGTAATTTAAGGGGAATAGGAAAGATACAAGCTAAACTTGAATTTAACTATTTTCCGCTTACTGTTAAGAATCAGGAACAATTAACTTTATATGCGCTGCAAGAACATGTTTCATTTGAACAGTGGGAACTTGAACGCGAATTAAATTTAATGAAAGTTGATCCTGAACTTATTTGGCAGCCTTTTAATTCTTTAAGTGGTGGAGAACAGACTAAGATTTTGTTGGCCCTATCCTTTATTAATAAGAACGGTTTTCCTTTAATCGATGAGCCAACTAATCATTTAGATGAAGACTCTAGAAGACAGGTTGTAGCTTATTTACAACAACATTCTAATGGCTACATTGTGGTGAGCCACGATCGTGCTTTCTTAAATCAAGTAACAAATCATATCTTAGCCATTGAAAATACCGAAATTCATTTGTATCAGGGCAATTTTGCCAGTTATGAAGATACAAAGACAAAGCGAGATAAATTTAATCAAGATAAGAATGAAAAACTTCAAGGTCAAATTAGAAGTTTGAACGAAAGTAGAAAGCGAGTAAAAGGATATTCTCTTCAATCAGAAAACAATAAAAAAGCCAGCGCTCATAAAAATGAAATCCATGCATTCATTAATAAAGGTTTCTTTAGTCATAAAGCGGCTAAAATAATGAAAAGATCGAAGAATCTTGAAAGAAGAATGGATAAAAGCATTCAAGATAAAAAAGGCTTAATGACAAATATTGAGTCTATTCCTGAATTAGAAATGAACTTTCATCCCAACTATCATGGAATCCTATTAGAAGCACAGCATTTAGATCTTACAGTCCAAAATAAGAAATTGTTTGAAGATTTAAATTTAACTATTAAAAATCATGGGATTGTAGCTCTAGAAGGAAAAAATGGATCTGGAAAGTCTACATTTTTGAAAAATATTTTAAAACCAGATAAAAATGTGATTTCTCAAGGAAAGCTTGATATTGTTAATGGCTTAAAGATATCATATTTACCACAAAATTTTATTGAATATTCTGGTACTTTATCTCAGTTTGCAGAAAAAGAAAAAATATCTTATGAAAATCTATTAAATATTCTTAGAAAAATGGGTTTTCCGAGAGAAAGTTTTGCCACAAAAATTGAAGAAATGAGTATGGGACAGCAAAAAAGGGTGGCAATTGCCAAATCATTAGTGGAAGAAGCAGATATATATTTATGGGATGAGCCAGCTAATTATTTAGACGTATTTAATCAGGATCAGTTAATTAACATGTTAAGAAAAGAACAACCGGCAATGCTCTTAATTGAACATGATAAGTATTTTATTAGTCAGATTACAGATAAACGAATAAAATTAAAGGGGGTGGAGAAGCTAAATAATTAAAGGAGAGAAAAATTAGTATTTGATTATAAAAAAGAATATAAAGATTTATATTTTCTAAAAAAAGAAACCTGAATTAATAACTGTTCCTGAAATGAACTATCTCGCAGTTTCAGGAAGTGGTGATCCAATTGATATAAAAAATCCACGCTATCATCATGAAATATATTTAAGTGATCCGCGAGGAACTAGAGTGGAGAGATTAAAGACTGTAATTAAACTACCAATTAAATAAACTTACGCAAGTACTCTGTACTTGCTTTTTTTGTGAAAAATTAAATTGATTTAGCACTCTGCTTGCACAATTGCTAATATATGGTATTATATAAATTGTTAGCACAAAGGAAAGAAGAGTGCTAATGATGGGGGCGAGAAAATGTTGACTGAACGGCAAGAACTTATTTTGAAGACTATTATTATGGACTTTACTCAGACGCATGAGCCGGTAGGTTCTAAGACCGTGACGAATCAACTGCCTGTCAAGGTCTCAAGTGCAACTATTCGAAACGAGATGGCTGCCTTAGAAGAGCAAGGTTTAATTGAAAAAACTCACTCTTCTAGTGGAAGGATTCCATCTAGTGCTGGTTATAGGTATTATTTGGATCATTTAATTAATCCAGTAAAGATACCAGCATCTGTTTATAATCAGATTGTTTATCAATTAGACCAACCTTTTCAGCAAGTTAATGAAATCGTGCAAGAAGCTGCAAAGATATTGTCCGATTTAACTAACTATACTGCTTTTGCGGCAGGTCCTGAAACCCATTCTGTTAAAGTTACTGGTTTTAGGATTGTTCCTCTTTCTAGTCATCAAGTGATGGCTATCTTAGTTACTGATGATAGTAATGTTAAGAATCAAATCTATACTTTACCTCATCATACTAGTGGAGAAGAGATTGAAAAAGCGGTAAGATTGATCAATGACCACCTAGTTGGTAAGCCTCTTAGTTCAATTAATGAAGTGCTGCTTAAAAGAATTGCAGATCATTTGGTAGCTGGCGGATCGGCACCTGAAATTTTAGATTTGCTCCAAGATGTTATTAAGGACGCTGCGAGTGAACAAATGTATGTTGATGGTCAAATTAATCTTTTAAGTAATTACGAAAACGATGATTTAACGAAAGTTAAGTCATTATATAAGTTAATTGATCAAAACGATGCTATTTCAAGTTTGATTGGCTTTAATCCAGAAGATGAAATTAAAGATGGTACTAATTCGAAAGTTCAAGTTAAGTTGGGCTCAGAATTACCATCAGATTTGTTAGAAGATTATAGCTTGCTTACTGCACAATATAGTGTTGGTAAATATGGTAAAGGAACAATTGCACTGCTAGGGCCAACTAACATGCCATACTCGCAGATGATCGGACTACTCGAGTATTTTAGAAATGAACTAGCAAAGAAATTGTTGGATTATTATGGTAGATTTAAGTAAGGAGGTTAGCTGTGAGTAAAGAAGAGTTTCCGCATGAAAAGGATTTAAAAGACGAGGTGACCCCAGATAAGGCACCAAAAAAAGATCCCCAATCAGCTCCGAAAGAGGAAGTTAAGGAAAATCCAGCAAAAGATTATGAAAAGGAAATTGCTGAACTAACTGCTAAAAATACGGATCTTGAAGATAGATACTTACGTAGCGAAGCAGAGATTCAAAATATGCAAGCCCGTTATGCAAAAGAACGTGCTCAATTAATTAAGTATGAATCTCAAAGCTTAGCTAAAGAAGTTTTGCCTGCAATGGATAATTTAGAGCGTGCATTAGCTGTTGAAGCTGATGATGAAGCTGCTAAACAACTTCAAAAAGGTGTTCAGATGACTCTTGATTCATTAGTTAAATCAATGAAAGATCAAGGAATTACTGAAATTAAAGCTGAAGGCGAACCTTTCGATCCATCTCTTCATCAAGCTGTACAAACTGTCGCAGCGGAAAATGATAATCAAAAGGATCACGTAGTTAAAGTTTTACAAAAAGGATATCAATATAAAGATAGAACATTAAGACCAGCAATGGTTGTAGTGGCTCAATAAGAAAGGAAGTTATATTTATGTCAAAAGTTATTGGTATTGACTTAGGTACGACTAACTCAGCAGTTGCCGTGCTTGAAGGAAAAGAACCTAAGATTATTACTAACCCAGAAGGTAACCGTACTACTCCTTCTGTAGTTGCATTTAAGAATGGTGAAATTCAAGTTGGTGAAGTTGCAAAGCGTCAAGCTATAACTAACCCTAACACTATTGTTTCAATCAAGAGTCATATGGGTGAAGAAGGCTACAAGGTTAAAGTTGGCGATAAGGAATATACACCACAAGAAATTTCAGCTTTCATTTTGCAATACATCAAGAAGTTTTCTGAAGACTACTTAGGTGAAAAGGTAACTGATGCAGTTATTACTGTTCCTGCTTACTTTAATGATGCGCAACGTCAAGCCACTAAAGATGCTGGTAAAATTGCTGGCTTAAATGTTCAAAGAATTATCAATGAACCAACTGCTTCAGCTTTAGCATATGGTCTTGATAAAGATGAAAATGATGAAAAAGTCTTAGTATACGACCTTGGTGGTGGTACTTTCGATGTTTCTATCTTGCAATTAGGTGATGGAGTTTTCCAAGTATTGTCAACTAATGGTGATACTCACCTTGGTGGTGATGACTTTGATAAAAGAATTATGGATTGGTTAATCCAAAACTTTAAAGAAGAAAATGGTGTTGACTTATCTAACGATAAGATGGCTTTACAACGTTTAAAGGATGCTGCTGAGAAAGCTAAGAAAGACTTATCTGGCGTTTCATCAACTCATATTTCACTTCCATTTATTTCTGCGGGGGAAGCTGGTCCTCTTCACCTTGAAGCAGATTTGACTCGTGCCAAGTTTGATGAATTAACTGATGACTTAGTCCAAAAGACTAAGATTGCTTTTGATAATGCATTAAGCGATGCTGGTTTAACTGTTAACGATATTGATAAAGTTATTTTAAACGGTGGTTCAACTCGTATTCCTGCAGTTCAAAAGGCAGTTAAAGAATGGGCTGGTAAAGAACCTGACCACTCAATCAACCCTGATGAAGCTGTTGCTCTTGGTGCCGCAATTCAAGGCGGTGTTATTTCCGGTGATGTTAAGGATATCGTTTTACTTGATGTTACTCCATTATCACTTGGTATCGAAACTATGGGTGGTGTATTTACTAAGTTAATTGATAGAAATACCACTATTCCTACTTCAAAGAGTCAAATCTTCTCAACTGCAGCTGATAATCAACCAGCCGTAGATGTTCACGTATTACAAGGTGAACGTCCAATGGCAGCTGACGATAAAACCTTAGGACGCTTTGAATTGACTGATATTCCACCAGCACCACGTGGTGTTCCACAGATTCAAGTTACTTTTGATATCGATAAGAATGGTATCGTAAATGTATCTGCTAAAGATATGGGTACTGGTAAGGAACAAAAGATTACCATTAAGAGTTCCTCTGGTTTGTCAGATGAAGAAATCAAGAAGATGCAAAAAGATGCTGAAGAGCATGCAGAAGAAGACAAGAAGCGTAAGGAAGAAGTCGATTTACGTAACGAAGTAGATCAATTAATCTTCACTACTGAAAAGACTTTGAAGGAAACTAAAGGCAAAGTTCCAGAAACTGAAACTAAGAACGTTCAAGATGCTTTAGATGCTTTGAAGAAGGCACAAAAGGATAACAACTTGGATGAAATGAAGGAAAAGAAAGAAGCTTTGTCAAAGGCTGCTCAAGATTTAGCTGTCAAGCTTTACCAACAAAATGGTGGTGCTCAAGGTGCAGCTGGTCAAGCAGGCCCACAAGGTACGCAAGGCGGTCAACCAAATAATGATAATGGCTCTGACAACGGTCAAGGTGGTTCAACTGTTGATGGAGACTTTCACAAGGTAGACCCTGATAAGTAAAAAGATTTATAATTGAATCAAACAAGAAAAGAACTGCGTGATTGTAGTTCTTTTCTTTTATGAATAAAGGAGTTTTCAGATGGCACAACGTGATTATTATGATGTGCTGGGTGTTGATAAAAATGCTAGTGAAAGTGACATTAATAAAGCTTACCGTAAACTAGCAAAGAAGTATCACCCAGACTTGAACCATGAACCTGGCGCTGAAGAGAAATATAAAGAAGTCAATGAAGCATATGAGGTTCTGCATGATAAGCAAAAAAGAGCTCAATATGATCAATTTGGTCAAGCCGGTGTAAATGGTCAGGGCGGCTTTGGCGGCCAAGGCTTCGGCGGTTTTGGTAACCAAGGAGGATATTCTTCTCAAGGCTTTAGTGATTTTGGTGATATTTTTGGTGATATCTTTGGCTCAGCATTTGGCGGAGGTAGAAGTCGAGTAGATCCAACTGCTCCTCAAAAAGGTCAAGATTTAGATTACACTATGACTATTGACTTTATGGATGCAATTAAAGGCAAGAAAACTGACATCACTTATACAAGGAGTGAAGTATGTCCAACTTGTGATGGCTCTGGTGCTGAAAAAGGTACACATCCAATTACTTGTGAAAAATGTCATGGGACTGGTGTAATGACTGTAACTCGTCAGACTCCGCTTGGTGTTATTCAACAACAAACTACCTGTGACAAGTGTGGCGGACGTGGTACTATCATTAAACATCCGTGCCAAACTTGTCATGGACAAGGTACTATTGATAAGAAGCAAACTCTTGAAGTTAAGGTACCAGCTGGTATTGATAATGGTCAACAAATTCGCTTGAGCGGTCAAGGTGAAGCCGGTAAAAATGGTGGTCCTTACGGGGATCTATATATTGTCTTTAGAGTTAAACCAAGTAAAGAATTTAGAAGAAATGGCACAACTATTTATAGTGAAGCACCGATTTCTTTTGCTCAAGCAGCTTTAGGAGATAAAATTCGCGTAAATACTGTTCATGGACCAGTTGATTTGACTATTCCAGCCGGTACTCAACCTAACACTACCTTCAAATTACGCGGTCAAGGTGTTCCTAAGATTAATGGTACTGGTAATGGAGACCAAGAAGTAACGGTTAAGGTTGTCATTCCAAAGAAGATTAATGATAAGCAAAAAGAAGCTTTAGTTGATTATGTTAAAGCTGGTGGTGGTAATATTTCTCCTCAAGAAAAGAATTTTTTTGAACGTTTAAAAGACAAATTAAACGGAGAATAAATAAAGAACGTATATCTCTAAAAGACTGAGATATACGTTCTATTTTTATATTGGACAATCATTTATCAAAATATTGCATTAAGAATTTTATCTAGTAGGCTGCCTTTGATATAATTAATAAAGCGAAAAAGGTGAGAACATGGATATAAAGAAATTACAAGATTATCAAAAACATATTCGAAATTTTTCAATCGTTGCTCATATTGATCATGGTAAATCAACGATTGCAGATCGTATTTTAGAGTTAACAGATACTGTTTCTGAACGTCAAATGAAAAATCAATTGCTTGACGATATGCCGCTAGAACGTCAACGTGGTATTACTATTAAGTTGAACTCTGTTGAAGTAAAATATCATGCTGAAGATGGAGAAACTTATATTTTTCACTTAATTGATACACCAGGACATGTGGACTTTTCTTATGAAGTATCAAGATCACTGGCTGCTTGTGAAGGAGCTCTTTTAGTAGTAGATGCTACTCAGGGTGTTCAAGCACAAACTTTAGCTAATACTTATTTAGCAATTGATGATGACTTAGAAATTTTACCAGTCATTAACAAGATCGATTTACCATCAGCGGATCCGGACATGTGTAAAAATGAAATTGAAGAAATGATTGGGCTTGATGCGTCAGATGCAGTTGAAGTTTCTGGTAAAACTGGACAAGGTATCCCTGAATTACTTGAAGAGATTGTTAAAAAAGTACCAGCTCCTGATGGTAATTTAAATGCTCCGTTGAAAGCTTTGATTTTTGATTCGAAGTATGACGATTATCGCGGAGTAGTTTTATCAGTTCGAATTGAAGAAGGTACTGTTAAACCTGGAGATAAAATTCGAATTATGAATACTGGTAAAGAATTTGAAGTAACAGAAGTTGGTGTTTCCAGTCCTCATCCTGTTAAAAAAGATATGTTAATTGCTGGGGATGTTGGATATTTAACTGCAAATATTAAGTCTGTTCGTGAAACTCGTGTCGGTGATACGATCACTAGCGCTGAAAATCCTACTGAAAAACCACTTCCTGGTTATCGTCAAATTCCACCGATGGTTTATTCTGGTATGTATCCAGTTGATAATCAAAAATATGATGATTTAAAAGAAGCTTTACAAAAACTACAATTAAATGATGCGGCTTTAGAATTTGAGCCTGAAACTTCTCAAGCACTTGGTTTTGGATTTCGTTGCGGCTTTTTAGGATTACTTCATATGGATGTTGTACAAGAAAGACTTGAGCAAGAATTTGGTATGGATTTAATCATGACTGCGCCAAGTGTAGATTATCATGCGATTATGAATGATGGCTCAACTAAATTAATCGATAACCCAGCAGATTTACCGGATGCTGGTGAATATAGAGAAGTTCAAGAACCTTATGTTAAGGCAGAAGTTATGGTACCAAATGATTTTGTTGGTCCGGTAATGGAGTTATGTCAACGAAAACGTGGCGAATTTGTAACAATGGACTATCTTGACAAGTATCGAGTAAATGTTATTTACAATATGCCACTGGCTGAAATTATTTATGACTTTTTTGATGAGTTGAAGTCTTCAACTAAAGGATATGCTTCTCTTGATTATGAAATAACTGGTTATCGTGCAACGGACTTAGTTAAGATTGATATGTTACTTAATAAAGAGCCAATCGATGCTCTTAGTTTTATTGCACACCGTGAAGAAGCGCAAAACCGTGCTCGTCAAATGACTACAATGCTTAAGAAATTAATTCCACGTCAAAACTTTGAAGTTGATATTCAAGGTGCAATTGGTGCTAAAATTATTTCTCGTGCGACAATTAAACCTTATCGTAAAGACGTTACTTGGAAAATCCATACTGGTGACCCAGATAGACGTGCTAAATTACTTGAAAAGCAACGTCGTGGTAAAAAGAGAATGAAGGCAGTTGGAAAAGTGGAAGTACCTCAAGATGCATTCATGGCTGTCTTAAAAATGAATGATGATGATATCAAAGGTAAATAATAATTGCTAACTTTATAGGTGTATCAAGGATACTTGGTATGCCTTTTTCCGTTTCTTTTAGAAATTTACGTATATTTAGATCAGTATTATTTTTTGTAAATTGTGTTAGAATTTATAACAGCATTAATAAATTAAGGATAAAAACAAATGACAAAACATACAAAAAATACTACTAAAAAAACATGGATAATTCGAATTGTTGCAATCATTCTTTTAATTGTTGGATTAGGGATGATTTTTAATAGTCAAATTCGGGATATAATGGTTAGGCAGAATCAAATAACTGCTCTAAAAAAGTTGAATAAAGAAACTGTTAAGAAAAATCAGAAGAAAGAGGGAATGTTTGATTTTTCTAAAGTAGAAGAAATTGATTTTGGACAGGTAACAAAATCTCGGGTGAAAAATACTGCTGATGCAATTGGTGCAATTGCTGTTCCAAGTGTGAATATGTATTTACCAATTATGAAAGGTCTAAGTAATGATGCCATGTCAACTGGAGGAGGCACTATGCGTCCTGACCAGGTAATGGGAAAGGGAAACTATCCTTTAGCAGGTCACTATATGACTGCTAAGGGTGTTCTGTTTTCACCACTTGAAAATACTAAAATAGGTGAAAAAGTATATTTAACAAATCTTGATAAAATTTATGTTTATCGCATATATATGAAAAAAATTGTTGATCCAACAGCGGTATGGTTAGTAGATAACACGAAACAAAATATTGTTACTTTAATTACCTGTGCTGATGGTGGAGTTAATCGTTGGGCAATCAGAGGAAAGTTAATTACTGAGAAGCCCGCGACTGATAAAAATTTACAAGTCTTTAAACTTAAATAAGAGGGTTTACTTCTGGGATGAGGAAAGTAAATCCTTTTTAATTTTTGCTATAATAGAAAATTAGATGTTTATAAATGATTTAGGTGAACTAGAAAATAATGAAATGGCAACAAAGACAAGCAACTAATTTAGATCAACAATTGATAGAAGATTATGGCTTAACAGATATCCAGGCAAAGCTTTTTGCACTTAGAGGTATCGATACTACAGAAAAGTTGGATTTCTGGTTAAATGCAACTGAAGAAGATCTAGCAGATCCATTTTTAATGCATGATATGGAAAAAACTATTAATCGAATTAATCAGGCAATTGATAATGGTGAGAAAATCACTATTTATGGCGATTATGATGCTGACGGAATTACTGCGACGAGTATTATGATGGATACTTTGGAAATTTTAGGAGCTGATGTTCACTTTTTCATTCCAGATCGCTTTAAAGATGGCTATGGACCAAGTATGGATCGTTATCAAGATATTGTAAACGATGGTACAAAGCTTATTATTACAGTCGATAATGGTGTAACGGGTGTTGAAGAGATTAAATATGCTCAAGAACATGGTGTAGATGTAATTTTAAGTGACCACCATACTTTCCAAGATGAAAAGCCAGCTGCTTTTAGTACTGTTCATTGTAATTATCCGGGTCAAAAATATCCTTTTGATGATTATTGCGGGGCAGGAGTTGCATATACAATTTGCCGAGCTTTAATGCAAGATACGATGCCAGAACTACTTGATTTAGCGATGATTGGGACTATCGGTGATATGGTCAAAGTGACAGGAGAAGGTCATATCATTGTTAAACGTGGTTTAGATATTTTAAACCAAACAGAAAGACCGGGTCTGCGAGCTCTAATTAAGCAAGCTGGCTTAACAATGGGACAAATTAATGCAACTGACGTTGGTTTTAATATTGCTCCACGATTAAATGCCGTAGGTCGCCTTGCGGATGCTAGTTTGGCTGTTGAGTTACTTTTAAGTGATGATGAAGAACAAGCAGAAGAAATAGCTGCTAAAATTGAAGAATTAAACAACGAGCGAAAAGAACTTACAACTGAAGTTTATGAGAATTGTTTAGCTCAAGTAAAGGATAATGGTTGGCAACATCGAGATACTCTAGTTTTATATAATCCAAACTTTCATGAAGGAGTGTTAGGGTTAGTAGCAAATAAAATTGTAGAGAAATTACATAAGCCAACTCTTGTTCTTACAAAAGATGATGAAGGAGAGTTAAAGGGATCAGGTCGCTCAAGTGAGGGCTTTAATTTATTTGATGCTTTAGAGCCAATGAAAGAAGATTTATTAGATAAATTTGGTGGTCATGATTTTGCCTGCGGATTATCTTTGAGATCAGATAAGTTAGAGGAATTACGGGAACGTTTTGAAAAAAGTTTAAAGCCAACTACTAGTCTTGAAGTTAAAGATTTTGATTTTGAATTAAATTTAAGAGAGGTCTCACCAGAAACTCTAAACGAAATTGATTTGGTTGGTCCGTTTGGTACTGGTAATCCAGAGCCTATTTTCAGCATTACTGAGCCTCATATTAAGAGTTTGTTTAAAATGGGGAAGGAAAAAAATCATGTTAAATTCACTGCTGAAAAGAATAAAGGAAAACTAACAGTAGTTGGTTTTAATAAAGGATTTTTAAATCAGAATTTACTTCCGTTTGTTAAGGAACTTTATGTAACTTTATCAATTAATACTTGGAAGAATGTATCTACAGTTCAAGGAATGCTTGCTGGGATTGAATATGGCGCACCTAAATTAGCCGTTTTTGATCAAGTAATTGATATGCGTAAAGAGGATTATGTGATGGGATTTGCCGATAAGTATCTAATTTTTGATAAAGATACTGTTTCTTGGGCTAGAAACGGATTAGGAATTCCAGAAGAAAAGATAAGTTTAGCTAAAGACTATCATGGTAGTTCTGAAGTGGTGGCGTTATTAGATACACCACGTAATCAAATTGAATTAAATAAAGCTTTAGAAAATAACTATCAGCAACTATATTTGCGTTTTTTATTTGATAAATTACCTATTAATGATTTGCCAAGTAGGGATGCTTTCGGAAAAACTTTAAAATATATTTATGCCCATCCTGATTTGACTATTGATGATTATCGGACTGTATCGCCATATTTAGGGTTAGATTATCAGACAGTTCTGTTTATCTTAAGAGTTTTCTTTGAATTAAAATTTGTATCATTTACTGATGGAAAAATCATTGGAAATAAAAATCCTGAAAGTAAAAAATTAACCGCCTCTAGATATTTTAATAGTATTGCATCCCAGATAAAATTCACTAATCAATTAAAAAATATACCGACTGATCAATTAATTAATTATGTCATGCAATATTTGAAGTGATCATTACTAGTTATAAATTGTTAAAAAGTTCGTCTTAAGCCTGATTTTGAAGGGAAAATTTGGTAAAATATACAAGTCAAAGACCGCTGAGTCTAATTTTTCAATGAGAGTCTAAAATGGAGGTTTCTCTTTAAATGGCAATTGATTTTAAAGAACATATTGCAAGTGTACAGGATTTTCCAAATAAGGGGATTGTTTTTCGTGATATTACCCCAATCTTGCAAGATGGCAAGTTATATCGCGCTGCTACCCATGAATTGGCTGAATATGCTAAGAGTCGTGGAGCAGAAGTGATTGTTGGACCAGAAGCACGTGGATTTATTGTTGGCTGTCCTGTTGCAACAGAGTTGGGAGTTGGTTTCATACCAGCTCGTAAACCTCATAAGTTGCCACGCGAAGTAGAAAGTGCTTCTTACGATTTAGAATATGGTTCTAATGTCTTAGAAATGCATAAAGATGCAATTAAGCCAGGTCAAAAAGTAGTAATTTGCGATGACTTAATGGCTACTGCAGGTACTCTTCACGCAACTAAAGAATTAATTGAAAACTTGGGTGGAGAAGTAGTTGGAGCAGCATTTTATATTGAATTGACGGATTTAAAGGGAAGAGAACAATTCCCAGACTTAGATATTTATTCTTTAGTTAAATATAGCGGTGCTTAATGCCTGAAAGGAACTCGATCGAGTTCCTTTTTATTTTGTTTATTTTTAATCTCTTTTGTATTAGTTTAACAAAAAGCGCATAATAGTTAATGTTTGTATGAAAGAGGGAGTGTTTTAGTTTTTTATGAAAAAAGACAAATCCGTCAAGATTGGGCTAAAAAGTCTTGTTTTGATGATCTTTTCAGCCATTTTTGGTTTTAGCAATTCATTAACTGCTTATTACCAAATGGGTTACGCTAGTATCGTATGGTATATAATTACTGCGGTTTTATTCTTTTTACCATCTGCTTTGATTTTTGCGGAATATGGTGCAGCTTTTAAAGGTGTTAAAGGTGGTATTTTTTCTTGGCTTAAAGGCTCAGTCAGTGAAAAAATGGCATTTATTGGTACTTTTATTTGGCTAGCAGCTTGGGTAGTGTGGTTGGTATCATCCACCCAATTTTTCTTAGTGTCAGTATCAACTGCAATTTCAGGACATGATACTACTCAAAGTTGGCATTTTTTAAATCTATCGTCGACGCAGTTCCTAGGAGTTTTAGAAGTTATCTTTTTAGTAGTGGTAACTTTCTTCGCTGCTAAAGGTGTTGACAAGATTGCAGCCGTAAGTAATGTTGGTGGTTTTTTTACTTTAGCTATTACTATTGGCTTTACTTTGGTATCAATTTTGGTATTCTTTTTGAATCATGGACACTTAGCGGAACCATTAACTGCTCAGTCATTAGTTCATTCGCCTAATCCGGCTTTTCAATCACCAATTGCTGTGGTTTCATTTATTGTTTATGCTTTATTTGCTTATGGTGGTTTGGAAACATCTGCGGGAGTTATCGATTCGGTTGATAAGCCTGAAAAGACTTTTCCTAAGGCTTTAATTACTGCAATGATTTGGATGACTGCTTTATATGTTTTGAACATTTTAATGTGTGGTGTCGCTGCAAATTGGAGTAATGAATTAAGCGGAAAAAATGTTGACTTGGCTAATGTTGAGTATGTTCTGATCAATAACTTAGGAGTTGAAACTGGTAAAGCCTTCGGCCTTTCTCATTCGGCTTCTTTGACTCTGGGAGCAGCATTTTCGCGTTTTGCTGGATTAGCTGATGTATTAGCGGGAATTTCAGCAGCTTTCTTGATGGTTTATTCACCAGTTAAATCATTTATTGAAGGCTGTGATCCAAAGCTTTTACCTAAGAGTTTAGTTAAATTAAATAAGCATGGGATGCCAGAGCGTTCAATGTGGGTTCAAGCTGCGATCGTTAGTGTCATTATCTTGTTTATTTCATTTGGTGGTAATGCAGCTGGTCAATTCTACACCATTTTAATGGATATGATGAATGTTTCATCATCTGCGCCATATTTATTCTTAATAGGTGCATATCCTTTCTTTAAGATGAAGAAGGGTATTGATCGTCCATTTGTATTTATTGAAGGTAAAAAACGTGTTTGGGCAGTAACAATCGTTGTTTGGCTAGTAGTAGCAATCGGAATTGTCTTTACTTGTATCGAACCATTATTCACTGGAGATTATGCAACATCCTTCTGGACAGCAATCGGTCCTGTAGCATTTGGAATTATTGCTTGGGTATATTATTCTTATCAAGAAAGAAAAAGTGTTGCTGTAGTTGATGAAGAAGAATAAGTAAGAAAAAACGAGGAATACTTAGATAAATAATCTGAGTTTTCCTCGTTTTTTTATAAAATTGGTGATAATAATCGTGAGAAGTATTGTTTAAATTTACGCCAGTTAGATTGATTGTCAAAATATTCTTTTGTTAGTAAAGTAGAGTCTTTTAAATCTTTTTCAAAAATCTCTTTGAGTTCTTTAGTCAGCTTAGAACTATAAGTAAATGCATTTACTTCAAAATTTAATTGATAACTGCGGAAGTCTTGATTAGCTGATCCAACAGAAGCAATATTAGATCCGCTGACAATAGTTTTTGCATGAATGAACCCATTATCATATTTATAAACTTTGACACCATTATTAACTAGATATTTTGCATAATATTCAGTTGCGCGATAGACAAAAGGATGATCTGGCATTGAAGGAATCATAATTCTTACATCAACACCACTTTTTGCTGCGATTATTAAAGCTTCTAAAATTGAGTCTCCAGGAATTAGATAGGGAGTTTGGATGTAGACGTAATTTTGCGCCTGGGCAATTATTTCTTCATATGCGCGACGAATACCAAAATCACTATTATCAGGTCCTGAAGAAACGATTTGCATTGGAACTAAGTTATCGGATTGAACAACTTTTAATTTAAAATTTTCAATCAAACTATCAACATTATATTTAGGTAGATGAGATTTGCGACAACTTGTATTCCAATCCATAGCAAAACGAATTTCCATCAGTAAGGCTGATTGCCCAACAACACGTAAATGAGTATCTCGCCAGTGTCCAAACTTTGGACTTCGATCTACATATTGGTCACCAATGTTAAAGCCACCGATATAGCCAACTTCATTATCAATTATTACTAACTTGCGATGTAAATGATAATTGGCACGTGGAGTAGTAAAGAAACGATTCCCAGCTGTTGAAATAAAGGGTTGAGCCTGTCCACCTAATTGACGCAATTTCTTAAAAAATGAAGGGTGTGTACCACGTGAACCACTTGCATCGTATAGGATTCTAATTTTAACTCCACGACTAGCAGCCTCTTCTAAAGCATGTAAGACTTGATTTCCCAATTGATCGTCATAAAAAGTATAGAATTCAATATTAATGCTATTTTTTGCTTGATCAATATTTTTTAGAATGTTTTTAAATAGAACTTGCCCATCTACGAAAGTTTCTACTTTATTATTGAAGGTTAAAAGGGCATCATCATTATTTAAGTTTAATTCTACTAATCGCCTACTACGTGGACTTTGGTCTTTACTTGGAAGTAAATCATGAATTCTTAGTAATTTATTTTGCTCATTAAGAAAGCGATCGCGAAATTTCTTTTGTTCAGTTTTAATTGAAAAAATATCGTCATGAGATAATTGACGTCCGGTAAATAAATATAATATAAAACCAACATATGGCAAGATCGATAAAATTAAAAGCCATGCCCATGTAGAAGATATGTCACGATGACTACGAAAAACAGTCCAAATAGCTAAACCTACATTAATTAACCAAAGAACTTCAATAGTTCGTCGAATTATATCCCACGTTAAAATCATTAAAATTCCTCCAAAATATATAATATCTAATTCTACCACATCTAAGCACATACAAAATATAGTATATGTATTTACCAAGACACTAAATATATGGTATTTTAATGAAGAATATGCGCAATAGAAAGAAGAAAGAAAATGGCAACTTTAGAGCAACCATATTTAGACTTATTAAACAAAATTATGTCTGAGGGACATGATAAGGAAGATAGAACAGGAACAGGTACCAGAAGTTTATTTGGTGCGCAAATGAGATTTGATCTAAGCCAGGGCTTTCCTATTCTAACTACTAAAAGAATTCCGTTTGGGCTTATTAAAAGCGAATTATTATGGTTTCTACGGGGAGATACCAATATTCGATTTTTATTGGAACATAATAATCATATTTGGGATGAGTGGGCTTTTAAAAATTGGATAGAAAGTTCTGATTATAATGGCCCTGATATGACTGATTTCGGACTTAGAAGTCAAAAAGATCCTGAATTTAAGAAGATTTATCAAGAAGAAATGCAAAAGTTTGATCAAAAAATATTAAAAGATCAAGCTTTTGCAGAAACATATGGAAATTTAGGAGACGTATATGGCGCCCAATGGCGACACTGGAAAAAACGTGAAGGTGGCTTCATTGATCAAATTCAAAATGTAATTGATCAAATAAAGAAGACACCATATTCTAGGCGTTTAATTGTCAGTGCTTGGAATCCAGAAGATGTTCCAACTTCTGCGTTGCCACCATGTCACGTTTTATTTCAATTTTATGTTAATGATGGAAAATTAAGTTTACAGCTGTATCAAAGATCAGGGGATATGTTTTTAGGAGTGCCGTTTAATATTGCAAGTTACTCTTTGCTCGTTAATCTAATTGCACGAGAAACAGCTTTAAAACCAGGTGAATTTATTCATACTTTGGGAGATGCTCATATTTATAAAAATCATTTTAATCAAGTGAAGGATTTATTGAGTAGAAAGCCTTATAATTCTCCTCAACT
The DNA here is from genome assembly GCF_001436695.1 of Lactobacillus taiwanensis DSM 21401. Lineage (GTDB taxonomy): Bacteria > Bacillota > Bacilli > Lactobacillales > Lactobacillaceae > Lactobacillus > Lactobacillus taiwanensis. Next base: position 50,584 of record NZ_AYZG01000011.1, read on the forward strand.
TTGGTTAAATCCTGATAAAAAAATGGTTCAAGATTTTGAAATGTCAGATATCAAGTTAATTGATTATCGACATCATGGCACAATTAAGGCAGCAGTAGCCGTTTAAGAATAAGGAGATATCAATGCTAAGATTTATTTGGGCAGAAGATGAAGCCAGTTATATTGGTTACCAAGGTAGGTTACCCTGGCATTTACCAGCTGATATGAAACATTTTAAAGAATTAACTTCTGATCATGTAATTGTTATGGGAAGAAAAACTTTTGAAAGTTTTCCTGGGCTCCTTCCTAAAAGAGAGCATGTTATTCTTTCGACTAGCCCAATCTTGCAGCGTGAATATCAAGATAATCCACGCGTTAAGATCTTTTCACAGATTGAACAATTAAGAAATTGGCTAGGAAATCATTCTAATGAAATAATTGATATTATTGGTGGAGCGAGACTTTTTGAGGAATTTGAAAATGATGTTGATGTTCTTCAAAAAACCAAGATCCATCATCTATTTGTTGGTGATACGAAAATGTCGGATATAAATTATGACGATTTTAAGTTGTTTAATATTGAAAAACATTCAGCAGATAACAAAAATGAATTTGATTATGATTTTTTAGAATATAAGAGAATTAAAAAATAAAATCTCCCTTAGACTGTTAATCCTTCGTTTATAAAGAAAGATTGGCAGTCCTTTTTTATAATTTTAGTTACCGGTAACAGTTTATTTAATATTGAAAGCATTTTCATCCTTGCTTAATATAAAATTATGAAAGCGCTTAGGCGTAATAGTGAGGGAGAAAATTATGGATAAAAATAATGAAGTATCTGGTTTGCCAAAACTTGCTAAAAGTATAATTTGGATGATTAATTTTGGATATTTAGGTATCCAAATTGCCTTTACACTTGAAACATCACAAATGAGTCGTATTTTTCAAACTTTAGGTGCTGACCCAACGAAATTAGGTTGGTTCTTCATTTTGCCTCCTTTAGCTGGTCTAGTGGTTCAACCAGCTATTGGATCATTATCTGATAAAACATGGGCTCCAAAACTTGGCGGAAGAAGATTACCGTATTTATTAATTGGGATGATCTTCGCGGTAGTTATGATGTTACTTTTGCCAAATATTGGTAATTTTGGTTTGGGATATGGATCTATTGAAGCTTTAGTATTTGGTGCTATTGCAATTGCCATTTTAGATGTGGCGGCCAATATGGCGATGCAACCATTTAAAATGATGATTGGGGATATGGTTAATGATGAACAAAAATCATATGCTTACGGTATTCAGAGTATGCTTTCAAACTCTGGTGCAGTAATTGCAGCATTTTTCCCATTCTTATTAACAGTTTTAGGTGTGGCCAATACTGCTGAAAAGGGCGTAGTGCCTCAATCGGTTGTAATTTCATTTTATGTAGGTGCTGTAATCCTTGTTATTACTAGCTTGTTAACCGTAACAAAGGTCCATGAATATGATCCTAAAACTTATGCACGTTATCATGGTATTAAAGAAGAAGATAATAAAAAGGATGGTAACTGGTTTGTATTACTAAAACATGCACCTAAAGTTTTTTGGGAAGTTTCCTTAGTACAATTGTTTTGTTGGTTTTCATTTCAATATTTGTCCACTTACGCTACAGGAGCTATTGCCAAAAATGTATGGAGAGCAGTTGATCCCGCTTCTTCAGGTTACCAATTAGCAGGTAACTGGTTTGGTGTTTTAACGGCTGTACAATCTATTGCAGCAGTAATTTGGTCATATGTTTTAGCAAAAGTACCAAATGATCATCATAAGTTAGGTTATGGAATTAGTTTGTTGTTGGGAGCTGTAGGATATGGATCAATCTTTTTTGTTCACTCACAGAATTTACTTATTTTATCATTTGTTTTAATCGGAATGTCTTGGGCTGCGATGAATACTTATCCTTTAACTATGGTTTCTAATGCCTTATCTGGCAAACACATGGGGACTTATTTAGGATTATTTAACTGTTCAATTTGTTTACCACAAATTATTGCGTCATTACTAAGCTTTGTATTATTCCCACTGATGAAATATTCAATGCCCGCAATGATGTTAACAGCAGGTGTTTCAGGAATATTAGCAGCAGTTTGCGTTTTGTTTATCAAGGAAACTTATCAAAATTAATTCATTTTATTGTGTTATATCTAAAAAGCAGATTACTATTTTTTGAAGTGCCTCATAATTGTTAGACATAAATCTAATGATTGTGAGGCACTTTTTTATGACCAAATATTCAACTGAATTAAAAATAGAAGTTGTTTCTAAATATTTAAATCATGTTAATTCATTATTAGGATTAGAAAAAGAATATGATATTCTTCCTAATTATCAAATTTTTAGATGGGTTAAATTGGCACAAAAACAAGGATTAGAGGCTCTTAGAGTTAAGCATACTAAGAAAGAATATTCTTTTGAATTTAAACTCGATGTGGTACGCTACTATCTAACTAATAATCAAGAACGAACAGAGGCAGCAGCTAGGTTTAATATCAACCCTTCTCAAGTGTATTCTTGGACACATAAATTTAATGAAGAAGGTATTGCTGGGCTGAAACCTAATCAGAAAGGATGCCCACGTAAAATACCTAAAAAGACGAAGTATATCAAAAAAAGAGCTCAGAAAATTGAGCTTAGCGAGAAGGAAAAGTACGAAGAGAAAATCTTACAACAAGAAGCTGAATTAGAAAGATTACGTATAGAGAACTTAATCTTAAAAAAGTGGCTGCCCGATATCCACGTTATCCAATAGACGAAAATCACAAATAATCCTGGATATTCGGGCTGAAGAACCTCAAGTTAAGCTTAAGACCTTATTTAAGCTGCTTAATTTAAATCGCAAAACTTACTACGATAATATCAAAAATCGTCTTGACAAGACTGATAAATACGCTGAAGTTAAGGAAAAGATCAAAGAAATATATTATGGTGAAGCTGATGAAACATATGGTTATCGTCCAATGTGGGCTGCTTTAAGAGATGAAGGTATTAAGCTTGCGATGGAAACAGTGCGAAAAATAATGCGAGGTATTGGCATTAAAACCACACTGTATCATAAGAATACAGCTAAATATGGCTCTTATAAGGGGAATGTTGGCAAGAAGGCACTAAATATTCTTAACCAAACCTTTGATGAAACCAGACCTTATCATGTTCTACATACTGATGTGACAGAATATAAGCTAACTAATGGCAGAAAAGTTTATATATCTCCAGTAGTGGATGAAGCTTCTTTAGAAATCTTAGCTTGTTCAGTTAGCCACTCCCCTGAGATGAAAACTATTTATAAAATGCTTGATGAGTTAGAGAAACATTTGCCTAAAGAGGCTAATCCTATCCTGCATTCAGATCAAGAATTTCAGTATCAAAATCCTGGTTATCAAGCTAGATTAAAAGAGATGAATATTATTCAAAGCATGTCACGCAAAGGTAACTGTCATGATAATGCACCTGGAGAAACAATAATTAATCTAATGAAAAGAGAAAAACTAAATCGCTTGAAGATTGGTTCATTGGAAGAAATGGAAAAAGTACTTCAAGAATATATCTACCGGTTCAATAACATCAGACGTTCCAATAAACTAAAATACACGCCCCCTGTTAAATACAGAAGTCGTGTATTATCAAATATTTAAAAATTTATAAAATGTCTAACTTTTGTATGGCACTTCACATAAATATTGGTTTTTTAATAATATTTTTATGAAGTAATGCATGTAAACAAATTATTTAGCGAGTTATATTAAAATATAAGATTAAAAATGTTGACATGATTAAAAAAGCATATTATTATTAGTTTCAAATAAGAATGCTTTTAGCGTTTTAAAGTTAGGTGTTGATTTAAATGAAAGAAGTATCAACAGAAGAAGTTATTGATTTGACTACTTTAGATGTAACTTTAAGTTACACTCAAAAGAGAAACAGCTGGCAACTTTGGAATTAGTCTGAGGATTATCAAAAAGGCACATGAATCAAAGAAATCCTACTAAATCATGGTAATAATACGCCTTGATTTAATAGGATTTTTATTTTAATAAAAATTCTAATTAATTTAGAAGTATTTTTAATATTTTTAAGGTGAAAGATGTTTATATTACAAGATGGTATTTTTTTATTTAAGTCACTTGATGATAAGAAACTAATAATTAGAAATTATCTAAATGGTTTAGTTATAAAAATAAATTATCAAGATTCTTTAAAAGATTTATTATGCTATTTAAAAAAACCACGAAGTAAAGGAGAAATTATCACAAAATTTTCTGATATAAAAAAGGATAATTTATATAGACAGAATTATGTGAAAAGTGATTTGAATAAAAAGAAAGTAGAAGTTCTTTTTGAAAGAGGTGGGCGCCCTTCGATTATTCTAATCGATATTATGTGTAATAATTCAGCCAAAATTGTTGATTTATGTAAGGAATATAAGATAGATATAGTGATTCAAGCTGGAGATTATCCATCTACAAGAGAATTGGCTAAATTAACAGAAATTGCCGCGAACGAATTAAATATCTCCTATGTTATTAATGCGGGATACATAAGCAATGTTGTTTCGCTAGCAGAATTCTATTATCCCAACAATGTATATGATTTTTTATATAAACATGAAATTTATAAAGAGAAACGAATATTTACTAATGCAAATAATAAGGCACAGTCATCTATAGTAGCTAATGTGGGACATATAGTAGCACGACAAATAAGCGACTATTGTGCTGGTAAAAAACCTTTTAAGTATCGGGAACGAGTTTTTTTCGATATTGGAGCTTTAGAATGGAGGACAGAAAAAATTGAATAAAAATTTAAATCTAAACTTTAGTAATGGTCTCTGGTTTCAAGGATTTAGAGAAAATGAGGATATCCAACAATATACTTTAGGAGTAGTTAAATGAAGTATGTAATTCGAACCTATCCCAAACAAATATTACTGTTTAGTGTTTTATCAGTCATTTTAGCTATCTTAAATGTATCCAATGCTTTAGTTCTACAATTAATGATGAATGTAGCTACCAAAAAATCAAGTTTAAGCTACTCCTTTTTAGTCCTTATTGTCATCAGTTATATCATCATAAATGCAATTTTTTATTATTTTCAACAATATAATTCAGAATATTTAGCTAAAAAATCAATTAGCTTATATCGAAATATTATTTTTGAAAGAATCTCTGCTCAGAGAATTTCTTCTTTTACTAAAAAAGATAGTGGAGAGTATATTTCTTTAATGACTTCTCAAATGGATACGTTAGAACAAAATTACTTTACTGCTATTTTTTGGGGAAGTTACTTATTAATTCAGTTTATTACGGCATGTATTGTTGCGTTCTTTATTAATCCTGTAATGGCTCTTGTAGCTATTATATTAAGTATTCCAAATATGTTTTTACCGTTGTTATTTAGAAAAGTTCTTGAAAAAACAACTATTTAAAACTGTTAAGGCTACCGACACCTATATTTCTAAAATTTCAGATTATTTGAAAGGATTCGTAGACTGGAAAATAAATGGTGGAAGTAGTTTTGTGAAAAAGCAAGAAAAGTCGGCTAATAAAACTTTGCTTGCTAACCAAAAGAATGAAGTTAGAGCTATGAATCTATCTACTGTTTTTAATAATACTTTTTCCAATATCTTGTACTTAGGAACATGGCTGATAGGATCTTTTTTGATTTTAAATAAAAGTATGACTGTGGGAGCAATTGTTGCATTTTCACAATTGGTTACAAATATTTCATTTCCAATTTATAGCTTTTCTGATATGTTTTCTCAGATAGTTAGTGGGAAAAAATTATTCAAGGAAATTGAGTCAAGTTTTGTTAACGTTAAGAAAAATAATCCAGAAATACAAACTATTTCTGATTTCAAAAATATTAAATTTGATAATGTAAGCGTAGTTTATAATTCTGAACGTGTAGTTAAAATCGGAAATCTTGAAATATCCAATGATAAGAAATATGTGATCCATGGTCCAAGTGGAAGTGGAAAAACTACACTATTTAAACTTTTAACTAAACAAATATTAGATTATCAGGGAAGTATTCTATTCAATAATATCAATATTAAAAAGATTAAAGATAATAGTATCTTTTCACAAGTTAGTTACTTACCTCAATCAGGTCACATATTTTCAACGACATTAATCAATAATCTCACTTTGTTTAACACAGAGAAATACCCAAAAGAAGACTTATTCAAAGTTTTAAGATTTGTAGAGCTTAGGAAATGGGCTAATGAAGAAGAATTGTATAGAAAGATTGATCCTCAAAAAATATCTGGAGGAGAAGCTAAGAGAATAGAACTAGCACGCTTATTATTAGATAAAAAGAATATTTTGATTCTAGATGAGTTTTCCTCTGGCTTAGACGAAGTTACTCGTCATAAAATTGAAAGTAAACTATTTAATTTAGAAAGTACAATTTTGTACATTACCCATAATTTGGATGATGAGCTTAGAGAAAAAGCTGATAAAATTATTGAAATTAAAAAATAAAAGTCAAGATTTATACCATTTGATACATTTCTCGCCAAGTAGATAGTAGAAATACATAAAGCTTTTACTCCTCAGTTGATTAATTTCGGCTGAGGAATTTTTTGCTTTCTTAATCTTCAATCTTCTTTTCCTTTATCTTTTGCCAGTATTTCTTAATTCGATGATTTGGAGTAATGGTACAATTTTTAATATTGCCATTCATTGCCTCTTTGCGCATTTCACCAGCAGTTTTGATGTAAATGCGTTAGAAGCAATGGTTTTAAAAACAACCACACCTAATGCAACAACAGGGAATCCGCAACCACAAATTTCAATTTTACCAGATGGAATATTAAATTCAGTTGGCTTAGCTAATACATCAGACGTTCTAATAAACTAAAATACACGACCCCTGTCAAATACAGAAATCGTGTATTATCAAATATTTAAAAATTTATAAAATGTCTAACTTTTATATGGCACTTCATTTTTAAGTAATCTGCTTTTTTCAATTATTTGTTTTTCATAATTGGTTGATAGAATAGGTCAATTACAACTGCTGCAAGTAGGGCAACAATAATAGTTAAGCCTAGATTTGCAAAACTAATTTGGGTCATTGCTAAACCTAATAATGCTAAAGCAAAAGTAAGCAAGACATCTATAACTTGTACAATAGCAACCGATTTTGATGGAGCTGATTGCCAGAAGAATTTTCTTGTTCTAGTAATTAGCACAATTAGCATAGCACTTAAAACAAGATATACGTAAACCATTGTTGAAACTGTACCTTGAGCATAATTGCGTGACACTAAATACCAAACAAAGCCAAAACCAATTGCCGTCCAGCCAGCAGCAAGTGAAAAGGCAATCTTAGCCAATTTAAGCATATTCCAACTTTCAGGTTTATAGGTAATGTGTGTATTATCAGTCCCAATCATCATTGTTACCATATTATTCATAATAGTATAGATAACCATTGCGTTTAAAGCCATGGGAATATAGTTAAAGCAAAGATAACCAAAAGTTAATAACATAGTTAATTCAGCAGTACGAGATAGTTTGGTAAGTGACCACGTAGTCATTCTTTGGTAAACACGGTGACCAGCATCGAGGATTTTAACGATTGGACTTAGTCCATCTTCTAAAAGTACCATCTTGCCGCTTCGTTTTGCGACGTCGGCTGCATTTGAAACAGCGATTCCAACTTCGGCTTGTTTTAGAGCAGGCGCGTCATTAACACCATCTCCAGTCATTCCTACGATATATCCATCTTGTTGGAAAAGTTTAACCATATTTAATTTATCTTCTGGTAAAACATCTGCAATTCCTGCTAAATCATTAACATCTGTATTTTTATTAAAATCATGAATTGAGATAACTTTACCAGTTAAGCCAACTTCTTTAGCAACAGCTTCTGCAGTTCTGCGGTTGTCTCCAGTAAGCATAATTGGCTTAATGCCACGTCTTTTAAGCTCCTCTAGGGCTTTTTTGGAATCCGATCTTACTTTATCGCGTAGAATGAATACTCCAGCTAATCTATCATTAATTAAAACTGCCACTGATCGTCCAGCGGTAAAGTCAATTCCTTTAGCTTCCTCTTCCGCATTTTTATCGATTAGAGATAATTGTTTAAATGAACCTAACTTGATATTGTAGTCTCCAACTTCAGCCATTGAGTAACCAGTATCTGAAGTAAAAGGAATAAATTTTTTAGGGGTGTCAGGTGCAACACCTTTTTCTTTTAAATAATCATCAATAGCGTTATCAATGATGCTGGGACTACGTTTATCAGTTGCTGCTCCAGCTAGCGCAAGAACTTCTTGATTTGGTAACTTACTTAAATTATCCCAGTGAGAAACGGAAGTTTTATTTTCTGTAATAGTACCAGTCTTGTCAAGCAATAGTAAGTTCAAATTGGCTGCATCTTGAATCCCGGTTAGGTCAGACGTTAACACTCCTTCCTTACTTAGACGGGTAGCTTCAAAAGAGTTAGATAGAGCAAAAGTTGATGGCATTGCGACAGGAATCGAAGCAATAAACATCATTGCTAAGAATGGCAACATTTCAATAACATTTTGACCACGGATTAATGCAGCAATTACTAGAATTAAGGTTAAGACACCATCTAGTAAGCAAAGATAATAGATAATTCTGGTCAATAATTGTTGTAAGTGACCAGGAGCAGCTGAATTGTTGATCAGGTTAATTGTTTTTCCGGATCGTGAATTGCTTCCTGTAGCTACAACTGTGGCTAAGGCATCTCCATCAACTACAGTAGTTCCAGCATAAGCAGTAGCACCAACCGATTTTTTTATTGCTTTTGATTCACCAGTGATGGAACTTTCATCAACTGTAATTTGACCTTGAGCAATTTTTACATCTGCTGCTAAAACATCTCCACGCTTTAAGCTTATTAGATCACCAACAGCCAGAAATTTTGAATTTATTTGTTGCCATTTTCCATCTCTTTTTACTGAAACAGAAGGAGTTAATTCATGCGAAATGGTATTTAAAACGCGACGTGATTTTTTCTTTTGAGTTGCACCATTAAACGCAGCAAACAAAAGCATTAATAGCACAAATAAAGATTGTATCCATTTTCCTAAAATGCATTCTAGTAAAAGGGCTGCTTCTAAAATCCAAGCTGATAAGTTCCACAATTTAGACATGAATTCTTTTAAAAAATTAAATTCAGGTTCTGGAACTTCATTTAGACCATCTTTTTTCAGACGCTCTTCTGCTTGGGATTGGGTTAGTCCTTGCAGTTCTTTATTTTCCATAATAATCCTCCGATATTTATCTAATTTCCTAAAATATTTTAGCGCAGTTCTTGTTATTAAGAAAATATCAAATTAAGATAGAAGATATTAAAAATATAGATAATTTAGAAGATGAATGATAATGAATATTAAACAATTAAAGTATTTTTTAGTAGTTGCTGAAGAAAGGCAGATTACTTCTGCAGCTAAAAAGTTATACATTGCTCAACCGCCGTTAAGTTATCAACTAAAACAACTGGAAAAGGAGGTTGGAACCCAGCTTTTTGTCCGAAATGCACATGGAATAGAATTAACAGAAGAAGGAAAAATTTTTCAAAAGTATGCTGAGAAGATTGTTAATCTTAGCTTGGCAGTCACAAGTCAAATTCATCAAATTAAAGAAGGCGAATTAGGAAAAATTAGAATTGGAGTTATTTCATCATGTGGGGGAGTTGTACCTAATAAGCAGTTTAAACAACTAATAAATTATTACCCAAGTGTATCTTTTAAAATACATGAAGCTAATACTTTTGGGATTGTAGAACAATTGCAGGATGGAATTTTAGATTTAGGAATTGTTAGAACACCTTTTAATTTAGAAGGATTGAATTCTAAAGATTTTTATCAAGAACACATGGTTGCGGTAGCAAATAATGATTTTTTACAGGAAAATGAAATTGATCATCTTAGTCAATTAGAGAATAAACCATTAATTTTATATCGTCGTTTTCAAGAAATATTTAATAGAAGTTTTCGTCATCAAGGGATAAGGCCTTTTTATGCTGTAATATGTGATGATGCTAGAACTGCAATTCATTGGGCAGATGAAGGATTGGGAGTGGCACTAGTTCCAGAATCAATTGCGCATACTTATGGTAAAAGTAAAATTATTCCAATTAAACATGAACATTGGATTACTCACTTAAATTTGGTGTGGCGTAAAGATAGGCAAGTAACACCATTAATGGATAAAATAATTGAAATGTTTTAATTAAAAAAGGCTAACCTTACAGATTAGCCACATAAATTAGTTATTTTTAGAAATTTTATGATTTAAGTAACGTTCAATAGCCTGACGCATCAACTTAACTTTGCGGGGCTTGTAAATAATGATCCTTGCCATAATATGAGTCCTTTCGTTGTATCAATCGGTATATTTTTAAGATACAAGAAAAGTGTGAAATAATAATGACTTTTTAAAGATTAATTTTAGAATTGCGGATAATAAAAAAATCGTAAGCTTTTGCTTACGATTAAAAATTCTATTTCAATTTTAAGGAGAGTACAGGATTTGAACCTGCGCGCCGGTATAAGCCGGTTCGCCGGATTTCGAGTCCGGTGCATTACCACTCTGCCAACTCTCCAAATACAACGATTTAATTATAACAATTTAGGAATAAATGGTAAATACAAAAAATATTTAAATAAAATTTAAAAACGTATGTGTTTTATTTATTTGCTGTTACAATGATCATTAGCACATTTGATTGAGGTTAGATAAAAGTGAAATTGCATTGTTTAATTCAATTAATGATTTCGGCGATAATTTTGCTGGGTTTAATATTTAACATTAGAAATTCTCGCTTATTTAATTTTTATGACCATTTATTACACCATAAACTTGTTAGAAATAGAGAAGGTAAGATCTGGAAGATTATTACTATCTTGAATGAACCTAAAGTAATAGTAGTTTGGGATTTTATATTAGCAGGACTTTTAGTTATGTTAAAACATCCTTGGCTTGCTATTTGGGCTTTGGGGACGTTAGCAGTAACTGATGCAATAGGGATTTTCTTGAAAAATTCAGTTAAAAGAAGAAGACCTCTATCAATGAAAACTTATCGAGATGGATATAGTTTTCCTAGTGGACATGTTTTAAGTGCGACAATTATGTCACTTATGCTTTGGCAAATTTTTGGTCATGTAATGGGAATTTGGCTATTAGTTACGCTAATAATTGCTTGGGGACTAGTAGTAATTTCTCGTTTAAACATGAGAGCGCACTACCCATCAGACGTTTTAGGTGCTACAAGTTTGGCTCTATTTTGTTTTACAATTGCACAACAGCTTTTAGGATTGGCTTTTTAATAAGTCAATCTTTTTTGTAAAAAATAATTGCTTTCTTTAGTTTACATCCTCACAAAGTTGCTTTAAAATAAATCTGTAGTCAAAAGGGCTATGCCTAAAAGCGACGAAAAACACTGGCTAAATGCCAATTCGGTTAGTTTGTATTTTTCGCCACAAATTTAAGGAGGATTTTTTTAATGCTCAAATCAGTTATTGAGAATGTACATGCACTTGAAATCTTTGATTCACGTGGTAACCCAACTGTTGAAGTTTTCGTTACTCTTTCAAACGGTGTTGTAGGTAAGGCTGAAGTTCCATCAGGTGCTTCAACTGGTGAAAACGAAGCTGTTGAATTACGTGATGGTGGTTCACGTCTTGGTGGTAAAGGTGTTATGAACGCTGTTAACAACGTTAACACTGAAATTAACGACGCTTTAAAGGGATTAGATCCACATGATCAACCAAACATCGATGCTACTATGATTGCTTTAGACGGCACTCCAAACAAAGGTCGTCTAGGTGCTAACGCTATCTTAGGTGTATCTATGGCCACTGCTGCTGCAGCTGCTAAGGATAACCACCAACCATTATACCGTTACCTTGGTGGTACTGACCTTGAAATGCCTCAAACTTTCCACAACGTTATTAACGGTGGGGAACACGCAGACAACGGTATTGATATTCAAGAATTCATGATTACTCCAGTTGCTAAGACTTCATTCCGTGATGGTTTTGAAAAGATCGTTAACGTATACCACACTTTGAAGAAAGTTCTTGAAGACATGGGTTACGAAACTGGTTTAGGTGACGAAGGTGGTTTCGCTCCTAACATGAAGAACTCAGAAGAAGCTTTGAAGGCATTACATGAATCAATCATCAAGGCTGGTTACAAGCCAGGTGAAGATATTGCTATTGCATGTGACTGTGCTGCTTCATACTTCTACAACAAAGAAGATGGCAAGTACCACCTTGAAGGTAAAGTTCTTACTGACGAAGAATTGGCAGACTACTACGACAAGTTACTTGACGAATTCCCAGAATTAATTTCTATGGAAGACCCATACGATGAAAACGATGTTGAAGGTATGGTTAAGTTTACTGAAAGCCACAAGGACCGTATCCAAATCGTTCTTGACGACTTCATTTGTACTAATCCTAAGCTTTTGAACAAAGCTATTCACGAAGGTGCTGGTAACGCTTCATTAATTAAGTTGAACCAAATCGGTACTGTTACTGAAACTCTTGAAACTATTCGTCTTTCACGTAAGAATGGTTACAACACTATGATTTCTCACCGTTCAGGTGAAACTGGTGATACTTTCATCGCTGACTTCGCAGTTGCTGTTAACGGTGGTCAATTGAAGACTGGTGCTCCAGCTCGTTCAGAACGTGTTGAAAAGTACAACCGTTTACTTGAAATCGAAGAAGAACTTGGTAAGGGTGAACGTTTAGCATTCTTCCCAGACAACGTTGACTTAGACTAATTAAGTTAGTATTTTAAAAAAGAGGTTGATTTTTAATCAATCTCTTTTTTTTGTGCTTGAGATAACTATAAAAAGTAAGTAAACTAGATATCATAGATAGAAAGGAAGATTAGTTGAAAAAGAAAATTAGATCTTTTGATAATAAGACTGTACTCATGATTGGACGAATTGGATCAATATTATCTGTGTTAATGTATGTTTCCTATATTCCGCAAATTATGAACAATTTACAAGAAAATTATGGTAATCCCATTTAACCACTTGTAGCTGCTATAAACTGCTTTTTGGGGTTCTATATGCTTTATTAAGAGAGAAAAAGGATTGGCCATTGTTTGTAGCTAACTTTCCAGGTATTTTATTTGGATTAGCTACATTCATTACCAGTTTGCATTAGATTTTTCATAAAGTGACTTTCTATAATGTGTTATAACTAAAAATTAGATGTAAGAGGGGAAAATAATTTGATTACTGTCTCAGATTTGAGTTTAAATTTATCTGGTCGTACATTATACGAAGATGTTAACTTAAAATTCACTCCCGGTAATTGTTATGGAGTAATCGGAGCCAATGGCGCCGGGAAATCTACTTTTTTAAAACTATTAGAGGGTAAAATTGAACCGACTACTGGAAATATATCCATTGATGCCAATGAAAGAATGTCCAGTTTAAATCAGGATCACTTTGCTTTTGAAGATTTTACTGTTTTAGATACAGTAATTCAGGGACATAAAGAACTTTATCAAGTAATGAAAGAAAAGGATGAACTTTATTCTAAACCTGATTTTAGTGATGAAGACGGTGTTAAAGCTGCTGAACTTGAATCTAAGTTTGCAGAACTAGATGGTTGGAATGCAGAAGCCGATGCTTCAAAATTATTGCAATCACTAGGTATTCCAGAAGATATGCATCAGAGTAAGATGAGTGAGCTTCCTGAAGCTGAAAAAGTTAAAGTGCTATTAGCTCAAGCTTTATTTGGCAATCCTGATATTCTTTTGCTTGACGAGCCAACTAATGGTTTGGATGTGCATACTGTAAATTGGTTAGAAGATTTTTTGGCTGACTATCCAAATATTGTTATTGTTGTTTCTCACGATCGTCACTTTTTGAATCAAGTATGTACACAAATGTGTGACGTTGACTATGGTAAAATCCAACTTTATATGGGAAATTATGATTTCTGGTATGAATCAAGTAAGTTAGCTTCTGAATTAGCAGCAAATCAAAATGCTAAGAAAGAGGAAAAAATTAAGGAATTACAAGAATTTATTGCCCGCTTTTCAGCAAATGCTTCTAAATCAAAACAAGCTACTTCAAGAAAGAAGCAATTAGAGAAGATTACGCTTGATGATATTAAACCTTCATCACGTAAATACCCTTATGTAAAATTTGAAATGCATCGTGATTTAGGAAATGATCTTTTAAAAGTTGAAGATGTTTCTTACAGTATTGATGGTGAAAAGATTTTAGACCATGTTTCGTTTATTGTCCGTCCCGGAGATAAAGTCGCCTTTTTATCACGTAATACTTTAGCTACAACCGCTTTAATGGATATTATTGCTGGAAAAATCAAGCCAGAGACGGGTACTGTGACTTGGGGTCAAACAACAGCATTCAATTATATGTCTCGTGATTTAAATGCTAATTTTAACAATGATGAATTAACAATTTTAGATTGGCTTCGTCAATATGCGACAAAAGAACAGGACGATAATACTTTCCTAAGAGGCTTCTTAGGTAGGATGCTCTTCTCAGGCGATGAAATTGATAAAAAGATAAAAGTTCTTTCTGGTGGTGAGAAGGTTCGTTGTCAGCTTTCAAGAATGATGCTTGAGCCAGCTAATGTATTGGTAATGGATGATCCGACTAACCACTTGGATTTAGAGTCAATTACATCTCTTAATGATGCGTTAAAAGACTATCAAGGATCAATCCTATTTACTTCTCATGATCATGAATTTATTCAAACTATTGCAGATCATATTATTGAAGTGGGATCTAAGGGAATTGTCAGTCGTGCAGAGACTAGTTATGATGAATTTTTAAATAATTCAAATATTCAAGATCAAGTTGAAAAGATTTACTAATATTATATAAAGAGGGATTTGTAAATTCCTTTTTATTTTACTCTTAAATAAAAGAAAAAAACTTTGACAAATAGGACACAAAATTGTAATTCTAAATGTCAAAGTTTTTTATTTATCTTCTTTAGCAAAAGTATTAATTATAGTAATAAAACTCTTAGCTAAAGCTTCTTCCTGAGCGACAGGAAGTTTTTTCATATCATTTGTAAGTTTGTCAAGAAAAACACGGTCATTACTTAACTTATTTACAAATGTCTGTGATTTGGGAGTTTTTGAGGATTCATCAATTAAAGTAATTACGGATGTTTGTAGTGCTTTTGCAATCGCATCTAATTTTTGAATACTGATATTTTGGTTACCTGTTCTTTCAATTTTAGAGATGAAATTTACTGATAGACTACTGAATTCCGCAAGGTCCTCTTGAGTCATTCTCAAACTCCTGCGTCTTTTTTTGATCGCAGCTCCTAAGTTGTCTATCACTTCAATCACAATTCCTTTCACACAGATTTCTGCCTGCGCTTTTTAGAATAAAGTTAAACTGTAATTAAATGAAGAATTTATAATATTATCTTCCTTCATTTAGTATATTCATACACCTAAACTACGGGGGCTAACATTAATTAAATAGGTATTGTAAAGTAATATATAGGTTTGAACTTAGGAAATTTGAGAGAAGCAAAAAGAAGTATAACAAATATTAATTTTCTACGATAGTTATTTTATTAAAACTTAAGAAATTTTGCTGCTGCCATTAGAGTAGTTTAAATCTACTCCATCTTGAACATTAAAAATATAAACATGGAAATGAACATCATTGGAATTGACAGATTGTCCCTCCATTTCGACTCTCCAAGCAAGTAATTCATTATTTCTAAAAATTGTTGTCACACGGTAGCGAACGTAATTATTTGGTGAAGATTTTAGATAAGTTGCAACTTCATTTTCATATATCAGCATGTCTGGATCATTTAAATGTCTAGTTCCAGTCATTAGGTTTTTCCCATTATTTTGGACAGTTAATTGATAACCAATTAAGTGAGAGTGATTGAAAAGCCAATAATGATTGATTTTTTTATTATGCCAGCCAGTTGGATTAACATGAAGAGCCTCACGTTTTGTTTTAGGCATTAATGATTTATTTAAAAGCGCATTAGCTGCTGTTACAAGATTTTGGGAATCAAAGTCACCATATTTTTGCCAAGCCCCATGGCTTGTATCTAAGTCTGATTTTGAAAAATCTGGATTATTATCAACATTAACGATGCTTTTACCGTCGTAGTTAAGAGTAGCTAATTTTTGTTTGCTTAGTGATTCGACGGCATTGGGGTTAGTATAGTTTTTTAATTGGTTTTGAAGATCAGCTTTCCTTTTATCTAAAAAACTAATTTTCTTTTCAATTTTTTGATTTTTATTTTTTAAGCGACTAGCTTCTTTTTGATCACTATAGTCATACTTGTATTTTTTATAATTTTAATAGCACTAGCTGAACTTGTCTGAGAGGTATATGTTTGACCAGCTTCTAGCGAAAACAAGAGGGCAGCGGCTAAAAATTGAGTAATTTTTTATTTATCATTATTTTTTCGCCTTTCTATAACCAGCATTAATTACATCTTGCTCACTATTAAAATAGACTGCATTGGCTGAATGCATGTGGTAGCCTGCTTGTCCGGAAATGTGGTAGATCATTGAATTGCGATTTCCTACAATTGTACCCTGATTTGCAGTATATAGATTACCTTGACTTTGACTAGATGAGCTATTATTGTTTGTTTCTTGATTTTGCTTAGCTTTTTTCTGTGCTTCTTCAATTTCTTTCTTTTTAGTAGTAGCTTCTTTTTGAGATTGAGCTTCAGTAGCCTTTCTTTCCCGTTCAGCTTGCTTGTTTTTTCTTCCTGCGTAAGAATTTTAGTTCTAGCTTTTTCTTTATTAAGTTCCTTCGTTCCTACTTTTTTACTTTTAGTTAAAGTAGTTTTTTGAGTAGACTGGTGGCTTGTATTATGCGAACTAGGAGAGGTGAACAATACTAATACGAAGAATAATCCAATTGTGACACAGTTGGCCCAAAGAATCGGATGAGCAGCTTTTTTGAATAAAACTTTTTTAACAAGATATATGGAATTAGGTAGAACCAAAAGAGGATCCACATAATTATTTTGACAACTATATTTTTCATCTTACTTTCTCCATTCTTAATATCCTCATTTGTTAGGATAATATAATGATTTCGATAATAAAATAAAAAATTAAAAAAGTGCTTGACGAAAATTGATTAAAATTATAATATACTTTTAACAATTAATTTAAACATTTTGCTGGTTGAGTAAATTAGTAATGTTCTTTTAGAGAGTCTACGCATGGTGTAAGTAGATAGAGCGTCTAATTGAAGATGGACTAGAAATTAAAATGGTGATAGCGAATTTTAATAGTAAGCTATCAACGGAGTTGCGATCGTTAACAACGCAGGGTAATTCTTAATTAAGTTTAAGAGCTACTTACTAAGGTCATTTATGTGAATAAATGACAAATTAAAGGTGGTAACGCGAGCACTCGTCCTTTTGGGAATGAGTGCTTTTTTATTTTAGGAGGAAAGCACAATGCATAAGAAGAGAATTAGAAATCGGATAATTTGGTCAGTAGTTGCAATTTTAATTATAATTGCAGGATGGTTTAGTTTTGGACCAACAAGTAATACTACAAAAGATCAAAAAGAAGTAGTGGTGGGAGTAGTTGGTCAAACAAAACAAGATGCTGAAATTTGGAAGAGTGTAGCAGAAACTGCTAAAGAAGATTATGGAATAAAAATTAAAATTAAGAACTTTACTGACTACAATCAACCTAATAAGGCACTTCAAAATGGAGATATTGATTTAAATGCTTTTCAACATTACACTTTCTTGAACGCTTGGAACAAGGCAAATCATGGTTCATTAGTCGCAATTGGTAATACTTATATCGCTCCAATTAGATTGTATTCAAAGAAATATAAAGATATTAAAGACTTACCACAAGGGGCTACAATTGCTGTTCCTAATGATGCTTCTAACGAATCAAGAGCTTTATATGTATTAAAGAATGCAGGTTTAATCAAATTAAGAAAAGGAGTTAAGCTGGCAACAGTTGCTGATATAACTTCAAATCCTAAAGGATTGAAGATTAAAGAAGTTAGTGCTGAACAGACAGCAAGAGTAATTGATGATGTTGATGCAAGTATCGTTAATAATACATATGCAGTTCCAGCTAAGTTAGGGGACAAACAAACAATTTATATTGAACCTTTAAACAAGGATTCAGAACAATGGATTAATATTATTGTTGCTAATAAGAAAGACAAGAATAATAGGGTGTACAAAGAATTAGTTAAGGCATATCAAACAGAGAAGACTAAGAAGTTATCTGACAAACTTTACGGTAAGACTGAAATCGCAGCTTGGGGACTAAAGCTGAAATAAGATAGGGAGAGATTCTAATGACAGCGCAAATTGATTTAAAAAATATTACAGTTCAATTTGGACAGAATAAAGCAGTTAATGAAGTAAGTTTAGAAATAAATAAGGGTGATATTTATGGAGTAATTGGTTTCTCTGGTGCAGGAAAATCAACTCTAGTAAGAACCATTAACTTATTGCAATATCCTTCTGCTGGTTCAGTTGAAGTTAATGGAACAGTTTTGTTTAAAGATAATAAATTGCAAGTTAGTAAAAAGCAGCTTCAGGAAAAAAGAAGAAAAATTGGAATGATTTTTCAGAATTTTAATCTTTTAAACGAAGAAACAGTCATTGAAAATGTTGCTTTTGCATTACAACATACACATTTATCTGATAAAGAGCTTGAGGAAAAGTCACTCCACTTATTAGAATTAGTCGGCTTGAAAGATAAGGCTAATTTTTATCCAGTTCAATTGTCTGGTGGACAGCAGCAGCGTGTTGCAATTGCACGTGCATTAGCTAATGATCCTGATATTTTAATTTCTGATGAGGCAACAAGTGCACTTGATCCAAAAACGACTAATCAAATATTAGACTTATTATATGATTTAAATAAAAAATTAGGTTTAACAATTGTATTGATTACTCACGAAATGGATGCAGTAAAGCGAGTAGCAAATAAGATTGCTGTAATGGAAACGGGAAAAATAATTGAAAAAGGGGACTTACGAGAAGTATTTTTACATCCGCAAAAGCAATTAACTCGACAATTTGTGGGTGGCGCTTTACAAGCACAACATATTTTGAATACCTACAATTTTGATAAGTTGGCCGATAATGCGGAACTCTATCAATTGGTTTATAGCATTAATGATGTTACTAAATCAGTTGTAGCTGACTTAGACGTTGCTTTAAATACAAAAGCAAGTATTCTATATGGAAACGTGGAAGTATTGAGTGGTGAACCAATTGGAACACTAGCTATCTTATTGAATTTAGACAAACAAAAACAAGAAGAAGCAATTAAATTCTTGAAAAGTAAGAATGTAGTGGTAACTAAATTAGATAAAGGAGTGCTGACTAATGATTAGTTTTTTTACTAAAAACTTTCCTAATGTTGTAGCCCTTGGATGGGGTGGAGATGCTGGTTGGGGAACAGCTATTTTTCAAACTTTATTTATGACTTTTTGGTCAGCTATTTTTGGAGGAGTTCTAGGTTTAATATTTGGTTTATTACTAGTTTTGACTAAGCCTAAAGGAATTTTAGCGAATAAAGTAGTTTATTGGATAGTTGATAAATTAGTATCAATTTTTAGAGCAGTTCCATTTATTATTTTGTTAGCCTTTGTTGCTCCTGTTACTCAGAAGATTGTAGGTACTCAAATTGGAATGAAAGCAGCTTTAGTGCCACTAACCTTAGGAGTTTTTCCATTTTTTGCACGCCAAGTTCAAGTTGCTCTTGAAAGTGTTGATAATGGAAAGGTTGAAGCAGCCGAAGCTTTGGGTGCTTCTACAAAAGATATTATTTTTGATGTTTATTTAAGAGAAAGTAGATCAGAGTTGGCTAGAGTTTCAACAGTAACCTTAATTAGCTTGATTGGATTAACAGCAATGGCCGGTGCTGTTGGAGCTGGTGGACTTGGAAACACAGCTATTTCTTATGGATATAACAGGTTTAATAATGATGTTACTTTAGTAGCAACTTTATTAGTACTTTTATTAGTGCTTATTGTACAAGTTGTCGGAGACTTGGTGGCCAAGAAGTTAAATCACCAAGAGCGCTAAGCGTATAGCATTGTAAAACTATTTTTAGTATAATTTTAATACATGATATTAGCGAAGAATTATATTCTCCGCTTTTTGTATGCCCTTTCATTAAAATTTAGCTTATAATTAAGATAATGAAAACGGAGGATAAAAAATTATGGTAAAAAAAGGCTATCGTGTGGAAAATGATACATTAGGTCCAGTAGAGATTCCTGAGAAGGCATTATGGGGGCCGCAAACTCAAAGAAGTAAAGATAACTTCCATACAGGTGCATTAATGCCAATTGGAATTATTCGAGCACTTCTTCAGATAAAACTTGCAGCAGCTCAAGCTAATATTGAGGCTGGAACTGAAACAGAAGAAAAAGGGCGAGCAATTATCGAAGCAATTCATCAATTACTTGATTTAAATAACGATGAATTGCAACCTTATTTTCCACTTCATGTGTATCAAACAGGTTCAGGTACTCAAACTAATATGAACGTAAATGAGGTGGTGGCTAATTTAGCTAATAAAAACCATCCTGGCTTAAATATATTGCCCAATGATGATGTAAATATGGGGCAATCTTCAAATGATACATTTCCAACTGCAATGAATTTAGTTGCAACTCAAGCTTTAGATGATTTAAAGCCATCTATTAAACACTTAATTAAGGAATTAAAAGTTAAGCGAGATGAGTACTGGACGACAGTTAAAGTGGGAAGAACACATTTAGAAGATGCGGTACCATTAACTTTTGGTCAAGAGATATCTGGTTATATTTCTGCTCTTAATCATGATTTATCTTACATTAATGAATTAGAAAAAACCTTGTATGAATTACCAATTGGAGGAACTGCAGTTGGTACAGGTCTTAATGCTGCTCCTGGGATGGCTGAAGATATTGCTGAACGCTTATCAAGGAAATATGGTCATCAATTTGATGTTAAGACAAATAAATTCTTTGGCTTGGCAAATCACTCCGGTTTAAATGTAGTTCATGGGGCTTTAAAAGCTTTAGCAGCTGACATGTTCAAGATTGCTCAAGATATTCGTTTTTTAGGTTCGGGCCCAAGGGCTGGTTTAGGTGAACTTAACTTACCAGCAAATGAGCCTGGCTCTTCTATCATGCCAGGTAAGGTTAACCCAACTCAAGCCGAAGCAGTTACAATGGCATGTGTAAGAGTTTTTGGTAATGACACTACAATCACTATGGCTGCATCCCAAGGTAATTTGGAAATGAATGTCTTTAAACCTGTTATGATTGCTGCCTTTTTAGAGTCCGCAAATGTTTTATCAGGAACTATTTCTGGATTTGCTGACAAGATGATTCATGGTATGACTGTCAATAAAGAAAGAATGGCTAAAGATGTGACTGATTCTTTGATGACAGTTACTGCACTTTCACCACATATTGGTTACCATGAAGCAGCTACAATTGCTCAAACTGCTGCTAAAAATAATACAACTTTGCGTACAGCAGCTTTAAAGAGTGGAGTAGTAACTAAAGAGCAATATGATAAGTGGATGAAGCCAATTACCATGACGAATGCAATGAATACTGAGCCAATTGATGATTAAAAGAGGGATAAACAATGGCATATAAATTTCCAACGCAAACATTAGATAACCTAAAAAAAGATTACGATGCAATTATTGTAGGTAGTGGTGGTACAGGATTAGCTGCTGCTATCCAAGCACAACAATATGGCCTAAATGTTGCAATTCTTGAAAAAAATAATTTCCTAGGTGGCAATACTATGCGTGCAAGCTCAGGAATGAATGCCGCTGAAAGTATTGTTCAAGCTCGTTTAGGTGTAAATGACAGTATGCAAAAATTTTACGATGAAACATTAAAGGGTGGCGGCTATATGAATGACCGTAAAATGCTTCATTATTTTGTAGAACATGCGCCTTTAGCAATTGCTTGGCTTGAAGATCTAGGTATTAAAGTAGATGATTTAACTATTACTGGTGGAATGTCTAAGAAGCGTACGCACCGACCATCATCAATGGCACCAATTGGGGCATTTTTAGTTAATAACTTACTTAAAATTGCTGATGAGAAAAATATTCCAATTTTTACTGGTGCTAAAGTTACTGAATTGTTGCAAGATGCAGATAAAAAAATTAACGGTGTAGAAATTAATAATGATCTTAAAGTAAATGCAAAAGCTGTTTTACTTGCTACGGGTGGTTTTGGAGCCTCAAAGGATTTAATTGCTAAATATCGGCCAGATTTGCGTGATTATAAGACAACTAATCAAGCTGGTGCGACTGGAGATGGCTTAAAATTAGCTGATAAGGTAGGAGCTCAATTAGAACAGTTAGAATTAGTTCAGGTTCACCCAACTGTTCAACAAGATACGGACCATGCTTATTTAATTGGAGAAGCAGTCCGCGGGGAAGGAGCCATTCTGGTTGATCATCAAGGTAAAAGATTTGTTAATGAGTTAAATACTAGAAAAATTGTATCAAATGCGATAACTAATACACCTGAACATTCTGCATTTTTGATTTTTGATCAAGGAGTAAGAGATCGAGTAAAAGCGATTGAATTTTATGATTCAATTCATCTAGTGGTTCATGGAAATACTATTGAAGAGCTAGCTGAAAGCATTAATGTACCTGGGGCTACTCTTGAACAAACTCTCAATACGTGGAATCAAGCTGTTGAAAAGCATGATGATACAGAGTTTAACCGTACTACTGGGATGGGTAGCTTAGATCATGCACCATATTACGCTATTCACATTGCTCCAGCTATTCACTATACAATGGGCGGCATTCATATTGCTCCGGATACAAGAGTATATGACACGAATGGTAATTTTATTCATGGTTTATATGCTGCTGGTGAAGTTAGTGGAGGATTACACGGAAACAATAGAATTGGTGGTAATTCTATTGCTGAAACAATTATTTTTGGCCGTGAAGCAGGAAAAGCAATGGCAAATTTAATTAAATAAGACGTTTTCAATAGAAGGGCAGCTTGTGTACACTTAAATTGTAGAAGTTAAGTTTTCATTTTAAAGGAGTATATAAAAATGAGTCGTAGAAAAGTATTTTTAGTTGGTGACGGCCGTGTAGGTTCAACTTTTGCAAATGACTTATTGCAAAACGTTAAAATTGATGAACTAGTAATTTGTGATGTAGTTAAGAAAATCACTGAAGGGGATGCTTTAGATCTAGAAGATCTCGCACCATTTGTTGGCCAATGTACTGTTAAGAGTGGCGACTATGGCGACGCTAAAGATGCAGATATTGCTGTAATTACTGCAGGTGCTGCAAGGAAGCCCGGAATGACGAGACTAGATTTAGTAAACACTAATGTTAAAATCTTGAAGTCAATTGTAAAGCCAATTGTTAAATCTGGGTTTAATGGCATCTTTGTTGTTTCTGCTAATCCAGTAGATATTTTGACTACTTTGACTCAAAAGTTAACTGGTTTTCCTAAGAATAAAGTTATTGGAACAGGAACATCTCTTGATACTGCACGTTTGCGTGTTGCTTTATCACATAAGACGGGAGTTAATGTAGACCACATTGATGCTTACGTTCTAGGTGAACACGGGGATACTTCTTTTGAAAACTTTGATGAAGCGATTATTGATCATAAACCGCTTCGTTCATATAAAGAATTAGATGAGCAGACTTTAGTAGATTTGGAAACTGATGTCCGTAAAAAGGGTGGAAGGATTATTGCTAATAAAGGTGCAACTTTCTACGGTGTTGCAATGTGCTTAACCCAAATTTGTAAATCGATTTTAGAGAATAAGGCTCAAGTTTTACCACTTTCAGCTCCAATGAATGGTGAGTATGGTATCCATGATCTTTACTTAGGAAGTCCAGCTGTAATTACTGCTAATGGAATTAGTGATGTAATTGAACTTCATTTGTCCGATGATGAAGAGAAAAAAATGACTTATTCAGCAACGAAGATGAAAGAAGTTGTTGATAGAATCGAATTATAGTCAATATTTTTAATAAAATTAAAACGTCTCGTACTTAAGTTAAGAGTGCAAGACGTTTTTTCTGTGATAAAATTTTAAAGGTATGATATTTAATCGAAGTTTGGGGACTATGAAAGTGAAAAATAAAGAAATTCAAAATGAACGTGTAAATCAACTACACCACCAGCATACTTTGTCGCATCATCATCATATGCGAATTCGCTGGCAAGAATTTTTTACTAGTGATAATATTACGCCAGCTAAAAATGCTACTTTAGCTGAACGCTCAGTAATTGTAGGTCATATTGGAATGATGTTATTGTCTTATGGGACCGGAGCTTGGCGAGTAAGATCGGCTATGAATACAATTGCTCGGTGTCTAGATATGACTTGTAGTACTGATATTGGACTAGTTTCAATTGAATATACGTGTGTCGATGCAGATGGTAAAAGTTATACTCAGGCCTTGAGTTTGCCATCAACAGGAGTTAATACAAATAAGCTAGATCGAATGGAAAATTTTGTTAATCAGTTTAAAAAAGATGATGGAAACTGGACAATTGGTCAAATTCATAATCGTTTAGAAGAAATTTCTACTATGAAGTCACAATATGAACCTTGGCAAGTTGGTTTAGCAGCTGGACTTGCATGTGGCGGATTTATTTTTTTACTTGGTGGGGGGATTTTTGAAGTTATTTGTGCTTTTTTAGGAGCTGCTTGTGGTAACTACGTTCGCCGAAAAATGGCCGATCGACATCTTACTATATTGGCTAATATTACAGTGTCAGTTGCTATTGCGTGTCTTGTATATGTAGCTAGTTTCTATTTAATTAGATTATTTTATCCAGTAAGTCTACATCATTTAGATGGATATATTGGTGCAATGTTGTTCGTGATTCCTGGTTTTCCATTTATTACCTCTGGACTAGATATTTCTAAACTTGATATGCGGTCGGGACTTGAACGAATGGCTTACGCAATAATGATTATTGTGGTCGCAACTGCAGTTGGCTGGGTAATGGCTTTGCTTTTAAACTTACATCCACAGAATTTTGAAAACTTAGGATTAACCCCAGTAGTTTTGACTTTATTAAGATTACTAGCTAGCTTTTGCGGTGTATTCGGCTTCTCAATTATGTTTAACTCTAAAATCTCAATGGCAACTATTGCTGGCATTTCTGGAGCCATAGCCAATACTTTACGTTTAAGTTTAGTGGATTGGTCAAACGTTCCACCAGCAGTTGCTGCGTTTATTGGAGCTTTTGTTGCTGGGATGTTAGCATCAATTATTAGACGTAAAATTGGTTTTCCAAGAATTGCAATTACTGTTCCTTCAATAGTTATCATGGTTCCGGGACTTTATATGTATCGAGCAATGTTTAACTTAGGATTAACCTCATTAAATGCAGGTGCACTATGGATGGTACAAGCTTTAATGATTGTCATTTGCTTACCATTGGGACTTATTGCAGCACGTATTTTAATGGACAAAGATTGGCGTCATGCAGGATAAAATTTCACAAAAAGTTGTCATAGAATTTAAACTATGGCAACTTTTTTCGTATAATTAATAGAACAATAGAATAGAAAATAAAGAATGAGTGACGATTATGCAAAAGAAAATTTTATTGCTTTCTACTGGAGGCACAATTGCTTCTGTTATGTCAGATGCAGGTTTAGTTCCTAAGGAATCTGGAGAACAATTAATTAATATGTTGGGTGAGTTACCGTATGATATTACGGTCGAAGATATTTTACAGTTAGATTCTTCAAATATTCAACCAGAGGAATGGAAACTGATTGCAGAAAAAATTTATGAAAATCGAAATAAATATGATGGAATCGTAGTTTCGCATGGAACGGACACTATGTCTTACACTGCTTCAATGTTAGCTTTTATGCTGCAAAATATTAATATTCCTGTTGTTTTAACTGGAAGTCAGGTGCCAATTAATGTTGTCTTAAGTGATGCACCAGATAATTTAAAATTGGCTTTTGCAGCAGCAGCTAGTTGTCATCCAAATATTTACTTAGCTTTTAATCAAAAAGTAATGCTTGGATGTAGAAGCGTTAAAGTCAGAACTATTAACTTTGATGCATTTGAAAGTGTAAATGTACCTCCAGTTGCGCGAGTAACATCTGATGGGTTAGTTTTTTCTGAACAAAACTTACCTAAAAATACTGGAGAAACTGTTTTAAATACCGAGATTAATCCACATGTTTCTTTAGTTAAACTTTTCCCGGGTTTTGATCCTAATTTGTTGTTTGCGATGGTTGATAGTGGCTGTCAGGGAATTGTAATTGAAGCTTATGGTCTAGGCGGTATGAATTATATTAGAAGAAATATGGTAGCAGCTGTTGGAAAATTAATTCGAAAAGGTATTCCAATTATCGCTACTAGTCAATGTTTGTATGAACGCAGTGATCTTACTAAGTATGAAGTTGGCCGAGAAGCATTACTTGAAGGTGCAATTAGTGCTCGAGATATGACTTCAGAAAGTGCAATTACCAAGTTAATGTGGGGTCTTGGGCAAGGCTGGAATGTTCATGAAATTTCTGAATTTTTTAATACTGATGTTGCTGGCGAGGTCACTATTGAAAAAGATGATAACTTACATGTAGATTAATTTTTAAGGATAGAATGAAAGAAAAGTTTAAACGACCAATTGGCTTAACGACTACTGAAGTTGAGCAAAGAATTAAAGAAGGAAAAGTTAACCGTGCAGTTAACGATCAAGCTAAAACTACATGGCAGATTATTAAAGAAAATACCTTTACTTACTTTAACTTGATCTTTTTGGTATTAGCTGTTCTTTTAGTTGTAGTTGGTGAATACAAAGATTTAACTTTTTTACCAGTAATTATAGCTAATATGATAATCGGAATTGTTCAAGAATTACGAGCAAAAAGTGTTTTAGATAAATTAAACGTGATGAATACAACTAAAATTGCTGTAATTCGTGATCAAGAGGAAAAAGTTATTCCAATTGAAGATTTAGTGTTGGGAGATGTAATTGTACTTCAAACAGGAGATCAAATTCCAGCCGATGGACAAGTTATCTCAGGTACATTGAGAGTTAATGAGGCATTGTTAACTGGGGAAGCGGATGAAATAGAAAAAGACGTTGGCTCAGCCCTCATGTCTGGAAGTTTTGTAGTAGCGGGCAAAGCATATGCACGTCTTGAAAAAGTGGGTAAAAATTCTTATGTTTCTAAACTAACCTTAGAAGCGAAAGCGATGAATTCAAAAGAAGGTTCCGAAATGGTTCGCTCAATTAATAAATTAATTAAGTGGGTAGGAATCATTATTATTCCTTGCGGGATTGCTCTATTCATTGTTGCTCGATATGTAAATCATCTAACTTTACCCGAAAGTATTGTATCAATGGAAGCAGCAGTAATTGGAATGATTCCGGAGGGCTTATATTTATTAACTACCATTGCTCTGGCTTTAGCTGCAATGCGCTTAGCACGTTCACAAGTGATGCTTCATGATATGAAGAGCGTAGAAACATTGGCCCGGGTTAACGTCTTATGTGTTGATAAGACTGGAACCATTACTGAACCTAAAATGGAAGTTGAAAAAACTGTTCCTGTTAGTACAAGCAAGGAAAGCTTGACGAAAGAAATTTCTATTTTTGCTCAAAATATGCCACATGATAATGCCACTATTAAAGCGGTAGCAAAAGCTTTTAATCAAAAATTTAATGTTCAGGCTACGCAAATTATTCCTTTTACTTCAGTAAACAAATATAGTGGTGCAGTTGTTAACGGTAATACTTTACTCATGGGAGCACCAGAATTTGTACTACGAGATCAATTTGAAGCATACGAAAAAGAAATAAATCAATATACGAGTCAGGGATACCGTGTTTTAGCATTTGCCAAATATCCAGAAGTCTTAAAGGATGAAAAGCAGAAACTCTCTAAAGAAGTTGAGTTGCTCGGTTATATTTTGATCTCTAATCCAATTCGAAAGGAAGCAAAGAGTACTTTTGAATATTTTGATCGTCAAGGTGTAAATATTAAAGTAATCTCTGGCGATAATCCCTTAACTGTAGCACGCGTTGCTAAGCAAGCTGGTATTCGAGATGCAAATAAATTAATTGATGCGACTGAAATTGGTGAAGGTGACTACGGAGAAGTTGTTAGAAAATACAATGTCTTCGGCCGCGTAAAACCTGATCAAAAGAAAAAGTTAATTAAGGCACTTCAAAAAAATGGTAATACAGTTGCTATGACTGGGGATGGTGTCAATGATATTTTAGCAATGAAAACTGCAGATTGTTCTATTGCCATGGCCTCTGGAAATAGTGCCGCTGTTCAGGCATCTCAGGTTGTTTTATTAGATTCTGACTTTGCTAGAATGCCTAAAGTTGTAGATGAGGGTAGAAAAGTAGTTAATAATATTGAAAGATCAGCTAGTTTATTCTTAGTTAAAAATATCTTTTCTTTCTTAATGGCAATCTTTTCTTTAGTTTTTGCAATGTCTTATCCATTAAGACCAGCACAAATTGCTTTGATTTCTGCATTTACGATAGGTCTGCCTTCATTCTTACTGGCTCTTGAAAATAATTACAATCGTATTCGTGGAAAATTTATACCTAATGTGTTATCTAGAGCGATTCCAGGTGGAATTACAGATATGTTAGCTGTTTCTATTCTAGTGGTTGCAGATATTGTGCTAGCTCTGGGACGACAAGAAGTAGCCACTACGGCTACAATGTTATTAGTAGCAGTGGGTATGATGGTTTTATACCATATTTCAAGACCTTTAAATAAATTTAGATGGACCGTACTAGGTAGTTCTTTCTTAGCACTAGTTCTGTCTATAATTTTCTTCCATAATTTATTTGCTCTTTCCCGTATTTCAGCGACTGCTGTTTTCTTATTATTGGTTTTATTTTTTGCAGAAATTACAGTATTTAGATTATTAAGCAAGTTTGCGGATGGTGTAAGAGAAGTATTAGTAGTTTATGATCAAAAGGGAAAAGATTTGACTCTAAATGATATTAAACAGGCATATCGCAAGGGAAGAAATATGGTTAATGCACCAACAAAAGAGTAAATTGTTAAATAAGCATAATTTTTTATTGTTTGTAATGATACAATTAGAAAGTTAAGTAAATACTTATTCGAGGTAGAAAATGGAAAATAGTTTTATAAATAAATATAAAAGTCGAATAATAGATTATCTTATTCCAATTGTATTAAGCGTAATTATTGCAACTATTCTAATTTGGACAGAGTTAAGTACACGATCTGGATTAACTTTAGACGATACTGCTTTTCATTTTCATCGTTTTTATGATACATATCAGCAAATACAGAATCATAATTTTTCATATTTTCAGATGAATTATGGTATGGGAGCAAGTGGAAGAATAGTAAATGCCCTCTATGGTCCATTTTTAGCTTATTTAATGGGATTTTTATTATTATTTTGTAGTTCCTGGCTTCGTTTTCAAATTGTAATAACTTATTTGATTTTTATAATTGGTGGGCTAGGTACCTATCATTTAAGCCGAAAAGTAAAAATATCAAAAACAGTTTCTGCGATAATCACTGCTATGTTTTTGACAACTGGATATATTGCTTATTGGCCGCGTTCAAATGCATTTAACTCTTGGGGAGCAGTTTTAATACCTTTTGTTTTAATGCAGGGGATTAATTTACTGAATAATCATCAGAAACGTTTTAGTTGGGTTAGTCTAGGAATTGTAATGGCAATTGTAGCTCAAATTCATTTATTGAGTACCTTTTTTGCTATTTTAACTTTAATTCCATTCTTTATTTACGGCTTAGTTTTAAGTAAAAATAAACATCAAATGTGGATTGATGCCTTTAAAGCAGTTGGCTTGTTTATTATTTTAACAGCTAATGTCTGGGGAGCATTTTTATTGCTTTATCCTACTAATCAAATGGCATCCCCAATTAATTATTCACCAGTTCTAACAGCTTTGAACTTATCTGTTGCTGGTGCGTCTACGATGTGGACATCCATTACTGAAGTTACTCTATTACTATTTATCGTCCAAATAATTTATGTATTATTTAACTTTAGGTCTTCTAGACTAAATACTTTCGTAACTCTTGAAGGAGCAGTATTTCTTTATTTAAGTTCTAACTTATTTCCATGGCAATTTATTAAAGATAATTTTCCAGCAGTAACTGGTTATCTGCAATTTCCAAATCGATTTACGGTAGTAGCTTATCCGCTACTATTTATCGGTATTGGCCTAACTATTACTGAAATAATTAAAAATCATGGTAAAAAGATTGGTATAATTGCTAGTGCTTTAGCTATTGTAGTAGTGTTATTCAACGTTAGAGCTGACTTTAATGAAATAAATAATAATATTACTTACAACAAAGGGATTACTAGTAATGTTAAAGAAATGAAAGAACAGGGGCTAGACGTATATATTAAAAAGATTGCAATTAATAGTCCTGATTATCTTCCTGTTCAAAGGAAAATCAAGTCTTCGGATGTTACGGGGATATTGATGAGTATGGCACCGCAAGAAAAAAACTTTAGTAAGAAAAATTTACCAGGTGGCCAATTGCAACTTAAGTGGAATGAGGCTAAGGCAAAGCTAGTTGCTCTACCAATTTTTATATATCGTCAATCTCAATTGAATGTAAATGGCAAAAAGGTGAATCCAAAACTTAATGAAATTGGAATGCCTCAAGTAACAGCAAAAGTAGGAGAAAATACAGCTATTCTTTCATTTAAGACGCCAATTTGGTTTACAGTATTATTGTATATTTCAATCCTAGGTTGGGTTATAATGATGATTTATGGGGTATTTAGATTAGTCAAAATAATAAAGAAATAATCTAAAAAAGCTTCCCATAGCTAGAATTAATAGGGCTCTATAATAAATCCTGTTGATGGATATCTATGATATTCTATCGACAGGATTTT
>NZ_AYZG01000012.1 GCF_001436695.1 Lactobacillus taiwanensis DSM 21401
CTGTCGATAGAATATCATAGATATCCATCAACAGGATTTATTATAGAGCCAAAAAATTCAGAGCAATAAGGCTCTGAATTTTTTTGTTTAGTCATCTTTTTCTGATTTAATAACTTTCTTAGAAATAGCATCAATTTCTACTTCATGCTTACTTGTGCCTGACTCTACAGTAACATCCCAAATCGCCTTATCCTTATCCATTTTTAGAGTCCATTCTTTAGCAGTACTATTCTTAACTTCCTTTTCTGCTATTTCACTAGCTTGGTTTCGGGATATTATCTTATCCAAGTCAAGTCCCTTTTGCAAGCGTTCATCTAAGTCTAACTTTTTAGAACTAGATTTAACCTCTTTGCCGTTAATAGCATTTATTATCATTTCATATTCTTTATCTTTATCAAATCCTGTGATTTCATAAATATACTTACTGCCGTCTAGCTTTAAATCTATCTCTTTTAGATCTTTATTACTATATTTTTTATCAAACTTATTTATAGCTTCAGTTTGACTAAGCTTAATTTGACTCTTTCTTACTGTATTCTTTGTATCACTTGCTTTATCTTTAGCAGTCTTCTTTACACTCGACTGTTTAGTTTTATTCGCTGAATTATTATCACTACAAGCCACTACCGACATGCCTAATGTACCCATTAAAGCAGTGGCTGCTAGCAGTTTACTTATTTTCTTCTTCATGGCTTTCTCCTTAAATTAATAAAACTATATTTACCATTAATTATATAGATAAGATGCTATGAAAGCGATTTATATGCTCAAAAAGCTCTGTTTATTCTTAAAATAGATTAAACAGAGCTTTTTTATTTTATTCACCTTTAAAACTACCATTTTCAACTTCGCGAATGAAATCAGCTAAGTGCTTGTAATAAACATCTGGATTATCAACCATGTGGTGGTGGCCACCACCAGGTGTAGTAACCAAACGCGAATTTGGAATTTCTTTTTGCATAATTTTAGCAGTAGCAATTGGCATTGTTTCATTTTCACCAAAAGTAATTAAAGTTGGAACCTTAATGTTCTTTAGTTGATCTCTAAAATGCCAGTCTTTTAGTTTACCAGTAATAACAAACTCATTATCACCTTGGAAGACATGATAAACAGCGTTTCCGCCAAGATCCTTTAAGTGATAAAGCTTTGATGGTTGTTTTCTATCAACAAAATTAATATTCAAAATTTGAACATCATCTTGATAGCGTTGATTGTCGTAGTCATTGTTTTTTTCACACTCATGCATGAAGTCGATTTCTGTTTGAGGAAGTACTTCTTGTCTTCTTCTATTTACAGAATCCACGTACTCATCAATTTCATCAACCATTGAAGAAATGATTGCGCCCTTTATGTGCTTGCCGTATTTAACAGCATATTCTTGAACGAGTAATCCACCCCAACTTTGACCGATTAGGTAAAAATTATCCAAACCAAGTTTCTCACGAACTTCATCAACTTCATCTAAGAAATATTCATAAGTTAAGTATTTTTTTGCAATTTCAGGATCAGAATAGTCTGGTTGGTCTGAATAAAGTGATCCTAATTGATCATACATGGTTACTTGAACATTAAGCCCCTGCTTTTTTAATTGTTCTGCAGTATCTTCCCAATATTCATGATTTCCACCAGGACCACCATGAAGCGCTAATAAGTGGATATCGCCCTCGCCTTGTGTGTTAGTCCACAAGTGATAACCATTGTCTAAAGTAATAATTTTAGTACCAGTCTTCATAAAACTCTCCTTTTTTAGTTTTTATTTTATATTTTATCTTATTTTCTTTTTAATTCCGATATGAATTGCACCTGCACCTAAATTTAATTTTGTTACTTGTACATTTTTAAAATTATTATTTTCAAGCATAAGCGTTAATTTCGCTGCTGATACAAATTCGGCTGTTGTATTAGATAAATACTGATAGTCTGATACATTAGCTCTTAATAATTTTGCAAAGCTTGGAAACAACTTAAAATAACCTTTCCAACCTAATCTAACAATTGGATTAGTCGGTTGGGAAGTTTCTAAAATACCAATTTTTTCATTTGGCTTTAATACACGATTTATTTCTTTTAGAACTTGATTTGCATCAGGAACATTACGCAACCCAAAACCAATAGTTACAATATCAAAGCTATTATCATTATAGGGTAAATGCATTGCGTCCCCCTGTTTTAGCTGAATTTCTTTTTGTAATCCTTGTTCTCTTATTTTTTTATCAGCTAGATCTAGCATTTCTTGATTAAAATCAAGACCAATAACATTTCCAGACGTTCCAACTTTTCTTGCAAGTGCAGTCGTTATATCAGCTGTGCCACAACATAAATCTAAAGCAAAGTCACCAGGTTGTACATTTAATTCTTTTAGAAATTTTCTGCGCCAACCGTTTTGAGTACCTAAGCTAATAATATTATTCATTTGATCATAATGAGGTGCTACGCGAGTAAACAAATCGTGCACATCTTTTTCAGGAACCTTGTTAGTTAAATTCATTTCTATCACCTAATTTATTATCCCAGCAAAAAAGCAATGATTCAAATGAACCATTGCTTAGTTTTTATATTTTATTAGTTTTACGGTGCCAAACATGAATAAAAATGCTAATAACTAATCCCAAGATTGTTGGAACAACCCAAGATAACCCAATATTAGCAAGCGGCAAATACTGTAAACGAAATTGACTTACTGCCTTATAAAATTGCGTTCCAGCAATTGGTGCAGGTAAATGAGTAATTAGATCAAAAATAGCTGGCACTAATGTTAAAGCCATTGTTACTTTATACATTACTTTGTCACCCTTAAATAATGGTGAAAATAGTGACAAAATAATCAAAACAATAGCTAGAGGATATAAAAACATTAACACAGGCAGTGACCAACTAATAATCTTATCCAAGCCTAAGTTGGCAGTAGCAAATGATCCAACACAAGAAATTATTAGCCAACCTTTATAACTAAATTTAGGATAATGCGCAGAAAAATCTAATGCGAAGGCAGACAAAATACCTACTGCTGTAGTTAAACATGCTAAAAATACTAAGACAGCTAATAAAGCCTGACCAAAGACACCAGCATAATAATTAACAATTTCAGATAATAAAATACCACCATCACTAGTTATCTTAAAATGGCCTAGTGACATAGCGCCAACAGCAATTAAGAGAGTATAAATTATCCCAATTCCTATCACGGCCATTAATCCCGCTTTAGCAGTTATTTTAGCCACCTTTTTCTCATTATTGTTAACTAATTCTTTGATCGCTGTAACAACCGTTACACCAAAAGCCAATCCAGCTAAAGCATCCATTGTATTATAGCCTTCTAAGAAGCCCTTAACTACTGTTCCATGTAAATACTCTTTACTTACAGCTACAGTACTAAGATTGCCTAAAGGATGGGCAAAAGCCATAACAAATACTAAGAAAAGTAAAATTAAGAAAATAGGGTTTAAAATCTTACCCAAAGAAGAAAGAATATCACTTTCGTTATAAGCAATCATGAACACAATAGCGAAAAAGATTGTCGTAAATACAAACAACCCTATACTTTTAAATTGCTTGGGTAATAATGGTGCAATGCCGACAGTATAAGAAACTGTCGCATTTCTCGGAGCTGCAAATAAAGGCCCCATTGTTAGTTGTATTAAAGTCATAAAAGAAAGAGCAAAAATCTTCCCTACAGGCAAGGCAATTTGATAAACTCCATTGCTTCGGGTAATTGCAACAGCCAGTAAGGAAAGTAAAGGCAAAACTACCCCCGTAATTGAAAAGCCAATTGCTGCTGATCCCCAATTTCTACCAGCAAGCTGGCCTAAATGAAGTGGAAAAATTAAGTTTCCTGCACCAAAAAACAATGCAAAAATCATCGAAGCAACAATTAAATATTGCTTTTTACTTAATGTTTTTCCCTTTGCTTCTTTCAATTCGATTCCTCCAAAAAATAATTATTTTTAGTATTTTAGCAAAAAAACATTGTAAACTCTAGTGTTTACAACGTTTTAATGGATTAATACTATTTTTCTAATTCATCATTTGCGCTATTTGCGGCAATTCTACCAAAAGTAAAGATATCAGCAAGTGAATTTCCACCTAAACGGTTACCTGCGTGAATTCCGCCGGCTACTTCTCCAGCAGCATATAGACCAGGAATTTGCTTACCATCTTTATCTAAGACATGAGCACCTGTATCAATCTTCAAACCACCCATAGTATGGTGGATGGCTGGCTTTCTCGGTGTTGCATAGAATGGAGCAACTTCGCATTTTAGATTAAAAGCTGATTTTTCAAAATCTGGATCTTTTCCTGCTTCAATATAAGAATTATATTTCTCAATGGTCTCAACTAAAATATCAGGATCCATTCCAACTTGCTTAGCTAAATCTTCTAAACTATTCGCTCTAAACAAGGTACCAGCTTTAACTTGCGCATCAATTGATTCTTGAGTTGTGTTATAAGCAGTATCTTTGATCTTGTCATCAGCAATTAAATAGAACAAACCACCATTATCAATAGCTGCCTTGGTTAAAACATCACGTTCCGCAAACTCATTTACGAAACGCTTGCCCTTTTGATTAACCATAATATAGTTTTCTGGTGGAGTTTGTAGACCAGTAAATAGCTCACCAGTCTTTGGATCAGAAACGGGCATCATCTGAATAAAGCCCATTCCAACTAAGTCTGCACCTGCTTCTTTACCAAGATTAATCCCATCCCCAGTAATTGCAGGAGAATTAGTAGTAGCAACATTATCATCAATATGCTTCCAGTAAGTATTGTATTTTTGAACCATTGGCGTATTTGCCCCAAATCCACCAGCGGTTAGAATTACAGCCTTAGCATGAACAGTGATTGTACTGCCATCTGGTCTTTTAGCAATAACGCCTTTAACTTGGCCATCTTCAATAATTAAGTGATCAGCACGAGTATCAGTCAGAATTCTGCCGCCATGATCCTTTACCCAATCACCTAACACATGAATAAAGGCATAACCCATTGGCTCAACTGGCTTGTGACCTCTTCGCCATAAGGCACCTACTGGCATTGTTACTTGACTGCGATCAAATTTTACCCCTAAATCACTTAACCAGTGCACTGAGTCCAAGGCATTATCGATTAATTCTTTGACTAAAGCGTAGTTACCGTGAATTTCATTTCCATTTAAGTCGGTTCTCTTACCACCTAAATAGGTTTGAATTTCATGAAGTAATTTTGAATCAAATAGATAGTCTGCACCAGAAGCTACATAGTCTTTTATTTGCTTTTGTAATTTTTCAAAGTCTTCTTGATACTCTGGATCAATCTGTTCAAGTGGAGTTACTGCTAATTCTTCTAAAGTTTCTTTTTCACCGGCTAAAGCTTTAAATTGATTTTGCCAATCTGGTTCTGCCGCATTCATTGGACCACCAGCGCGACTAGTGTTTCCCCCAATTTGTGGGAACTTTTCAAGTACGATGACATCTTTACCATGTTGAATGCTTCTAGCAGCTGCAGCTAAACCTGCACCACCAGCTCCAACAGCTACAACATCAGTCGTATAAGTTTCATCTTTAGCTCTTTGTTCTTTAGGTTTAGCTCGCTTCTTCCACTCATCTGGGTCTCCACCAGCTTCACTAATTGCCAGTGCTACTCCGTCAATAACCCCGTGACTAGAAATAGTAGCACCACTAACTGTATCAACATTTAAAGTCTGATTTTCAACAATTTCTTCAGGCAAACGTCTAAATACTTCATCAGCTACTCCCTTAGTTTCACCTTTAGCGTCAACCTTAATATCTTCAATTTTATTTTCCGAAAGAGTAACTTCCATAGGCATAAAACTTGCGCCATGTCCTTGAGCTTTTACATTATATTTTCCAGCTTTTAAATCCATAAATGTGCCTCACTATTAATTTAATATTTCTAAAATCAAAATAATTAAGCTTTTTATAGCTATCCTGTAAATTCATAATAGTATAAGCTTATTCTTTAAAGCAAATTGTCAAAGCAAACAAAAGAGCTATGGATACCTCAAATTTACCATAGCTCTTTTGCCTTACACTTCTAAATTGAATACATCTTAAATATAATATTTTTAATAATTTTTTACAAGCAAAAAGTTTATTTTATTAACATTTTTTAAACCTTCATTTATTCTACTTAAACCGATGATGATAATGATATATCACTAACGGTAAAATCGTAACGATAACGCACAAGCCAATCATAGTCCAAACATAGACTCCTTTTAATGAAGATGGTGTTCCTTGGGCTGGAATAAATGAAATAAAGAATGCAACTACTGTTATTACCAGGGCAATAATTGCAATTATAATTCCTAACCCTTTACTCTTTGTCATGTAATAGCTACGCTTTAAGTCTCCATGTTTTACTTTTAAAACTATATAAGAAACTAGCATTAAAATGTAAACCATTAGATATTGCGCCGTAGTAGCAGCTAAAGAAACGTTAAAAGCAAAATCTGAATTTTTTCCACTAGTAAAAGTAATTAAGACTGCTGAAACAGTTACGATCAAAGTCTGTAAAACAATCAAGCGCATTGGTACATCACGATTAGTAGATTGTGCAAAGAACTTAGGCATATATCCTTCTTTAGCAGCCTCAAACATACCCTGACTAGGACCAGCTAACCAATTACCTAATTCCCCAATAATTCCCGCTGCTAACAAAATGCCAATAAATTTCTTAATTATGTCTCCTGGTAATCCAAGTGAATCTAGAATTTTTCCAAAGGTATAAACAAAACCAGTTGAATTTTGAATCTGATCTTTAGGAACTGACATTCCAATAGCCATACTACCAAGTAAATCAAAAGAAATAGCAGTAGTTGCTAAAGCGAGCATAACAGTCGAATATTTTTTGGGATTCTCTAAGTATTTTGCATGGGGAGCTGAGGCTTCACCACCACAAAAAGCCAATACAAACGGAACAAATGCTACTAATGTAGTGCCATTCAAATTATGCGGAATAATATTATTCCACGTTAAATGCATATACAAGGGTCTTCCTTGAAACAAATAAACAAAAAACGCAATAATCAATAAAATTACTGGTAAGGCTATTCCAAGAGCAAAAAGCCACTCTGCAATGTGACCGATCCTTTTAACTCCAACCATTTCAACAATCGTAATCGACCAGATAATTATCATCATCAATATAAATCTGACACTGGGCGTGGTATTAAACCAAGGGGTGTTAAAGGTGATGGACAGTGCACCAATAATTACGTACATCATTGTATTCATACCCACAGTAATATGAATCCATTGATAAAACATTGCTGTCCATCCAGTTCGATCTCCTAATGAACCTTTAACCCAGGTAAAAATTCCACCCTTATCCCAGCCATCAATTGAGGCCATCTCTCCAGCCATTTGTGTAATTGGTACAAACCATATTAAGCCTGCTAATAACAAATAAAATACTGCGGTAGGACCTGTCTTTCCAAATGGAGCTAGTTCATTTACAGAAATAACCATCGATGAAGTCATTGCAAATAACTTCAATGCTGTTAACCGATTATACTTCTCATCCTCTTCTAATTTCGTCAAAGTCTCGCTTTTATCAGACACAATTTTTCCTCCGAAAAAGTTTTTTCGAAATTTAATTATACACTTATTCAAAAAAATTGGTCTATTTTTTTAATAGAGTAGAGGAAGATTAACTATTGTTCCTCTCATTGCACCGTACGTACGGTTCCGTATACAGCATTACATTTGTAATTCTTTACGAGTTAGATAGTATTTTAGCGGATCAACCAAACCTGACCGGTCCGCCTCCTTTGTCCCTAATACTTTTGGACTAAGTAAAAAGTTAATGACATGCCCTCTACTTCTTTTGTACCAGCCTAATCGGCTATTGGCTACCTTAGGAATATCTTCATCACTGAAATCACATCTTAGTGTCTTGTTAATTCGCATTAAATTGGTATATATTCTTTTAGATAGTTTCCA
The DNA here is from genome assembly GCF_001436695.1 of Lactobacillus taiwanensis DSM 21401. GTDB lineage: Bacteria > Bacillota > Bacilli > Lactobacillales > Lactobacillaceae > Lactobacillus > Lactobacillus taiwanensis. Next base: position 7,944 of record NZ_AYZG01000012.1, read on the forward strand.
TTGTTTAATGATTACTACGCGTACTTTGTGGCGTAGGCATTGACTGAACTGCTTAATGGATTTATTCATACTACCTTGATCCAACCTCTAACAACTTAGTTTACTTTAGTAAATACTGCTGATAAAGGTAGAGCAGCTGCTTTCTTTCGACGTAGTAGGAATCTAATTTTGTCATACAGCTTGACTTTACGATCATTAGCTGCCTTTGCACTGCTTGTTTTCCATGCCTTTCTGGTTTACCGTCTTGGTTTTACGTTTGTCTTTTGGACTTCGACTTGTTATGCAATCTTATCCACCATTTGGACTGACCAGATTTCTGTACGTAAGCTCGGAAAACTCGCTAGCCACTTCCTTCGCCCATAGCGTCACCGCTAACGGCTTGTAGTTCACTACACTTGGCTACAAATACCCGTAGTCTGAACTTTCATCAGACTAGATAAATGTCATGTCCGACACACATAAAAAAGCATCATTTCTATATGTATACAGAAACAATGCTTCAAATTATATTTATATAACAAAAAAATATATGCTTATTTTGTTATATAACTATTTAAGCCAAGAGAATACAGATTTTAAGTTAGTGTCTTTTTTATTTAATTTTTTCTCTTTTGCTTGTAAATTTACTGTTTTTTCTTCCTTTTGCTCATTTTTTTCTTTGATACTTTTATTATCCTTAGGTTGTTTTGTTTTTAAATCCTCCTTCTTTTCACTTTTATCCGGTACTTTCGCACTTAATTCATTCCATTCATTAAATGTATAGTAGGTAATCTCAGTATTCCTATCTGCTTCCCTAACTACAATTGCCTCTTGCTCAGGTACATAATTTAGGATTCTCGGTACCCCTTGCTTTTTCATTACCTTTGTTGCATCACTGGGATCAGTTACATAAAATGGTCGCTCAACATTCTCTAAAGCCTTTCCCTTAGAATCTACAGGAATAATTTGTCCATTTTGCTTGTAAGTCACACTCACATCGTAATTAGCTTTTTTAACTTCCATTTCCTTGACTAAAGTTTTATCAGCATGATAACCATCAATGACTGGTGTCCTTACCTCTGTATAGTAATCTTTATCTACAGTCCAAGGCGTAGTATATTTCCCATTTTCAATTAATTCACTGTTGTTTTCATTAACCGTCAAGGTTCTTGTCCACTTTGCAGTTTGCATTCTTATATGCGGTGTCTTATCACCAGCACCTTGATACTTAATTACTTCTTTTACTGGCACACTGTATAAAGTAGGATTAATTGGACGATACGGATGTTCACTATCAACAGGGATATAGCGTGGTTTTAAAACATAAGGAACTCGAATATCTTTAAATGGATCATTAACTGTAATAGTTTGCTTAACTGGTGCATAGCCCTCTACTTCTGGTACTTCTTCCGTTATTAAGACGCGAACTGGATCATACGGATCATTAATATATGGGAAATGATGTGCGCCTTGAATTTCATTGTTATGTTCATCTACAGGAATCATCGTTCCAATTGGATAATAAGTAACTGTTGCCAATAAATCAGTTTCAGTTATTGGATGTTCTCCAATTAATCCAATATCTGCACAATACCCTTTAATTACCGGAGTTGGGGTTGCTTCAAATATATCTTTATCAGCTGTCCACTTTGTTGTATACATTTCATCTTCAAGAACCTCCCGACTAACTTCATCATAGGTAACTGTTCTCGTCCAATGAACAATTTGCTTTGCATCCTCAGGAGTCTTATCATCAGCACCTTGATAATGAACCCTGGCAGTAACAATTCGTTTATAGTATGCCGGACTAACCTCGGCTCTAGGATGATCTTCGTCTACTGCAATATATCTATGAACAACAAGGAATGGTACATAATAATCTCGACCTGGATCTGCAATTTTTACATCGTTTACTTGCTTAAATTTTATATTTTCAACTTCTAATTTAGGAAAAATTGCTTCTGTTGGATCAAGTGAATTTGTGATCAACTGTTCTTTTGAGATACCAGCAAGTACATTATTATTCATATCTACAGGAATTAAATAGCCATTTTTGTAGTATTTAATTTCTTCACTTACATCTTGATTATTAACCGGACATGCAGCTACTTCTTTAACCTTGGTATGATAAGCAGCAACTACCGGTACAGATATTGGAGGAAAAGTTTCTTCACTTCTCCATTCAGTTGTATATTTACCTGCTGAAATAAGTTTTTTTGTTACTAAATCAAGAGTTAAATTACGTTTTAATTTAGCAGTTTGTACTACATCTTTAGGATTTTTATCAGACGCATCTATAAAACTAATTGTACGATGAACTTCTTTTTCATATAAATTCTGATTAACTTCTGAAGAAGGATGATCAGAATTAACCAGTTGTTTCTTATGCTTCATTACTATAAAGAAGGTCTGTACAGAATCTCTACTATTTCCAAATACTGGCTTTTTGTCGTTAGAATCAAAATTATTATTTACAAGTTCATAGCCCCTTTGAGTTAGATCTTTCAAGGTATCAGCTATATCGTAGTTTATTTCTTTTCCTGGTTTTCCCTTTAATTCGCCAGAAGTAGCTAATTCAGAATTATTATCCTCAACATCAATAAACTTTATTTCTGCCTTTTGTCGTCTAGCATTTCTTTTATTTGGAAGATAAGTAACTACATATTCATGTGTTAAATTTTGGGGAGTTACTGCCTCGCCGCCCATTACTACTTTATCTGGGGTGTAATTTAAAACAAATGGTGTAGCAATTAAGGGCATATTAAATTTTTCAGGTTGCCATGCACTTATTGAAATTTTTTGTTTAGTTACTTTATCATATGTGATTCTTCTATTAAAAGTAACTTCGACTACATTATCAGACGTCGCTTCTTCAATTCCAGTGTAATGAACAACTTGCTTACCTTTTATTTGAACTTCGTTTTTTTGACAACCATATTTTAAATTATTTGCAGTTATCTCTTCTTGTGCATGCTTAAAAGTAATTTGATATTCTTTAGAACTTTGATCAAAAAAGTGTACGTCATTATTTGGATCAAAAGTATTATTAATTAGTACATAATTCTGATTAGTTAATTTTTCAATTTCATCAGCCGTACTATATTCTATTCTTTCCCCTACTTTTCCAGTTAGTTCACCTGAACTTGCGAGTTCAGCCAAATTATTATCTAAGTCTACATATTGAACAACAACTGACATTGCTTATTTCCTCGTTTATTTTGTATTTTTAATCATTTTTATAACACTTTGCAGTTTTATTTACTATATTTTCCCTAATCATTATCATAAGGCACCCTATATTGATAAGCAAAAGAAAATATATTTTTTATAACATTAACAGTTTCACATGAAACATTTTTAAAATAAGTTACAAAAAAATCAGATTTTGTGTTTTTATTAACAAAGTCAAGTGTATAATAAGAAACGGTCATACTATTAATTTTGACGGAGGTTTAATTTATGACAAAGATTTTTGCTTACGCTATTCGTAAAGATGAAGAACCTTTCTTAAACGAATGGAAAGATGCACACAAGGATATTGAAGTTGAATACACTGACAAGCTTTTAACCCCTGAAACTGCTAAATTAGCTAAGGGTGCTGACGGTGTTGTTGTTTACCAACAATTAGACTACACTCCTGAAACTCTTCAAGCTTTAGCTGATGCTGGCGTAACTAAGATGTCATTACGTAACGTTGGTGTTGACAACATCGACATGGACAAGGCTAAAGAATTAGGCTTTGAAATCACTAACGTTCCTGTATACTCTCCTGACGCAATTGCTGAACATGCTGCAATCCAAGCTGCTCGTGTACTACGTCAAGATAAGCGTATGGATGAAAAGATGGCTAAGCGCGACTTACGCTGGGCACCTACTATTGGTCGTGAAGTTCGTGACCAAGTTGTTGGTGTTGTAGGTACTGGTCACATTGGTCAAGTATTTATGAAGATTATGGAAGGCTTTGGCGCAAAAGTTATTGCTTACGATATCTTCAAGAACCCAGAACTTGAAAAGAAGGGTTACTACGTTGACTCACTTGATGACTTATACAAGCAAGCTGATGTAATTTCACTTCACGTTCCAGATGTTCCTGCAAATGTTCACATGATCAATGATGATTCAATCGCTAAGATGAAAGATGGCGTCGTAATCGTAAACTGCTCACGTGGTCCACTTGTTGACACTGATGCTGTTATCCGTGGTTTAGACTCAGGTAAGATCTTTGGCTTCGTAATGGACACTTACGAAGACGAAGTCGGCGTATTTAATAAGGATTGGGAAGGTAAAGAATTCCCAGATGCTCGTTTAGCTGACTTAATCGATCGTTCAAATGTTTTAGTAACTCCACATACTGCTTTCTACACTACTCACGCAGTACGTAACATGGTTGTTAAGGCATTTGACAACAACTTGAAGTTAATCAACGGTGAAAAGCCTGACTCACCAGTTGCTTTAGACAAGAACAAGTTCTAAAGATTATATTATTGATAATTAAAAAGATCTTGAGAGTTTTCTCAAGGTCTTTTTTCTACCCAAAGGATTCTTATTATGAAACTACTTCTTACTGGCGACAGTATTATTACTCGCTCCGAGAATCATACAATTCCAGAACTGAATTTTCAGCTGCAAAAAATGCTTGCCTGCGACATTCAAAATACTGCAATTTCAGGAATTAACTCTGGCGGACTTGCCCTTTCTCTCCCTAATTTAGTCTTTAATCAGCCTAAATGTGACTACTTAATTATTCTAGTCGGCACTAACGACTTGGCCACCCATAAACAAGTAAGCCTTCATCAATTTGAAAACAACTTAGAATTGATTGCTTCAAGCATTATTTGGCTTTATTATCCAGAGAAAGTTATCTTTATCACGCCACCGGCAGTTGATGAAAATAAACAAAGAGTTAGAAACAATAACCTAGTCATGGAATACGGTAATATTGTTAAAAAAGTAGCTAGAGAATACAGGTTTTCAGTTATTGATCTAGCAAGTAAAATGCTGGCAGAAGAAAACTTTCCTCAAATTTTTAATGGCAAAAAGAATGATGGACTTCACTTCGGAGTCAACGGCTATAAATTACTAGCTAATCTAATTGTTAAAAAATTAAACCAAATTTCTAATTGACTTCTGGATGAGATTCGAGTAAAGTCTAGCTAATTTAATATTAAACGTTGCTTCATAGAAAGGACTTTACAATGAGTTTGTGGGAAACAAAATTTGCCAAAAAAGGATTAACTTTTGATGATGTACTTTTAATTCCAGCTGAAAGTCACGTGCTGCCTAATGAAGTTAAACTTGACACACAATTAGCGCCTAACCTTCAGCTTCACATTCCACTTATTTCTGCTGGAATGGACACTGTTACCGAAGGAAAGATGGCAATCGCCATAGCAGAAAATGGTGGTCTAGGGGTTATTCATAAGAACCTTTCAATCGAAGCCCAGGTTGAAGAGGTTAAAAAGGCTAAAACTAAAACTGTTGATCCTAAATTACCTCACCCTGCACTTGATGATCAAGGGCGCCTTTTAGTTGCCGCTGCTGTTGGCATTACAAGTGATACTTTTGAACGTGCTGAAGCTTTGCTTGAGGCAGGTGCTGACGCAATTGTTATTGATACTGCACACGGTCACTCGGCGGGTGTTTTACGTAAAATTAAAGAAATTCGGGAACATTTTCCTAATTCTACATTAATCGCTGGAAATGTTGCTACTGGTGAAGGAACAGCTGCCCTATTTAATGCCGGAGTAGATGTTGTTAAAGTTGGAATTGGACCTGGTTCAATTTGTACTACACGTATTGTTGCTGGTGTCGGAGTTCCACAAATTACAGCTATTTATGACGCTGCTAGTGTCGCACAAAAATATGGCAAAAAGATAATTGCTGATGGTGGTATTAAATACTCTGGTGACGTTGTAAAAGCCTTAGCTGCTGGTGGAAATGCCGTAATGCTAGGTTCGATGTTTTCCGGAACTACTGAAGCTCCAGGAACAATCTTTACTAATGAAGGTAAGCAATTCAAATCCTATCGCGGTATGGGTTCAGTTGGCGCTATGTCTCAGCAACATGGATCATCTGACCGTTACTTCCAAGGCGGAGTTAATGAGGCAAATAAATTAGTTCCTGAAGGTGTTGAAGCCTTAGTTCCTTATAAGGGCGATGTTTCAAATATCATCTACCAAATTGACGGTGGTCTCCGTGCAGGAATGGGATATGTCGGTGCAGGCACAATTGAAGAATTGATTGAAAACAGTCAATTTGTTCAAATTACTAATGCTGGTTTACGTGAATCTCATCCACACGATGTTCAAATGGCAAAAGAAGCTCCAAACTATGGCGGTAGCGACTTATAAAATTTATATTTGTAATGAAAAAGCACCTCATGGTGCTTTTTTCTATCTCAAAATTCCTTCAATTTTATCGGCTAATGCAGGATAAATTGGCAAGACATTTCGATGCCATTCATTTTTATTAATTCTTAGACCAATAATTGGAATAAAGTAATTTATATCATTAATCGCGCTAGTACTTATCTCACTAACTCCAACAATATAATTAGCCTTATCGTACACTACAGTTAATAAACCTTTTTCTTTTTGACCAGCATATAAACTGCTTTGTCTTAATTCATATTCTTTAATTTCAAAATTATCTCCATCTTCAAGAACACTATCAGGATTGATTCCAGCTTGAGCTAGTTGCGGAAAAGCAAATACTCCCGTTCCGATAGCCGGATAGTTAATTGGCTGAGTAAGCCCCTTTTCAAGAGAATTAAAGAGATATTGTGCTTGAAATTCTGCTACAGGGGTCAAGTTTGGTATGTCTTGGCTCGTAACATCTCCAATAGCATAAATATTATTAACATTTGTTTGAAGATGACGGTCTACGTCAACGCCTCTAGTTGAATAGTCAATTTGAGCGGCGGATAGATCTAGCTTTTCAATATTTGGGGTACGCCCACTAGCATTTACTACATAGTCCGTTACCATTGGCCCATCTTGATTTAATTCAACAACATACTTATCACTTAATTGAGTAATACGAGTTGGTTCCGTTTCAAATTTAAATTGGATTCCTCGCTCTTTCATTTTTACAACCAATTCACGACTATATTTTTGATAAAAATGCCGTAATACTCGATCTCCTCGCACTAAAATAGTTACTTGACTACCCGCAGCAGCTAAAAAGGTAGCTAATTCCATTGCTATATAACCACCGCCAATAAACGTAACATGCTCTGGAAGCTTATTTAAGGAGAGAACGTCGGAACTATCATGTACAAACTTAGCCCCTGGAATCGATAATTCATGTGGCCGTCTTCCAGTTGCAATAATTATTTTATTTCCCTGGAAATAATGCCGATTTGCTTCAATTGTTTGCCGATCGATGAAATGCGCACTTCCACTTATGACATCACAAACTTTACTAATGTTCTTTCTTGTTTCATTTGCCCAGCTGGCAAATCTTTCTTTCTTTTCTTTCATTAATTGTGACCAGTTCATCGTCGCAGCCTGTTCAATGCCATGCCCTTCCAATTGCTTGCTAAGAAGCGCAGCTTGAACAGCACCATCCAAGTAGATTTTAGGTTCACAACCAACATTAGGACAAGTTCCACCGAATAAGCCACTTTCAATAGCCAAAATTGATTTATGTTGTGTAGCTAATAGCTTAATTAATTGATATGCTGCCGGACCTGTTCCTAAAATTATATAATCATATTTTTTCATAACATTGCCTCATATCTTTCTTTCATTTCCAGTTTATCAAAAGAATATATGAAGCCGCTATTATTAGCGCTTGAATTCTTTATAAAAAATAACAAAAAAACTAATTTTTTTGCGTAATTAATATTGTATTGTGAATAACCAAAAAAACTCCATTCATATCTCGTATTTTTCATATATTCTCATTTGGAACCTACTATCCTATTTACAATACGCAAAAAGCAGCTTTACAGCTGCTTTTATTTTGGCTCTATAATAAATCCTGTTGATGGATATCTATGATATTCTATCGACAGGA
>NZ_AYZG01000045.1 GCF_001436695.1 Lactobacillus taiwanensis DSM 21401
CTAAGTAACTCAGTAAGCATGAGTGAAAGTTTGAGTAACTCAGTATCGATGAGTGAGAGTTTGAGTAACTCAGTATCGATGAGCGAGAGCTTAAGCAACTCATCATCGATGAGTGAGAGTCAATCTAGCTCAACAAGTACGATAACTTCAACAAATAGTACTAACAATAATGGTTCTAAAGTAACGCTAAACAATAGTGGTGCTAAATCTACAATTTCTACTAATACACTTAAGTCTCAACATGAAAATGCTGAATCTGTAGATAAGACGGTTAAGAGACATCACCGTAGAGGTAAATTGCCTCAAACAGGAGCAGAATCAAGTTCTAATTTATTAGGATTAATGATTACTGCTTTAGGTGGATTGCTTGGCTTCAGACGTAAGAAACGTAAAGATGAAGATAAAGATTAATAAATCTTAAAGATAATAAATAAAGCCTCGACTTCCTTTTTTGGAAACTCGAGGCTTTGTTGTTATTAATATGAAAAGAAACGTAAATACTAAGCTATAATAGATTTAAATATGTTGTAACCAATGTAGCAAGAAAGCAATGAGAGGATAGCACATGGAAAAAATCTCAGTAATTATCCCGGTATATAATGATGAAGAATATTTAGCTCAATGTTTGGACAGTGTCTTAAGACAGACTTATTCTAATTTTGAAATTATTTTAGTAGACGATGGATCTACAGATAGTACACCCGAATTATGTGAAAAATATCGGGAAAAATATGCCAATATAAGAATTTTGCACAAGAAAAATGGTGGAGTAGGTTCAAGCCGTAATGCTGGTCTTGAAATGGCAACTGGTGAATATGTTTTATTTGTAGATCATGATGATTTGCTGAGTGAAACTCATATTGAAGAACTTTATAAGTTGTTGAAAAAGAATGATGCAGATATTGCTGTAGGAAATTTTAATCATTTCATTGAAGAAAAAAGAGCATATGGGATTTGGCTTAAAGAAGATGATTACTTTGAAAAGACCTACACTCCGGAAGAATGGTTTACTGTAGAATACGAGACGGTACCTTATAATATGTCCATCATTTTTGCTGTGCCATGGGCAAAATTATATAAAAAATCTCTTTTTGAAAATATAGTTTATCCTATTAATGCTCGTGTGGAAGACGATCTAACTACATGGAAAATATACTTGTTAGCAGATAAAATTGCATACATGAATAAAGCAATTTATACGCATCGTATTTTTGAAAATAGTGTGTCTGCACAGGCTAATAAGACTGCAGTTTTTCCTTTAGAAGCTGTAGAAGAGAGAATAGGTTTGCTAAGCCAGCTTGGTTTTGACATCACTAGGGAAATAGGTGCATATCGCTATCGGTTACAGATTTGTATCGATACAGCCTTAAAGGATGGAGATTACTTGAAATATCGTAATGCCAAGCAAAAGATGGCGATCTTGAAGAAGTACAAGAAAATATAATTGAATAAAAATAAAACTCTCTGAGATAGATAAAATTCTGGCTCTATAATAAATCCTGTTGATGGATATCTATGATATTCTATCGACAGGATTT
>NZ_AYZG01000046.1 GCF_001436695.1 Lactobacillus taiwanensis DSM 21401
AAACAATAGTGGTGCTAAATCTACAATTTCTACTAATACACTTAAGTCTCAACATGAAAATGCTGAATCTGTAGATAAGACGGTTAAGAGACATCACCGTAGAGGTAAATTGCCTCAAACAGGAGCAGAATCAAGTTCTAATTTATTAGGATTAATGATTACTGCTTTAGGTGGATTGCTTGGCTTCAGACGTAAGAAACGTAAAGAT
>NZ_AYZG01000047.1:0-7618 GCF_001436695.1 Lactobacillus taiwanensis DSM 21401
TTTTTATTCGCTCTTTTCGCTTGCCTCAAACAGCATGTATTACTTTACAGGCTTTTCTTCTTTTCGTCAACAAGTTTTTAAAAAAAATTGCATTCCCGAATATTAATTTTTTATTTATCTATTATTATCTGGTTTTATTCTCAACATTATTCTATTTGAGCCTGCTAACCATCTTTAAAATTCGGATACAAAAAATATTCTAAGCTAAATAGTGAATTAGTTATTCGACGGAATAATTGATTCACTATTTTTGTTCTCTTGTAGAATTGAAATAGCAGTAAAACAATATGCCATAGACGCTTTAGACACTTGATGTCGTACAAAAAACTGGCAGTTTTGCTTAACATTTTAGTAATCTCTTCGAAGAATGTGGACATTTGATGTCGAGTTTAGAAAATTAGATCTAACTTCCTAAGTAAATAAGTTTTACTACTAGCTTAGGAGATTTAATTATGCAAGTTATATTCGGAATTGATATAAGCAAGTCTACTTCTACTGTCTGTGAATTAATTGGTCAAAGCAAAAATGAAATGATTTAATTTCTAGAATGGTTAAACTGGCTAAATCTTTACCAAATCATGATCTTGAGAATCTAGAAAGTATTCCCGGTTTTGCTCAAACTATTGCTGTTAGAATATTAGCTGAATTAGGTGATATTCGTAGATTTTCTAGCCCAAATAAGATCAATGCTTTTATTGGTATTGATCCAGGACGCTATCAGTCTGGTGAAATGGATGCTAGTTTAATTATTACTAAACACGGTAATGTAAAACTACTTTATCGTGCTATTGAACAAATAGATCTAGCTTCTAAAACTAAGCCATGTCATATAGCAGATTATTATGAAAGCAAAAAGCTATCCTCTCAACCCAAAGGGTTTAAAAAGATAGCTATTGCTTCAATTCATAAATTAATCAGAACTATTTATGCTGTGATTATCAATGAGTACCTATATGATTATGACGTAGCCACATATAACCAAAAAGACTTTGATAGTAATATTTTATTATAGCTCTAAGCTTGTAAAAACGACATGTTTACAGGCTTATTTGTCGTACTTTCTTAAAAAAAGTAATTCGGCCTATATTTACGATACTCAAAAATATAATCTTAAAAATAAAGTCAAATATCTTATTGTACTTGACTTTACGTAGAAAAATCGTGTTAAGCATATTTACTTAACACGATTTTGATTACTTCTTCAATTCTGGCGCATCAGTCTTAAAATCACTTTGTGTTGATTTCTTTCCCTTTTGATACCATAGACTATTTTTACTCTTCTTTTCAGCCTTCTTTAACCTCTTCAGCGATTCTGATTTTTTATACGAATAATTCTTTCTCTTCACATATTTAAAATCATCTGGTCTATAGAAACGCAGCAAATTACCTGTAATTACACGGTCAGATAAAGATAATTCTGTTGTTACAGTATTTGAAATTGATGCCAATTGTGCCTTTACCTTTTTATCTGGATGAGTAATTCGTTTTCCAGATTTAGTATAATAATAGCTTCCTTCTACTCTACTATATTTTGGAGTAATAAAATCTCCATTTCTTTGAGCTACAATCTGAGGAGCATTTTTTGCTAAAAGACTATGACCAAATTGAATCATATTTTGATCATTAATACCTAATAAATTAAATAGAGTTGGTCTAACATCAATTTCTCCCCCATAAGTGTGATTAATCCCGCCTTTAAGACCTGGCATATGAAACATTAGAGGTACACGTTGGAATTGTAGATTATCAAAATTATTAAAACTATCTTTATCCAGCAATTGAGCTGATGCTTTGTGGTGATTCCCAGAAATTCCGTAATGATCTCCATAAAGCATAATCAAAGTATTCTTTTCTAAACCTGATTTCTTTAAATAGCTCATCAATTCCCCAACAGCTTGATCCAAATAATGAGCAGTTTGAACATAACCATCTACTGTCTTATCACCAGTATCAGTTTTATCGATAGATTGGTTTTTCTTATCTAAATCATAAGGATAGTGATTAGTTACCGTAATCATTTTTAGATAAAATGGCTGTGGTAAATGCTCCATGTATTTAATAGATTGCTCAAAAAATAGCTTATCTTTTATTCCATACCCTAAATAATAGCCTTTTTTATTCTGATAATAAGACAATGGCATGAAGTAATCATATCCAAAAGATTTATATGCATTATCGCGATTCCAAAATGATCCTGCTCCACCATGCATAACCGCACTAGTATAACCACCCTTTTGATCTAAGATAGCAGGTGCACTTTCAAAAGTATTAGACGTTCCATAACTGGACATTGCCGAACCTGACTGTAACCCAAAAATAGAATTTTCCAGCATCATTTCAGCATCTGAAGTTTTTCCTTGTCCTACTTGATTAAAGAAATTATCAAAACTAATCGTATCGTTAGCATGATAAAGTTTGTTCAAGTTTGGTGTAACTTCTTTTCCATCCCACTTATAATCAATTAAAAACTGTTGGAAACTTTCTAAGTGAATAACTAATACATTTTTATTTTTAGCTACACCATAATACTCAGGATTAGGAGCAATATAGTTTTTCTTAATATACGATTGAACAGTCTTTAAATCACTATGATTAGCTTTAGCCATAATAGCATTATTCTGCGCAGTTTTTACGCCATCGTATACAGCAAAAGCATTTAATCCCAAATATTTAACAATGTAATTATTATCGAAAGTTCGAGTTAAAAGACCAGAGCGATCTTTTTGGGCCATAGTCAGATTGGTACCAATTAATACTACAGCTAACCCTTCAATTAAAAGTGATACCTTTAGCTTCAATCGGCGAACATCAATTTTAAAAACTTTGAAAGCTATTAATAAAACAATAATAACTACATCCAAAAATACTAAAAAATCAGTACCTTTTGTAATTCCAGCGATACTTTTTCCTAGATTATCTGAAGTAGATCCTGAAGTTTTAATAATCGATGTCGATAGAAAATCAGAAAATTCTCGGTAATATAAGATATTTGAAAATAACCACAAGGATAAAAGAAAATCAATTATGACCATAATCCAGTAAGATTTCCTACCCTTAAAGAATAACCCAATTCCAATCAATAAAATTGCTGTCGGTAGCGGATTAATCAATAGCAAAAATTTTTGCATTGGACCTACTACACCTAAATTAAACTTAGTTATATATGTTAAGTATGTCTTTATCCAAAAAAATACAACAACTACAGTGAAAAAGCCTAATTTAGTTTTAGTTAACCAATTGTATGATGCTTTTAGGCGTCCCATCTAAGTCCTCCTCAACTTTGTTCTTTCATGATATTACTACTAAAAAATAGTTTTGATAAATTAAAATAGTAAATTTAAGGAATTTTAATGACTTTTTACTTTCTTAGGCTTGAATAACCAACCAAATATTCCTAAAATCATCCCAAAAAAGTAAGTGGTAAAGCGCCACAAAAACATTCCTAGAGTTAACAAGATATTTGAATGAATAAAAGTAGAAAATAAAGTTTGAAAACTAAACTCCGCTCCACCAGACGCTCCTGGAATTGGAACAATTGCCATGAACATAATAATCATAATATTCATTTGCGTAACTTCTAGCCAAGACGGAGTTAAGTTCAAAGCTAATAAAATCAAATACGGAATTGAATAGAAACATAGCAATTGCCCAACGGTTAAAATACTCGCTCCAAGTAGCTTCTTCTTTTCACGCTTTAGATGTTGACCTTCTGCATAAAAAGTTTCAATTTTTTCCCTAGTATTCTTACGCCATTTTTCAACAGTATTTTTATTTATAAACTTTTCTAATATATTCATCAGCCAGTTTGTTGTATTTTTAGTCCAACGATAGGCAAACATAATGGCTAAGAGAAAGATTATTGAACTAACATGAAGTACAAAACCAAACAAAATAAATAAGGCTAAGCCGGAAAATTTAGTTACTACCATATGAAATCCAAAGATAATTGTTGAAACATACGCAAATAAAACACAAATTTGATAAATTATAAATTTCATTAGCAAAATAGAGGTTGCTCTCCCGCCCTCTATTCCCATTTGAATCATAGCTACTAATTGAGAGGGCTGCCCTCCAGTAGACAAAGGTGTTATGGCATTAAAAAGAGCCTGAATAATTGGAATTCTAAAGAAGGACCACGCAGATCTATGTACTTCGCCTTTTTTATGTTCCAAAATCCAAATAATTGCAGCTTCACAAACATAAGACAGAATCATTACAAATAAAACTAGCAATAAAAAAGTTATATTTAACTTCTTACCTGCTGCCCATAATTCTTTAATGGGGGTTTTTCTTAATTCCTGCCAAATAACGAAACCACTAATTAAAAGAACAACCAGCATCCCTATAAAATGTTTTTTGTTCATTATTTGATTTGTCCTAACTTTCTACCAATTTCATATTGTTCCATGTAAAAATCATGCCATATCTTAGCAAGATGCTCCTCTGAATATTCTTGACTAGCCTGAGCAGATAAATCACGATATTTCTTTAGCTTATCTGGATTTGATCGTAGAGATTTTATTTGAGCATTTAGCTCATCAAAACTTTTTCCCTTCATGTAATAGCCATCAATAATCGCTTGATATAGATCTAAGTCTCGTAGTAAAACTGGAGTATTACATGAAAAAGCTTCTAAGACAGACATCGGAAACAATTCATCGAAAGATGGTAATAAGAATAGATCAGCAATATTCAAATAACTAACCAATTCTTCGCGTGGTACAATACCAGTAAATTTTAGATTTTTTGGAGGGTTATCAATTAATTTTTTAAAATGAGCATATCCATCAGTCATTTTGCCAAATGAAAAACCACCAGCCCAAATAAATTGAATATCAGGATTAGCTTCTGCTAATTTAGCAAAATCATCTACCCCTTTTCTTTCTTGTACTTGGCCATCACCAACAATTACAAACTTATCTAAAGGAATATTCAATTTATTTCTAAAAGCATTCTTTTGTACCTGAGTTTGTTCATAAAATTCACTTTTTGCTACAAAATTTGGAATATACTTTACTTTCTCTTCACTAATACCGTATTTCACTAATTTATCAATAAAAATTGGATTAACTACTACAATTTGATCCATTCTTTTATAGAAATCAATCACATATTTATAAAAAATACTTTTTGCTGGTTCAGGTAATTTAACTGATCCTTCCAAAGTTTCCGGCAAAAAATGTACATATCCAATTTTTCTACCTCGACTAGGTAAAAAACTATTAGCAAAATATGTTGGATTAATAGTATGATAATGAGTTAAATCACTAGCGCCATACTTATTAATCGTTACATAAAAGTCATCTACTAATCGTGTTCTAAGTAAACGAACAAGTTCTTTATATGCCGAACCTACTCCCTGTCCTTGAACAGAGTCAGCCTGGGAAAACATATTAATTCTAATCATAATTTACCTCAGTTTTTTGTTTATTTTGGATTACATCTTGATAAAATTTTTCTATCTTATGTGCAAACGTAGCTGCTGAAACTTCCGACAATTTCTTCTCTTTTAAATCTTCAGGAATATTAAATTGTTTTTCCTTTAGATAACCAATGATCTCATCTTTCATTTCATTCTTTGTGGTAAATGTACTGCCTAATTTCTTATTGTCAAAAACATGCTCTGTGTAATCTGTACTATACACTACGCTCTTGGTACCAGCTGCTAAAGCTTCAATATATGTTAACCCCTGCGTCTCTGTATCACTAGCTGATACAAATAAATCTGCCATTCGATAATAATTTCCAACGTCACTATGTTCAACGCTACCAGCAAAAATCACATAATCTTCTAATGAAAGCCGAGCCACCTGATCTTTTAATGGTTGTACGTCTGGTCCGTCACCTGCAATCACAAACTTTACATCCGGTTCTTTTTCTAAAATTGCAAGTAATACATCAAGAATTTGATCTATTTTCTTTTCGGCGGCTACACGACTTAAAGTTAAAATAATTTTATCCTTTTTATTAATGCCCAACTCTTTACGTACATCTCGATGAGGATTCTCATTAATTGCCGTTAAATCTACACCAGTAGGAATTACTCGCATTGGAATTGTAACTCCATAACGGGTTAACGTTTCTCTAACTCGTTCACTAGGAGCCACAACTCCATCCATCTTATGCAAATAAGCTTTAGTAATTTGCTTAACATGATATGGCTTCAATAAATGTCCATTTAAAACATAATGTAAATAATCTTCATACATAGTATGGTAAGTGTGAATTGTAGGAATATTCAGCGAATGAGCAACATATTTTCCAATCATTCCCATTCCAAATTCTGTCTGCGTATGAACAATATCTAGTTTTACTTCTTTAGCGATTTTAGTAGCTTGAAAAAGCCCACGCACTGGAATTCTTCTATCAGTAAAAGAAACAAAGGGAACACTACTAACTCTAAAAATATTTGGTTCAATAGTTCCTTTTCCCAAATGGGGATCTGTAGTAGTAAAAATAAAGACAGAATGTCCATCTTTCTCAAGAGCATTCTTTAAAGTCTGGATCGATGTTGCTACCCCAGAAAGCTGAGGAAAATAAGTATCGGTAAATAGCCCAATATTCATGTAAAATACCTCCATTAAAGACCATTATAAAATTAGTAGATAGGAGTTGCAATTTTGGATAAAAAAAAGACGTGAGAATCAACTCACGTCTTTTTGCCAGAATGTCTGAATAAATAGCGGTGATCGGGGTCGAACCGATACGTCCTAGGGGACACCAGATTTTGAGTCTGACGCGTCTGCCAATTCCGCCACACCGCCATAAATGAAATTAATCAGGAAATTCAGGCGAAGGCGGTGATCGGATTTGAACCGATGATTAGGGTTTTGCAGACCCGTGCCTTACCACTTGGCTACACCGCCAACCTCTGATCATTAACAAATTGGGATAGTTGGATTCGAACCAACGCATGATGAAGTCAAAGTCCATTGCCTTACCACTTGGCTATATCCCAATGTTAGGGCGGAATGTGGGGATCGAACCCACGCATGCCGGATCCACAAACCGGTGTGTTAACCACTTCACCAATTCCGCCATAATATTAAAAACAGGGATAGTAGGAATTGAACCCACACTAGCGGTTTTGGAGACCGATGTACTACCTTTATACGATATCCCTATTTAATGGAGGCCAGTGGATTCGAACCACCGAACTCAGAGAGAGCGGTTTTACAGACCGCCGCGTTTAGCCACTTCGCTAGGCCTCCAGAATGGCGCGAGACGGAATCGAACCGCCGACACAAGGAGCTTCAATCCTTTGCTCTACCAACTGAGCTATCGAGCCATTACGGTCCCTACCGGATTCGGACCGGTGATCTCCTCCGTGACAGGGAGGCGTGATAACCCCTACACCAAGGGACCATATTGCGGGAACAGGATTTGAACCTATGACCTTCGGGTTATGAGCCCGACGAGCTACCAGACTGCTCCATCCCGCGATGATTAAGGAGGATGTGGGATTCGGACCCACGCGCGGGCAGAACCCGCCTGACGGTTTTCAAGACCGTTCCCTTCAGCCGGACTTGGGTAATCCTCCAATATACCATCTATAATATGGTAATGACCCGTACGAGATTTGAACTCATGTTACCGCCGTGAAAGGGCGGTGTCTTAA
>NZ_AYZG01000047.1:7628-10108 GCF_001436695.1 Lactobacillus taiwanensis DSM 21401
TACGTTTTTTAACGTACTTATTAATCATACCTGACTTGGAAAGCTTTGTCAACAAGTTTTTTTAACTTTTTTGACGCTTTGTTTTGTATCACTCTCCGCATCAGCAATAACTATATTACTAAAAACAATCACATGATGCAACCCCTAATTTGTATTTTTTTCATTTTATTGCATTTTTCTATCTTCTACCGCCTACAAAGTGTTACACTGTGCATATATGGAGGTGTTTCTATGTCTCAAAATAAATGCATTATAGATAATGAAAAAAGTAAGAATACGATCAAACTCGCTGATGGAAATTCTATCTGTGAAGATCATGCAAAATTAACACCATGGCAAAAAGAAGAATTAATTGAAAAAGATGCCAATCAAGTAACTGCCTATATCGATAAGTTAACTGATACCTACTTATTTAAACACGAATTACAAGGTATCCACTCTTCTTATAAATCTCTTCTTAATAAAGCCGCTCAAAGTGATTTAATGAAAAACCCATCTGCAGAAGATACAATCAAACTTCAAAATTGGATTTTGATTAAACAAAATACTGAAATCATTAACCTTCTAAAAGAATTAAAGTCTCAAAACTAATTTTTTTAATTATTTATAGATGCGCACGTTTTTTATAAATGTGCCTTTTTCTATCACAATTCAAGTATTCTCAGCACTTTATTTAGCTAATTAATGGTTGATTATACTAATTTTCTAATTTTCCTTACTTGAATCTTGTTATTGATTTAACTAAAAAATAAAAGTATGTGAAATAAGCCTATGAAAACTTATACTTTTTTTCATAGGTTGCTGTACCTAAGTTGATTATTTGATTTCAGCTAAAGTCTTTTATTTTCTGTGACTACGTTGTAATTATATTTGATAGGATCAATTTTTTTACGTATCAGTTTTTGAACTGATGCAATGGCGATCTTCTTATAGCATTGGCTATTTGAAGATCGTTTTTATTTACTTTTAAACAATTCGATTATCTTCTTATTTATATTATTTCTTACGATTAGGTAGTCTGCTACGACTATTAACTGCTATAACTTCCTATGTTTAAACAAAAAGACGCTCTAGGTGCCTTACATTCTATAAATCTCTATAAATAATTTAATTCAAATTAATATTAAAGAGACATTTTTTCAGTAAAACTAGGACATCACACTTCTCTAAAAATGCTAACACTAGATTAATTCTCATATGCTACAGAGACACATAATACAAAACAAAGGTTCTATACTTTTTCCTGTTGATGAATATCTATGATATTCTATCGACAGGATTTTTTATTGCATAAAGAAAGAGGCCATAGCCTCCCTTAACTTAAAATCCTTCTTCGACCAATTCAATTAAGTGTATGGAGATTCAAACTATGTCCTCTTTAAATGATTATATTAAATTTACTCTTGATACTGAAGATCAAAACATTATTTTTTCTGATTATTCAAATGAAAATATTAACAGTAAGATTTACAAAATATATTTAGCTGAGCTGATCCAGCCTACTTGTCCTTATTGTCGTTCTACTAATCTTAAGCATAATGGTCATTACGTTTCTAACATTCATTTCATTACTGCTGATGCTAGTAAGCTCGTTACTATCAGATTAAGAAAACAACGTGTTCTCGGCAATGACTGTTTAAAAAGATCTATGGCTCAATCTAATCTTATTAATAAAGGCTGCTATATCTCTAACACGTCTAAGCGAAAAATACTTTCTGCTCTTACTGAAGATCGTTCAATGACTAGTAATTGCTAGAGAATTATTTCCAAACGCTCAGATTGTTATTGATCGTTTTCATATGGTTCAAATGCTTACTAGATCTTTCAATAGTTTACGTGTTCAAATTATGAAGCAATTTAAAAAGCAAAGCCATGAATATAAGCTTTTAAAATCTCCTTGGAAGCTTTATCTCATGAAATATGACAAACTTAATAAGACTACTCCCTACTACGATTGGCACTTTAAAGACTATCTCACTCAGGAACATGTTGTCTTAGACGGCTTAGAGTGCAACAAAGATCTCAAAAATACATATTGGATTATGCAGGACTTTATGGCTGCTATTCAAAACAGATTATTCACTTGCTTAACTCAAAACACACTGTAGGCAAGCAGATGCATCAACCACTACTGACCTTTAAGCATAATTATACCGGTGTCCTAAACGGTATATCTTCTAACTACTCTAAGGGTTGTCTTGAAGGTGTCAATCGGAAGATTAAGCAAATTGAGCGGACTGCTTATGGCTATAGAAATTTTAGTCACCTTTTAATTAGAATTAGACTCGAAGAAAATATTGTAAAAGAAAAAGAGCCAAATAACTATTTTCTAGTTGCTTAGCTCTCTTTACAAACTATTCATCAACAGGATTTGACAAATAGCCAAAACAAAAAGCACATTGATATATATCAATGTGCTTTATCAAAGCGGAGATTGAGAGATTCGAACCCTCGCGCCGGTATAAACCGACCTACACCCT
>NZ_AYZG01000048.1 GCF_001436695.1 Lactobacillus taiwanensis DSM 21401
TAGGACTTTTACATGTGCTGACTAAAGGATTCGAACCTTCGACCTCATCATTACTAATGACGTGCTCTGCCAACTGAGCTAAGTCAGCATTCTCACAACGTCTATTAGTATAGCAGATGTTACTAGTGAAAGTAAAGCACTTTTTTCTTTAATCTTCGTCTTTTACTACTTTTATTCTATGAACTGCAATTAGTGACATAAAGATACCGAAGAAAACACCCGAAATCAAGCATGTGGGAATCATTATCCATGTCCACGAACCATCAGTATAACTAGTTAAGAATTCTAAAATTAACATCAGTATGCCAAAGATTGCACCTGATATCATTCCTCTTACCCATGCAGCTTTTTTAGCCTCAGGTACTTCATCTTTCTCTACTTCATTATCTGTTAATTGAGCCTTTCTAGATTGCCGCATTATATATAAGCTAACTGCCATTAGCATTACAAAAAAGCTACCAGAAAGGAAAAGATATGCCACATCAGCTTTATACATCGAAAACAAAACCATCGAAATTAAGAACGCTGCATCCATACTTAAGAAAAATATAAAGAATGCACGATTACCAATTCGATTCATAACCTGTCGTTTTTGTTCATCAAGTGGACCAGAAATTCCGTGCCAAAACTTCATGTACTTCTCAAACTTAGTTTCCTTTGCTTCCATCTTTAGCATCTCCATCCCAAAATAACGTATTTAAATCTGTATTTAACTCATGCGCTAGCTTTAAACATAAGTCTAATGAAGGATTATATTTATCATTTTCAATTAAATTTATTGTTTGCCTAGCAACATCTATTTTTTTAGCCAATGCCATCTGTGATAAACCTTTTTGTTTTCGATATTCTTTAACTCTGTTCACGGTAATTCTTTCTTTTATCTCAACAAGTCATATATATGTGACTTTTTATACTTTAAGTATAATATAATTTTTGAAATTGTCAATTATATATGACATATTTTACTAACAAAAAAGTCCTAACCGCTTGGTTAGGACTTTTACATGTGCTGACTAAAGGATT
>NZ_AYZG01000049.1 GCF_001436695.1 Lactobacillus taiwanensis DSM 21401
ACTCTTAATCCGTGGGTCCAGGGTTCGATCCCCTGACCACCCATATTTTAAAGGCATCGCATAAGCGATGTCTTTTTTGTTTTATTTTCAATTTTTCTAAAAAAGTTCTTGCATTTTTATTTTTTTTTGGCATAATAATATCTGTTGGTTATCCAATTGGGTGGTTAGCTCAGCTGGCAGAGCAACGGACTCTTAATCCGTGGGTCCAGGG
>NZ_AYZG01000050.1:0-875 GCF_001436695.1 Lactobacillus taiwanensis DSM 21401
ACTGAGTTGCTTAAGCTCTCGCTCATACTTACTGAGTTAGATAAGCTTTCACTCATACTTACTGAGTTAGATAAGCTTTCACTCATTGATACCGAGTTACTCAAGCTTTCACTCATGCTTACTGAGTTGCTTAAACTTTCGCTCATACTTACTGAGTTGCTTAAGCTTTCACTCATACTTACTGAGTTACTCAAGCTCTCACTCATACTTACTGAGTTGCTTAAGCTTTCACTCATGCTTACTGAGTTACTTAAGCTTTCGCTCATGCTTACTGAGTTGCTTAAACTTTCGCTCATTGATACTGAGTTAGATAAGCTCTCGCTCATGCTTACTGAGTTGCTCAAGCTGTCACTCATTGATACTGAGTTACTCAAACTTTCACTCATACTTACTGAATTAGATAAGCTTTCGCTCATGCTTACTGAGTTGCTCAAGCTTTCACTCATACTTACTGAGTTACTCAAGCTTTCACTCATTGATACTGAGTTGCTTAAGCTCTCGCTCATGCTTACTGAGTTGCTCAAGCTGTCACTCATGCTTACTGAGTTGCTTAAGCTGTCGCTCATGCTTACTGAGTTGCTTAAACTTTCACTCATACTTACTGAGTTACTCAAGCTTTCACTCATGCTTACTGAGTTACTTAAACTTTCACTCATGCTTACTGAGTTGCTTAAGCTTTCGCTCATGCTTACTGAGTTGCTTAAGCTCTCGCTCATGCTTACTGAGTTAGATAAGCTGTCGCTCATGCTTACTGAGTTACTCAAGCTTTCACTCATACTTACTGAGTTGCTTAAGCTTTCGCTCATGCTTACTGAGTTGCTTAAGCTTTCGCTCATGCTTACTGAGTTACTTAAGCTTTCGCTCATGCTTACTGA
>NZ_AYZG01000050.1:885-2094 GCF_001436695.1 Lactobacillus taiwanensis DSM 21401
ACTTACTGAGTTACTTAAGCTTTCGCTCATGCTTACTGAGTTACTTAAGCTTTCGCTCATGCTTACTGAGTTGCTTAAACTTTCGCTCATTGATACTGAGTTAGATAAGCTCTCGCTCATGCTTACTGAGTTGCTCAAGCTTTCACTCATTGATACTGAGTTACTCAAACTTTCACTCATACTTACTGAATTAGATAAGCTTTCGCTCATGCTTACTGAGTTGCTCAAGCTTTCACTCATACTTACTGAGTTACTCAAGCTTTCACTCATTGATACTGAGTTGCTTAAGCTCTCGCTCATGCTTACTGAGTTGCTCAAGCTGTCACTCATGCTTACTGAGTTGCTTAAGCTGTCGCTCATGCTTACTGAGTTGCTTAAACTTTCACTCATACTTACTGAGTTACTCAAGCTTTCACTCATGCTTACTGAGTTACTTAGGCTCTCACTCATACTTACTGAGTTGCTTAAGCTTTCGCTCATGCTTACTGAGTTACTCAAGCTTTCGCTCATGCTTACTGAGTTACTTAGGCTTTCACTCATGCTTACTGAGTTACTCAAGCTTTCACTCATACTTACTGAGTTAGATAAGCTATCGCTCATGCTTACTGAGTTAGATAAGCTGTCGCTCATGCTTACTGAGTTACTCAAGCTCTCACTCATACTTACTGAGTTACTCAAGCTCTCACTCATCGATACTGAGTTACTTAAGCTTTCGCTCATACTTACTGAGTTACTCAAGCTCTCACTCATCGATACTGAGTTGCTTAGGCTCTCGCTCATACTTACTGAGTTACTTAAGCTTTCGCTCATACTTACTGAGTTACTCAAGCTCTCACTCATCGATACTGAGTTGCTTAGGCTCTCGCTCATACTTACTGAGTTACTCAAGCTCTCGCTCATACTTACTGAGTTACTCAAACTATCGCTCATGCTTACTGAGTTACTTAGGCTCTCGCTCATGCTTACTGAGTTACTCAAGCTTTCACTCATGCTTACTGAGTTAGATAAGCTTTCACTCATGCTTACTGAGTTACTTAAGCTGTCACTCATGCTTACTGAGTTACTTAAACTTTCGCTCATCGATACCGAGTTACTTAAGCTTTCACTCATGCTTACTGAGTTAGATAAGCTTTCACTCATGCTTACTGAGTTGCTCAAGCTTTCACTCATGCTTACTGAGTTACTTAGGCTCTCACTCATACTTACTGA
>NZ_AYZG01000050.1:2104-4903 GCF_001436695.1 Lactobacillus taiwanensis DSM 21401
ACTTAAGCTTTCGCTCATTGATACCGCGTTGCTTAAGCTGTCACTCATGCTTACTGAGTTACTTAAGCTATCACTCATACTTACTGAGTTAGATAAGCTATCGCTCACCGATACGGAGTTACTTAAGCTGTCACTCATGCTTACTGAGTTAGATAAGCTCTCGCTCATACTTACTGAGTTACTCAAGCTCTCACTCATTGATACCGAGTTAGATAAGCTTTCGCTCATGCTTACTGAGTTACTCAAGCTCTCACTCATGCTTACTGAGTTACTCAAACTTTCACTCATACTTACTGAGTTGCTCAAGCTCTCGCTCATGCTTACTGAGTTACTTAAGCTTTCACTCATGCTTACTGAGTTGCTTAAACTCTCACTCATGCTTACTGAGTTGCTTAAGCTGTCACTCATGCTTACTGAGTTGCTTAAACTTTCGCTCATCGATACCGAGTTACTTAAGCTGTCGCTCATGCTTACTGAGTTAGATAAGCTGTCACTCATGCTTACTGAGTTGCTTAAGCTGTCACTCATGCTTACTGAGTTACTTAAACTTTCGCTCATGCTTACTGAGTTACTTAAGCTGTCGCTCATGCTTACTGAGTTACTTAAGCTTTCACTCATGCTTACTGAGTTACTTAAGCTCTCGCTCATGCTTACTGAGTTACTTAAGCTGTCGCTCATGCTTACTGAGTTACTTAAGCTGTCACTCATACTTACTGAGTTAGATAAGCTGTCGCTCATGCTTACTGAGTTAGATAAGCTGTCGCTCATGCTTACTGAGTTGCTTAGGCTGTCACTCATGCTTACTGAGTTACTCAAGCTCTCACTCATACTTACTGAGTTAGATAAGCTTTCACTCATACTTACTGAGTTACTTAAGCTGTCGCTCATGCTTACTGAGTTGCTTAGGCTTTCACTCATACTTACTGAGTTACTTAAGCTGTCGCTCATGCTTACTGAGTTAGATAAGCTATCGCTCATTGATACTGAGTTACTCAAGCTGTCACTCATGCTTACTGAGTTAGATAAGCTCTCGCTCATACTTACTGAGTTACTCAAGCTCTCACTCATTGATACCGAGTTAGATAAGCTTTCGCTCATGCTTACTGAGTTACTCAAGCTCTCACTCATGCTTACTGAGTTACTCAAACTTTCACTCATACTTACTGAGTTGCTCAAGCTCTCGCTCATGCTTACTGAGTTAGATAAGCTTTCGCTCATGCTTACTGAGTTACTCAAGCTCTCACTCATGCTTACTGAGTTACTCAAACTTTCACTCATACTTACTGAGTTGCTCAAGCTCTCGCTCATGCTTACTGAGTTACTTAAGCTTTCGCTCATGCTTACTGAGTTGCTCAAACTCTCACTCATGCTTACTGAGTTAGATAAGCTTTCACTCATTGATACTGAGTTACTTAAACTTTCACTCATTGATACCGAGTTGCTTAAGCTGTCGCTCATGCTTACTGAGTTACTTAAGCTTTCACTCATACTTACTGAGTTGCTTAAACTTTCGCTCATTGATACTGAGTTACTTAGGCTTTCACTCATACTTACTGAGTTACTTAAGCTGTCACTCATGCTTACTGAGTTACTTAAGCTGTCGCTCATGCTTACTGAGTTACTCAAACTTTCGCTCATGCTTACCGAGTTGCTTAAGCTGTCGCTCATGCTTACTGAGTTACTTAAACTTTCGCTCATGCTTACTGAGTTAGATAGGCTATCACTCATGCTTACTGAGTTACTTAAGCTTTCACTCATGCTTACTGAGTTGCTTAGGCTGTCACTCATACTTACTGAGTTGCTTAAGCTCTCGCTCATGCTTACTGAGTTACTCAAGCTCTCACTCATTGATACCGAGTTGCTTAAGCTCTCACTCATGCTTACTGAGTTACTTAAACTTTCGCTCATCGATACCGAGTTACTTAAGCTTTCGCTCATGCTTACTGAGTTACTCAAGCTTTCACTCATGCTTATTGAGTTACTTAAACTTTCGCTCATGCTTACTGAGTTGCTTAAACTTTCGCTCATGCTTACTGAGTTGCTCAAACTCTCACTCATGCTTACTGAGTTACTCAAGCTCTCACTCATGCTTACTGAGTTACTCAAGCTTTCACTCATACTTACTGAGTTACTTAAGCTCTCGCTCATGCTTACTGAGTTGCTCAAGCTGTCACTCATTGACACTGAGTTACTTAAACTTTCACTCATGCTTACTGAGTTACTCAAGCTCTCGCTCATGCTTACTGAGTTACTCAAGCTCTCACTCATGCTTACTGAGTTACTTAAACTTTCACTCATTGATACTGAGTTACTTAAACTTTCACTCATTGATACTGAGTTACTTAAACTTTCACTCATACTTACTGAGTTAGATAAGCTTTCACTCATTGACACTGAGTTACTTAAGCTGTCACTCATTGATACAGAGTTAGATAAGCTGTCACTCATTGACACTGAGTTGCTTAAGCTCTCGCTCATGCTTACTGAGTTGCTCAAGCTGTCACTCATTGACACTGAGTTACTTAAGCTTTCGCTCATCGATACTGAGTTACTCAAGCTTTCACTCATTGATACAGAGTTAGATAGGCTCTCACTCATACTTACTGAGTTGCTCAAGCTTTCACTCATTGACACTGAGTTACTTAAGCTGTCACTCATCGATACTGAGTTACTCAAACTTTCACTCATTGACACTGAGTTACTTAGGCTGTCACTCATGCTTACTGAGTTACTTAAGCTTTCGCTCATTGATACCGAGTTGCTTAAGCTCTCACTCATGCTTACTGAGTTACTTAAACT
>NZ_AYZG01000050.1:4913-5510 GCF_001436695.1 Lactobacillus taiwanensis DSM 21401
ACTCATTGACACTGAGTTGCTTAAGCTGTCACTCATGCTTACTGAGTTACTCAAACTCTCACTCATCGATACTGAGTTACTTAGGCTTTCACTCATTGATACCGAGTTACTTAAGCTGTCACTCATACTTACTGAGTTACTTAAGCTTTCACTCATACTTACTGAGTTACTTAAGCTGTCGCTCATGCTTACTGAGTTGCTTAAGCTTTCGCTCATGCTTACTGAGTTAGATAAGCTTTCGCTCATGCTTACTGAGTTACTCAAGCTTTCACTCATCGATACTGAGTTACTTAAGCTATCACTCATGCTTACTGAGTTACTTAAGCTGTCACTCATGCTTACTGAGTTACTTAAGCTGTCACTCATCGATACTGAGTTACTTAGGCTGTCACTCATGCTTACTGAGTTACTTAAGCTTTCACTCATGCTTACTGAGTCACTTAAGCTTTCGCTCATTGACACTGAGTTAGATAAGCTTTCACTCATGCTTACTGAGTTGCTTAAGCTTTCACTCATGCTTACTGAGTTGCTTAAGCTTTCACTCATACTTACTGAGTTAGATAAGCTCTCGCTCATGCTTACCGAGTTACTTAAGCT
>NZ_AYZG01000001.1 GCF_001436695.1 Lactobacillus taiwanensis DSM 21401
TTAGTTGCTTGATTCTTTTTCAAAACTATTCATCAACAGGATTTGACAAACAGCCCAAATTTATATTAAAAAAGATGCAACTTGATAGCTGCATCTTATAAATTTGGTATATCAGTATTTTTAACACCGTAATTAATTATTCTAAATTTTCCATTATCATCAATAATTCCTCGCGTAACACTTCCGTTATCTGGAAATGGAATATCATGATCATGACTAGTTTGATCCCAATACTTAATTCCTAAAGTTTTAATAAAGTCACCATGAGAAACTATTAAGACTCTTCCGACCCCCTTAGTTTCTTCAGCTAATTGACTAATTGCCTGATTCATTCGATTATCTAAAGCTTCTGCATCTTCTGCTAAATGACGTGGGTCAGCTTTTTTAGTAGCTTCACGAAAATCATGAATTCCTAAAGTCTGAATAATTTTTACCACATCACTTGTAGGCTCCATTCCGCCGGCCTTGGCAACCTTTTTCCAAGTTTCATCAATATCGTCACCCTCAAAAGTACCGAAAAATACTTCACGAAATGCTGGGAACTTCTTAATCTTTCCTATTTCTGAAACCTCATTTGCATTCGCAATTAAGTGAACTGTATCAATGGCTCTCTTCAAATCAGAACTATACATTTTATCAAAGTGAACCTGAGATAGATTCGATGCAGTTACTTTTAAATCATTAATTCCTTTTACAGTTAATGGTGAATCTGCCCAACCTTGAACCTTATTCAATTGATTGAACATCGTTTCCCCATGTCTTACTAAATAAACTTCAGTAGCCATCTTTTTACCCTCTTTTCTTAAATTGTTTCACAAATTCTGTCTCAATTATCTCAATGTTAACAGAATACTGCGTTAATTCAAGTATTTTAAAAAACACTACTATATTTAGTGTTTCACAATTTTTCCTAATACAATATCTTTCGCTAATTTTTCCTCTATATTTATATACGCATTTTCTTGATTCTTTTTTAATCTTCAAATTAAAAAATATTATTTTAATGCGTTAAAATAAAAAATGTATAGTACTTAATAAAAAAGGAGGACTTTTAAATGACAAAAGTAGCTGTTGTCTTCGCAGATGGCTGTGAAGAAGTTGAAGGCCTTAGCGTTGTTGACGTATTACGTCGATTAAATATTGATTGTGATATGGTCGGTTTAGATAAAAAAGAAATTAATGGTGACCACCATATTTTACTTACTTGTGATAAAGTTGTGGATGATTCACTTCTTGATTATGACTTAGTTGCCTTCCCTGGCGGAAGAACTGGCGCTTTGAACTTGAGAAATAACAAAAAGCTCGCTGACTTAATGATTCAAAGAAATAAAAATGGTAAATGGGATGCTGCAATGTGTGCTGCTCCAATTGCTTTAGGACACTATGGCTTACTTGAAGGAGCTAACTACACTTGTTATCCAGGTTTTGAAAAACAAATCGAAGAAGAATGTCCAAATGGCCACTTCAGCACTGATATTACTGTTGTGGATAAAGAACACAAAATCATTACTAGCCGCGGACCTGCTACTGCTTGGGCCTACGCCTACACTATTGCTCGTACCTTAGGCTATGATACTAAAGAATTAGAAAAAGCTATGCTTTACGATTACTTAGCTAAGAATATTGATCAAAGTCTCTAATTATTTTTATCGAAAAAGAGATCAGATTTTAATGTCTGATCTCTTTTTTCGTATATAACAGTTAAAATAATAAGATAACTTTTAATTCATACCTAAATTAAAAGTACGTGTAGCTAATAGCAAACTTACGGTCTTTTCTCAGCATTGCGTCTACACTTATAATTACAATTAATTTTTCTCTAAGCACTTACTATATTTAGTATAACATATTTTATTTTAAATTAAACCATTAGGAACTATAATCGCGCAATTTGATAACCATTTCTTAAAAAGTGTTCCATCTCTTCTGGTTCTCTTCCAGTTAGCCTATGAAAATCATCAGACGTCGCACTCAGCAAGCCTTTAGCACCACCTGCATACATTGAAGCAAGTTCTACTCCATCACCTTCATCAGCATAAATTTTAGCAAATTCATCGGTTGTCACTGGTGCATAACCGATTTGATGATCTGTAATTCGAGACATAATATAAGATAGCTCAACCATATTATAATTTTTATCCATACTTAAAAGATATGTTTGTCCCTGATCTCTCATCACTGGTTGCATAGCTAAACAAGCAATTGCATGTGCACTATCATTACGAGTTATAAATGATAATGGCTTAGCTCCAACCGGATAAATAATATTCTTACGTTGAATCAACTCATCTAAGTCCGGAACTAATGGATCGGCATAAAGACTATTTTTTACAATGCTATATTCAATTCCTGAGCTAGCAAGTCTTCTTGGTACATATGCATAAAATGGGGACATCACAAATGGATTATTCTCTTGATCTGCGAAAAAACTTACAAAAATCAATTTAGATTTAGCTTCTTTTACAACTTGTAAAACATTTTCAAATTCTGTAATTCTTTTCTGCAAGTTATAAGTAATGCTTGGAATATAAATCACCAAGTCAATACCAGAAACGGCCTTTTGAAGGGTATCTAAATCAAAATAGTCCAGCTTTACTTTTTCAACATCTAAATCGTCAAACTTATTTGACTTTTTTAAATTATGAATTCCAACTCGAATATTATTTTCAGGCGTCATATTTCGAAGCCAACGGGTTATCTTTTCGCCTAAATTACCTGTCGCTCCAGTAATTAAATATTTCATATAAATAATATAGAACCTTTCTTAAAATTAACTTTCTACATTATTATAGTTCAAAGCTCTCACAAATTCTTAAGATGGGTTTAAATATCTAAAGTTACTTTTTATCAACTAAGTCTTTTCTCTTCATTTCCAAAATTTATAGCGCAATGATACTACTTCAAATAAAAATCCAAATTCAAAAATCGATCTTAGCCAATTCCACTCAATTTTATTACGCAAGAGTGCACCACAAAGAAATACGAAGCCCACAAAATATGCAGCATATAAATTTTCTTTTAAATCTTGGTACTTTTTATACTCTTACTTTTAATCGTTTAACGAATCCTCTATTTCTCGTTTATTTTCCAAAACTAAAGTAAATCCGAATACTAACTCGATTATTATCATCAGACTAGCCAAAACTACCAAAGAAGACGTTAGTCCAATAAATAAAGCTAAAAATGAAATAACTATCGAAAATATTAAATATGATTTTGATTTGTATAGCCAACTATAAGGTAATAGGTGCGCTCCAAAAATAATAGCAATAACCATTACCATCTTGTTTGGAATTGCTGAATAAATCCACATGGCAATCAACAAATATAAAATTTGATTTGATGAGAGTAAAACTCCTAAAACAGTTAAGGGATTATCCTTATTCTGAAAATCAATTTTTAATAATTTAGACATCAAAAATGCAATTGGTAATAACAATGCTGTGCACATAAATGTAAATAAATTCTTAGTAAGAAGAGGCATTGAAGAAAGATTAACTAGCAAAATCCCTATCCAAATTATTACTGAAGTGAAAATAAAGTGTAGCCCGCGCTTTTGTTTAATAATGCAATCGTTTCTTAAAGCATCAAGGTTATTCATATAGCTTTCCTCGTTTTAATCTTAATATTTGTTTTTTATCATATAATATTATTTTTATTTAGTCTATACTCTTTTTATTTGTGACCAATCAGAAATAATTTCATCTGCATAATGAGCAAAATGAACTTTTTTACATTTGCATATTTCAATTTTTCCCAGCTTTTTGTTAAAACAGGATTATCGTATAAGGCTACCTGTTCAATAGGATATAAGTCACCAACAAAAGCTTCACCATTATCTAAAATATAAGAAACTGAACAATTACTATGACCAGGCGTACCTAATATTTCCCCATCTATACCACATTTCTTTAAAAATTTTCTACTTTTAGTAATAGGTAATACTAACACTTGTTTATCTTTTATGGGCTCAAATTCACTATTTCTTTGTCTTTCAAAAATATAATCTGACTGATGAATATATTTTAGCTGAGAGTCTAACACAACTAATTTAATACCATAATCAGCAAGAACTTGTGCTAATCTCATATGATCAGGATGATAGTGTGTTATAAACAAATAATCAATGTTTTGAAGTTTTAAGTCATATTCACCTAATTTCTTAAAAAATCTAGATAATGTACCCACCCAATCCGTATCGATTAAAATTGTTTTCTTTGTACCCTGAATCAGATAACACTTCGTGTTGCCATACTTGATTTTAATGACTTTAACCATTATTAAATCTCCAAATCAAACTATATTAATTAGCTCTAAAATTAAACAATAAGGCTTAATTTTTTCTTTGTCTATATTTTTTTGACTATTTATTAAAACTACTATAATATTTATATTTTTTATTTTATAGTTCAAATATTCATTAGAAAGCAAAAAGACACCTCTTGCGAGATGTCTTTTCGTATAAACGTAATATATAAATATTAACGCTTTGAGAACTTGTAGCTAGCAAAACTGGAACAATTATCCATTTTCAATAATTAATATCCATTCGATTCCATACTATTTTTGAATTAATTCACCATATAATGGAAGAAAACGGAATAAAATTCTTTAACTTGGAAAGCATTGTGACCAATTGTAACCAATTTAGGTCGATTATCTTACTTAACTTCATCCTTAGTTGGATGGAGTTTTTTTGATATAAAACAATTAAGAAATAGGTTTACAATATAATTCTTTCTATAAAGTAATTGATCAATAAGTTCAAACGCTTGCCTAAAATTCAATTATTTAACACCTCGTACTTGCGAGTTATTGCCAGTTCTATCAATGAAATTTTTGTCCTCTATTTTCTTGTCTAACACCATTTTTATCTTTCTTTACTAACTTTTGATTGAATAAACCTTTTTATATAATCTGCAGTATTTTGTTCTGTACACATTTGCTCAACCGCATTAATAAACTGCGGTAGCTGTGCCCTATTCAATTCTGCCTCGAGTTTAGCTTTTGCGTATTTTAATTGGTCTGATGAAGGTCTCACAAAACTTCTAACGGTATCAAGATCTTCTTCAAGCAACTTACATATTTGTTCCTTCTGAATTTCGTCTTTAAAAATTACTATATTTTTTAATAAAGTATCTTTCTGAAAAGCATCAGGACTAATACCTCTTTCTCTATTATTTAAGAAAAATTGTTCTATTTCAAAATCTAATGAGTCCGTCAATAAGTACTGAAAATATAATGGCTTGTCACTCAAAGGATTCAAAGAACCTATATTGGGCGCCACTGTTAAAAATCTTATTCCATCAAGCCAAACAACCATAATTTCTTCCAATATCTGTCCGTGATACATGAGTTTTAAAGTATCCCAATTAATCGTAATTCTTGTCTGATTGAGAGAATATGATTCTACAATATTACGTCCCTCATCATTGTTCTCTAGATACATGCAGTAATCAGGGTCAAATATATATCTAAAACCAACTTTATCAGTTTCAAAGTATTCCCAGTTATCTATTTCACGTAATCTAGCCTTATATATTTCTCTCGGAGGTAAATCTAAATGAAGTCTTTTCTTCCAAAGCCTTTCAACTTGAAAATCTGTTGCAGTTCCATTAATAGGCGTTTCAATATTATTTAACCTACAAAAAATTTGACCTGGTCTAATAACATTCTTACATTGTTTTGGATGATACTCCTCATTTAAAAACACAGGAACATCATCACTATTCTTAACAATAATTACATCTATTTCATGATTATCTATTTTTAAACTTTTAACCTTAGTATTAGGAACAGAGTGATTAGCAATTGGTAAATCATTTATATATTGAGTTAATTTATCGGTAGTGAGTCTATTTTTATCACCATCTACACCTACAACTTTAAGATCAGAATCTCTAACTCCAATTATCAGATAACAATCCTCATGATGGGTTGTATTAACAAAAGCAAAGATATCTTTTATCATTTCATCTCGGTGATGTTTGTCATACCATTCTAGCTTAAAATCATGGTATACATCTTCATCTACTTTTATAAGACTATTGATCTTTTTTTCAAAATCTGTCATCACTTTTCCTCAGCTATCAATTTTTCATACATCTTAAACAAGTGAGCAACAGCATCACTTTCTGTAGTTCCCTTAACAGGTAACCCATAGGCTTCCATCACTGCACGATCATTATCTTGATGCGCCTTAAGCAATTCTCTTGGCATAGTTAACGGATCATAGAGATCTGCTAGAGAACTATCTGGATATAATGCACGTGCATCTAAGATAGCTTGAGCTGTTTTTTCAATTTTTTCTTTTTGCTTTTCCGTTGGAGAAGGCCATGGAAAATTATTATAAACAATTCTTGCAGAATAAGCATAATCACTTTTCATTCTTCCAGCCACCGTTCTCATCCATGCCATATGCATATTAGATTCTAATATTCCAAAGTCATATAAACTAGCATCCGGTAAAATTTGTGAATTAGTATTTGCAATAACATCTTTACTGACAAAAGCCATTGGAATATATTTTCTCTGCTGTGACGATACAACAGGAATCATTAAATAATCTACATTTGGTTGTCTATCTTCAGTAAATAAAGCCGGCATATCAGACCAACTTTGTGTACTTTTCTTTTTGCTTGCTAATCGACTAGCTTGTACCCTCTTTAAACGTTCCAATACTAATGGCATCTTTTTTAATTCGGCTGGGCGACAATCTTTTAACCATAAACAATATCTATATCTATTATTTATTAGATCACTAGCACCCATATATCTTTTTATGTAAGCTTCTGTAATAGGTTCTTGAGTAATTAGTTCACTTTTTTCTATATCATTTAATATAAGATTCCCGCCATCTGTAGGTTGACTCCCTTTTCGTATAATTTTTCTGTCAGCTTTTATAGGCCTACTTCTAGAAGTAACAATTATATTTGGCGCAGATATTAAGTATGGACTAATATTATCTACCTTATTGACTAATTGTCCATCAAATATCAACTTTGTAGACCGTTTAAGATATGAAAAGCCTATAATTACACAATGCACATGAGCTTGAGTCTTGGCCTCACTATTCCATACAAATGATCTATAAGCATAATTAATATTTATTTTATTTTTCAACATAATACTCCAAAGTATTGGTACCTGTTGGCCTTGTGTTATTGAATTTGTAGATACAAAGCTAGTTTCTATTTTTGCATCTTTCATATACATCATTGCTTTATAATACCAGCCAGATACATAATCTATCCCCTTTAACTTTTTAGATAAATGTGAAATATCTTCTTTTTGATCTTCGGATTCATATTTTGTTCCTATAAAAGGAGGATTCCCCATAACGTAGTGACAAGCATAGTTTGGAAGAACATCGTTCCAATATATTCTTAGTGCATTACCTTCATGAATATTTGTATATGTCTTTAATGGTAAGAAATCCCAATCGGCATAGAAAATATCTTTAGTTTCTTCTAGCATCTGACTTTCGGCAATCCATAAAGCAGTCTTTGCAACAGATACAGCAAAGTCATTAATTTCAATCCCATAAAATTGTTGAATAGATACCTTAATAATATCTTGAGCCTGTCCAACATCAAGAGAAGGATTAGGATAAATTAGCTTAATAGCATCATTTTCCAATCGCCTCAATTGTAAATATGTTTCAGTTAAGAAATTGCCCGAGCCACAAGCAGGATCAAAGAATGTTAGATTAGCTAATTTATCTTGAAATGCACTAGCCTTCTTCTTTAATTTTGCCGGTTGCTTGACCTTCTTTATTTCATTCAATTCATCCTTCAATTCATCTAAGAATAATGGATCAATTACCTTATGAATATTTTCTATAGAAGTATAATGCATCCCTCCTTGACGTCTAGTATCTGGGTTCAATGTTGATTCAAATACTGCACCAAAGATAGTAGGACTAATTTCAGACCAATCAAATTCATCACTTGCTTTGCTAAGTAATAAATCTCTCAATTCATCAGTAAATGGCGGAATCTCAATATTTTCATCTGAAAACATCCCACCATTAACATATGGAAATTGGGCTAATTTAGGTTCATCATCTTCAAGATATGGATCACGATCTTTAATTTTTGTATCCAGTACTTTGAAAAGGTTAATCAAAGCTTTACGCATATGTCTGGCATCAAATTCTTCAAGATAATCATGAAACATATTCTTTTTACCGAAAATGCCAGCATCTTCAGCATACAAACAAAATACGATCCTTACACAAAGTTGGTTAATACTCTTTTGAGAATGTTCACTATCTGGATTTTTGTATTGATCTAAAAGTTCATCATAAATTTGACCAACTAGTTCACCCGCACTTAAGGAAACCTGTTTTTCTTTTTCTAGATGTTCATTACTCTTATCTACTAAGAATTCAAGTTGATAATAGCTAGTTTCAAGGTCTTTTAATTCAATCTTCACCGGTTCTGAATTAGGATGTTCCATATCATAGATACGAAATTCTCTAAAGTTACAAGTAACAATCCAACGTGGTCGGCGTGAATATGGTAATGCAGCAGAATATCTTTGAGCCTGTTGAAAGGGTGTTAATAACCTTCCATCTGATTGTTTAATTGCCTTATCTAAATCCTTATTACTTCCTTTTTGTTCAATCATCACATGTGTTTGCTCAATGTAGCCATCAATAAAACTATCGTGTGATAATTTTACTTTTTCTTCAAACTTAATGAAGTTTTCTGGATTTTCAACACCTAAAACTTCACGCAACAAAGACAGCCAAAATGATTGACTGTCTTGTTTTTCTCTTCCACGATCTTTCCAATCTTGTATAAATTGTTTTGCATTTCTTTTTTGAGTTGTTACATCCATACTGAAACTTTCTTTTTTAAATTCTATTTTCTTTTTCCAAATAAATCGTTATTTTCCAGCATTACTTTAGATGAACTTTTATAAAAAGTTTCATCCTCACTAATTCCCAATTTCGCCAATTCATTTAAATAAAATTCATCCAATTTTCCTACCCACTCAATCAACAAATTTATTGCTGTATTAAAGCATAATATATTTTCATCTGTAGTGTCATTAAAAAGATACATTCTAAAATAATTATAATTGTAATTGTTAACTTTCGACCTATCTTCATTCAACAAAAATTCCAAGTCAGGTCTTAAATTTTCAAAGCTTTTACTTAGTAAATCGAACATAAAATTTGGTGGAAATAAATATAAATTATTTTTTTCATTCGTCATATGAAGATTGGTATCAGAATATTCAAAAAACGTGTATGGAGGTTGTGGTCTGGTTAGTATCTCATAACTATGACTTTCATCAATCTTTCCTTCTATTAATCTGTTTAGTGTAATTTTATTAAAAATATCTTTTCTATCCTCTTCGGTACGAATTATTAAAGATATTAAATAATCTAAATTTAGGTAATTTTTTGACCTATTATTACTGGATATTACAAAACCAATATTATACATATTTAGTGAAATATTTTTATCACCAATATCGAATGTTTTAATGAAATCAGCAATATAATTGTAAACTTTCATTAAATATTCAGTAGCATTAGCAGGTATAAGAAAAAGGCTTTCAATATAATCAATTACACAAATTTTGCATAAAGCTTCTCTAATTATTGGCTCTTTGGGTCGATTTCCCCTTCTCCAACTAAAAATATTTGAATTACCACTCTTCATTTCTGAAGTATCAATTGGTATCGCAAATTCTTTAGGAATCATTTGATTCATTTTACGCGCCATATCATTTTGTGAATCTGAATGACCTCGAAGATATTCATTTATAAATCTTGGAAAATTATTATTTGGTATTGGATACTTAGGTTTAGGCATATTAATAAACCTCCTCCGTCAAAAGTTGTGATTATAAAGATGTACGTGTAAAAGAACCTCTTTCAAATTAAAGTAGATAGTGAAGATGAGCTGATCTTAAAAAAATACTAGAAAGAAGTTTTCAACAATGAAAATTAAACGTAATTCAGGTTATTCAGAACCTACAGCTAAATTATACATTGATTCTCATGAATCAATCTATTCTTTATCAAATGAACTCATTGCCCAAGTAAAATGGGTAGATCAAAAGCCTACAGATGAAATCATCGGCTATCAAGCTTGGTTTATTGGGGAGAATACTGAACCTTTTAAAGTGAAATTCACAGATAGAATTTCACTTCCTCCTAAGTTCACTAAAGTTAAATTTCAGACCCTAGAAGCGTGTGAAGTTGGTAATAACGTATACTTTCGAGCAAAAGGAATTGAGGTACAAAAATGATAAGAGATATAGAAGATATCCCTCGCTATTTGACTCAATGCCTTAACATGTCATTGGATCTGGCAGGAGAAACTAGCTATACAAATAGCTTTAAGGTGAAAATATTGAAAAATGGTTTTTTGTTTATTCCAAGATTACCAGCTAGCTATATTTTAGATACTGATTTATATCAACGTATTTATAAAATAGCGAATGCTTCTCTTTATCCCTACAAATCTTTATTAAAGCAATCTACGATGTATTTAGTAGAAACAGATGAATATGATTTTGGCAGCAAAAGAGCCTTCTACTATCCATGGACAAATGTAAGCAGAAGGCTTCAAATAACCGATATGAAATCATACCTTAACTCTAATACTAATAAATATATAGATATCATGCAAAATGTTTCTATTAATTATGATAAAGCAACTTCAATTTTGATAGCAGGAAATTCAGGAGCTGGTAAATCTTATGCCTTAACTTACTTTTTGACAATTCTTCATCTAAAAAATATATCCGATCTGTATATCATTGATCCTAAGTGTGATGTGCCAGCTCGGTGGTCACACATATACGGTTTAGATAGTAGAACGATATTTCCAACTGAGGAGATGTCTAATAGTGATTTTGTGAGTCGGTGTAGCGATATACTCTCAAAATTAGTTAAAATTATTTATCAACGCCAAAGGATCTTGTACCAAGACCCTCATCATGAATTTAAACATATAACTATATGTATAGATGAGGTATTGGCTTTAACTGACGGCCTACCAAAGAAAATAAAAGATAGCTTTTTCTCCTTACTGTCTCAAATTTCTTTACTTGGTAGAGCTACACGAGTTCATCTACTTTTAGTAAGTCAGCGCTTTTCAAATGATGCGTTACCCATTGCCGTAAGAGAACAGGCCAACGTTTGCTTGCAACTTGGTAATATCAACAAGAAAACAACTCAATTTCTATTTGATATTGATCCAGACGGTATTCTTATCCCTACAGGAAAAGGTACAGGTCTCTTTCAAATCACAGATAATGAACATCCTTTTCAGGTGTTGCCATTATTAACGCCTACATACAGTTTGAAAGAAGGTATACTATGAGCCCGATATCCAATACATATAAACCAGCACCAATAAAATTTTATTTACCACTAGTATTAGTATTCAGTACAAGTTTACTGATTATAATCAATTGGTTTATTTATAAGTTAAAAGGTCTTATTCTGCAACATCTCGTAATAGCTACCTTTCTGTTATTAGTAATAAGCATGGTATTTATTTTTTACCAAATTATAACTAAAGAATTTATTTCTTATATAAAATCTTTGATTTTAACAAAGAATATTCGTCAAATGCTAGTCATTCCTGCAGAGACTAATAATTACACAGGACAGACCAAAATAAATAATGTCAATAATATTTATAATTCCTGCTTAAAATACACTTATGCAGAATATAAAGAAAATAAATTGTATATTTGTTTGCGCATTCCCAATAATCTAACAGCATCTAAACTACTTGAAGATAGGATGCAAAAACTGTGGGAAGCAATTGATAGTAGTCAGAAGGAATATTCATTTTCAAATTTAGAAAGACAGGGACATTACTATATCCGATCAGGAAGAAAATAAAATAGTGCGAGTGCCGTAGCCCGCGTGCCCTGTCAAGGGAAAACGCGGAAGCGTAGGCACTCGCACTTTTATTCAAGTATCCCGTGTAAAAATGCAATGTATCCCTATCATACTGGGGCTGAGAGCTTGTTATCAGCCCCGACAACTAATTGTGTAAAACGTGTAAAGGAAGGGGAAAACAAAATGTGAAAAAGGCAATTAGAGCCAGACAATTCATGTACACTCAGGATCTTAACCATTTACCATTTAAAAAAGAAGATTTAAAGACAATATTAGAAAAATCCTCTGCCGAAGAATGGGCCTACATACTTCATAATAAAGATATTGACAAAGATGGAAAAACTATCAGACCTCATTTTCATGTAGTTCTGAAGTTTAAGGATGCAAAAACAATTTCTCGTATTGCTAAATTATTCAATGACAAACAAGAATATATTGAAGTTTGGAGAAACACGATTGGTAATGCATATAGTTACCTAATTCATGAAACTAGGAATGCCAAAGATAAGCACCACTATAGTCCTACTGAAGTTATATCATCCTTTGATTTTGAAACGAGAATCAAACAGATTAGGAAAAAAGTTGCTAAACCATCTAAGAAAGATATAGACGACTTAATAGACGATTATTCTAACGAAATTTTGACAAAAACTGAACTTCAAGAAAAAATTGGAGTTCTTGAAATGGCAAAACACAAAACTTTATTAGATCATATTGAGGACATCTTAGCCTATAAAAAGCATCAACAATTTCTCCAAGACTTTAAAGGACAAAAATGCACAACTTATTGGATTTATGGAGAATCAGGGATTGGTAAAACAAAAATGGTTCGTGAAATTCTTGAGCAACTTCATCCAAATAATTTTGTAATTCTCGGTTCACAACGTGACCACTTTCAGGAATACCGTGGAGAAGAATTTATAGTCATCAATGATTTACGTCCCCGTGACTATGAATACGGTCAATTGCTGACTCTACTTGATCCTTGGGAAATAGATAAGATGGCACCTGCAAGGTATCATGACAAATATCTCAATGCACGTGCAGTTTATATCACTACTCCATATAGTCCTATAGCCTTTTACCAAGGAGCAAACATAGTAAATGGTTTAATAGATTCATTTGAACAAT
Organism: Lactobacillus taiwanensis DSM 21401; assembly: GCF_001436695.1. Lineage (GTDB taxonomy): Bacteria > Bacillota > Bacilli > Lactobacillales > Lactobacillaceae > Lactobacillus > Lactobacillus taiwanensis. The sequence continues at coordinate 13,010 of NZ_AYZG01000001.1, forward strand.
TAAATAGGAGAATCATTACGCTACATTTAACAGAAGATAATTACGATGAGATGAAAGCTGATCTAATAAAAGAGGACCAGATAGCCGAAGCAATTTGGAAAATAAAAAAGCAAAAAAATACCAGTCATACTGATAGTGAGAAAAATAATGATTAGCAACTGGTAATATATTTAATTCCACTTTTGTTTCTTAGATAATTTTAGGAGAAACTTTATGGCTAAATTACTTACTCGTGAAGAAGCTTCAAAGTACATCGGTATCGATCCGAAAACTTTTGATAAAGTTTTTCGTGCTAATCCTGACTTTAAAAGATTTCCACTAAGTGACCATAGCGAGCGTTTTACTATCGAAAGTATTGAAGACTTCATAAAACAAAAAGAAACAACTTTAAAGAAAATTTGATTGAAGGTCGACCATCTGCTACATTAAATCTAGTAAGATGATCGACCTTTTATTTTTGAAAGGACGATTTAAATATATGGCAACTATTGAAGAACGTGGCTCTTCCTACAGAGCTAGAGTAACAATTTATCAACATGGAAAGCGTGATTATTTAACCAAAACATTTAAAACAGAAAATGAAGCTAAAGTTTGGGGTACTACTCTAGAACTTGAAAAAGCAAAAGGTAAAGCTATTGCTCATCAAAATACACTTTTTAAGGATTTTTATTACTTATATGTGCATACCATCAAAATTAATGATGTTAGAAAAGCTACATTCAATAATTATGTAAAAGCTGGATTAGTAATTAATAATCTCTTTCCTACTGCCAAACTAGGAAAACTAGATGATGTACAAATGCAAAAAATTTTAGATAAGTATGGAGAAACACATTCTAAAAAGACTGTAGTTGAATTATTAAAGAAAATTAGGACAGCTCTTCGTTATGCTTACGCAAAAGGATACATTTATAATGACTTTGCTAGTCTGCTTAAAGCTCATGGTAAGGAATTACCTAAACGTAATAAAGCTTTATCAATGTCTGATTTAACTAAGTTAAAACATTATTTACTTGAACATACAGACGATGAATTTAACCTAATGGTTTTACTTGAAATTAGTACTGGTTTACGACGTGGTGAAATTTTGGGTATCAAACCAGAAGATGTGCATTATGATGGCCAATATTACTGCGTTGAAGTAAGAAGGTCAATAAGTCCGACTACTGACGACACTAAATTAAAAACTAAACATTCTAGACGTAGTGTAACTATTCCAAAAGATGTTTATGACCTATTAAAAACAATACCAAGTAAAGATTCGGGCTACCTATTTGATTGGTTTAGTTTCAAGCAATCTGAGCTACTTAAAAAATTACTCAAAAAAATAGGTATCCCCTCAACCACATTTCATGGTTTAAGAGATACCCACGCTTCTTTTTTATTCAGTAATAATATTCCTTTATCCTATGTTAGCAGAAGATTAGGACATGATTCAATCTTAACTACTGAAAAATATTATTTAGAATTAATGCCAGAAAAAAAGCACTCGCAAGATGCGAATGCCTTAAATCTATTGGCTTCCCTATAGTATTGTGACCATAGGTGACCATTTGAAGTCTCGAAAACGTTGATATAACAACATTTCTGATAGTAAATATTAACGCTTTGAGAATTGTGAAGCTTTGCGGGCTTTCTTCAAACCTGGCTTCTTTCTTTCCTTCATTCTTGGGTCACGAGTTAACATGCCAGCCTTCTTAAGTGGACCACGGAAATCTGGGTCAACTTCAAGAAGTGCACGTGCAATACCTAAACGAATTGCACCAGCTTGTCCTGAGAAACCACCACCGTTAACATTAACTTCAATGTTGTATTGACCTTCAGTTTCAGTTAATGCTAATGGTTGCTTCATATCTTGAACCAAGTTAGGGTATGGAATGTACTTAGTTACGTCTTCTTTGTTAATGGTAATTTGACCATTGCCTGGTACTAAACGTACGCGGGCAACAGAATCTTTACGACGACCAGTTCCAGCGTAAGCTGCTTGTTGTGCCATTATTTAAAACCTCCTAGATTAATTCGTTGATGTCTAACTTTTCAGGCTTTTGTGCTGCGTGTTCGTGGTCTTCACCAGCGTAAACATGCATCTTCATGAATTCTTGGTGACCAAGAGTATTCTTTGGCAACATGCCTTTTACAGATAATTCAACTAATCTTACTGGGTTCTTAGCTAATAATTCACCGGCAGGAGTAGCTCTTAAACCGCCACGGTAATCTGAGTGGTGGTAGTAGATCTTATCAGTTGCTTTTTTACCAGTCAACTTCAATTTACCTGCGTTAACAACAATAACATAATCACCAGTATCAACATTTGGTGTATATTGAGGCTTATTCTTACCTCTTAAAATTGATGCTACAGCAGTTGATAAACGACCAAGTGAAACATCAGTCGCATCGATAACATACCACTTACGTTTAATATCACTAGTTTTAGCTAATGGGGTAGTACGCACTTTAAATTCCTCCGTTTTTCTTCTGTTTGACAAACAATAAGTTTCCGGGGCCTATCGTGGACAAACATACGTATACTAATTTACGTCGTTTTGTCCAAAAAGTCAATCTTTTTTAAGGTCTAATCGATATTTTTTAGGAACATCTTCATAAAAAACATGCTGTAAATATAAACCACTTGCAGGTGCCGTTGTTCTAACTTCTTGACGATCTTTGGCCGCCAAAACTCGTGGTATATCATCTACTGGCCGTTTCTTATTGCCAATTTCCAATAACGTACCAACTAAGATCCTCACCATATTATATAAAAAGCCATTTCCAATAAAGTCAAAAATAATTTTTTTATTATCTGGATCAGAAGTGATATTTACGTAATAAATTGTTCGAACTTTATCAACAATTTGTCCACCACTTGCTGCAAAACTAGTAAAATCATGTTCCCCGATCAAGTCTTTAGCAGCTTTTTGCATTAGTTGAATGTTTAAAGGATATGGATAATGTCCCGTATAAAAACGATTAAAAGGATCAGTAAAACGATGTTGATCTACAATATAGCGATACCATTTTCCTTTAGTTGAATATTGCACATGAAAATTGGAATCTACAATTTCACTATCAAAAAACACTGTATCAATCGGCATGAGTGCATTTAAAGCTAGCATCATATTCTTAGCAGGGATCTTTTTCCCAGGATAGTCAAAATGTATTACTTGTCCTTTTGCATGAACTCCAGCGTCTGTTCGTCCAGAACCATGTACAACTACTCTTTTTCCCTTAGTCATCTTTTTCAGTGCTTCTTCTATTACTCCCTGCACTGTTCGTTCATTTGGCTGAATTTGAAAACCATGAAAAAGATGCCCATCGTATGCCATTGTTAATTTATATCTTGTCGTCATTGTTTAATATGTCCTTGTAAGCAATAAAATTAGTGTTAAGAGCGTGAAATAGCCCAAGTTAATCCAATCATACTTTGACCACTTTAAAACGCGATAACGTGTCCTTTTTGCCCCTTCTCGGTAGCCTCTTGCTTCCATTGCGGTTGCCAAATCAATTGCGATTGTTAAAGAACCAATGAATAATGGAATTAAAATTGGAATAATTGAATGAATTCTTTTAATTAATCCTCCACTGTTAAAATCAGCTCCTCGCGCTCTCTGCGCATTCATAATTCTAACAGCTTGATCTAATAATATGGGTACAAATCTAAGAGCAATGGACATTACAAGAGCAATCTGAGCAACTGGCACTTTTAAGTAACCTAATGGCTTTAAAATCCATTCCATTCCATCGGCAATCTCCAAAGACGTTGTAGTTAAAGTAAGAACAGTAGAAATTAAAATAATCATTACAAAACGAATGAAAATAAAAATAGAATTTTGAATACCATATTCACTAATATTCAAAATTCCCCAGTGCCAATATATTTTTCCACCAGTAGTAAAAAACAATTGTAAAACTGATGTAAAAAGAATCAACCAAATTAAAGGTTTGACACCATCCCAAAAAACTTTTGGTTTTAACTTCGTAGCCCAAACTGCAAGTAGAGTAAAAATAGATAAGAACAAGTAAGATAACCAATTATTAGCCAAGAAAATAATGACAATGAATAAAAATGTAGCAATTATCTTTCCCCTTGGATCCATTTTATAAATAATTGAATCACCCGGAATATAACGTCCAATAATTATTTTGCTCATTAATTTCCTCCCTTCGCTCTTAACTCTTTTGAAATCTCTTCTACTAGCGATTCAACAGTAAGTGGCATCGATGAAAAATGAAAACCAACTTTTTGCAAACTACGAGCTAACTTACTCGGGGCGGGTTCATCTAAATAATGCTTTTTTACCCAATCGGCATCTGAAAAAACTTCTTTTGGACTAGCATGTTTAATCATGTGCCCTTGTTCTAGGACCAACATGTCATCCGCATATTTACTTATATCGTCCATATTATGAGAAATTAGAATCACTGTATGTCCCAGTTTTTGATAATTTTTAAAGATGTCAAATATCTGCTTTTGGCCTTCTGGATCTAATCCAGCAGCTGGTTCGTCTAGACATAAGATATCTGGTTCATAAGCCATTACTCCAGCAATCGCTACTCGTCGCATTTGTCCTCCAGAAAGTTCAAACGGAGATTTACTCATAGTTTCCTCTGGGAGACCTACTTTTTCAATCCAGCGTATAGCTTGCTCTTTAGCTTTTTCTTCTGAAAAGCCAAAATTAAGCGATCCAAACATTACATCTTTAAGAACAGTTTCTTCAAAAAGCTGATTTTCTGGAAACTGAAAAACCAAACCAACTTTTTTTCTTATTTCTTTTAATACTTTATTTGGTGTATCAACAGTAATAGTTTGATTAGCAATAGTAATACTCCCCTTACTCGGCAGTAATAATCCATCAAAATGCTGCATCAATGTCGATTTGCCACTACCAGTATGACCCGCAATTGCTACAAAAGATCCATCTTTTATTTCAAAAGATATGTTACTTAATCCCTGAGTTTGAAAAGGGGTTCCGGGAGCATAGACGTAATCTACATTTTTAAATTTAATTGACACAAATAGTTCACCAACTTTTTTTCATTATCAATTTCTTGAGGAACAGATATTCCCCGCTTTATAAGTTTGTTTTTAACCTTATAAAATAATGGTAGTTCTAAACCAGCACTTTTAATTAAAGATTCATCTTTAAAAATCTCTATTGGTGAGCCACTAGCAAGAAGGGTTCCCTGGTTTAAAACAAGTATTTGATCTGCTTGAGACGCCTCATTAATATCATGCGTAATCGAAAATATAGTCAACCCATTTTCTTTTTGTACTTTTTTAATGAGGGCTAGAATCTTATCTTTCCCTGCTGGATCCAGCATACTAGTTGACTCATCTAAAATAATTAATTTCGGACCAATTGCTAAAATTCCTGCAATAGCTACTCTTTGTTTTTGACCACCAGATAAATATTGTGGCTCACTTTTTTGAAATTTTAACATTCCTACCTGATTAATTACATCATGAACAATGGTTTGCATTTTTAATCTTGGAACTTGTCTATTTTCTAAGCCAAATGCTACATCATCTTCAACAGTTGCTCCCACGAATTGATTATCAGGATTTTGAAATACAATACCTACCTTATCTCTAATATCCCACATCGTCTTTTCATTAAGAGTAATTCCATCAATTTGGATTAAAGTTTCAGAGTTTTCATCAGGTAAAAGGATTCCGTCTAACAGACGAGCAATTGTCGACTTCCCACTACCATTATGACCAACTAAGGTTGTCCATGAACCTTTTGGAATATTAAAGCTAACGTCGTTTACAGCTGGATGTTTTGTGTCCTTATAAGTAAAGGAAAGATGCTGAACCGTTACTATATTATCTTTCATAAATATCACTACTCTTTTTCTGTATATGCCATTGTATCAATTATAAAAAAAGAGCAAAAAAAAATCATCCACAAAGAGGGATGATTTAACATCTAAGCTAGACTAGGCAAAAGCCACCATCATCACGCTTATTCTCGCTTTTGTGAAAGATTTATAAAATAATATTAAATTAACGTTATTAAACTAATTCAATGATTACCATTGGAGCAGCATCACCCTTACGTGGGTTAGCTAACTTATACATTCTAGTGTATCCACCATTACGATCTTTGTAACGAGGTGCAATATCACTGAAAAGTTTTTGAAGTGCTGATTTTACAACAACTGCATCTTTTTCTTCGTGAATATCAGCGATTTCATTACGAACAAAAGCAGCAGCCTTTCTTCTAGCACTTAAATCACCGCGTTTACCTAAAGTAATCATTTTTTCGGTAGTTTTACGGATTTCTTTAGCACGGGTTTCAGTAGTAACAATGCGTTCGTTCATGATCAATTGGGTAGTCATTTCTCTAAGCATTGCTTTTCTGTGTGCACTATCGCGACCTAATTTACGGTATGCCATGAGTTTTCCCTCCTTATTATTCCAACTTAGTCATCTTGACGAAGTGATAGACCAAGGTCGGCAAGTTTATTCTTTACTTCTTCTAATGACTTACGTCCTAAGTTACGTACACGCATCATATCTGCTTCAGATTTATCAGTTAATTCTTGAACAGTATTAATTCCTGCACGTTTCAAGCAGTTATAGGAACGAACAGATAGATCAAGCTCTTCGATCGTCATCTCAAGCTTCTTCTCGTTCTTATCGTCCTCTTTTTCTACCATTACATCATCAAACTGCGCATCCATATCAGTAGACATAAATACTTTGAAGTGTTCTACAAGAATCTTCGCAGCGAAACTAAGGGCATCATTAGGTGTGATTGAACCATCAGTCCAAATTTCTAAAGTTAATTTGTCATAATCGTCTCTTTTACCAACACGAGCACTTTCAACTTGGTAGTTAACTTTTTTGATTGGTGAAAAGAGTGAATCAACGGGGATGACACCAATAGGCATGTCATCTGTCTTGTTTTCACTTGCGGGAACATAACCACGACCAGATTTGATCGCAACGTTCATATGCAAATGGCCACCATCAGCAATACTACAAATATATTGATCTGGATTTAAGACCTCAATATCAGAGTCGACCTTTAAATCGGCAGCAGTTACGATTGCTGGACCAGTTACATCGATTTCAGCAATTTTTTCTTCATCTGAGAGTGACTTTAATTCTAGTTTCTTCAAATTAAGAATAATTTTCGTGACGTCTTCTCTTACGCCAGGAATTGTTGAAAATTCATGCAATACTCCATCAATCTGAATGTAAGAAAGTGCCGTCCCTGGAATAGAAGTAAGTAAAACTCGACGGAGTGAGTTACCTAAAGTAGTCCCGAAACCGCGTTCCAGTGGTTCGACAACAAACTTACCGTATGCCTCCTCTTGGTCTACTACGGTAATATTTGGTTTTTCAAATTCAATCATTACTGGGCCCCTTTCAAAACGTAATGTCCTGCACGCAGGAATAAACTAGACACGACGACGTTTTGGTGGTCTGGAACCGTTGTGCGGCACTGGAGTAACGTCGCGAATTGCAGTAATTTCAAGACCTGCAGCTTGAAGTGCTCTAATAGCAGCTTCACGACCTGCACCAGGTCCCTTAACTGAAACTTCAACATGCTTCATGCCTTGATCCATTGCAGATTTTGCAGCTGCTTCTGCAGCCATTTGAGCAGCAAATGGTGTAGACTTACGACTACCCTTGAAACCTAAAGCACCAGCGGAAGACCATGCGACTGCGTTACCTTGTACATCAGTAATCATGACCAAGGTATTGTTAAACGTAGAATGAATATGAGCAACGCCGCTTTCAACATGCTTCTTTACACGGCGTTTACGTGCTGTTTTCTTTGCAGCCATTAACTTAACCTCCTATTTAATAAATTATTTTCTCTTTGAACCCTTACGAGTACGAGCATTGTTCTTGGTATTTTGACCACGAACAGGCAAGCCACGACGGTGACGAATACCACGGTATGAACCGATTTCAACTAAACGCTTAATGTTAAGACTAACTTCACGACGAAGATCACCTTCAACACGGTATTTATCTACTTCGCTACGTAATTTTTCTTGATCTTCTGGAGTCAAGTCATTAGTACGAACATCTTCAGAAATACCAGCATCTTTACAAATCTTTTTTGCAGTTGGTTCACCAATACCATAGATATAAGTTAATGCGACTACAACTCTTTTATTTCTGGGTAAGTCAACACCAGCAATACGTGCCATTAAATTGCACCTCCTAATAAAAATATATAACTATTAACCTTGACGTTGTTTGTGCTTAGGGTTTGCAGAGCAAATCACCATAACACGACCATGTCTTTTGATAATCTTGCAATGTTCACACATTGGTTTAACAGATGGTCTAACTTTCATGTTTGCCTCCGTAATTACTTAATAAAACGATACGTAATCCTACCCTTAGTTAAATCATATGGTGATAATTCAACTGTTACTCTATCACCAGGTAAAATTCTAATGTAGTGCATTCTAATTTTACCAGATACATGAGCTAAAATAGTTGCACCATTTTCTAATTCAACTTTAAACATAGCATTAGGCAAGGTATCAACTACCTTACCTTCAACTTCGATGACATCTTCTTTTGCCAAAATTGTTCCTCCACATGAACAAATAAGTCACACTTAGGCATTATAACACGGAACGTAAAAAAAACAATAACTGACTAATCTTTACTTAAAATTTTGTCAATGTCTTCAAATACTTTTTCCGGAGTTTGTTCACCGTTAACAGTTGAAAGAATTCCCTTTTCTTCATAAAAATCACGAAGTGGAGTATTCATCTTCTTGTTAACTTCTAAGCGATTTTTAACAACTTCTGGCTTGTCATCCTCGCGTTGGAAAAATTCATGTCCACCGCAACGATCACAAGTACCTTCTACCTTAGTTGGATTTGAAATTTTGTTATAAGTTGCACCACAATTTTTACAAATGTAGCGTGCTGATAAACGTTTTATTAAAACATCTTCATCAACATCAATTGCAATTACATTAGTTAACGGTTTATCTAACCGCTTAGTTATATCTTCAAGAAGTTCAGCTTGAACAGTGGTTCTTGGAAATCCATCTAAAATAAAACCGTTCTTAGTATCAGGTTGCTTAAGACGTTCTTCAACTAACTTAGCTGTAACTTCATCTGGAACTAAATTACCTTTGTCAATATAACTTTTAGCTTCTAAACCAACTGGAGTTTCATTAGCCATAGCCTCTCTAAACATATCGCCAGTAGAAATATGAGCTAAATGATACTTATCCACAATGCTTTCAGAAGCTGTTCCTTTGCCCGCACCAGGCAAACCTAAAAGAATTAAATTAATCATTTTTATCCTTACTTATCTAATAAATCCAACGTATTCGCGCTTCATTAGTAACCCATCAACCTGACGAGCTAATTCTAAAACCACACCAATGACGATTAAAAGACTTGTTCCACCTAGTCCAATTGAACTTGGAAGACCAAAAATATTCGTAGCAAGTTGTGGCAATAGGGCTACAAGTCCTAAAAATACCGCACCTACTGTAGATAATCTAATCAAAATTTTAGATACATATTTCTGTGTATCTTTTCCTGGCCAAACGCTAGGAATATAGGCTCCTTGCTTTTGCAAGTTCTCAGCCAACTTTTCTGGATTTACTTGAACAAAGGCATAGAAGAAAGTGAACAAAATAATTAATAGTGTATAAATTAATGCACCTGGTGTGGTTTGTAAACTAAAAATTTGATTACAAATCTTAAACCATTGTTCATTTCCATGAGATCTTTGGAAAGCCATCAAAATTGTAGCTGGTGTAATAATAAAGGAACTGGCAAAAATAACTGGAATAACTCCAGAAACGTTAACCTTTAATGGTAGGAAACTTTCGGAGCCACTTGTTGCTGCTCTACGAGTATATTGTATAGGTACTCGTAAATCAGCCTGTTGAAACCATGTAACAAATTGAGTTACTAGTAAAATGGCAATAATGATCGCGATGAAGAACAATATCCCTTGCCAACGATCGCTAGCACTATTATTTATAATGAAATCTTTAAACAATTGATAAATTCCATTCGGAAGGCGAGAAATGATTCCTGCAAAAATAATTACAGATACTCCATTTCCCAATCCCTTATCAGTGATTTCATCACCTAGCCAGGTCAAAAGCATTGTCCCAGCCGTCATAATAATGGCAATCTCAATATAAGTTTGAGGAGTTTGTGTTTTAACCAAACCCATTTCAGTTAAAACATTAAAACCAAGAGTAATACCAAGACTTTGAACGAAGGCAACTACTAAAGTAAGATAGCGTGTTACCTGATTTGTTTTTCGTCTTCCGACTTCTCCTTGCTTTCCCCATTCAACTAATTTAGGAACAATATCCATTTGGAGTAATTGGATAACAATCTGAGCAGTAATGTAAGGTGAAACACCAAGTGAAAAAATAGAATATGTATCTAGTCCACCACCACTTACTGTATCCAACATTGGGACCAAACCAGTTTGTGCAACCTGTGTAATAGCTTTTGCATTAACACCCGGAACTGTAATATTAGCCCCGATACGATAAAGCAATAGGATAAAGAGAGTGAAAAAGATTTTTGATCTAATATCTTTATCCTTAAAGGCGTTCTTCAAGGTCGAGAACATTAGATCACCTCAACAGTTCCGCCAGCGGCTTCAACAGCTTTTTTAGCAGCTTCTGAGGCTTTATTAACTTTTACAGTTAACTTAACCTTTAATTCACCGTTAGCTAACAACTTAACTCCTGCAAGTTCTTTTTTAACTAAACCTGATGATTTTAATGTATCGATAGTTACTTCACTACCATCATCAAATCTATTTAAATCATTTAAATTAATAATAGCGTATTCTTTGCGGTTAACATTCTTAAAACCACGCTTAGGCATTCTTCTGAATAATGGCATTTGACCACCTTCGAAACCTAAACGAGTCTTACCACCAGTACGAGCTAATTGACCTTTTTGTCCGCGACCAGCAGTTTTTCCGTAACCACTAGAAGTACCACGACCAACACGCTTTCTGTTGCGACGTGAACCTTCATTTGGTTTTAATTCATTAAGCTTCATTAATTGGCACCTCCTTGGATTCTAATTACTTATTAACCTCTTCAACTGAGATCAGGTGAGCAATCTTCAATAAAGCGCCACGAGTTGCAGCGTTGTCTGGAAGAACAACAGTGCTATTTACCTTACCAAGACCAAGAGCTTTAACAATTTTTCTTTGTTTTGGAAGACGGTGTGCGACGCTTTTAATTAAGGTAACTTTTAAATCCATTATTTAATCTCCTTAATCTTCTAAGCTTTTTGCTGACTCACGAAGCTTCAAAACATCTTCACGAGTCTTTAATTTACTCAAACCGTCCATAGTAGCACGGATAACGTTGATTGGTGTATTTGAACCAAGTGATTTAGAAGTAACGTCTGAAATACCAGCTAAATCCATGATAATACGAACAGCACCACCAGCAGCAACACCAGAACCAGCTTCAGCAGGCTTCAACATAATGTTACCAGAACCGTAATGGCCCATAACTTCATGTGGAATAGTAGTACCAACAGTAGGTACCTTAATCATTCTCTTCTTACCAGCTTCAACAGCCTTGCGGATAGCTTCTGGGACTTCTTGAGCCTTACCAGTACCAAAACCTACATGACCTTTTCTATCGCCGACGATTACAACAGCAGCAAATCTCATGCGACGACCACCCTTAACAACCTTGGTGATCCGGTTAATTGCTACTAATTGATCTTCAATATCGTCTTTTTTACGATCTTTACGAGAATCTCTACGAGAATCGTTGCGGTTTGCCATTAGTTAATTCTCCTTTCCTAGAATTCTAATCCGTTTTCACGTGCTGCATCAGCAAGAGCTTGTATACGACCGTGGTATAAGTAACCACTTCTATCAAATACAACACTCTTGATATTTTTCTTAGCAGCAGTTTCAGCCAAAGCTTTACCTACTTCAGCAGCTTGTTCCATCTTAGAACCTTCAGCTGAAATATTTTTATCATTTGTTGAGGCACTTGCAAGCGTTACACCCTCTACATCATCAATTAATTGAGCGTAGATGTTTTTGTTTGAACGGAAAACACTTAAGCGTGGGCGCTCAGCAGTACCAGAAATCTTTCCACGAATACGTTTATGACGCTTTAAGCGTAATTTGTTTTTATCTGGTTTAGAAATCACAATTTCACCTCAAAAATTTTCTATTTATTATTTACCAGTCTTACCTTCCTTGCGACGTACATATTCATCTTCGTAACGAATACCTTTACCCTTATAAGGTTCTGGTGGACGAACATCACGAATTTCTGCCGCAAATTGACCAACAACTTGTTTTGAAATACCTTCAACTTCAATTGAAGTTGCTGATGGAGTCTTAACAGTAATACCTTCTGGTGCTTCAAATACAACTGGGTGAGAGTAACCAACATTTAATGTTAATTTCTTACCTTGTGCAACTGCACGGTATCCAACACCAACCAAAGTTAACTTCTTAACATATCCATCAGTTACCCCTTCAATCATGGAAGCAAGATTTGCTCTTTCAGTACCATGAAGAGCTTTGTCAGCTTCACTTGAACGGCTAAAATGAATTTCTCCATCTTTTTGTTCAAAGGTAATGCGTGGATCAAAGTATCTAGTAAGTTCACCTTTTGGTCCCTTAACAGTGATATCGTCACCATTCTTGGTAACTGTGACCTTTTCAGGAACCTCGATGACCTTTAAACCAATTCGGCTCATTAATAGTTCTCCTTTCTGTCAAAATTACCAAACGTAAGCAATAACTTCGCCGCCGACGTTCTTTTCTCTAGCTTCTTTATCAGTAATCACACCTGCAGAAGTAGAAATGATAGCAATACCAAGACCATTAAGAACTTTTGGTAAGTTTTCTGCACTTACATAGTTTCTTAAACCAGGCTTAGAAATACGCTTTAAACCTGAAATAACACGTTCATTATTAGGACCATATTTCAAGAAAATCTTGATCATACCTTGTTTGTTGTCATCTTCAACTTGGTAATCGCGAATAAAGCCTTCGTTCTTTAAGATTTCACTAAGTGATTTCTTCATTGATGATGCAGGAATCTCAACAGAACTGTGTTTTGCCATATTAGCATTTCTAATTCTAGTCAAGTAATCTGCAATAGGATCTGTCATGACCATTTAATTTGCCTCCTTTACCGTTAATTACCAACTTGCCTTTTTAACACCAGGAATTTGACCCTTGTGTGCTAAGTCTTTTAAGCAAATACGGCATAATTTGAACTTGCGGTAAACAGAGTGTGGACGGCCACATCTCTCGCAACGAGTGTATTCACGAGATGAAAACTTAGCAGGACGATGATTTCTGACGATTTGTGATGTTTTAGCCATTAATGTCCTCCAAATTATTTAGCAAAAGGCATACCAAACTCAGTAAGAAGTTCACGAGCTTCTTCATCTGTGTTGGCAGTAGTTACAATAACAACGTCCAAACCTCTAACACGGTTTACCTTGTCGTAGTCAATTTCTGGGAAAATTAATTGTTCTCTGATACCTAAAGTGTAGTTACCACGACCATCGAATGATCTTGAACTAATTCCACGGAAATCACGAACTCGAGGAAGAGAAACGTTGATCAACTTGTACAAGAAATCGTACATTCTATCTCCTCTAAGAGTAACCTTAGCACCAATAGACATACCTTCACGTAAACGGAAGTTTGCGATTGATTTCTTAGCTTTAGTAATCAAAGGCTTTTGGCCTGAGATTAAAGTTAATTCTTCTACAGCTTCATCAAGATTTTTCGCATTAGAAACTGCATCACCGACACCCATGTTTAACACAATTTTTTCAATTTTAGGAATTTCCATAACTGAATTGTAGTTAAACTTTTTGTTCATAGCTGGTGCGATTTCATTTGAATATTTTTCTACTAAACTGTTTGCCATATTCGTCCTCCCTCCTATTTATCGTTATTTTCTTTTTTAGCAATAACTTTTACATTAGATGCATGGATAGAACCTTCTTTTTCTACCACACCACCATTAGCGTTGGCTTGTGAAGGTTTCTCATGCTTTTTGATCTTATTAACACCTTTGACAACGATACGGTTAGTCTTGGCGTTGACTGAAAGTACAGTGCCTTCTTTGCCTTTATCTTTACCGGCAATAACTTTTACTTTGTCACCTGTTTTAACAAACATCAGTGCACCTCCCTAAAAAATTATAAGACTTCAGGAGCAAGAGATACGATCTTCATGAAATCGTGCTCACGCAGTTCACGGGCAACTGGCCCAAAAATACGAGTTCCACGAGGACTCTTATCAGCATTAATTACAACTGCTGCATTTTCGTCGAACTTGATGTATGAACCATCTTCACGGCGTGCACCTGATTTTGTTCTAACAATAACTGCTTTTACAACATCACCTTTTTTGACAACGCCACCTGGTGTTGCTTGTTTAACAGCAGCAACTACGATATCACCAATATTACCGGTCTTACGCTTAGAACCACCTAAAATCTTGATAACTAGGAGTTCTCTTGCACCGGAGTTGTCAGCAACCTTTAAACGGCTTTCGTGTTGGATCACTAGTTTATCCTCCCCTCAATAAAATCCGCGTAATTAAATTGACTTCTTAACAATCTTAGTTAGACGGTAACGCTTCGCATGTGATAATGGACGGGTTTCCATGATACGAACAGTATCGCCAATCTTAGCTTCGTTGTTTTCATCATGAGCGTAATACTTCTTTGAGTACTTAATACGCTTCTTATAAACAGGGTGGTTCTTGTAAGTATCTACAACAACTGTAATAGTCTTATCCATCTTGTCAGAAACAACTCGACCTTGGTATACGTGACGATTATTTCTTTCGTTAGTTTCGCTCAAGTTAATAACTCCCTTCCGTTAACTAATTCTTGCTCAATTCTTTTTCGCTAAGAATTGTCTTAATTCTAGCAATATTCTTGCGGACTTGTCTCAAGCGAGCGGTGTTCTCTAATTGACCCGTTGCTTGTTGGAAACGCAAATTAAAAAGTTCTTCTTTATATTGCTTTTCCTTTTCTAACATTTGATCAGTGGTTAATGCTCTGATATCTTTAGCCTTCATTAGATTCGCCACCTACTTCCGAACTCTTCTTAACAAACTTAGTCTTAATTGGAAGCTTGTTTGAAGCAAGTCTTAAAGCTTCACGAGCAACGTCTTCTGAAACGCCCCCGATTTCAAACATAATCTTGCCTCTTTTGACAACAGCTACCCAACCAGCTGGTGCACCTTTACCGGAACCCATACGAACACCAACACCTTTTGCAGTGTAGGACTTTTGTGGGAAGATTCTAATCCAAACACGGCCACCACGCTTCATGAAACGAGTCATAGCAACACGAGCGGCTTCGATTTGTCTATTAGTAATCCAGTGAGATTCAACAGCTTCTAAACCATATTCACCAAATGCAATGGTCTTTCCACCTTTGGCTTCACCACGCATTTTACCGCGAAATTCACGACGGTGCTTTACACGCTTAGGTACTAACACTATTAGTTTCCTCCCTTCGCTTTCTTAGAAGGTTTGTTTTTACGTTGTGGCAAAATTTCACCACGGTTAATCCAAACCTTAACACCAATTTGACCATAAGTAGTTGCAGCTTCTACCCAAGCATAATCAATATCTGCTCTTAAAGTATGAAGTGGGACACTACCTTCAGTATGCCATTCTCTTCTTGCCATATCAGCACCATTCAAACGACCAGCGGTTTGAACTTTGATACCTTTAGCACCAGAACGCATAGATCTTTGAGTTGCTTGACGAGTTGCACGTCTAAATGCAATTCTTGCTTCAAGTTGACGAGCAATACCTTCACCAACTAATTTAGCATCTAAATCAGGCTTCTTAATTTCAACAATATTAATGTGAACGTTTTTCTTAGTTAAAGCGCTAAGTTGTTTTCTCAATGCTTCAACTTCTTTACCACCTTTACCAATAACCATACCTGGCTTAGCAGTGTGGATAGAAATGTTAATTCTGTTTGCAGCACGTTCAATTTCCACAGTGGAAACAGATGCATCAGCTAACTTTTCAGAGATGAACTTTCTAATACGTAAATCTTCATTTAAAGTGTCAGCGTAGTTTTTGTCTGCATACCACTTTGCTTCCCAATCACGGTTAACACCGAGACGGAAACCATTTGGGTTAATCTTTTGACCCATTAAATTTACCTCCCTTAATCGTTCTTCTCAGATACTACAACTACTACGTGGCTAGTTCTCTTGTTAATTGGAGAAGCCATACCTTTAGCACGTGGACGGAATCTCTTTAAAGTTGCACCTTCGTTAACGTATGCTTCAGATACGTAAAGATTTGCACTTTCAAGATCGTAGTTGTGTTCAGCATTTGCAATAGCTGACTTCAAAACTTTTTCAACGATTGGGGAAGCAGCTCTTGGCGTAAATTGTAAAATTGCGAGAGCTTCTGCAACACTCTTTCCACGAATAAGGTCTACTACCAAACGGGCTTTTCTAGGAGCGATGCGAACTGTTCTTGCTTCAGCTTTAGCTGAACTAATTTGTTCTGCCATTTAGATGTCTCTCCTTCCTATTATTTACCTACTGTAGTAGTGGCCTTATCAGCGACCTTGTGACCGCGGAAAGTTCTAGTAGGTACAAATTCACCTAACTTATGACCAACCATATCTTCAGTAATGTATACTGGCACATGTTTTCTTCCATCGTAAACAGCTATTGTGAAACCAACAAAGGAAGGGAAAATAGTTGAACGACGAGACCATGTTTTAATTACTTGCTTCTTTTCGGAACCTTCTTGGGCTTCGATCTTCTTTAAAAGGCTTGCATCAGCAAAAGGACCTTTTTTAATACTACGGCTCATTAATTAACCTCCTTCGTTTAATTACTTGTTACCTTTACGGTGACGAATAATAAGTTTTTCACTTCTAGCCTTAGAGTTTCTAGTCTTAATACCACGAGACTTCTTACCCCATGGAGTCATAGGTTGTGGACGACCAACTGGAGCCTTACCTTCACCACCACCATGTGGGTGATCGTTAGGGTTCATTACGGAACCACGAGATTGTGGACGCTTACCCAACCAACGCTTACGACCAGCTTTACCTAATTGAATTAATGAGTGTTGTTCATTACCAACAGAACCAATAGTAGCACGGCAAGTTGATAAAATTTTACGAACTTCACCACTTTGAAGTCTAACTAAAGTGTATTTACCATCATTACCAAGAACTTGGGCAACAGTACCTGCACTTCTTACTAATTGACCACCTTTACCAGGTTTTAATTCAATATTGTGAATTTCAGTACCAGCTGGAATAGCAGATAATGGTAATGCATTACCTGGTTTAATATCAGCATTTGGACCAGATTCAACAACAGTACCAACTTCTAAACCTTTAGGTGCTAAAATGTAAGCCTTAACACCATCAGTGTAATGAAGAAGAGCAATGTTAGCAGTTCTGTTTGGATCGTATTCGATAGCTTTAACAACTGCTTTTACATCGTCCTTGTTACGCTTGAAGTCAATGATACGGTATTTTTGTTTGTGACCACCACCACGGTGTCTAACAGTAATATGACCGTATGAATTACGACCAGCAGTATGACTTTGAGATTCAAGTAAAGTCTTTTCAGGCTTTTTCTTGGTAATTTCAGCAAAGTCGGAAGAAGTCATATTACGTCTGCCGTTTGTAGTTGGCTTATATTTGATAATTGCCAATTGACTGACCTCCTATTTACTAATTTTCTTTATTATCATTGAAGATCTTAATATCATTAGAATCTTCAGTTAAAGTAACGATTGCTTTTCTACGGCGAGCAGTCTTACCAGTGTAACGACCAACTCTCTTTTCTTTACCGCGAACATTCATAATGTTGACATTTTTAACTTTTACATCAAAAATTTCTTCAATAGCATTACGAACTTGAGTCTTGGTAGCTGATACAAGCACATCAAAAGTATACTTCTTATCATCCATTAAATTCATGGATTTTTCGGTAACTACAGGCCGTAAGATGATATCACGTGCATCCATTATGCCAAAACCTCCTCAATTCTCTTAATAGCGTCTTGAGTTAATACAAGTTTTTGGTAGTCAACCGCATCAACAACATTTAAGCCATTAACAGGTACAACTTTCACTTTTGGAAGATTCTTACCTGATAATTGAACATTCTTATCATCAGACACAACTAAAACCTTGCCAGAAACATTAGCATTATTTAAGATAGCCTTTAATTCTTTAGTCTTAGGTGCTTCTAAAGTTAATTGATCAAGAATGATTAAATCTTTGTCAGCAACTTTTTGGGAAAGAACTGACTTCATAGCTAAACGACGTGCTTTACGAGGCATATCCATCTTGTATGAACGAGGAGTTGGGCCAAATACAGTACCACCACCACGCCATTGTGGAGCTCTAATAGAACCTTGACGAGCACGACCAGTACCTTTTTGTCTCCAAGGCTTCTTACCACCGCCACGAACAGCTGATCTATTCTTTACAGCAGAAGTACCTTGACGCTTACCAGCTCTTTGTCTAATGATAGCATCAAAAACAACACTTTCATTAGGTTCAATACCGAAGATTTCTTCATTTAAATCTACATTACCTGCAGACTTACCTTTTTGATCGATAATTTCTAAATTAGCCATTATAGTCCTCCTTCCTATTTAGCAGCTTTAGCAGCAGATTTTACAAAAATTAATGAGTTCTTTGCACCTGGAACATTACCCTTAATTAAAAGTACGTTCTTTTCAGGTACAACTTTTTCAATTACTAAGTTTTGTACGGTAACTTTCTTGCCACCCATGTGACCAGGTAACTTCTTACCCTTAGGTACACGATTAATGATTGAACCCATTGAACCTGGGATTCTGTGGTATCTAGAACCGTGGGTTTCTGGACCTCTTGATTGGCCCCAACGCTTGATGTTACCTTGAGTACCATGACCTCTTGTAGTTCCAGTAACGTTCACTACGTCACCTTCACTAAATGAGTCCACCGTGATTTCTGAGCCGACTTCGTAATCCTTAAGCTCGACATCGCGGATTTCCCGAATGAAGCGCTTAGGTGAAGTCTTTGCTTTTGCAGCATGACCTTTGGCAGGTTTGTTGCTCAATACTTCACGCATATCTTGGTAACCTACTTGAACTGCTTCGTAACCGTCTGATTCGTTAGTTTTAACTTGTAAAACAACGTTAGGGGTTGCTTCAATAACAGTTACAGGAACCAAGATACCGTTTTTAGTGAAGATTTGAGTCATACCGACCTTTCTTCCTAAGATTCCTTTGGTCATGATTACACCTCCATATATGTTTTAAATTATAATTTAATCTCGATATCAACGCCGCTTGGTAAATCAAGCTTCATTAATGAATCAACAGTCTTAGGTGTTGGATTCAAAATATCAATTAAACGCTTGTGTGTACGGATTTCAAATTGTTCACGTGAATCTTTGTTCTTGTGTGGTGAACGTAAAACAGTGAATAAAGTTCTTTCCGTAGGTAGTGGAACAGGACCAGAAATTTGTGCTCCTGTTCTTTCAGCAGTAGCTACGATCTTAGCAGCTGATTCATCGAGAATACCATGTTCGTATGACTTTAATCTAATACGAATTTGTTGACTTGCCATCTAATAACCTCCTTCGTCTTCTTTAAAAGATGACTAGCTCGGCAAAAATTACCGACTCACCTCTGTGGCAATGCAGCCTGGTGTGCCGCAACCTTTTGCGTCAAAGCATTGCTTCTGTGCATGGAGTATACCCCTCCAATATTTTCGCACGTTTACTATTGTACTGTGTCTTTCCTTAAATATCAAGCTTTCTCGACATTTTATTTTATTTTTTTGCAAAAAAAGAGATATCTTTTGATATCTCTTTTTATTACTATCTATTTAAATATTATTCAGCGTCTTCTCCACCACGTTTTTTGATGATTTCTGCTTGAATAGATTTAGGGGTTGGTGAGTAGTGATCAAATACCATTGTAAATGTACCACGGCCTTGAGTTGATGAACGTAAAGTAGTTGCATAACCAAACATTTCTGAAAGTGGAACAAATGAATTGATTACCTTAGCACCAGCTCTGTCTTCCATACCTTCCATAGAACCACGACGTGCTGTAATTGATCCCATTACATCACCTAAGTATTCTTCTGGAGTAGTTACTTGAACTTTCATAATAGGTTCAAGAATAACGGCACCAGCCTTAGAAGCAGCGTTTCTCAAAGCAAGAGAAGCTGCAACCTTGAAGGCAGCTTCTGATGAGTCAACTTCGTGGTAGCTACCATCGTATAACTTAGCCTTGACATCAATTAATGGGTAACCTGCAAGAACACCATTCTTCATAGCTTCTTGTAAACCTTGGTCAACTGAAGGGATAAATTCACGAGGAACGACACCACCAACGATAGCGTCTTCGAATTCGTAACCTTTACCTTCTTCGTTTGGAGTAAATTCAATCCAAACGTCACCATATTGACCTTTACCACCAGATTGACGAACGAATTTACCTTGTGCTTTAGCTTCTTTAGTGAAGGTTTCACGGTAAGCAACTTGAGGTTCACCAATAGTTGCTTCAACGTTAAATTCACGTTTCATACGTTCAACCATGATATCCAAGTGTAATTCACCCATACCAGAAATCAAAGTTTGACCAGTTTCTGGGTTAGTTTCTGCACGGAAAGTTGGATCTTCTTCAGTAAGTTTTTGTAAAGCAACATCCATCTTATCACGGTCAGCTTTTGACTTAGGTTCAACAGATACTTGAATAACTGGATCTGGAACTTGTAAGCTTTCCAAAATAAGTGGGTGATCTGGATCAGTTAAAGAATCACCAGTAGTAGTGTTCTTCAAACCAATGGCACCAGCAATATCACCTGAGAATACTTCTGGAATTTCAGTTCTTGAGTTAGCGTGCATTTGAAGTAAACGACCAACACGTTCACGAGCATTCTTTGATGCGTTTAATACGTAAGAACCAGATTGAAGTGAACCAGTGTAAACACGGATGAAAGTTAAACGTCCAACGAATGGATCAGTCGCAATCTTAAATGCTAAAGCTGCAAATGGCTTCTTATCGTCAGCCATAAGTTCAACCTCATCACCAGTCTTAGGATCATGAGCAACATAAGGTTTTACGTCAAGTGGAGATGGTAAGTAATCAATAACACCATCAAGCATCATTTGAACACCCTTGTTCTTAAATGCTGAACCAGCATAAACTGGGAAGAATTCTAAGTTTAAAGTAGCCTTACGGATAGCTGCTTTTAATTCATCATTAGAGATTTCTTCTCCACCAAGGTACTTATCCATAATACCGTCATCAACATCAGCAACAGCTTCAATTAATTCGTTACGACGCTTTAAAGCTTCTTCCTTGTATTCATCAGGAACAGGAATAGTATCCCATTTTGAACCAAGCTTATCTTCATCGTAAACATCAGCTACCATGTTAATTAAGTCAATAACACCTTCAAAAGTATCTGCTGAACCAATAGGCATTTGAACAGCTTGTGCATTTGCGTTCAAGCGTTCATGTAATGACTTAACTGACTTATCAAAGTCGGCACCGATCTTGTCCATCTTGTTAACGAAAACAATACGAGGAACACCGTAAGTTTCAGCTTGACGCCAAACATTTTCAGTTTGTGGCTCAACACCAGCTTGAGCATCAAGAACAGTTACGGCACCATCAAGAACACGGAGTGAACGTTCTACTTCGATAGTGAAGTCAACGTGTCCTGGGGTATCAATAATGTTAATTCTGTAATCCTTCCATTGAGCAGTAGTAGCTGCGGAAGTAATAGTGATACCACGTTCTTTTTCTTCGTCCATCCAGTCCATTTGTGAGTCACCTTCGTGAGTTTCACCAATTTTGTGGATCTTACCAGTATAGTACAAAATACGTTCAGTAGTAGTAGTTTTACCGGCATCGATGTGGGCCATGATACCAATGTTACGTGTCTTATCCAAAGGGAATTCACGTTTGTTAGCCATAAGATTAATCTCCTTTTACAAACTAACGATTAGAAGCGGTAGTGAGCAAATGCACGGTTTGCTTCTGCCATTCTGTGGACGTCTTCACGTTTCTTAACTGCTGAACCAGTGTTGTTAGCAGCATCCATAATTTCGTTTGCAAGACGTTCATCCATAGTATGTTCATTACGTAAACGTGCGTATGAAACAAGCCATCTTAAGCCAAGAGTAGTTCTTCTTTCTGGACGAACTTCAACTGGGATTTGGTAGTTAGAACCACCGATACGGCGAGCTTTAACTTCCAAAACTGGCATAACATTGTTCATTGCTTCTTCAAAAACTTCAACTGGTTCCTTACCAGTCTTATCTTGAATAATACCAAAAGCATCGTAAAGAATTGAAGATGCCTTTGCTTTCTTACCATCAATCATTAAGTGGTTAATTAACTTAGTAACCAATTTAGAGTTGTAAACTGGATCTGCTAAAACATCTCTCTTAGCAATATTACCTTTTCTAGGCATTAGTAGTCCCTCCTATTAACTGTTTAACCCTTCTTAGCACCGTACTTAGAACGGCCTTGTTTTCTACCATCAACACCTGCAGTATCCAAAGCACCACGGATGATGTGGTAACGAACACCAGGAAGGTCCTTTACACGACCACCACGAATTAAAACAACGGAGTGTTCTTGTAAGTTGTGACCAATACCGGGGATGTAAGCAGTAACTTCAATTAAGTTTGAAAGACGAACACGAGCGTACTTACGTAAAGCTGAGTTAGGCTTCTTAGGTGTCATAGTACCTACACGTGTTGCAACTCCACGCATTTGAGGTGCTGGGTTGTAGTTCATCTTTTTCTTCATGCTGTTGTAAGCATAGTTTAAAGCTGGTGAATCAGATTTAGTCGTCTTTGAGTGACGGCCCTTTCTAACCAATTGGTTAATTGTTGGCATTAAAATTTCCTCCTAAAATTGTTCACACATCCGGGAGTTTCTTTTCTGGCCTCACGGACATCATGTTTTTAATAGCACAATGGCTAGTTTAACACGATTTTTTGATTACGTAAACAATTAAAAAAATTTTTTTGATTTTGCGTATATAAATATTGGAGGTTAAATCATGTCAAAGTTTTATATTTATTTGTTTAATTTTATTATTGGCAGTATTATCGGATCTCATCTATTAGTAGTGGTACAGCGTTTTGAAACAGAAAACTTTATATCTTCAACATCTCACTGCGATAGTTGCAAAATTCCACTTACCCTTCTTAATCAAATCCCTATCTTTTCTTTTATAAAGTATAAGGGACACTGTTTTTTCTGTAAAACTACAATTCCTATCGAAACGTTTTATTGCGAACTTCTAGGGGGAATCGCATTTTTACCATTAAATCCCTATACTGATCAATTCTCCTATTTATTAGTTACTTTCATTTTTTTAATCAGCATTTTTGATTATTTTGATCAATCTTTTCCCTTATCAACAATTCTGCCATTAATTTGGATTATAACTTTTTCTTCTCCAAAGTTAAGCTATGATTTTATAGAATGGATGTTAATTATAATAGTAATTTCAGTTTTTTTATTAATGAATTTAAAAAATAAGCTTGGACTCGGAGATACACTTATTTTTATTATTCTTATTTTTTATTACAACTTTTATATTGCACAATATATTTTCCTTATAGCTTCTATTTTCTTATTTCTTCTCTATGTAATAAATCATGAAAAACGGCCTCTGCCTTTTATTCCCTTTATATTTTTAAGTATCACTTTTTATAATTTTGTTTAAACACACAAAAAAAGCCTATTCACAAGAGCGAATAGGCTTTTTTAACACAAATGTTTAAGTTATGAAAGGAGTATTAATCAGCTGAACCGTTATCCTTTTCTGCATCAGCAGCTGCTAATTTCTTTTCAATATCAGCTATAGAATATACTGATTTTTTCTTTTCATCTTCAGGAACATCAACTTTAGGTTCCATTTCACGGTAAACTGGCATACCAGTACCTGCAGGAATAATCTTACCAATAATAACATTTTCCTTAAGACCAAGTAATGGATCGTTCTTGCCGCGAATAGAAGCATCAGTAAGAACACGAGTAGTTTCCTGGAATGAAGCTGCAGATAAGAAACTGTTAGTTTCAAGGGCAGCCTTGGTAATACCAAGAATTACACTTTGTGCAGTTGCAGGAATACCACCAGAAATAATTACTTCACGGTTTCTTGCCTTAAATTCACCAATATCCATTAATTCACCTGGTAAGATATCAGTTTCACCTGGGTCAAGAATACGAACCTTTTGAAGCATTTGACGTGCCATAACTTCAACGTGTTTGTCGGCAATTTCTACACCCTGCATTCTATAAGCCTTTTGAATTTCACTTAGAATGTATTTTTCGGTAGTCAATGCATCACGTACACGAATCAATTCCTTAGGATCGATAGAACCAAGGGTTAACTTATCTCCACGTACAACATGATCTCCTTCAGCAACTGCTACTGAAGCAGTATATGGTACGTCATAAGTACGAGTATCAGTTTGTCCCTTAACGGTAATTTGACGAGTGTGTTCGGCTGGATCTTCTTCAATTGAAGTTATTTCACCAGTTACTTCAGAAATTGTAGCACGTCCCTTAGGATTACGTGCTTCGAACAATTCTTGAACACGTGGAAGACCTTGAGTGATATCTGCAGCACCAGCAACACCACCGTTGTGGAAGTTACGCATAGTTAACTGAGTACCAGGTTCACCGATAGATTGTGCGGCAACAGTACCAACAGCTTCACCAACTTCAACGTCGTCACCAGTAGCAAGGTTCATACCATAGCACTTCTTACATACACCATGTTGAGTGTTGCAAGTAAATACGGAACGAATTGTTACCTCAGTAACACCAGCATCTACGATCTTGTGAGCCATATCTTCGTCCATTAAGACATCAGCTGGACAAATTACTTCATGAGTTTCTGGATCGTAAACACTCTTAGAAGTGTAGCGACCAACCAAACGGTCAAATAATGGTTCAATCATTTCATCGCCTTCAGTAATTGCGTGAACAGTTAAACCACGATCAGTGCCACAATCTTCTTCACGAATAATGACATCCTGAGCTACGTCTACCAAACGACGAGTTAAGTAACCAGAGTTGGCAGTCTTCAAGGCGGTATCCGTCATACCCTTACGAGCACCGTGAGTGGACATGAACATTTCCAAAACAGACAAACCTTCACGGAAGTTCGAAGTAACAGGAATTTCCATCATTCCTCCGTTAGGAGCGGCCATCAAACCACGCATACCAGCAAGCTGGGTAAAGTTAGAAATGTTACCACGAGCACCAGAATCGGCCATAATTGTAATTGGGTTTCTTGGTGCATGAATTTGAGCAATTTCATTTTGAACAATGTCTTTACAATTATTCCAAATACTAATTACTCGATCATGTCTTTCTTCATCAGTGATTAAACCACGACGATATTGTTTAGACACAACATCAACTTTCTTACGAGCTTCAGCAACGATGTCATCCTTATCAGTGATTGTCGGAATATCTTCAACACCAATAGTTAAACCAGAAGTTGTACATACGGTGTAACCTAATTCCTTTAAATCATCCAAGAAGTCTGAAGTTCTTTGAACCTTGTAATCCTTATAGATCTGTGCAATAGAATCTGACAAGAAGCCCTTCTTAAAGGCTTGTCCAAGTTTCATATTATCAAGCTTCTCATGAATATCTTCACCTGGTTGCAAGAAGTATCTCTCATCAAGCGGATGAGTAAGATTTTCTTGAGTAGGATCGTTAATGTAGAAAAAGTCCTTAGGAAAAATTTGATTGAAGACTAACTTACCATAAGTAGTCACAAAAATTCCATGTTCATAACCTTTTGGCCATGGCTTTTCAGGCATTGAATCAGCTGCCAAACCGATACGAGTATGGTAGTGAATATCACCATTTGCATAAGCAATAGCTGCTTCTGCTGGTGAATCAAAAATCATCCCTTCACCTTCACGACCACGTTCAGCTTGAGTTAACCAATAGTTACCTAAAACGATATCCTGTGAAGGAGTAACGATTGGTTTACCATCTTTAGGAGCAAGGATATGGTGAGCAGCTAACATAAGTAAGCGAGATTCTGCTACAGCTTCATCAGACAATGGAACGTGAATAGCCATCTGGTCCCCATCAAAGTCGGCATTGTAAGCTTCACAAGCAAGTGGGTGAAGACGAATTGACTTACCATTTACCAAAACTGGTTCAAATGCTTGAATACCTAGACGGTGAAGAGTAGGGGCACGATTCAAAAGAACTGGTCTTTCCTTAATAACATCTTCTAAGATGTCCCAGATATCATCATCTTCGCGATCAATCTTACGCTTAGCATTCTTAATATTAGATGCTAAACCGCGTTTTACTAATTCATGCATTACAAATGGCTTAAATAATTCCAGAGCCATTGGACGTGGTACACCACATTGATAAAATTTCAATTTAGGTGAAACATCAATAACTGAACGACCTGAGTAGTCAACACGTTTACCAAGTAAGTTTTGGCGGAAACGTCCCTGCTTACCTTTCAACATGTGAGAAAGAGACTTAAGTGGACGGTTACCTGGTCCGACCACTGGACGGCCACGTCTACCGTTATCGATTAATGCATCAACAGCTTCTTGAAGCATACGCTTTTCATTTTGAACAATAATTCTTGGTGCATTTAAATCTAACAATCTCTTCAAACGGTTGTTACGGTTAATTACACGTCTATATAAATCGTTCAAATCAGAAGTAGCAAAACGTCCACCGTCAAGTTGAACCATTGGTCTTAAGTCTGGCGGAATAACTGGAATACAATCCATCACCATCCATGATGGCTTATTACCAGAGTTCTTAAATGCATCTAAGATATCTAATCTTCTGATAGCACGAGTTCTCTTTTGACCAGTAGCAGTCTTTAATTCTTCTTTTAAATCATGAACTTCCTTATCAATATCTACTTGTTCAAGAAGTTCTTTTACAGCTTCGGCACCCATTTTAGCTTCAAAACGGTTGCCAAATTTTGCTTTCTTTTCACGATATTCAGCTTCTGTAAGAAGTTGCTTATCTTCAAGATCGGTATCACCTGCGTCAATTACAATATATGCAGCAAAATAAATTACTTCTTCAAGAGCACGAGGTGAAATATCTAAAACTAATCCCATACGAGATGGAATACCTTTGAAATACCAGATATGTGAAACTGGTGCAGCCAATTCAATGTGGCCCATGCGTTCTCTTCTAACTTTAGCAGAAGTTACTTCTACACCACATCGATCACAAACAATACCGCGATAGCGAATACCCTTGTACTTACCACAAGCACAAGACCAGTCTTTAGTTGGTCCGAAAATTCTCTCATCGAACAAACCATCTTTTTCTGGTTTCAAAGTACGATAGTTGATAGTTTCTGGCTTTTTAACTTCGCCATAAGACCAACTTCTGATCTTGTTTGGAGAAGCCAAACCAATTTGCATACTTTCAAACTTATTTACGTCGATCAAAAGTTTAACCTCCTAGATTACTTAGAAACCTTATCATCAGATGAAGTTGAAGAATCACTCTGATCTACAGGTTCAGCTGATTTATCATCTTTCTTTGCAGCTTCTTCGGCCAACTTCTTCTTTTCTTGTTGTTCAGCAAGCTTAGATAAAGTATCAATGTTGAAGTGATCATTAGAATCATCATCCATGTCACGTAATTCAATTTCCTTATGATCCATATCTAAGACTTTGATATCCAAACCTAAGGATTGAAGTTCCTTAACAAGAACTCTAAATGATTCTGGAACACCTGGTTTTGGAATTCTTTCGCCCTTGACAATAGCTTCATATGCCTTAACACGACCAACAACGTCATCTGACTTGTAAGTCAAGATTTCTTGCAATGTGTATGCAGCACCATAAGCTTCAAGAGCCCAAACTTCCATTTCACCGAAACGCTGTCCACCAAATTGTGCTTTACCACCAAGTGGTTGTTGAGTAACAAGTGAGTAAGGCCCGATTGAACGTGCGTGGATCTTATCGTCAACCATGTGAGTCAACTTCAAGTAGTACATGATACCTACTGAAACACGGTTGTGGAATGGTTCACCAGTACGTCCATCGTAAAGAACAGTCTTTCCGTCTTTACCAATACCAGCTTCACGAACCATCTCCCACATATCATCTTCAGAAGCACCATCAAATACTGGAGTAGCAACATGAATACCTAATTGCTTAGCAGCAATACCTAAGTGTAATTCAAGAACCTGTCCAATGTTCATACGTGAAGGCACACCCATTGGGTTCAAACAAATGTCTACTGGACGACCATCTGGTAAGTATGGCATATCTTCTTCAGGACAAACTAAGGCAATAGTACCTTTGTTTCCGTGGCGACCAGACATCTTGTCACCAACCTGAATTTTACGCTTTTGAACAATGTAGACACGAACCATCTTATTTACACCAGGTGGTAATTCATCTCCTGCTTCACGAGTGAAGACTTGTACGTTTTGAACAATACCGCCACCACCATGTGGTACACGCAAGGAAGTATCACGAACTTCACGAGCCTTTTCACCAAAGATTGCGTGAAGCAAACGTTCTTCAGCAGATAATTCAGTAACACCCTTAGGAGTTACTTTACCAACTAAGATATCACCATCTTGAACTTCGGCACCAATACGTACGATACCTTCTTCGTCAAGATCTTTAAGTGCATCTTCACCAACGTTTGGAATTTCACGTGTGATTTCTTCAGGTCCAAGTTTAGTATCACGAGCTTCTGATTCATAATCTTCAATATGGATAGAAGTGTAGACATCATCTTTAACCATACGTTCAGAAATCATTACGGCATCTTCATAGTTATACATGTTCCAGGTTAAAAAGGCAATAATTGGGTTCTGACCTAAAGCCAGTTCACCATTTTCCATTGCTGGACCGTCAGCAATAACTTCATCAGCTACTACTCGCTCGCCTTGCTTAACAGCTGGAGTTTGGTTGTAGTTCTTAGTTGCATTTGACCGACGGAATTTTTCAAGAACATACTTATCTAAAGTATCGTCGTCTCTTCTAATTCTAATTTCGTTTGCATCAACATATTCAACTACACCAGGAGCCTTAGCTACTAATGCATCTCCAGAGTCGTGAGCAGCACGATATTCCATACCAGTACCAACGATTGGTGCATGTGGATTAATCAATGGAACAGCTTGACGTTGGTGGTTAGCACCCATCAAAGCACGGTTAGAGTCATCGTTTTCAAGGAAAGGAATACATGCAGAAGTAACTGAAACTACCTGTTTAGGAATAACGTCCATGTAGTCAATCTTATCGGGTGTAACTTCAAGGTTATCTTCCTTGTGACGGGCTAAAACAATTTTATCTTTGAATGAGCCGTCTTCGTTTAATGGAGCGTTGGCACCAGCAATGATGTAATTATCTTCAACATCAGCAGTTAAGTAATCAATCTTGTCAGTAACCTTATGAGTATCCCAAGAAACACGACGATACGGAGTTTCAATAAAACCGTACTTATTAACAATAGCATAAGTTGCTAATGAGTTAATCAAACCAATGTTAGGTCCTTCGGGTGTTTCAATAGGACATAAACGACCATAGTGAGTATAGTGCACATCACGAACTTCATAACCAGCACGGTCACGAGACAAACCACCAGGTCCTAAAGCAGACATACGACGCTTGTGAGTTAACTCACCAAGTGGGTTGTTTTGGTCCATGAACTGTGACAACTGTGAGGAACCAAAGAATTCCTTAACTGAAGCAACAACAGGACGAATGTTAATTAATTGTTGTGGTGTAACAGTAGAAATATCTTGAATAGACATTCTTTCACGTACAACACGTTCCATTCTTGCTAAACCTATTCTAAATTGATTTTGAAGTAATTCACCAACACGACGAATACGACGGTTACCCAAGTGATCGATATCATCAGTAGTTCCAATATTGTCTTGAAGATCAAAGAAGTAGTTAATTGATGCCAATACATCAGCTGGGGTTAAGTGCTTAACATCATCAGCAATATGACCATTAGACATTAATTTAACGACACGTTCAGGATCCACTTTAGAATATACTTTAATTTCCTGAACTGTTACTGGATCAGACAATACCCCTTCTTTTGAAGGTTCATAAGTTACCATCTTAAAGTCATCACGATCTAAGTAAGGAGATAACTTATCAAGTACTTCATGAGTTACTACATCGCCCTTCTTAGCAATGATTTCACCAGTATCAGGATCAGCTAAAGTTTCAGCCAAAGTTTGTCTTAATAAACGATTCTTTAAAGAAAGCTTCTTATTGATCTTATAACGACCAACTGGAGCTAAATCATATCTTTTTGGATCGAAGAATCTAGCATATAAAAGTGAACGAGATGAATCAGTTGTCTTAGGTTCACCTGGACGTAATCTTTCGTAAATATCTTTTAATGCTTCTGCAACACGAGAATCAGCAGGGTTCTTGTGGATATCTTTTTCTAAAGTGAAACGAAGAGAATCACTTTCGCCAAACATATCAGCAACTTCACTGTCAGATCCAAATCCTAAAGCACGGATTAAAACAGTTAAAGGAAGTTTACGAGTACGATCGATACGAACATAAGCTAAATCTTTAGCATCAGTTTCATATTCAAGCCATGCACCACGGTTAGGAATAACTGTAGCACCAAAAATTTGACGGCCATTTTTATCAAAATCTGAATGATAGTAAACACCAGGAGATCTAACCAACTGAGAAACAATAACTCTCTCAGCACCATTAATAACGAAAGTACCTGAATCTGTCATTAATGGAAATTCTCCAAAGAAGACATCTTGAGTCTTAATTTCTCCAGTTTCATGGTTAGTTAACTTCAAAGTTACATGAAGTGGAGCAGAATAATTAGCATCATGATCACGTGCTTCTTCAAGAGTGTATTTTGGTTTCAAAAGTTTGTAGTCAACAAACTCTAAAGAAAGTTTTCCTGAAAAGTCTGAAATCGGCATAATGTCATCAAACATTTCACGAATACCTTCATTAAGAAACCACTTGTAAGATTGCGTTTGTACATCAGTCAAGTTAGGCAACTTCAATACTTCTTTAATTCGAGAGAAGCTACGTCTTGTCCGGTGACTACCGTAGTTCACAGCGTGTCCTAACAAAGAAAACATCCTTTCTTATACAAGAATCTAAATTATTACATTTGTGTTACAAATTGCAAAAAGACAAAATTTGGGTACAAAAAAACAAAAACAACATAAAAGTCGTTTTTGTTTTATCATCTCGCTGGACAATAGATCAGCGAAATCCTGAATTTCAGCCTTTTAAACGTTTAGTATTTTACACTTATATTACTAATTTGTCAAAAAAACTAATTTTCAACTAGAGACTTACTATCACCAACAATTGTAAACTTCAATTTTCCTTGACGTGCACCAATCTTTACGGTTTGACCTGCCTTAACTTTCTCGCTAATCAAATCTTCAGCAATTACATCTTCAAGTTCATGTTGGATTGCACGACGTAAAGGACGTGCTCCCATTTCGGGATCAAAACCGTCTTTAGCTAAAACATCTAAGGCTGCTGGTGATATTTTCAACGTGATATCTTTTCTAGCTAATCTATCAACTAAATGGCTTGTCATTAAACTAACAATTTCACGCAATTGTTCCTTAGTTAAACTATCAAAGACAACAGTTTCGTCAATTCTATTTAAAAACTCTGGTCTAAAGAATTGCTTAACAGCTGCTGAAACTTTTTCTTGTTGAATCTTATTCTTATCTTCATTATCAGCCGCAAATCCAACCGTCTTATCTTCTTGCAAGCTGCGTGATCCTAGGTTAGAAGTCATAATAATAATTGTATTTCTAAAGTCAACTTTTCTTCCCTTAGAATCAGTTAAAAATCCTTCGTCTAAAACTTGCAAAAGTAAATTAAAGACATCCGGGTGAGCTTTTTCAACTTCATCTAGTAAAATTACTGAATAAGGATTACGTCTTACTCTTTCTGAAAGTTGACCACCTTCTTCATAGCCAACATAACCAGGTGCAGAGCCGATTAATTTGCTAGTCGCAACTTGATCCATGTATTCAGACATATCTACACGAATAATGTTGCGTTCTGAACCAAATACTGCTGCCGCTAAAGCTTTAGCTAATTCTGTCTTACCCACTCCAGTAGGGCCTAAGAATAAGAAAGATCCAATTGGCCGATTTTCATCTTTAATACCGCTTCTACTACGTCTGATTGCACGACTTACTGCACCAATTGCTTTATCTTGTCCAATTACTCGTTCATGTAAAATACTTTCTAAGTGGGCTAAACGTTTAGTTTCGCTCTTCTTCATTCGAGTTACTGGCACGCCAGTCCATTCAGATACAATTTGGGCAATTTTATTTGAATCAACAATTGCTTTCTTAGAGTTCTTATTTTCAACCTTTTCAACTAATTTATCTCGACTTTTTGTAAGTTTGCTTTCTTCATCACGTAACTTAGCAGCTTTAACAAAGTTTTGATTCTCAGCAGCTTGTTCTTTTTGATGAATCACATCATTAATTTGAGTATCTAGCTTAGTTAATCGAGGATCCACCTTACCAATGGCTTGAATTTTTTCAGCTGCACTAGCTTCATCAATCAAATCAATTGCCTTATCTGGCAAGAACCGATTTGCAATATATCTAGTTGAAAACTCTACGGCATCCTTAATTGCTTCATCTTCAATTTTTACATTGTGGAACTTTTCATATTTTGGTCTTAAGCCTTTTAAAATATCCACAGTTTCTTCTTTTGAAGGTTCACCAATCTTTACCTGTTGAAAACGTCTTGCCAAAGCTTGATCTTTTTCAATGTACTTTTGATATTCGTCAAAAGTAGTTGCACCAATCATCTGAATGTCACCACGAGCTAAAGATGGTTTCAAAATATTTGAAGCATCAATTGCACCTTCTGCTCCGCCAGCACCAATCAACGTATGCATTTCATCTACAAACAAAATAACTGAACCATCACGTTGAATTTCTTTTAAAATTTTCTTCATTCTATCTTCAAATTCACCGCGATATTTCGTTCCGGCAATTAAGCTTCCCATATCTAAAGCCATTACACGTTTCTTAGCTAAATTGTCAGGAACTTCTCGATTCACAATAGCCGAAGCAATTCCTTGGGCTACCGCTGTTTTACCAACTCCGGGTTCCCCTACTAAAACTGGATTATTTTTAGTTCTTCGAGATAAAATTTGAATTACTCGTTTTATCTCCTTATCTCTCCCAATTACCGGATCAATTGCACCTTCACGTGCTCGTTTATTCAAATTGACACTTACTTTATCTAAATTAGGCGTTAGAGACTTACCCTTTTTATTTCCAGTTGAAGATGACATCCCCAAAGTATTATTTTCTTGTCCAGCGTCATCCATAAAACTGTCATTTATATCTTGACTTAAATCACGTGGGTCTATACCAATGTTCTTTAAAATCAAGCTTGCTAAAATTTGATCGCTGGCTAGTAAACCTAACAAAATATGTTTTGTTTCAATTTGAGGTGTCCCTAGTTCGTCAGATTTTTGTTTAGCAAAGTTTAAAACTAAGCTTAGACGTGGGGACATTTCCATATATGTAGCTTTGGGACTTGAACCATAGCCTGTATATCTCTCAATTTCTTCTCGCACTAAGGTTGGTGTTACATTTCTTTCACGCAAAAGCTTACCAGCATCTCCGTTAGCTTCAATTACTAAAGCAAGCAAAACATGCTCCGTTCCAATAATTCGATGGTGAAAGTTTCGTGCTTGCTCTTTAGCAATTTCAAGAACATTCTTTGCACTATCACTATATGATTTTTCCATTTTGCACCGCCTTATTTTTTTAAGATCATACTACAATCTTTAGACAAATATCTTACACTTACAATTAGTAAATGTAAACTATTTGATATTTCATAAACATTATATACAAAAAAGTTCGTCTTTCTAAACTTAAGACGAACTTTTTAATAAAATAATATTCAATCGGGATGACAGGATTTGAACCTGCGACTTCTACGTCCCGAACGTAGCGCTCTACCAAGCTGAGCCACATCCCGAATAACAAAAAAGACTCACACTTCGGTGAGTCTTTTATACTGGAGCGGAAGACGGGATTCGAACCCGCGACCCCCACCATGGCAAGGTGATGTTCTACCACTGAACTACTTCCGCAGTACATTTATTAGTATAGCAAAACATCATCTTATTGCAAGTGTTTTTTGAAAAAATTTCAAAAAAATAGATCATCATTAATGATGATCTATTTTTCAACTTTATTTATTCTTCTTTTCCATATCAGCCTTAACTTCCGCATCAACACTTTCAACCTTTTCAGGACGCATTGTTGGGAAGAGTAAAACATCACGAATAGCTGGAGCATCAGTTAATAGCATTACCAAACGGTCAATACCAATACCTAAACCACCTGTAGGAGGCATACCGAATTCCATAGCACGAAGATAATCTTCGTCAATCATGTCGGCTTCGTCGTTACCAGCTTCTCTTTCAGCCATTTGTTCTTCGAAACGGTGGCGTTGATCATCTGGATCATTTAATTCTGAGAATGCATTACCGTATTCTGCACCCATGATGAAGATTTCAAAACGATCAGTAAATCTTGGGTCATCAGCATTCTTCTTAGCAAGTGGTGATACTTCTACAGGATGTCCATAAACAAAAGTTGGTTGAACAATTGAACCTTCACCGAATTCCTCAAAGAATGCGTTGATGATATGACCAACTTTCCAGTAGCTTTCATAGTGAACATGATGTTCATCAGCAACTTTTCTAGCTTCTTCAATAGTCATTGGCTTCCAGAAGTCAACACCAGTCTTTTCTTTGATTAAATCAACCATATGAACACGACGGAATGGCTTACCTAAGTCAATATCAGTACCTTGATAGTTGATCTTACCATCTGGTGAAACAACCTTAGCGGCTGCCCTAATAATTCCTTCTGCTTCATCCATTACATCATGGAAGTCCCAGTATGCAGCATAAGTTTCAAGTTCAGTAAATTCTGGATTGTGCTTAGTATCAAGTCCTTCATTTCTGAATACTCGACCAATTTCATAAACTCTTTCCATACCACCAACAATCAAACGCTTCAAAGGAAGTTCCAAAGCAATTCTCATGTACAGATCAATATCCAAAGCATTGTGGTGGGTAATAAATGGACGTGCTTCGGCACCACCTGGAATATTGTGAAGAACTGGAGTTTCAACTTCTAAGAAGTCCTTATTATTCAAATAGTCACGAATAGCTTGAATAATTTGAGTACGATGAACGAAACGCATGTAACTATCACGATTTGTAATTAAATCAAGGTAGCGTTGACGATAAATTTGTTCAACATCTTTTAAGCCATCCCACTTATTAGGTAATGGGCGAAGAGCCTTTGATAGGAAAGTAATATGAGTTGCACGAATAGTTAACTCACCAGTGTCAGTCTTCATTACTTCACCATCGATACCTAAGAAGTCACCGATATCAGACTTTTTGAAGATCTTGTAGTTATCTTCACCAACAATATCTTTACGTACATAAATTTGGATCTTACCAGTACGGTCATAAAGATCGGCAAATCCTACCTTACCCTTACCGCGTTTTGCAAGCATACGACCTGCAATTTTAGTTACAGGCATATCAGCATTCAATTCATCTTTATCTTCGTTACTATACTTTTCATTTAAAGTACGAGCTAAGTCTTGACGATCAAACTTTCTCACACCAAAAGGTTCAATACCATTTTCACGCATTTCGTCCATCTTTTCACGACGAGCGATTAGTTGGTCGTTCATTTCATTCTTTGCCACTCTAAAAACTCCTTTTATTGGTTAATTTGCTTTTGCCTCGCTTCATATTTTTCCACAAAATCATCTAGCAAGTCAAAAACTTCTTGTTTCGTCCAAACATCATTTATTTTAGCACGGGTTCGAGCTGAACGGGGAATTCCTTTTAAATAATACGCTGCTTGGCGTCTAAATTCAGGAACTGCAACCTTTTCACCTTTAAGTTCAATCAGTCCATTTAATTGATTTTTAGCTGTTGCAACCTTTTCTTCAACTGTTTGCGGACGTAATTTTTCACCAGTATCTAAATAATGAACCATGTCTTTAATAATCCATGGGTTACCTAAAGCAGCTCTTCCTACCATTACAGCATCTGCACCAACGTCTTCAAGCATAGCCTTAGCTTTTTCAGGAGTGGTAACATCCCCATTACCAACAAAAGGAATAGTTAATGCATCCGCTACATCCTTTAAAGTCTCCCAATCAGCTTCGCCCATATACATTTGTTTTCTTGTACGTCCATGCATTGCCACTGCACTAGCGCCTGCTTCTTGAGCAGCAAGGGCATTTTCGACAGCAAAGATATGCTTTTGATCCCAACCAGTTCTCATCTTTACAGTTACTGGCTTCTTCACGTTTCTAACTACGGCATGAACCATTTGATAGATCTTATTTGGATCTAACAGCCATCTAGCTCCTGCGTCTGTTTTAGTTACTTTGGGAACAGGGCATCCCATATTGATGTTAATAATATCAGCTGCAGTATGTGTATCAACATAGTGCGCAGCTTCAACTAATGTCTCTTCACTACCACCAAAAATTTGGATACTCATTGGATGTTCACGTGGATCAACTGTTAACATCTCAAGAGTTTTTTTGTTGCGATAAATAATTCCATGATCAGAAATCATTTCACAAACAACTAATCCTGCCCCAAATTCCTTACATACTACTCGGAAAGCAGCATTTGAAATTCCAGCCATAGGTGCAACTACTACACGATTAGGAATTTCAATATCCCTAATTTTCCAACTATCGTTTTTCATACTTGCTCATCCTTTCAAATACCTAATATCATAGCAAAACTATTCATTACACACCACTTTAATTTGCTTTCTTAAGTACATCTTTTAATTCATCTTCAGTAAAGTGATACTTTTCTTTACAAAAACGACAAATAAGTTCAGCACCATGATCTTTTTCAATCATTTTCTTTAATTGCTCTGGTTTTAAAGTAGCTAAAATTTTACTGTACTTTTCTTTTGAACAATCACATGCAAAAGATACATTTTCCTTATCCAAAATTTTACAATCAGTACCTAAAATTCTTTCTGCCAGATTTTCAGGAGTCATACCATCTAAAAACAAAGTTGAAAGATTAGGCAAAGCCTTGATTCTCTTTTCAACTTGAGCTAATTGTTCATCACTAGCACCTGGTAAAGCCTGTAATACAAAACCTCCAGCAGCTCCAATGCTATTATTAGGCTCAACAAAAACAGAAAGACCAACAGCTGACGGAATTTGTTCTGATTTTGCTAAATAATATGTAAAATCTTCTGCAATCTCTCCACTTACAATTGGTACTTGACCTGTATAAGGTTGTTTTAATCCTTGATCTTTAGTTACTTCAAGCCATCCTTCGCCAACAGCCTTAGCTACATCAATATGACCATCTTTTTTAGGAGGAAGTGCAATATGCGGATTTTGAACATAACCCTTGATCGTTAAATCAGCCTTTGCAGTTACTACCGTAGCTCCTACAGGTCCATTTCCAAGTAATCTTACTGTCAATTCATCTTTATCCTTCAGCAATGCAGCTGATAAAAGAAGACCACCAATTAAAGTTCGTCCTAATACAGCTGATGATGCACTCCAAGTGTCATGTCTTTTTTGTGCTTCACTTACTAAGTTTTTAGCATTTACAGTAATTAATCTTAAATTTTTAGTTTTATCGATCGCCTTAACTAAATAATCGCTCATTTTCTCCTCCTAAAAAATAAAGCCTATAAAATATAGACTTTATTCTTTGACTAATACCTTTTCTTTTTTAAATACAAATTAAATATAACTAGTAGGATTATACCTATAATACTTGTTAAAGCTCCAATAAGCAATCCAGGGGTTTGATATCTCAAAACTACTGAATGCTTGCCTGGTTTCATCTTCAAGCCAATAAATACACCTAAAGTTCGATTAATTTTAACGTCTTTTCCATCAACTTCTGCTCTCCAGCCGTTGCTATAAGGAATTGTAGTTACCAAATTCTCATCCTTTGATATTTTTACTCTTCCAGCTAAATAGTCGTTATTAAATTTAGATAATTTTAAGGCCTGAGATTTATTAACTTTTGAAAGCTTTGCTTCTAATAAATTCGAATTAATATTAACTAAGCGTGGTAAATTCATTCTTAATGAACGTTTATCGCCATCTAGAACTAACTTAATTTGCACTTGTCCGTCCTGATCAGCTTGAACACCAACTAATTGTTTAACTTGAGGCTGGAGACGCACATCCTTTTTATCAACAACTAAGCTTAAGTCGTTTTTAACTTTTCCGACTTGTCTTGCATGATAAGTAGTCAGTGGATCCGCAAAGCCCATCAAATCTTTATCTAGCATTACATATGCAGCTTCTCGCGGTTTTAAACCAGTATAAGTAAAAATGACGCTTCCAGCTTTATCAGACGTTCTAGTAATTTCAATTTTATTATTCTTTTGTTCTACGCTAGCATTTTCTGATTTAGTTTTAGTCTTCTTTTTACTATAAGTTAAAACGTCTCCCCGAGTTTCGGTTAAAGAATTTAAAACTAAATTTTGATTATAAATTGGATTATCTTGTTTAAATTTTAAATTATTTGATAAGTTACCGGCAAAAGCAATTGGCAGACTTTGAGTTTGATAAACCGTATACTGCTTCCTTCTTAGTAAAACACGATTATTTTTCAAATCATCTCTTAAACCATAACTAATATATTCAGGAGAAATACTTTGACTAGCTAAAGAACTATTGATAAAAGTACCAACATTTAAGATCGCATCAGTGACAACTGTGCCAGTTTTATAAAAATAATAATAACCATATGCAGATAAACCTAAGTTAGCATATAATGCACTGATTCTAGGATCATTGTTAGAAGAAAAAATTTCTACACCTTTATAATCAAATGCATAACTTTCACCGCGATCATTATTTAAAAAATAATTTTTAGCAATTCTTTGCTTTTTAATACTTGCTGGTAAAGAATTAAATAATTGTTGATTTTCTGTGATATAGCTAGAGTAAACATTACTTTTCATTCCCATTCGACTCAAAGCCAAATATCCACTACCAGCTATTTCAATTACGCCAATCATTACCAAAATAAAGCGGATTGCCTTATTACCAGCAAAGTATAAGAGAATACTAAAAATAACTATTAAACTCAATGAAATTAATAGATAACTATCGAAATTTCCATAGTGTTTTCTCAGGATAACAACTATTAATCCAAGTGCTAAATAAATTCCAGCAGCCCAGATCAACTGTCTTTTACTTAGATCTAAATTTGTTAATTCCTTAGCTGCTAAAAGCAAAATCCAAAAAATAATAATAAAGCTAAAGCGATATGGAAAACCAACTGGTTTTTGACCCCCATGCCAGAAAAGATAGATCTTTGTTTGTATTAAGCTAAGTACAAAAACAAGGCCAATTACTAAATTAATAATTCTTTCTCTACGCGAATTTTTGTTATCAATAAAATATAAAATAAAAACAATAATTGCTAGCGTTCCAACAAATAAAAGCGGCGACCCATTGAAAGAATTTTTCATAAACAAAGCAGAGATACTTTTAGCTGCTGAAGAAATAGGACTTAATCTAAAGCCTTCGTTAATAGTATGTTCTGTTAACTTATTATTAGCTAAATTCATCCATGTTGGTAATGTAATAACTGCACTCATCAAGCCACTGATTAATGAACTAAGTGCAAATTCCACTACTTGTCTAATAAAAATCTTTTTTTCTCTAAAATAATTGATTGTATAAGCTAGAAAGGCAAGTACCATGAAAATACATATCATGTAGCCAATATAGTAATTAAAAATAATTGCACAGGCTAGCAAGATAGTATAAAGAATCCATTTTCTCTTTGTTATACCCCTAAGTAAGGAATAAATAAGTAATGGAAGTAAAATTACACCATCAAGCCACATTAAGTTTGCTGCATAACCAATAGAATACGCACTTAACCCATAAATAATACCAAGTAGAATTGAGTAGATTTGATTTTTGAATTTAAAAAGTTTCAAAATCAAAAAAGTAAATGCAGCACTGGCTAACCCTAACTTAATAACAATTATTACGTAGAGAGCTATATTGATTTGACTTGCTGGAAATAGCAAAATAATTAAATTAAATGGACTTGCAAGATAATAACCAATATTACCTGCCATATCCGCACCTAATCCATTAGAAAAACTAAATTGTAAACTACTCCAGTTTCCTAAAAGCAAGTGGCGAAGATATTGAAAAAATGACAAATATTCATCAGGTAAATCTCCGCCCCATAACACACCACCAAAAAATGGATTAGCATGTGCCAAGGTTGATATAATTCCAAAAATTATGATGGTAATTACAAAACTAATACTGCTTAGCTTTATAACCTTCTTATTTTCTTTGCTCAAATATTTCATTCTTAGCCTTACTCCCAAATACACCCCTCTAAAAACAAACATTAGAGGGGTGTATTACTTATTTATTCTCATTACTTGATTTATCAGCTTGTTTGTTTTTCTTTAAATACCAAGTATAAATTACTAAAGAAATTATTCCTACAATGCTTATTAAAGCACCGATCAGTAAACCTGGTGTCTTATATCTTAACGTCACTTGATGTACACCTGGCTTCATCTTTAAGCCAATAAACACCTTTAAAGTACGATTAATTTTAACAGGTTTGCCATCAACTTCTGCTTTCCAACCTTTACTGTAAGGAATCGTAGTTACCAAGCTTTCATTTTTATCAATTTTTATATTTCCAGCCACATAACTATCTCTAAAGGCAGAAAACTCCATTCGTCTGTTATTAGCCTTATTTACCTTATTAGTTAAAGCTGATTGATTAATACTTACAAAACGTGGATACTTGAAGTCAACTCGGTTTGCTCTTCCATCCAAAGTCATTTTAATTGTAAGTTTTCCATCTTTATCTGCCTGAACACCAATAAGTTGATCAGTGTATTGTTGTAGATGAATATTTTTACCATTAATAGCTACTGTGAATGGAAGTCTATAATCTGGATTCTGCTTCAATTGATAACTATCTAAAACAATAATTTGATCCATTAAGTTTTTACTGAACCTAATATATCCAACCTGTTTTGGTTTCAAATTATCGTATGTAAAAGTCATTGTACCTGGTTTATCTTGAGTGATCCTCTCTGATTTAAACTTTCCCTTAGCAAATTTAAGTTTAATATTATTAGACTCTATTTTTGCTTGTTTTGAACTATAGCTTAAAACATCTTCCTTAGTTTGAGTCAAAGAATTAAGAACCAGATTTTGATTATAAACTGGATTTTCTTCCTTAAACTTCAACTTATTAGATAAGCCTCCAGCAAATGCAAATGGCAAAGTCTCATTTCGATATACAGTTTTATTTCCTTGCTTTAAGATAACTGGATGGTTTTTCAAATCGTTTCTTAAACCATAGCTAACATATTCTGGAGAAATACTTTGATTAGTTAAAGAACTATCAATAAATACCTTTACATTAAAAATAGCATCTGTAACTACACTACCAGTTTGATAATAATAAAAGTAACGAAAAGTTGAAAAACCAAGATCAGTCATCAAAGAACTAATTCTAGAATCGTTATTTGAAGAAAACTCTTCCATACCGCGATAGCCGAAAGTATATCCTTCACCGCGGTCATTGTTCAACTCATAATTCTTAGCAAGGCGTCCCGACTTATCAGAAGCAGGTATTCTTGAAATGATTTCTTGATTTTCAGAAACATAAGCTGGATAAGCATTACTCTTCATTCCCAAGTGATTCAAGCCAATATAAGCATTGCCCGCGATTTCAATTAATCCTACTAAAAGTAAAGTTACGCGAACAAATCTTTTATCTGAAAAATAAACTAAGATTCCAAAAATAATTACTATTAAAACAGCAACCCAAGCATAAATATTCCACGGTCCAATTCGACGTCGAATATAAACAGCAGCTAAACTTACTAATAAATATATTCCAGCTGCAACAAGCCTTTCCTTTTTATTCTCGTTTTTATATTCACTTAAATTCGATAATTCTTTAGCGGCTAAAAGCAAGATCCAAAATACAATAATAAAGCCAAAGCGATATGGATAAGCAATAGTCTGTTGACCACCATGCCAGAGCAAGTACACCTTAGGCACAGTAATGCTTAATACAAAGATAAATCCAATAACTAAATTAGTAATTCTTTCTTTAATTGAATTATGTGAATCAATAAAGTAAAGAACAAACACAATTAAAGCTAACGTTCCTACAAAAATTGGCGCCCAATCATTATAAGTATCACCAATAAAC
Organism: Lactobacillus taiwanensis DSM 21401; assembly: GCF_001436695.1. Taxonomy (GTDB): domain Bacteria; phylum Bacillota; class Bacilli; order Lactobacillales; family Lactobacillaceae; genus Lactobacillus; species Lactobacillus taiwanensis. Next base: position 55,345 of record NZ_AYZG01000001.1, read on the forward strand.
AGCCTTGATATAGCTTTCCCACCACTTATTAAAGTCTTAATTTCAAAATTAGAATTGAAGTCAGCCTGAGATAGTTTATTGCTAGAAAGGTTAAGAAAAGTCGGCAAAATAACTACTGCACTAATTAACCCACTGATAATAGAACTAATTGCGAATCCAATAAATTGATGAATAAATAACTTACGATTTGTAAAACTATTAACTGTATATGCAAAAAATAGAATTACTAAAAAGATACATATCATGTATCCAATGTAGTAATTAAAAATAATTCCACAAGCAAGTAAAATGCTGTAGGCAAGCCATTTATTAGTCTTAATTCCTCTCACTAAGGCATAAGCTATCAATGGAAGTAGGACTAAACCATCAAGCCACATTACGTTTCCAGCATAAGCTACAGAATAACCACTTAAACCATACGCAATTCCTAAAAAGATAGGATAAGCTTGATAATTAAACTTAAACCACTTTAAAGTCAACCAAGTAAAAGTGCCACTCATTAATCCTAATTTAATTAGAATTATGACGTATACTGCTACATTCATTTTGCTTGCAGGGAAAAGAAAAATAACAAAATTCAATGGACTAAGTAGATAATAACCAATATTTCCAGCCATATCTCCACCTAAACCATTTAAGAAAGTAAATCCTGCACTACTCCAATTGCCAACCATTAAATGTCGATAATACTGAAAAAAGGATAAGTATTGATTTGGTAAATCTCCACTATATAGAACTCCACCTAAGATTGGATTACAATCCGTTAAAGTAGATAAAAGGAAAAAGAGCACTACTGTTGTTAAACAACTTATTACGCTTAACTTTAAAATCTTTTTGTCTTTTTTACTTAAATATTTCATTCTTACTTAATACCAAAAAACTCCTTTCTAAAATCTGTAATTTCAGTATTAGAAAGGAGTATATAAACATTACTCTTGCAATAAATCCTTACTTATCCTTGTCTTCATCTGAATTATCTTTATCAGAATCTTTATGTTCAGATGGTGGATTAAGTGGAATATCGTCAATATTCTTATGATCATCAGGAAGTGGATGAATATCTTCTTTATCATCCTTGCTTTCAGTTTCTTCTCTTTGTTGATCCTTCTTTTCCATTGCAGCCTTAGCTTCTTCATAAGTTGAAGCCTTAGATTCACTTGGAAATTCATTTTCATCATTTTCAGGCATCTTACCAGTCTTGAATAATGAAAGAATTTGTTTTTCGTTCAAAGTTTCATACTTAAGAAGTGCTTCTGCAATAATCTTATGCGTCTCCCGGTGACTCTTAATGATATCAATAGCTTGTTTGTGACCTTCATCAAGAATTTCCTTAACTGCTTCGTCAATCTTAGCAGCTGTGGCTTCACTATATGGTTTAGTGCCGTATGGTGATTGCATACTTGGAGATTCAAGTTCAGTCATACCAACATCAGTCATACCATATTGAGTAACCATCCCACGAGCAATGTTAGTAGCTTGTTCAAAGTCATTTGAAGCACCAGTTGATTTATCACCAACAACTACTTCTTCACCTGCACGACCACCCATTAAACCTGCAACTTGTTCCATTAATTGCTTCTTAGTGATGATATTTTCATCTTCCTTTGGAAGCATAATGTTGTATCCGCCAGCACGACCTCTAGGTACAATAGTAACTTTACGAACAGTTCTAGAATCACTAAGGACTAATCCAACAATTGCGTGCCCTGCTTCATGGTAGGCAACACGTTTTCTTTCTTCTGGAGAAATAACAGTGTCTTTCTTAGCAGGTCCGGCAATAACTCTGTCTTCAGCTTCATCAATATCAGATGCAGTAATTTCAGTCTTATTACGACGAGCAGCAACTAAAGCAGCTTCGTTTAAAACATTTTCAAGATCAGCACCAACAAAGCCCGGAGTTTGACGTGCCACTTCCTTTAAGTCAACGTCTGAGGCTAAAGGCTTATTCTTAGCATGAACCTTTAAAATAGCCTCACGACCTTTAACATCTGGACGACCAACTAAAACTTTACGGTCAAAACGTCCAGGACGAAGAAGTGCAGGATCAAGAACATCAGAACGGTTAGTAGCTGCCATAACAATGACACCTTCATCACCTTCGAAACCGTCCATTTCAACCAACAATTGGTTCAAAGTTTGTTCTCTTTCATCGTGGCCACCGCTAACACCGTTGCCACGCTTACGTCCAACAGCATCAATTTCATCGATGAAAATGATACTTGGAGCATTCTTCTTAGCTGTTTCAAATAAGTCACGTACACGAGAAGCACCGACACCAACAAACATTTCTACAAAGTCTGAACCAGAGATTGAATAGAATGGTACGCCAGCTTCTCCAGCAACTGCACGTGCAAGCAAGGTCTTTCCAGTACCAGGAGGGCCCTCAAGGAGCACACCAGCCGGAATTCTAGCACCTAGTTTAGTATATTTTGATGGATTCTTTAAAAATTCAACAATTTCAACTAGTTCTTGCTTTTCTTCTTCTTCACCAGCTACATCTGAAAATCTAACCTTGTTCTTGCTTGGATCTTGTGGTTTAACATGAGACTTACCAAAGTTCATCATGCCTCCACCACGGCCTTGTCCACCTTGATTCATCATCATCCAAAGCATGACAATGAAAATCAAAGTTGGAACAAGCATTACAATCGTAGAGATCCAAGTTCCAGATTGAGATTCCCCTTGTCCAGAAATAGATGCCCCACTCTTTTGGGCAAGATCTGAAACTGTCTTAACCATTGAGTCATTTTGAAGCATCGTAGTACTGAATCGGGTTACTTCATTACTACTTTGTGAACTTGGAATTAGTCCAAATCCAGTATTATTTTGATTATTTGACTTTTGAGCTTTCTTATAAGATCCAGTAACCGTATATACACCATTAGATGGTTGTATATTGATACTCTTGACTTTACCCGCCTTTAAATCCTTTACTAATTGAGAATAACGGATATTTTCTGTGGAACCATTACTACCTGAGCCACCCATGGCCCAATTGATTCCAGCCAAGAGGATCACGAATACTATGATATAGAAAAGACCGTTAGAAAGCAGTCTATTTCTTCTATTTTTCATCTATAAACCTCCGCGACACTTCTTGGAATTACTCCAACGATTTTACCACAAAATCCACTTTTACCATAGGACTTTGCATAAACTTAAGAATAAACATATACATTATAGCGAGCAAAATCTGAATTATATTCTTGATTTTGATAAACATTTTCAACATAAACTGGCTCTTTGTCCTGCCAAATAGTTAAGCAATATGGACGCAATATCAGAGGAATACCATTTTCTGCAAACTTTTTCTTAGCTTTTGTTTGCTTTCCATTAGCTAACTTTAGCTTATCACCTTGTGATAAATTTCCAACTTCTAAAAGTCCCATCTTTTTTCCATAAAAATATCCAACTTGCTTCTGTGATTTTTTATAGAGTGAAATTAAATATTTTTTTCCGTTTATACAGAATTCTTCGTCTAACTTTATCAATTTTCTATTATGATCAATCCCTGGCAATTTACTCTTATTGATTACATAATAATAATTTTGATAAAAAATCAGCTGAAAACCATCTTTATTATAAGTTGCACTCTGATTTAAATAAATTTCAGTAAAGTGAACATGCCGATGCCACTTTTTATAAATTAGATAATCAAAGAAAGCTGGCAATTGATTGTCACTTAGTTTTTTCAAGTCTTTTATTTGACCTCGTAACCAATTTTTAAAATCAACCGGCATCATAATACTTTCAAACAAACTATTTTGACAGTCGGACAACAAATCCATTTCCTTGCTGAAACGATATGCATTATCAACTAAATGGTCTGTTTCTTGCTTTAACAAAGGAACAACATGATGTCTAAGCCTATTTCTTAAAGTATCATCTTCAAAATTAGTTTCATCCTCGATAAAACTTAAATTGTTTTGCTTATCATAATTTAAAAGTTCAACTTTTGAATATTTAATCAAAGGTCTTAGCAACTGCATTGAGCCGAGTCTTCCAACAATTTGAAGACTATTCATTTCAGCTGCATCTCCCGAGCGAATAAACTTTAATAAAATATTTTCAATTAAATCATCACCATGGTGAGCCGTCATCAAATAATCAATTTGATATTTTTTACCAACATCCTTCAAAAATGTATATCGATATTCTCGAGCTTTCGCTTCAATACCTGCTTGAGGATGTAACTCATTTGGCCATTTTTTCTCTACCAATTTTATATCAAAAGTCACTGCTAATTTCTTTAGCAATTCACTTTCTAAATAACTGTCACTTCTTAAACAATGATCTAAATGAGCAACAATTAATTGTTCTGAAGGATCAGGCAAAAAATTAACCAACATATGAAGTAAAGCAACCGAATCTGGGCCGCCACTTGCTGCCAATAAAACTTTTTTATTTTTTATTTCAATCTTATTTTCAGTAAAAAAATTTGTAAATTTTGTCATTGTTAAATAAAAAAGTGACCACTATTAGTCACTCAACTCAATTGAATTCTTTAAATCTGCTATTTTCTTATTTGCGTCTTCCACTAAACTTACTAATGGAGCAAAATCTTTACTCTCTTTAAATTCATTAGTTGGATCAATTAAATCTGGATTATTTACCTGGCTTAGTGACAATGAAATTTTTCCTTGGTGATTATTAATAATAACCACCCGTACTTCATCTCCAATATTGTATTTATTTTTGGCACTCTCCCATTTATCACCAAAGTCTTTATAAAAAATCAGACCGTGATGATGGTGGGGAAGTGTAACAAAAAAGCCAAGTTTAGTAATATTGTTAATTTTAGCGTTTAATCTTAATCCAATTGGAAATTTCACTAATAATCCTCCTCTTTTTCAGGAAGAGTATAAATTGATTCACCAGATTTAGAATAATAAAACTTATAACGAATTACTTTAGCCACATAGTCAGGATCTTTTAAGTCAGCAACCTGCGCTTTTAATTTCTTATTAGTTTTGTTAACTTGATTTAACTCCGTCTTATTTGCTTGAATCTGGTTATTAATTCGACCAGTCTGGACATGAACCATAATTAATTGTAGCCCAAAAATTAAAAATGCAATTGCAAAACAAGCAATAATTCGATTTTTCCTTACACGATGAACTTCTTTTTCTTTCCTAGCGGCTTTGCGTCGCAGGCGCGCTAAACGTTCTTCATCGCTTAAGGCATTATAAAGTCGTGGCCCTCTTTGCATACACGTGTCCCTGCCTTTTCGTCATTATTCTAAATCTTAATTATATCACCACTTATTATTAATATAACACCTTACTCTTCCATTGTCATTAATCAATTAGCTCATACAAATCGCTTGCTTCCGCCTTCTTGGTTGTTTCTCTTAAGTCAAGTACTCGCGCTTTGATTTGTTTAGTACCGAATCCGATTTCAATAACATCGCCTAATTTTACATCATAGCTAGACTTTACCACGCGATCATTAACTTTTACTCTTCCTTGATCGGCCATTTCTTTAGCGACAGTACGTCTTTTAACTAATCTGGATACTTTTAAAAATTTATCGATTCTCATTATGTTCTCCTATCTTTGAACAATATCACTAGCTGCTTCTAAAAATGTATGCAACTCCTTAAATAATTGTCTTGTACTCATATTCTTCTCAAGCTCAAGCATTACATTTAGTCTCTTTTCCGGATCCATATTAATCCTTGCTCGAAGTGACACATGTTCTAAAGCCTTAAAAATATTTGGCCCTTCTAATTCTTCGCTTGCTCGATTATTAAAAATAACCTGCAATTTATCATCCGCTTTTTGAGTAATAGATATTACTTGGGCTAAATCGGCATCTGCCTTAACTGTAGATACATTTAACAAATTCTCTACTGGCAGTGGATAATCTCCAAAACGATCAATTAATTCATCCGCAATATTATCTGCTTCTTTTTGATCATTAATGCCTTTAATCTTTTTATAGAACTCAATTTTCTGTTCTTGATCAGAAATATACTCGTCTGGAATATAGGCTTCTAAATTAAATTGAACTTCTGCGTTAGACTTAACAGCAACTTTTTTACCTTTTCGTTTCTTGATTGCATCATCAAGCATCTGAGCATACAAATCATATCCAACACTGTCAATAAAGCCATGTTGCTGTTTCCCAAGCATATTACCGGCTCCTCGAATTGATAAATCTCTCATTGCAATCTTAAAGCCAGAACCCAATTCTGTGAAATCACGGATTGCACTAAGTCTTTTTTCACAAATCTCCGTTAAAACCTTCTTAGGCTGATATAAGAAGTATGCATATGCTAATCGCGCACTTCGTCCAATTCGCCCACGTAGTTGATAAAGCTGACTCAATCCATAGTGGTCAGCATCTTCAACAATCATCGTGTTGACATTCGGCATATCAACCCCAGTTTCAATAATAGTAGTTGTAACTAAGATATCAAACTCGTTCTTTGAAAAGCGATACATAATATCTTCCATCTGATTTTCACTCATTCGACCATGAATGTATTCGATTTTAGCTTCTGGAATTAGTTCCTCTAAACGACTAACTACTTTATCAATATCATCAATTCGATTATGCAGGAAAAATACCTGGCCATTACGTTTCATTTCTCTTAAAACTGCTTCGCGTACTATACTTGGCATCTCTTCCATGACGTAAGTTTGAATTGGATATCTATTAGTTGGCGGGGTTTCCATAACTGAAAGATCTCTTACCCCAACCATTGACATATGAAGAGTACGTGGAATTGGTGTGGCTGTCAAAGTTAAAACATCAATATTAGCTTTTAATTCCTTTAGTCGCTCCTTGTGTTTAACACCAAAGCGCTGTTCCTCATCTACTATTAGCAAACCAAGATCTTTAAATTTCACATCTTTTGATAGTAAGCGGTGCGTACCAACTACCATATCAATTTTTCCATTTTTCACGCCTTCAATTATTTCTTTAACTTCTGCTGGAGTTTGGAAACGTGATAAAAGCGCGCAGTTTACTGGAAAATCTTTAAATCGATCCTGCATATTTTCAAAGTGCTGCTGGGCCAAAATAGTGGTTGGAGCTAAGAAAGCTACCTGCTTTCCATCGCGCATTGCTTTAAAAGCAGCCCGAAGAGCAACCTCTGTTTTACCAAAACCAACATCTCCTACTAATAAACGATCCATTGGTTTTGGTCGTTCCATATCAGCCTTAATTTCTCGAATAGAACGGAGTTGGTCTGGTGTTTCTGGATATGGGAAAGCATCTTCAAATTCTTTTTGTAAATCATCATCAGGTCTAAAGGCAAATCCTTTTTCTGACTCACGTTTTGCGTATAATTCAATTAAATCATCAGCAATATCTTCAACTTTTGATTGAACACGTTTTTTTGTTTTTGCCCATTCTGAACTTCCGAGTTTATTGATATGTGGAACTCTTCCTTCAGAAGCTACATATTTTTGAACTAGGCCTAATTGATCAGCTGGAACAAATAACTGGTCATGATGTTGATAAGTAATAGTAATATAATCGCGCTTTTTACCATCTGACTCTAAAGTTTTTATTCCTTCAAACCGTCCAATACCATGATTAACATGAACAACGTAATCTCCGGGCTTTAGTTCATTATAGTTTCGCAAACGCTGAGCATTTTCCAGAGTTTTAATTCTCTTTCGATGATGTGGTCTTTGATTAAAGAGTTCACGTTCAGTTAAATAAACCAAATCTAAACTAGGAATAGCAAATCCATGTGCAAAATCGCCTACAGTTATCTGTGCCTTACTTTCTATAATTTGATCTGATTTAACAATTGGAATATCTACACCGTAATCAACTAAATTTTGAGCAATCTGTTTCGCACGCGTTTCTGAATCAGCCTGCAAAATAACCGTGCTTTTCTCATTAGCAAAACGTGTTAACTCACTTTTAATCAACGGCATTTGACTAAAAAATTGCTGAACTTCACGTGTAGTAAAGTTAAGAATTTGTTCAAATTTTAAACGACCCATTCCCTTTTGAAAAAGCGAGAATAATACTTGTGCCTGTTTCGCTCTTTGAATTACTCGTTCAAAATTATAACGCAATTTTTGACTGTTCAGCATTGCACCTGATTTTATTTCTTCAGATATAAATGCTTCATTTTGAGCATCAACATCAGCAACATTCTTCTTAATTGTCTGCCAATCATCAAATAAAAGAAGTCCATCTTTATTCAAATAGTCGATTAAATTAAATGATTTAGGAAGTAAGTAGTCAATTAAAAATGCATAGTTTTCGGGAAGACCGTTGGCTTGTAATAAATCAATCGCCTTTACAAAATGATTTTTTACACTTTCTTCATCGGCAATCGATTCTTTCATGTCTAGCTTGATCTTTTCTGCAGCTTCATGAAGGTTATGATCTGAGAATACTCTATCTAATGCTGGCCCGATTGAAATACTTTCTCTTTCTTCTAAACTCCTTTGAGTTGCTGCATCAAATTCTTTTACTGTGTCAACTTCATCACCGAAAAATTCAACACGAACCGGATTCTCTTGATCCAAAGGATAAATATCAAGAATATCTCCTCGACGTGCAAATTCTCCAGGCCGGGCTACAATGCTCTCTCTTCGATATCCAGCATGTATTAGCCAAGTTGTCAATTTATCTAGATCAAATTCAGCTTCTGGCTTAAATACCTGTTTTGTCTTAATGAAGTCTCGTGGATCACTTAACTTGTATTGTAAAGCTTGAGCAGTTACAACAACAATTCCAGCTCTTTTTTCAGTTAAAAACTGTAATGCTTGTAGCCTTTGACTAACTTCATCAGGAGAAGCAGTCGCCGTTTGCGTTGCGATTGTCGCATCAACTGGAAAACTAAACACCATATCATCAGGTAATAAATTTCCTAGTTCATCTAACAACGTTTGTGCTTTTTCTTCACTATCTTCTACTAAAATCATAGGCTGCTGCAATTTCTTTAACATCTGCATTAAAACAGCAGCAAATGCTCCTGAATTTACGCCTGTTAAAAGCGAACGTTTTTCCTTCGGAGCTTGTTCAATAAATGTATTTAATTCTTTATCTTTATTAAGTAATTCTGTAATATTCATTTCTAATTATACTGATTCATTAAATATTGGGCATTCTTCCCCTTAATGAAATCATTAATGACATTTTCACTCACTTCAAAAGCTGCATTCATTAGCTTCTGTTGTTCATCATTAAAAGGACTTAATACCCAAGAAACAACACTTTCTTTTTGAGGATGACGAATTCCAATCTTCAAGCGATTAAAATTATTAGTTCCTAAACAAGCCATAATACTTTTAATTCCATTATGACCTCCTGATTTTCCATTTGCACGAATTCTAATCTTTCCAATTGGCATATCCATATCATCATGAATAACCAAAATATCTTCTGGAGCAATTTTAAAGAAATTGGCTACTTGTGCAATTGACTTTCCTGAATCATTCATAAAAGTCTGTGGTTCAAGAAAAATTACATCTTCACCATTGATCTTTTGCTTTGTCCATAAGCCATCAAACTTATCCTTATCTAAATTCAAATTATTCTTATTTAAATAATGGTCCAATGCCATAAAACCTGTATTATGCTTGGTTTTATCATATTTTTTACCGGGATTACCTAAACCTGCAATTAACTTCATTGATTTTGCCCTCTTTACCTATTTACTTTTCAAATATATATCTTTTCGCTCTTGAGATTATAGCACAGGCTTTACTTACAATTAATTAATTGTTTCTTTAATTTCATTTTGTAGAAATTATATTTTTAAAATTTAATTTCGAATATGCTATAATCTTTATTGTTAAATAAATCACTAATATGGAAGGAAGTATTAGCAAATGTCAGAAGAAAAAATTCATAAGATTATTCTTGTTGGTGACGGTGCTGTAGGTTCTACTTACGCATTCTCATTAGTTCAACAAGGTATTGCACAAGAATTGGGTATCGTTGATATCGTTAAAGAAAGAACTCAAGGTGATGCTATTGACTTAGCAGACGCAACTCCTTGGATCGCACCAAAGACTATTTATTCTGCAGAATACTCTGATGCAAAAGATGCTGACTTAGTTGTTATTTCTGCTGGTGCTCCACAAAAGCCAGGCGAAACTCGTCTTGACCTTGTTAACAAGAACTTAAAGATTTTATCTTCAATCGTTGAACCAATTGTTGAATCAGGTTTCAATGGTATTTTCTTAGTAGCTGCTAACCCAGTTGACATTTTAACTCACGCAACTTGGAGAATGTCAGGATTCCCTAAGGATCGTGTTATCGGTTCAGGTACTTCACTTGATACTGGTCGTCTTCAAAAAGTTATCGGTGAAATGGAACATGTTGATCCACGTTCAGTTAACGCATACATGCTTGGTGAACACGGTGACACTGAATTCCCAGTATGGAGCTACAACAATGTTGGTGGCGTAAAAGTTAGCGACTGGGTAAAGGCTCACCCAGAAGTTGGTGAAAACAAGCTTGAAGCTATCCACAAGGAAGTTGCTGATATGGCTTACGATATCATTAACAAGAAAGGTGCTACTTTCTACGGTATCGGTACTGCTTTAGCATTTATTACTAAGGCCATCTTGAACAACGAACACAGAGTTCTTCCACTTTCAGTACCTATGGATGGTGAATACGGCTTACACGATATTCACATTGGTACTCCAGCAGTTGTTGGTCGTCACGGTTTGGAACAAGTTATTGAAATGCCATTAAACGCTGACGAACAAGCTAAGATGGAAGCTTCTGCAAAGCAATTGAAGGAAGTTATGGACAAAGCCTTCAAAGAAACTGGCGTAAAAGTTCGTCAATAATTCTTCAACATTTTATTGAAAAAGCATTCACTTTGTGTGAGTGCTTTTTCTTTCTCAAAATTAAAGTTGTTTAATCAGCCTTTAATTTTTATATAAAACTATGGTATAATGGCTTGTAAAATTCAGATGTGTGGAGGAAAATCATGCTAATCAAATCTCTTGTTTATAAAAAAGATTACTTAACTACAGTCAATGAAAAAGCCACTCTTGCCGAAGCATTAAAAGTTCTAGAAGATTCTGGCTTTCGTTGTGTTCCTATTTTAGATGATACAGGAACTATTTTCCGTGGTAACATTTATAAAATGCATATCTACCGTCATAAGTCTCAAGGCGGCGATATGAATTTGCCAGTAACTTACTTATTAAAAAATGCTACTAAGACAATCAAAGTAAATTCACCATTTTTCCGTGTATTCTTTAATATTAAAGACCTTCCATACATCGCTGTATTGGATGAAGAAAATCATTTTTACGGAATTTTAACTCACTCTCGTTTGCTCGACATGCTTTCTGATGCGTGGAACATTAAGAATGGATCATATGTTTTAACTATTCTTTCCGACAATGATCGTGGTAATTTAGTTAAAATGACAAAAATTATTTCTAAGTACAGTAACATTGCTGGTTGTCTAACATTAGATGTTAAAACTGGCGAATTAGTTCGCCGTAACTTATTCACGCTTCCTATTGGCGTATCTCGCGAAACCATGACAGCAATTGTAAACCGTCTTGAAAAGAAGGGATTTGTAGTTGCTGAAATTGAAGACCTTCAATCTGGTCTCACAATTCGAAGTGCAGAACAACCTGGGGAATTAAAAGCCTAGATACATTTTTTAATTAAAAAGCTCGTTAACCTAATTGGCTAGCGAGCTTTTGTTTTATTCTTCATAATATGCACGTGGCAAACGATCATTTAACAAACATGCAACTTCATAATGAATCGTATCAACATAATCAGCTGCAGCTTTAATGTTATTTGGATCATTAGGATTATCAGAAATAATAACTACTTTAGTTCCAAGTGGCATTTCTTTTGGCATTTTAACCATGAATTGATCCATACAAATTCGACCAACAATTGGACAGTAAGTATCTCCTACCTTTACTTTAAAGCCTTGGAATTTTCTAATAAATCCATCCGCATAACCAACAGGTACAGTTCCAATAATTGTATCTTCGTCCGCAACAAATGTAGATCCATATCCGACTCCATCACCTTGATGAATAGTTTTAACGTGAGTTAATTCACTTTCAAAAGATAAAGCTGGATCCAAATCAATATTTGACTTCAAATCAGGTGAATCAGGATTCGAAGATGGATTTAAGCCGTAAATACCAATTCCAAAGCGGACTAAATCACTCTTGATTCCATTATGAAAAATACTTGCCGCAGTATTATCCACATGAATCCATTTGGGCTTAACAGTAAGTATGCTCTTCATATGATTAAACTTTTCACATTGATGTTTAAAGTAAGTTTCGTCACTACTATCAGCTGAAGCAAAATGAGCAAACATTCCTTCAACAAAGAAATTATTATTGTCTTTAAAAAATTCATTAGCTGCAATAAAATCTGCATCTTCGTTAAATCCAATGCGGCCCATACCTGAGTCAACGCCTATATGGATTTTCAATCGTAAATTTGCATCTTTTAAATATTTTTCAGCCTCTTTAAGCCACTCCAAGTTTGGAACAGTTAATGATACATCATTTACTGCAGCAATTGGAACATATTCTGGAGAAACAACACCCAAAACCAAAATAGTTTTAGTAATATCAGCTCGTCTTAACTCTAAAGCTTCATCTAGAATTGCAACACAAAATCCCGCTACACCTACTTCATCTGCAACCTTAGCTACTTTTACAGCTCCATGACCATAGCCATTGGCTTTTACTACTGCAAGCATCTTTTGATTGGGTTCTAGATGCTCCATTTCATTTTCAAGATTTCTCTTAATTGCGCCCAAATTTACCTTTACTACGGCTGGACGATGAATTCCTGGAACCATTAATTTAATTCCTCCAAAACTACAAATGTTATAACCTCATGATCATCATGTGTGATACTAGGAAAAATATTTCCAGAAAACTTAGTTGACGTCATTACTGGATGACCTAAATCATCCCATAAAGTTTCAATATCTTGAAAACCAACATATTTACCTAAGCCAGTTCCCATTGCTTTAGAAAAAGATTCCTTCAAAGAAAAACGTCCGCCAAGATATTCAACCTTTCGTTTTCCATTTAATTGTTGATATTGTGCAAATTCTTTAGGAGTTAATACTCTTTTGGCGAATTTGTCACCTTTTTCAACTATCTTCTTCATGCGCTCAACTTCAACTGAGTCAATGCCTACGCCTCTAATCATTATTTTTACCTCACACATTGATACATTATATTACAAAAAAGAGCTGTAGCAACTACAGCTCTTTTTAACAAAATCAGTCTTTCTTCTTTATAACGAAGTCATGTTTTCTACCACCACGACGAGCATTTGGCTTACGATGATATCTTTCATTTCTATCTCCGCCACGCTTAAAATTACGTTTAAAGTGATGATTATTATTACCATGTTTTGATTTAAATGGTAATGGTTTTTCAGGTGTAATCTTCACTTTTACGCTTTCAGCATCTTTAGATAGATCCTTTAATAAAGCTGCAACCAAATCTACCGCGGAGTAATCATCAAGAAGCTGGGCTGCTCCTTCAGTATATTTAGAAAGATCACTATCTAATAATTCTGCTACCTTTTTATTCGCTGCACTTAATTGTCCCTTAAAGGCCTCTTCATCAGTTGGTGGTTTAAGTGGCATCATCTTTTTGTGCGTTAATTGTTCAATTGTACGCATGTAGCCAATTTCATTTGGTGTAACAAAAGTTACTGACATACCATTTTGACCAGCACGTCCAGTTCTACCAATCCGGTGAACATAAGAGTCTGGATCTTGAGGAATGTCATAGTTATAAACATGACTAACGCCAGAAATATCCAAACCACGAGCAGCTACATCAGTTGCCACTAATATATCCAATTTACCCTTACGAAATCTTTTCAAAACGCTCATTCTCTTAGCTTGAGAAAGATCGCCATGAATTCCAGCTGCATTGTATCCACGCGCCTGTAATCCACGCGTTAATTCATCAACACGTCTCTTAGTTCTGCCAAAAATAACGGCAAGATCAGGATTTTGAACATCAATTAATCGACATAAAATATCAAATTTTTCGTTTTCTTTTGCTCTTACAAAATATTGATCAATTAAGTTAGCCGTTAATTCTTTTCCTTTAATTTTTACAATTTCAGGATCATTCATAAACTTTTCGCCAATTCGTAAAATTGGTTTTGGCATAGTTGCTGAAAATAACAACGTTTGATGTCTGCTAGAAGCATAATTTAAAATACTCTCAATATCTTGGATAAAGCCCATATCAAGCATTTCATCTGCTTCATCTAAAACAATTGTCTTTACCTTAGAGATGTCAATTGTTCCTCGTTTTAAGTGATCAAGTAAACGTCCCGGCGTTCCCACTAAAATTGCAGGTGTTTGTTTTAAAGCACGAATTTGACGACGAATATCTGCACCGCCATAAACTACTTGAACACGTGCCTTTTCATCACGACCTAGACGAAAAAGTTCTTCTTGCGTTTGAATAGCCAATTCACGAGTAGGTTCAATAATAATTGCTTGAATTGAATCATGTTGCTTATCCAACTTTTGCAAAATTGGTAAACCAAAAGCTGCAGTTTTACCAGTACCAGTTTGTGCTTGACCAATTACATCTTTTCCCTCTAAAACTAAAGGAATGGTCTTTTCTTGGATTGGCGTAGCTTCTTCAAAACCTGAGCGTTTAATTGCTTTCAAAATCTCAGGCTTTAAGTTCATTTCAGAAAATTTCAAATATCTAATTCCTTCCTACATTAGGCGGTCTAAAACCTTTTCTAAATGCATTCCATGTGATCCCTTTAACATAACAATATCATTAGGTTTGATATCATTCTTTAAGTCATCAACCATACGATTCATTTCTTCTTGTGAATAGTAATGTAAATTAGCTACTTCATACTTATCTACAAGTGCATCGTATAAATGCTTCATCTCAGGACCATATAAATATAATTCGTTAATAATTGCTGGATCTAGTGCGTCAGCAAGTGAAGCATGAAGTTCTGAGGATTCATCTCCAAGCTCTAACATATCGCCCAACACTGCGATTCTGCGGCCACCATTTTCAACCATTACTTGTCCAAATGATGTCGTAACAGCCTTAACAGCAGTTGGATTTGAGTTGTAGACATCATCCATAATTGCTTCGCCTACATCACCTTTTTTCCACTGCATTCTATTTGCCGTTGGAGTAAAGTTAGCCAATGCTTGAGCAATTTGCTCATCGTTTTCACCAAAATGACGGCCAACACTAATAGCTGCAAGAGCGTTTGAAACATTATGCTTGCCAATCATTGGAATCTTAAATTGTTGCTTTGAATCATTTACTTCAAACGTAGCATGATGCATATAAGATCTAAATGTAGTCGCAAAAATAGTATCTTCTTCTCTAAAGCCAAAAGTACTCTTATCTTGCTTAATCTTAGCTGCACGTTCTTGTAATAAAGGTTCATCCCCATTGTAGATAAACTTACCGTCTTCTTTTAAGAAATCAGTAATTTCCATCTTTGCATCTGCAATCTTATCTCTAGTGCCAAAGAATTCAATATGGGCTTCACCAATCATAGTGATCACACAAACATCAGGTCTTACTAATTCACTTAAGTGATGTAATTGGCCAGGACGATCCATTCCCATTTCAAGTACTAAAATTTCAGTAGATGGTTTCATCTCTAAAATTGTTACGGGAACACCAATTTCATTATTAAAATTAGCTTGTGTCTTATGCACGTTAAATCTCTTAGATAAAACGGCCGCAATCATATCCTTAGTTGTGGTCTTACCATTTGATCCGGTAATTCCAACCACAGTTGGATTAACTTTGCCTAAATAATATTTAGCTAAAGCTTGAAGTGCAGTTAATGGATCATCAACTTCAACAACCGGCACATCTGTAGGCATACCTTCATGTCCTTTTTTCCATAAAGTTGCTTCTGCACCATTTGCCATTGCATTAGATACAAAATCATGTCCATCTCTTGCACCTGCTAACGGTACAAACAAAGAATTGGGAGTCGCTTTTCTTGAGTCAAAAACAACGGATGTAATGACTTTATCTTCTCCCATATTAACTGAACTATTTAATGCTTTAGCGATCTCAGCAAGTTGCATTTTCATAATAAATAAATTACTCCTACCTAAAATTGCATGTATCCCTATTATACTGACTTCTATCTCTAAGAAAAAGGTCACATGCATATCAATAAGAATTATACCACGTTAAGCATAAAAAAAGAGCAGTCCAAAGTGGGCTGCTCTTTTCGGTAAAAATACCAAGAATTCTTAGTTCTTTGAAGACATACCGTACTTCTTGTTGAATTTTTCGATACGACCATCTGCTTGAGCAAACTTTTGCTTGCCAGTGTAGAATGGGTGAGAATCTGAAGAAATTTCAACACGAACTAATGGATAAGTCTTACCTTCGAATTCAACTGTTTCTTCTGGCTTTAAAGTAGAGCCAGCTACGAACTTAGCACCAGTTGCTGAGTCCATGAAAACAACTTCTTGGTAATCTGGATGAATCCCTTTTCTCATTGTTTAATACTCCTTTGCCATGACCAATATTTCAGATCATAGATTATTTCACGACTAGTTAAGAATAGCACCTTTCTAACGAGAATTCAAGCTAATTTATAGTTTACCCTTTATTCTTCGCTTTCTTTAAGCCTAATCTTTTCATTAACTTTGATTGCAGCCGGATCAATTTTCTCTAAACTAGTATCAATAGCTAGTTTATAGAAAATTAACGATACAGCCGCAATTACTAAAAAGTCCCAAGGATAGGTAATCCAGTTTTGTCCTCCAAAACCATCACTACCACAATAAGACATAATTGAAATGAATATCAAATAACCTAATAACCAAGCTGCATGTTTAAATTGAGCTTTAAAATTCTTCTTTTGGTATTTGACTTCATAATAAAAGTAAATTGGGATTCCTAAAACAATTACTAAAATAACTTGAATAGTTGTTGGCCACATTGCCCAATAAATCGCTAAGCTCGTTAAAACAAAAGTCAAAGGAGCAAACCATTTCATATATGAAGGTTTATACGGTCGATCCAAATCTGGGGCAATCTTTCTTAAAGTAATTGTAGTTACCGGACCAGTTAAATAAGCAATTAAAGTTGCACATGTAATAACTGTAGCTAATAAATTCCAGTTTCTAAAAACACTAACTAAAATGATTGCCAAAACTAAATCAGTAACCATTGCAAAACGAGGTACTAAATAGCGTCTGTTGAGTCTGCTAAGCCAAGCTGGTAAGTGCTTTGTATGCGTCATCGCTGCTAAAGCTCTAGAAGCTGTTGCTACAAAGGCTACACCTGTTCCAAAGGGAGAAACAAATGCATCCATATAAAGTAAGATTACTAACCAATTAATCCCTAATAAAATTGCAATGTCTGCAAACGGAGATGCAAAATTAATTCCATGCCATGAATCTTTAGCAATCATTGCAGGATCTAATGCTCCAATAAAAGCTACCTGAAGCAAAATATAAATTGCTGCCGTTATAAACATTGATATTAAAACGCCACGAATAATATTTTTACGCGGATTTTCTAGTTCTCCTCCAATATTAATAACCGTTTGAAAAGCATCATACGACATAATAATACCGGCACCAGATGCTGCTTCAAAAATTGCACGACTACCATATGGCATAAATGTTTGCACATCATGACCAAAATTAGCAGGATGAAAACTAGATGCAAACAGCATGATAATTGTTAACGTAGGCAATAATACCTTAAAGATAGAGATCAAATTAGTGAAATGCGTCATGATCTTAATTGACCAAAAATTAATCAAAGTAAAGATAATCATAAACGCAAATACTATTAATAATCCAGGTGTAGTAATATTTCCATCTTGCATAAAATGATGAGTCCAGTTAGCCCATTTCCATGGCCACGAACTCATATATTGAACTGCAGCTACAGCTTCCATTGGTACCAAAGTTACTAATGAAATCCAATTAGCCCAAGCCGCAATAAAGCCCAGCATTGGTCCATGACTGTATTGAGCATACTTACTCATTCCACCGCTTTCAGGAAACATTGTTCCTAATTCAACATAGGTTAAAGCAATTGCGATAATAATAATTGCACCAATTATCCAAGACAAAACCGCTGCGGGTCCAGCAATTCTAGCTGCTGAACCAGAGCCAAAAAGCCACCCTGATCCAATTAATGAATTAAGGGCTAACATGATTGCTGAAAATAAACTTATTTTATGTCCCTTATTATTCAAATTTTTTCTTACTCCCCCTTTATTAGACATTTAAAATATACCTAAACACAGTTAGAAATCATTTTAACCAAAAAAACTAGAACCGACAAGCAGCGCTAGTTTTCTATTAATCATCAAAATAAGCATAAAGATCACTTACTTTTAATTTCTTTTTTTCTGGCTCATTAATATCAACCTTAACTCTCCCATCCTTTAAAACTAAAAGACGATTTCCATATTTTAAAGCATCTTCCATATGGTGCGTAATCATTAAGGCAGTCAGTTTATTTTCCTTAATCTGCTTATCAGTTACAGCTAATAAATTTTCACTAGTATGTGGATCTAGAGCTGCCGTATGTTCATCTAAGAGTAAAATATCAGGCCTTTCAATAGTTGCCATCAGAAAGCTCAATGCTTGTCTTTGTCCTCCAGATAAGCCTTCGACAAAGCTATTCAACCGATTTTCTAAACCGTTATTCATCACCCTAGCCATTTCTTTAAAATGAGGAATGTTTTCTTTCAATTTTCTAATCTTTAAAAATCTTTTTTTCCCTCTATTGGTGGCTAATAGTAAATTTTCAGCCACTGTCATTCTTGGAGCAGTTCCCATTTTAGGATCTTGAAAAACTCGTCCAATAAACTGAGTTCTTTTTTCTTCACTCATCTTAGTAATATCTTGACCATCATGAAGAATCTGACCGCTATCTGGTTTTAAACTACCTGCAATTGTGTTAAATAATGTAGATTTTCCCGCACCATTAGTTCCAATAATTGTAATAAAATCACCAGATTTAATTTTTAAATTAATCCCTTTTAAAATAGGAATAATTTCGCCATCCGCTGTTTTAACAGTAGTTTTTACATCTTTTAATTCTAGAGTTGATTTAGTCATGCTTGTTTACACCTCTCTTTATCGGCTTTTTTAAATGCGTAACTTTTTCAAGTTGTGGCAGCATCATGCAAAGTGCCAAGACAATTGAAGAAATTAAATTCAAATCATTAGCAGAAAATCCTAACTGTAATACTGCTAATAAAATCAAACGATAAATAATACTGCCTAAAGTTACAGCTACTAATCGCTGATTTAAAGTTAATTCACCAAATGCTACTTCACCGATGATAATTGAAGCTAGAGCAATAACAATAGTTCCAATTCCCATATTAATATCAGCATAACCATTATTTTGCGCAATTAATGCTCCACATAAGGCAACTATTCCGTTTGAAAGCATTAAACCAATAATTACCATAAAATCTGTATGGATACCTAATGATTTCGCCATCTTAGGGTTATCACCTGTTGCAATAAACGCTTGACCAAAATCTGTATTTAAAAAGAAAATCAATATCCCAGTAATTACAACTACGATTCCAATTCCTAGAAAAACACTATTAAAATATTGAGGTAAATTTTCTAAAAATTCATTGTTGAGTAATGTCTTCTTACCAATCAGTGAAATATTAGAACCGCCCATAATTCTTAAATTAATAGAATAAATTGCCGTCATTGTTAAAATACCAGCAAGTAGAATTGGAATTTTTCCTTTTGTATACAAAAGCCCCGTCACTAATCCAGCTATCATTCCTGCAACAAACGCTAATAATGTTGCTAAATAAGGCGACATACCATGTGAAATATTAGCAACAGCAACAGCCGCTCCTAGGGGAAAAGTACCTTCTACTGTCATATCAGCAAAATTTAAAATTCTAAAGGTTAAATACAGTCCTAATCCTAAAAGTGCCCATAGTAATCCTTGGCCAATTGCAGATACAATTAAATTCATTTATATACAACTCCTTTTCTCTGACAATCTTTAAGAAATCTTGCAGGAATTTGCAAATTTAATTTTCTAGCTTCTTTTAAATTAACAATTGGTTCTCCCGTTTTCACTCTCTCAACTGGTAAAGAACTAACTTTTTTACCCTTTAAAATTTCAATAGTCATCTTTCCAGTCATTTTTCCTAACTCATATTGATTAACACTATAAGTTGCAAGACCACCTTGTTTTACCAT
This sequence comes from Lactobacillus taiwanensis DSM 21401, assembly GCF_001436695.1. Classification (GTDB taxonomy): domain Bacteria; phylum Bacillota; class Bacilli; order Lactobacillales; family Lactobacillaceae; genus Lactobacillus; species Lactobacillus taiwanensis. The sequence continues at coordinate 75,533 of NZ_AYZG01000001.1, forward strand.
AGTTGCTGCAGCAGGGAAAATTGGCTTTTTAACAACATTTCCATTTTTAACAAGAGTTTCCATTGCTCCGGCAATAGTATTGTCAGTTGGAACAATTACAGCGTCTACTTGACTAAACATTTGCTCCGAAACTTGATTAAGATCATTGCTATTAGCAATTGAAAAAGACTTTAAATTTATTTCTCTCTTTTTACATTCACGCTCAATCTCATGAAAGCCGCTAACTGCAGAAGAATCACTAGAAGTATAAATTACTCCTAAAGTCTTTAAATTAGGTAAAAATTCCCTAATTAAATCCAATTGTTGCCTAATTGGAGCAGCATCTGATACACCAGTAATATTTTTTTCGGGATGTCTTTCATTTTTTACTAGCCCACTAGTTTTTGGACTTGTTACAGCACCTAAAACTATTGGAATCTTATTGGTTGTATTCGCCAATGCTTGGGCAGCTGGAGTAGTAATTCCAACTAATACTCTTGACTCCTCATCAGTTAGCTTTGTTGCCATCGTACGTAAATTACTCTGATCATTATTTGCATTTTGATAGTCAATTTTGATATTTTTTCCATTTACGTAGCCCTCTTCTTTCAGCTCATCTCGAAAGCCGCGATATATCTCATCAAGAGCCGGGTGACGCATAAGAGTTAAGACACCAACTCGGGGAATTTTATTATTTTCTTCTTTTTGTTTATTTTCTCCAAAAAAAGCTATGGTTAGAAAAGCTACTAAAATTACAATTAATCCATACATTCTTTTCATAATTTTTCTCCAAAAAAACAGGAATCTATTTTCACATGCAGATTCCTGTTACTTTTTTATCACAAAAAGAAAAAGGTCTGCATGTTACTCCATGCAGACCACAATAAATACACAGCCAGCACAGATACAATCTGAATCTTTCAGGTTGCATCTTGCTTAACAACCTGATTTACTGGCCTTGCCAACGATTAATTTTCATAAACTTAGCTTGTGTATTCATAATTAACTACTCCTTAAAAAATTTAATTATATTGTAATTGGCTTATATTTTTCTGTCAATAGCTTTTATTTGATAGGATATTTCTGAACTAAATCCTTAATTCTTTCTTTTGCCTGAGCCAATACTTCTGTATCTTCAGGATTATCCAAAACTTCAATAATTATTTTAGCCACTTCTTTAGCATCAGATTCCTTAAAGCCTCGGCTAGTTATTGCTGGTGTTCCAATTCTTAATCCACTAGCAATAAATGGGCTTCGCTTATCACCAGGAATAGACTCTTTGTTAGTTGTAATATTTACTGAGTCCAGTAAATTTTGGGCATCTTTTCCCGTTATACCAGTATTGGTAATATCAATAATCATCAAGTGGTTATCAGTTCCACCTGAAATCACGCGAATCTTTTTGCTATTTTTAAATTCTTCAGCCATGGCTTTCGAATTTTTAATTACTTGATTAATGTATTGGGTAAATTCCGGCTGCAAATCTTCATAAAAAGCCTGAGCTTTAGCAGCAATAACATGTTCCAAGGGACCACCTTGTGTACCTGGAAAAAGAGCAGAATCAATTTTTTTACTTAATTCTTTATTATTAGATAAAATCATCCCTCCACGTGGACCACGCAAAGTCTTATGGGTAGTGGTAGTTACAACATCAGCAACTGGAAGTGGACTTGGATGAGCACCCACTGCAACTAAACCTGCAATATGGGCCATATCAACCATTAAATAAGCACCAACTTCATCAGCAATATCGCGAAATTTTTGCCAGTCAATAATTCTGCTATATGCGGAAGCACCAGCAATAATTAATTTAGGCTTATTTTCTAAAGCAATCTGATGAATTTTATCAAAATCTAACTCTTCAGTTTCTGGATTTAGGTCATAACTAACAGAATTAAAAATTTTTCCTGAAAAATTAACTTTTGAGCCATGGGTAAGGTGGCCCCCTGCATCCATTCCCATCCCCAAAATTGTATCTCCTGGTTTTAATAGAGCATTGTAAACAGTCATATTAGCTTGTGACCCAGAGTGTGGTTGAACATTCACATATTCTGCATTAAATAATTTTTTAGCATAGTCAATCGCCAATTGTTCTACTTGATCAATATATTGACAGCCACCGTAATATCTTTTACCGGGATATCCTTCTGCATATTTATTAGTTAAAACTGAACCTTGTGCTTCTCTGACAGCATCGGAAACAATATTTTCTGATGCAATTAACTCTATGGTATCTTCTTGCCTTTTTTCTTCATTCTTAATTGCATCCCAAAGTGCTGGTGCTTTCTCTCCATAATTCATCGATTAATTCCTCCCATGCTTTCAGAAACTTTATGCTTTACCAAAATTATACCTTATATTTGTTGTAAATTTAGCTTCAAGGTTTGCTTTATATTAGAAAGATCTTTTAAAATATAAATAAATACGTTAATAGAAAAGGAGCTTTTTTTAATGAAACAAACCGAATGTACTACTATCTTAGTCGGAAAAGATGCAACTATTGATGGTTCAACAATGATCGCTCGTAGTGAAGATGGTGGTCGTACTATTATTCCTGAAAGATTCGACGTGGTAATGCCAAAAGATCAACCAAAGCACTACGAAAGCGTAATTAGCCATCAAAAGATTGACGACGAAGATCTTCTTCCTAATCCACTTCGCTACACCAGCGCTCCTGATGCATCTGGAGAAAATGGAATCTGGGCAGCTGCTGGCATCAATTCAGATAATATTGCTATGACTGCAACTGAAACAATTACTACTAACTCACGTATTCAAGGAATCGATCCCTTGCTTAAAGAAGGCGGCTTAGGTGAAGAAGATTTTGTTACCTTGACCCTTCCTTACATTCACTCTGCATATGAAGGTGTTGAACGTGTAGGTTATCTACTTGAAAAGTATGGTACTTACGAAATGAACGGTATGGCCTTTTCTGATAAGAATGAAATTTGGTATCTTGAAACTATTGGTGGACACCACTGGGCTGCTAGACGTATTCCAGATAATGCTTATGTTATTGCACCTAACCGTTTAAACATTGATGAATTTTATTTTGATGACGATGATTTTGCTTCATCAAAAGATCTTAAAGATTTAATTGAAGAATATCACTTAAATCCAGATCTCGAAGGCTACAATTTACGTCATATTTTTGGCTCATCAACAATCAAAGATGCTCACTACAATAATCCTCGAGCTTGGTACATTCACAATTACTTTGACCCTGATTTTGGCGGCGAACCAAGTGACCAAGATCAACCATTTATTTGCCATGCAAACCGTAAAATCAGTATTGAAGATATTAAGTGGGCTGAAAGTTCTCACTACCAAGACACTCCTTTTGACGCATACGGTGATCAAGGTAGTGCTGAACAAAAGAAAACTTTCCGTCCGATTGGTATTAACAGAAACTTTGAAACTCATATTTTACAAATTAGAAATGATGTTCCAGAAAAAATTGCTGGTGTTCAATGGTTAGCATTCGGACCAAATACTTTTAATAGCATGGTTCCTTTCTACACTAATATCACTACTAGTCCAGCAAGTTTCCAAACTGGTCCTAAGTTTGATTTAAACAAGATCTTTTGGTTAAACAAATTAACTGCCCAATTAGGTGACACTAATTTCCGCGTTTACGGTGAATTAGAAGCTGACTTTGAACAAAAGAGTCTTGCACAGTGCCATAAGATTCAACACGAAACTGATAAAGAAGTCGAGAAATATTCTGGTGATGAACTTCAAGATAAGCTTAATGAAGCAAATCAAAAGATGGCTGATACAGTCTACAATAATACTGTCGAATTACTAGGTAACATGGTTAACGAAGGTCACGGATTAATGACTTTGAAATACGATTTACTTGATTAATTTGTAAAAATTCATGATATAAAAAGAACGTTGAGTGTAAAATTTAACGTTCTTTTTTATGGTCTAGGATATTATCTCCACTCCATTTTTATTATCAAAAAATTAATAAAAAATTTTGGGTATTCTTTGCGTATATATAATATGAAAAATATATCTAAAAGATAAAGAGGAGAACATAATATGCAAGGAATTTATGAAAATGTTAAAATTATTGGAATATTTTGTCGCTACGGGATTCAACAAAGTGTTGATAACAATGGAACATTTTATTATCGCCCTATAGTATACATGCGCAATTGTAAGAATCTGAACAATATAGATTTAAAATTACCAGAATATTTATTATTCAATTTAACTAAAGGATTTAAAGGACTAGGAGTATTAAATCCTGGAACAAAACTTGAAATACACTGTCGTCGTTATTTAAAAGAAAAACGTAATGATGGTTATGGTTATCCCACCAATATTGTAATTGCTAATAATCGACCAGCTTTTCCAGATGATCCTAATGTTTTAGCAGGAATGATTATGGTTAAAAATCAAGGTAATCCTGAAGCTGAAAACGACCCTATTAATACAGATCTAGTTGAAATATATAAGAATTGGCTAAAAAGTAAAGCGTAGAATAGTAACATTAAAAATTAAATCTTAGCTACTTTTTCACTTTCGGTGGACGAAGAGAGCCACGCTTAATTGTAATTGGTAACTGCTTTAAGTCTGCATAAACTCTTTCAAGTTCAGCCATAACTTTTTCTTCGTCTAATCCCTTTTCTTCAATTACATCTGCAGCTGCCTTAACGTAATTTCGCTTGTATTTTTTATTTATCTCATTCCAATTAACATTTGCAAAATTATTAGCTAACTTTTGATCATATGGCAATTTTTCTTGAAGCATCAAGACGGCAATCACTGGATATCCAGCATAGCCTTGCCAATAGCTGGCATTATCATTTGAATGGTACACATCATCATCCCAATCTACTGTGTAAGTTTTGGCTCCATTAGATGAAGTTACTTCTGCCTGATCTTTTGTTAAATTCACATGTTTATCCACAATTGCAGTATAAGCTTCTAGGATTTTTTGAATTGGTGGTAATTTTTTCATAAAATCTCTCCATTATTCATTTAGTTTACTTCGTTTAATAAATATAAGATAATTAATTCTAACTATATCTTAGGAGTTTATTATGAAAAATAATAATAAAAAGTTTATCTTAATACCTGTATTATCTTCATTAGTAATCCTGCTTTCAGCTTGCAGTATTATTGTTTCAAACCATGATGACAGTAAATCAGAAATCAAAACCACTATTAGCAATCACGGTTTTAATAAACTTGCAGTTTCAGTGGCTATTTCCGATATTTCTGTTAAATACGGAGATAAATATAAAGTCGAATATGCTGGTCCTAAAAATTTAAAACCAACTGTTAACAGAAAAAATGGTGCATTAACTATTAAACAATCGGCTCCTGGTATCCACCATATTAATGGAGATCCTACAATTACCATTACAGTGCCTAAGCAGCTGTTGAAAGATGTGACTTTGTCCACTAATGACGGCGATATTGAAATTGAAAATATTGCAACTACTAATTCAATATCTGTTGATACAAATGATGGCGATATTGACATCACTAACTTAAAAGCTCCACATGGCAAAATAGATACCAATGATGGCGACATTAACATTAGTAAATTAATCAGCAAAAATGGTTTTAAAGTTAATACAGATGACGGCGATATCAAGGTAAGTGATTCCACTTTCACCGGTTATAAACTTGACACAAGCGATGGAGATATTAAGGTTAAAGATAGCTCATCAAGCAGCACTTTTATAGAAAATAAAAATAGCTCCAATGTATTAACTGCTTCTACACAAGACGGCGATATTAAAATCAAATAGTGAGTAAAAAGACAGATCAATATGATCTGTCTTTTTTATGTTTGAAGTATTATTTTCTGATTACTATTTTTTTATCTATTTTTAGTCCATATCTATATTATTTGGAAAATGTGCCAAGCGCTCGTTTTCTACATCTATTTCTTGTTCAATTTCCAATAAGCGATTGTATTTTTCAACACATTCATTACGTGCTGGTGCACCTGATTTTAATTCAGCTGCATTAGTAGCAACTGTAAAGTCAGCGATAATGTATCTCCAGTTTCACCTGAGCAGTGAGATACCATAGTGGTCATATTATTCTTTCTAGCTAACCTGATCGCTTCTAAAGTTTCAGTTATCGTACCAATTTAGTTAACCTTAATCAATACCGCGTTACATAGCTTATCTTTAATAGCTTTTCTAACCAGCTTAGGATTAGTACATACATTATCATCTGCCACTACTTGTATCCTGTTACCAAATTTGGCAGTAAACTTTTCAAAATTATTCCAGTCACAGTCTCCTAAATATCGGTATAGAGGCTCGTTTTTAGATTTAGCTGCAGCTCTAGCAACTACCATTGAAACACCGAAAATTACTTTAGCGCCAAGCCGCGCCTTATTTGGCGTACCATCTAAACCAATCATTAAATTATCAATTGCAGTTTGATTGTATGAACTCTTTTCCCCTAAGACGTTATTAATTTCAATATTAACATTTGTTTCTTTAATCTTTTACCAAGTACAATTTATTACTTCTAGGAAATTCTATTTTTTGCAATTTTTTTATTCTTTTTAAAACTTCTGCTTCAGTCAAATTATTCCAAACAATTTTGTGATAGCCATTTTCAACAACTCGAAAATTATCCCCATTCTTTTCCACAAGAATGCTGCGATCCTTTTTATAAGTTAAAAATTTAAGTTTGTTACCATTACTCATCTTTCGCAATTCAATTCGTAAAAGTTTCAATAAATTTTTATTATCAATCATTTTTTATTCCTAACAAAAAGAGACAGATTATCTTCCTGTCTCTTAATTATATATACAAAAATTTTCTTTAAAACATATGTGCCAAGATTGGTAATAGCCAAATCCAGAAAATACAGCTTACTGCAAAGAATACAGTTGAAACTGCGACTGAACTTGCACCTTCCTTAACATAAATGTTGTAGCGACTAGAAATAATAATTCCAGAAAATGCTGGTGGCAAACCAGTTGCCAAACAAAGCATTGAAATCTTAGTAGGATCAGATCCCATACCACAGATATAAGCAGCTGCAACAATTACTGCAGGTGTTAAGAATAATCTGAAGAATGTGTTCCAGATAACTTCTTTATCAATTGAGAACTTAACTGTAGATAATGCCAAACCTGCTGCTAAGACGGCAACACCAGCGTTAGCCTTAGCAATTAAATCAAAAGTTGGAGCCCAAGAAGTTGGAATTCTAATACCAATTAAAACTAAAATAACTGCAATCAATGGAGCAGCAGCAACTGGTTGCTTAATTGCATTAATAACAGACTTCAAAGTTGGATTCATTGACTTATGAGGCTCATCTGCATGATCAGCAATTTCTGCTCGAGCTAAATCAATTTCACGCTCTATACCTTTTTCTTTCAAGGCCTTTGCTTCAGCATCAGTAACCGGAATACCATCAGGAATAGTCACCATAACCTTCTTTTTGGTTTTCTTTATGCCTTTGCCTTTTATATCCTCTACTTCTACTTTTGTTCCCTTATTACTAGGATTTGAAGTTGCCTGCTTCTTAGTAGCTGCCTGTCCTTTATTGATTAGTGCTAATCCTAAAGGAATAGTAATTGCATTAACTACAATAGATACAATACCAATAACTAAGTTAGTCGTTGCATTATTTCCATAAATAGGGTCCAAAACAGCAAAACCAAGGAATCCAATTGTTGGAGAACCTGCAATCAAGGCACAAACTGCAGCTTGTTGCGTAGTTCTGTGGAACAACAATTTATCTAAGTAGTAGCTCAACATAAATAGACCTACCACACCAACAATAGAAATTAACGTTAATATGATATCTTGCGCAAACATTTTTCTGGTAGCTTTAACAATTGAAATGAATAAAGCTGCTGGTAATGCGATATCAAGAACCAATTTGTTTAGTCCTTGTCTCTGATCATTATCAAAAAAGTAAAACTTTCCGCAGAGATAACCTAGTAACATAATCACCAAAATTGGGATTATGTCGTTAATTAGGATACTAATCATCTCTATACCTCTCTTATAATCAGTTCACGGTAAATATTCCTGACGAAATCTTCTTCATCATATAAATATAACCTTAATATAAAAATTAGCAAGCAAAAATTTCCGTATTCAATTAAATTAATTATTTAAATTACGATTTATTTGAGTATCAATTTATGAATTAATTTCATAGATAGCTTATTAAAAATAATATATATTTAAAAAGCAATTTTCCCTATATATAAAAAATTTTTTATCTTTTTTCTTGCTAAACCATTCAAAAAAGTCTATAAATTAACTGAACCCATTCTCATTAAGGGACGGCGTTCTTATATAATAAAAAATTATCATTACCATGGAGGTTACGTTATGGTAGATGACTCTTTAAATAGAACCGGTGCCAGTTTATTAATTGACGCTTTACAAAAAAATGGTATTAATAACCTATACGGGGTTGTGGGGATTCCAATTACAGATTTAGCAAGATTAGCTGAATTAAGGGGAATGAAGTATTATGGCTTTCGTCGCGAAGACTCGGCCGTAAATGCTGCCGCAGCTGCAGGATTTTTAACCAAAAATCCTGGTGTAGCAATGACTGTATCGGCTCCAGGATTTTTGAATGGACTAACTGCCTTAGCTCAAGCTACTAAAAACTGTTTTCCATTAATTATGATCTCAGGATCTTCAGAACGTCATATTATTGACTTATCTCAAGGTGATTACGAAGGATTAGATCAATATAACGTTGCTAAACCTTTCTGTAAGAAAGCTTATCGTGTTGATAGAGCTCAAGATGTTGGTTTAGCAGTTGCACGTGCAATTCGTACTGCAGTTTCTGGTAGACCTGGTGGTGTTTACCTTGACTTACCAGCTGACACTATCGCTCAACTTAATGATGATCTTGGTGAAAAGAACATGGGTGTTTACAAGTTAGTTGACCCAGCTCCATTACAAGAGCCAAGTGATGACGCAATTAATCGTGCCGTTGATATCATCAAACAAGCTAAGAAGCCTTTAATCATTCTTGGCAAAGGTGCTGCTTATGATAGAACTGAAAAACAAGTTCAAGAATTGATTAACAAGACTGATATTCCATTTTTGCCAATGTCCATGGCTAAAGGTGTTGTGCCTGATGACGATAAGCACTCTGCATCTGCAGCTCGTTCATTATCATTAAAGGGTGCCGACGTTGTTATTCTAATTGGTGCTAGATTAAACTGGATGCTTTCATACGGAAACGCACCACAATTCAACCCAGATGCTAAATTCATTCAATTAGACATTGATGCAACTCAATTTGATTCTGCACAAAAGATCTCTGCCCCACTTCAAGGTGACTTAACCTCTATCTTAAACAAATTAGTTCCAGCTCTTACTGCAACTGGATATAAGACCCCTTCCGACTGGCTTGATGCAATTGCTCAAGATACTGCAAAGAATGATGCTAAGTTTGCTAAGAGAATTAAAGCTGGCGAAACTAACCCAGAATTCGGTTACTATGGTGCTATTGAACCAATTAATGACTACTTCCAAGAACACCCTGATACTTATCTGGTAAGTGAAGGTGCTAACACACTTGATATTGGTCGTGACATGATCGGTATGAAACTTCCTCGTCATAGACTTGATACTGGTACTTGGGGAGTTATGGGCGTTGGCATGGGTTATGCTATCGCAACTGCTATTGAAACTGGCAAACATGTTGTTGCCTTAGATGGTGATAGTGCTTTTGGTTTTGACGGTATGGATGTTGAAACAATGTGCCGCTACAATCTCCCAATTACTGTTGTAGTTATTAACAACGGTGGTATTTACAACGGTATTGATAATGTTGTTCCTGATCAATTAGGTCCAACTACCCTTGATCCAACTGCTAGATACGATTTAATTGCTAAAGCTTTTGGCGGTGACAATTATTACGTAACTAATTATCAAGAAATGAAAGATACTTTTGCTACAGCTGTTGAATCTGGTCGTCCAAGTATCATTAATGTTCAAATTGATCCATCAATGGGTAAAGAATCTGGTCACATTGGCAATTTGAACCCATCCTTAAACTTAAAGCCGCTTGAAGAAGCTGAACAAGAAAAAATTGATAAGGAGTAATTAAAATGAGTGAAAATGAAAAAAACGAACAAAATGAATATGCTCCATTAAAAGGAATTAAAGTCATCGACTGGACTCAAGTACAATCTGGTCCTTCATGTACGCAACTTTTAGCATGGTTAGGTGCTGAAGTTATTAAAATTGAACGTACTGACACTGGTGACCCAACTAGAAACGAATTACTTGATATTAAAGATTCTTGGAGTCTTTACTTCTTACAATTAAACGCAAACAAGAAGTCTTTAACTGTTGATATCAAGGCTCCAGAAGGTAAGAAGATTATGTACGACTTAATTAAGAAAGCCGACGTATTCGTAGAAAACATTGCTCCTGGTTCTGCTGATAGAAATGGGTTTGGCTGGGATAAGCTTCATGAATTAAATCCTAAATTAATTTATGCTTCATTAAAAGGTTTCAACCAAGGTTCACGTTTTGAAAACGTTAAAGCTTTTGAACCAGTTGCTCAATCTGCTGGTGGTGCTGCCTCTGCTACTGGTTGGAACAAGGGGCCTAACAACGTTCCTACTCAATCAGCTGCTGCTTTAGGTGATTCAAACACTGGTATGCACTTAGCTATTGGTATTTTGGCAGCTTTACTTCAACGCGAACATACTGGTGAAGGTACTTTTGTTTACCAATCAATGCAAGACGCTGTATTAAACCTTTGCCGTATTAAATTACGTGACCAAATCATGTTAGATAACTTAGGTGCTCTTCCTCACTATGCAGTCTACCCTGACTGGAAATGGGGCAAAGCAATTCCTCGTGCTGAAAACACTGAAGGTGGTCAAGTTATTGGCTGGACTTACAAGGCCAAAGGTTGGGAAACTGATCCTAACGCTTACGTTTACATTGTTATTCAAAACGAAAACAAGAATTGGGATAAACTTTGCGAAGCAATGGGTCACCCAGAATGGGAAACTGATCCAAGATTTGTTGATTGGCAACACCGTCAATTACACAAAGAAGAACTTTACCCACTAATCGAAGAATACACAAAGCAATACGATAAATACACTCTAACTAAAGAACTTGGTGCTGCTGGTGTTCCTGTTGGTCCTGTTCTTGACTGGCATGAACTTGAAAACGATCCAGACTTAAACAAGGATGGCGCTATTGTTACTATCAATCAAGGCGGTAATCGTGGTAACTTTAAGACCATCGGTTTACCATTTACTCTTTCAAACTACAAGCCAGTTTACGATAAGGCTCCTGACCTAGGTGAGAACAACAAAGAAATTTTGTCTAAGTTAGGTTATGACCCAGATCAAATCGAAGATTTAGTTAACAAAGGCGTTATTTCTAAGGCTAAGGGTCCTAAGAATCCACGCGTTAAAGTAATTATTGATGGTAAAGAACAATAATTAATATTTGAATACATACAATAAAAAGCGGTTAGAATTGATTTCTAACTGCTTTTTATTGTATCAATTGTTTCCAAATTTTAATAAAGATTAACTAATTTTATAATTCATTAAAACCTTGACTTAATCACTATACTTTCTTTTAAAATGTAGCTATAATATCATTCAGATATAAATAAAAGAGGTGGATATTTTAGTCATGAAGGATAATTATACAATTGACCATGATATGTATCTTATGAATCATAAAAATGGCGATGTTCTAAAGGTAACTGTTGATAATAAAGATAAGTCATTAAAGAATTTGCAGCTTTATCGTCAAGATGGCCTTGGAAATTACTACTATGACAAAAATTCGCAGTTAAAGCATCAAGATAATTTAGCCACTAAAAAAGACATTGTTAAGGCAAGTAAAGAAATTGGTGCACATAATACCCACCATATCGATAAGTGGCATCACAAAGTTAAGCCAGTATACAATGCTGAACATAAAATCACTGACTTTGAACCAAAACTAGCCTTAGAGCATCACACTAAGATCAAAAATGCCAAAAGATATCTGCGTCATTTGAATCATCATCATGCAGATTTCTTATTTAGAGCTAATAAAGGATTGTTAAGACAACCTTTAAATTATCTCAAAGATGCAATTTACACTGACCGTAATAAAGAAATGGTTATTGCACATAAGGTACATAAGATTGCTAAATAGCAAAAATCCCAATGAAATGTATAAAAACATTTCGTTGGGATTTTTTGTTAATTATAAACTAATTCTCCGTGCATTCATATTTTTTACACTAAAATTGATACATATCCTACTATTTTTCAGAAATTATGCCATCATTATATTTAACTTTTAGCTTAATAACCCGATCCATATGGACCAAGTTAGGATTTTGCCGATACAAAGCTGTCGCAGATTCAAATAACAGATACACTTCTCCATCTTTACCAATAATCTGCTCTAAATATGGCGGTAAAATAATAGTCTTATCGGCTTGATTTAAATCAAGATTATAGTTTGGTTTGTTCAACTTATTTCTATAAAACTAGCAGCTGAGAATTGAAATCGCCATATGACTCAGATAATAAAATATCTTTTCTATCAAAACTAATTCCTTGTATTTGAGAATAGGTTGACCAATTTTCATCCGGAATAGCTAAATCATTCTCATTCTTATCTTTTTTAAATAAGCCCTTTTTGTTTAATTTATAGCCAAAAAGTTGACCGCCATGAATTTTATCAAAATATCCTACATAGATTTTATTTTTATGATATGTCAAATAAGATGTTTTTAAAGGTGCTGCTAGATTAGTCCCATGTTTAAATTTAATAGGTCTTTTCTGCCTTTTGAAATTATATCTCTCTAATTCCTTTAAACTCAATGATTGAACCTGAGCACGTTGATATTGATTAATTGTTGCAACCCATAGTCTATCGTGATCATCATCATAAGTAATACCACCTACATGATCAATATTATTCAGGGCAATAGTTTTTATAAAACGTCCAGTTTTAAAATCTAAGATCCATAGAACTGAATCAAATGTTTTACTTTTACTATAAGCTGAAATAATCAAATATTTATGATGAATTATAGCTAATCCTTGTGGATCCATGTCATATGCTATTCCAGGCTGACCTTGATTAGGCGGAGTATATTTAATAGCAACAGATTGAATTAGTCCCGGAATCACATAAAAGATAGGCTTTTGCTTAAAATTCAAATTTTTATAGACATCAGGATAAGTTTCAAATAGTACTGATTTGAAATCCTTAGTAGAATAAGCTGCGGGGCGAGTACTAGTATTGTCAACTAACGCAGGCTGCGATTTTATAGAGGGATGACGGCGCACTTCTTTCTTTTTATAATTAGTCCAAAGCATAAAAAATATTACACATGAAGTTAAAATGATCATTAAAATAATCCAATAATATAACTTTTTGGATATATTTTTATTTAACACCCAACATCCCTCGCTTTAGTTTAATAGTCTTTATTATCTATTCTAAAATATTCTTTTCTTACTATCATTTTAATATGCTGATTCATGTTAGAATCTAAAGAGTTTAATTTAACTTTATAATCGGCGTAAATCTTTCAAAATAAATATGAGGCTTAATTAATTATGATCGAAATCAAAAAAATAACTGTAAATAATAAAAACGATATTAACTTACCCAATCAACCATTCAAAATTTGGGGCAAATTAATTCCAAGTCTTAATAATGGAAAATGGGATTACAAAATTCAGAAGTTTGCCAAAATATCTCAATAATGTTTTCCAAATGAAAATTATCAATATAATTCAAATTTAATTTATATTGGTGCTTATGATAATAGCCGTTACATCGGACTAGCTATTTTTAGTAAATCTATGTTTAATTACTTATATTTAGATGACCTAAAAATTGATATAGATTACCGCAGACGTAATATCGGTAGTCAACTAATTGAAACTGGCCTAAGCGAAGCAAAACAGCTAAATTTACACAATCGCTCAAGATAATAACCTATCAGCTCGTCTTTCTTATTTAAATAATAAGTTTGAAATTGGCGGCTTCAACAATCGCAATTATCGCGGAACTGCTCAAGAAAGAAAAGCAGATATCTATTTTTATCGAGATTGTAAATAAAATTTAATGAAATAACAGTATAAAAAAGAGCCCGCATTTGCGAGCCCTTTTCTATAGTCGGATTTCTAAAATTTTCTTACACCATGTTGATATACCATTTTATCTTTTTGTTCAACAGAATTTACATTTTCAAGTGGATTCTCTTTTAAAACTAAAAAATCAGCGTATTTTCCTTCTTCAAGAGATCCATACTCATCATCAATCTTCAATAATTCTGCCGATCCTAGTCCTCCTGCACGAAGAGCTTGATAATTAGTAGCACCTGCACGTACTAATTCAGTCAATTCTTTTGCTGTATTTTCAAGTGGATTCTTGAACGTACCTGCGTCTGTTCCCAAAGCTAGTTTTACGCCAGCTTTAATAGCTTTACCAACATGTGCATAAAACGCATCTACATGCTGACACATTTTTTGATATGAAAAGTCTGTCATCTTCCCTTTACCATAAACTGCAATTTGATGACCAGCAATTAAAGTTGGCGATAAAAATGTTCCTTGTTTTTTCATAAGATCAATATCTTCATCATTAACATAAAAGCCATGTTCGATTGAATCAACACCAGCAACTACAGCATAGTGAATACCTAGCTCGCCTTCTGCATGAGCGCACACAGTCATATGCTTAGAATGCGCCTCTTATACCGCTGTCCTCATCTCTTCTAAAGATAATTCCGTATCATCGATTTGATCACCTTGAGACATAATGCCACCAGTTGCCATTAACTTAATATTTTTGGCTCCCTTTTTAAATTGTTCACGGACAGCCTTACGAACATCATCAGCTGAATTAACAAGGTGAGAATAATTAGGCGTACCATGACCATATTCTGGGGTTCCCAAAGGTCGATCAGAATGTCCACCTAAAATAGAAACTGGCATTCCTGCTGGTTTCATACCTGGACCTTCGAATGGAAAATCTTTTCGAATATTATTTAATTTTACATCCACATCATAAGGAGAACCACATCCCCGAAGATATGTAACTCCTCCTCTAAGTCCATTTTTTAAATCTTCTAATGCTTTATATGTGATCAAGGCCTCTGTTTCAGGATAATGATATTTACTTACGTTAACATAACCAACATGAGTATGCGCATTAATTAACCCAGACATAACATATTGTTTTTTCAGATCTACCTGATGTTCAACAGAATCCTCCATTTTTCCCGAACCAAGCGCCAATAACTTGCCGCTTTCATTATCGACCGTAAACCAAGCATTTTCTAGTAATTTATCTTCAATACCTACAAATAGATTACAATTTATAAAAGCAGTTTTTGTCATCTTTTCCTCCATTTATTTAGTTACATAAGTGTCTTTAAAGTTAAATTTTCCAAGTGAAAAGCCTAAATCATGTACGTTTTGTCTTACCATCCAAGCTTGACCATCATGAAATAGTGGAGTTAGTGGTTGTTCATTGTCTAATACTTGTTCTGCTTTAACTAAATATTGCAATCTCTTATTAACGTTCATTTCTTTACTTGATAGATCTAATAAATGATCATATTGCTTGTTAGACCATTTACCAAAGTTATAATTTTGTCCAGTTGCCATTACACTAAGCATTGCATAAGGATCATTAAACGCAGGATTTAAACCAGTATAGTCTACATCATAATCCCCATTAAGCATCTTACTTACTCTCGTAGTTTTTGGCATTGATTGAACATGAACTTCTACTTTATCACCAAAACTATTCTCAAATTGACTTTGCACATATTCTAAAACTTTTTTAGAAAGATCATCGTCATCCCCACCTAAAGTGAATTCAACTTTTGATTTGCCAAGTTCTTTTAATCCTTTGTTAAGCAAATTACGTGCTTCTTTTTTATTAAAATCAGTATACTTACTTGTAGCTTTCTTCTTTGCAAAATAATCATTGAAGTTTACACCATTAACAGTCTCCTGTGGACCTGTAAAAGTTGTAGCAACAGTATTTGCACCACCAATAGTAGAGGCTAGTTCTTTACGATTTAAGGCCATTGAAAATGCTCTTCTTAAATTGACATTAGCCATGTCCTTATTTTTTGAAACATTGTAAGTTAAATATTCAGTTCTATCTAGTTTAAATACTCGGTATTCTGTTTGATGCTTTAATTGCTTGGATGCTTGCATATCAAGAAATGCACCATCTAGCTTTCCACCTTGATAAAGATTGTAGTCAGTTGAAGGTGTTTTAATTACTGTGTAATTAACAGTATTTAATTTAACATCCTTTTTATCCCAGTAATAATTATTCTTTTTTAGTTTCCAGCTAAGATTTGTACCAGTCCATCCATCACTAACAAATGGACCATTATAAAGCATATACTTAGATGCAGTCCCATATTTTGAACCATACTTCTGAACTGCCTTTTCACTAACTGGATTCCAACTTGAAGCTGTCAATGTCTTAAAGTATGGAACGGGATGAGTCAAGTGAACTACCAAAGTATGTTTATCTTTTGCTTCTACTCCTAAAGAACTTGGATCTTTTTTCCCTGTCACAACTTCTTTGGCATTCTCAACTGCTTGATAATTATTTTGTTGCTGTGATTGAGTCTTAGGATCCATCATTCTTCTTAACGAATAAACAAAATCTTGCGCTGTAACAGAATCACCGTTGCTCCATTTAGCATTTTTTCTTAACTTAAACGTCCAAGTAAGTCCATCCTTACTTGCAGTTGAAGTTGTAGCCACGCCTGGCTTTACCTTTCCTTTATTATCTACACGATTTAATCCTTCAAATACATTTCCAGCTTGTTCTCCACTAGCTGTATCAACCATTTTATTCTGGTCTAAAGTTTGTACTTCTGAAGTTGTCATCCATGATAAAGATTTTTCATATTCTTTTGTATTATTTTTTCCATTAGAACAAGCAGTACAGAGTGTTGCCGCGCTCGCCATCATTGCTCCACTTGTCAAAACTTTCATCCACTTTTTCATACTAATATCCCCCTCGGATTAGCTAAGATAAACAAAAAACGCCCTACTAGATCAACTTGATCTAATAGGGCGTTTATTACGCGGTACCACCTATTCTTCGTTAGCAAAAAATACTAACCTCATGCACGTGCGGCCAATCAAATGATTAGCGATACGTCGCCGCTATAAAGGGCGGCCCCTGAAAATACTAATTGTCGTACTTTCCGCTCAAAGGTGATTTTCACGTAAAACTCGGCCGTCTTCTCACACCAAACGAAGATTCTCTGAAGACCACATTTCATGTTACTTTCCTTATCAAAGCTAAACTGTTATTTTTGTTAAAAATAATAATATCAAAAACAAATTATATGTCAATATAAATTTAATAAAAAAATAATTTTAATGTCATTTAGATATTCTCTCGTTTCTTTCGATTAACTATGTAAATACAAATTCTTTTTAGTAATTGTGGACGTTTTTTATTTTATAACGAAGTATTTGATTTCTGTTTCTTGCTTTTTCAATTAATCTCATACTTTGTGATATTTCTACTTATCAATCTATTCAGAATAGTCGCAAGTGCTTCCGCTATCCAAACTTTAGATTATCTTTCTGGTAGGTTCCCTTCATAATAATGTAAAGTATTTTTTCAACTAAGCAAAATTTATATTATAATTTTAAGTAATCACTATTTAAGGTAATTACTTATGAAAAAATATTCTATAATTCAAAAATTTAACGCACTTGTTCAAATACAAACAATTATCATTTCAGCCTTACCATATATTATCGGCTCATTAATGGCTAGTTATTATTATCATCATTTTAATTTAGTCTATTGGCTTTGGCTTTTTATAGCCGTAATTTCTTTTCATTTAGCCGTTAATGGTCATAATCAATATACTGATTATCTTCGCTATAAGAAAAATCACGTTACCAGTTACAATAACATTTTAGAAAAATTCGACATTTCTCGAAAATGGGCTAGAAATGTAATTATCTTATTAATTCTTGTTTCTGCCACTATTGGTATCATACTAAGCTTTAAAGTTGGCTGGATAATTCTTTTAATTGGTTTCTTCAGCTACTTAATTGGTTATTGTTACTCAGGCGCCCCTTATCCTATTTTAAAAACTCCCTTCGGCGAACCAGCTTCTGGGATTACAATGGGTTATAACATCACTCTTTTGGGGCTCTATATCAACATTTACAATATTCATCCCTTTGATGATTTTTTCTGGGCTAAGGCAATAATTGTTGCCTTCCCTGCGATATTTGTAATTGCTAATGTAATGCTAGCCAATAATATTTGTGACATGGAAGAAGATGTTAAAATTGGTCGTAAAACTCTTCCATATTACATTGGTCATAAGAATGCTTTGATTGTTTTATGCACATATTACGTTTTAGCATATCTCTTTTTAGTTTTAAGTATTGTCTTGCACTATCTCCCTACTCTTGCTTTATGCAGTTTACTTACCATTCCATTAGTTTATCATTCAACTAGAACCTTCGTTACGGATCCTCATAAAGAAACTACGTTTAAAGGAATTTTAATGAATGTTTTGTTAGTACTAGTCAGTGAAATCATCTTCTCGCTTATAGGATTAATATGGTAATAATTAATCTAAGCATAGTAAAAAGCTCGCAATTAATTGCGAGCTTTTGTTTATTAATGACCTCGATGTTTTTTTCGACGTTTAATTTGTTTTTATAAAAAGCTCTCTTTTTGCATTTCACGTTTTTTATCTTTATTCATCTTTTTTCTAGTTATTTTCGATTTCTCAAATTGCTTTTTTAAAGCTTGTTGAGCTTTAGTGCCAATTCCACGTTCCCGAACTTCTTTATGCGCTAATCTTTGAGCTCTTTTCGGGTTAATATGATGCATTACTTCCTTATCTCGAGTTGATTTGCTAAATTGTAAGTCAGAATAATGCTCATTCACCAAGTTAATTATTTTTGGCATCGTTGGCAATGAAGTTCCCATATTAACTTGAGCTACTTTATACTGAGTACCATCGAATTGTTCAAAAATCGCTTTATAGAATGGTTCATCAAAAATAATAGTTAATACACCTTTAATCATTATGTCCCCTCCTAAAAATAAGAGGAAAGAGGGACATCCTAGGAGGGAAGGTTACTGATATGAATAAATCATACATTCGGACTACCAACCGAATTGTGTTTTTACTTTCCTTAGCGTGTATTATAACAAATTATTTATCTTTTGTTATCATGATAACAGTGTTATCATAGACCTAAAAAGATAACTCTGTTATCAAGAAAGAAGATAAAATGACAACCGAAGAAAAAATTATAAATCAAACCATTCATCTAATCGACACTAATGGGTATCAAAACTTAAGTTTACGCAAACTTACAAAGGAACTGGGACTTACAACAGGTGCTTTTTATAGACATTTCAAAGACAAAAATGAACTATTTCAAAAAGCAGTAATCCAATTATCTAAACGATTTATTGAGCAGATCCCATTAAATGAAGATTATTCATCTAAGCAACAGTTACTCATTATTGCTAAAGATATTTGTCAGTCTATAACTATGCATCCCAACCAAATGGACTTCTTATTCTACCAATTGTCAGCACTAGATTTATATTCAAATGCTAATCAATATCCCTTTTTGCAGAAAGTAAAAGTTTTAATTACTAATCTTAATTCATCAACTACTCTTTCTGATCAAGATTTATTTATTCAAATCTGGTCCTTTATTCAAGGATATGCATTACTAATTAAAAATAAAATTACTCGCTATGACGCACAATTAGTGAAATACACTTTAGATCAACTTTTGAAAGGAAAAGATTAAAATGGACTTCTTAATCATCTATTGTCATCCTTATGAAAAAAGTTTTAACCATGCAATTTTAGAATCAGTAAAATCAAATTTAGCACATAAGCATAAAAGCTTTAAAGTAATTGACTTGTATCAAGAACAATTTAATCCTATTTATGACAAAGAAGAATTACGTTTATTTCATACTGGTAAAACTCATGATCTTCTAGTAACAAAATATTTAGATTACTTAAGAGAAGCTTCCGCAATAATTTTTATTACTCCACTTTGGTGGAATAGTGTCCCAGCAATGCTTAAAGGTTTCATTGATAAAGTGATGAAAGAAGGAAAAGGATTATCTCATACTGTAAGCAAAACTGGTATTCATGGCGAATTAACCAACATTAAACATACTTATGTCCTTACTACTTCAACTTCACCAACATTTTATGTAAAACTCTTTTTGGGAAATGGTATTAAACGAATTTTTGTTAATAAAACTCTAAAGCAATTAGGGATGCAAGATCGACATTGGATTCATTTTGGTGGCGTTACAAATTCTACACAACACCAGAGAATAGCTTACTTAACTAAGATTAATCACTATAATTTTTTATAAGAATTCTTAATTAAAGCCTTAGTCACTATGACTAAGACTAAAATGTACTCAATGTCATTTATATACTTAATTCATGCTGTTTAGGTTTAGAACAAATTTTATTAATCCAATTCATTTGTTCTAGCTGACTAATCGCAGACTTAGTTCGCCTAATGGAAATTCCACTCTCTTTAGAATTTAATTGAATGATATCTCTATCTCTAATTCCTAATTCTTTATTTCCAGCAAAAAGTTTAGATTCGGCTAAATAAAAAAGCACAGAGTAAATTGCTTTTTTATCATAATCATCAGTAAGCGATGCTACTCTTTTCTTAATATTATCTACAATTTGTACTAATTTTTCCTTATCATCACTTAAAGTTGACACTATTTCTTCTTGTTGTGCAACCAATAATTTCAACATCGCAACAATAAAAAACGTTAACTCTGCATAATTTTCTGCTTGATCAGCTTCTTTAAATATTCTGTAATATGTCTGAACACGCGAGTGAATAGCAGTAGCTACAGAAAAACCAGTAAAATGATCATACTTATGCGAAATGTACGTCGACAATAAATATCTTCCCATTCTTCCATTACCATCTAAGAAAGGATGCGTATTTTCAAAAAAGAAATGAGTAATCACGCTCTTATAAATTGGCGGTAAATCATCATTGTTCATAAATTCTATTAAACTAGTCAAAGATTCGTTTATGGCTTCTTCTGTCTGCGGAGGAACATGCACCGTATGAAGAGCATCCCCTATCCTTAGTTGTTCTCCCTCTGGCAATTTATCCCTAAACAGTTTTCCGTTAGGCAATTTGTTTTCTTCAATCTCTCCTTCTAATAGAGTGTCGTAAATATTTCGAAAGTCCTTAAGATTTTCAATTTTAATTAAATGCTCACTCTGAGTTTCTTGATACATTTTGATAGTTGACTGGAGTCGCTTATGGGAGGGACTTTTTCTATCTCTTTCATTATCACGAATAATTGTACTAATTTCTCCTCGATCAGTTTCTACTCCCTCTATTTTATTAGTATAGGTAATTTCAGAAACTAACAATGAATTTAAAAATTGTTGTTTGGCAATTCCAGGTAATTTTTTAGCAAGTTCTTTAATTTGATTGGAATTTTCTCTTAAATTATTTTCCAACTTAATAATTTCTGGTAAATAAACAAAAAATAATGGGTATTTATCAGTTTGGTTTTCTCTCTTATCGGTTAAGAGTGGATATAAATTTGTTTTAATTGTACTAAATCCATTCAAGCGTGATTGATAAATTTGGTCTATTTCTTCCTGACTTACCATTTGTGGCTTATGAAGATATTTTTCCTTAGATAATGAATGATATCCTTTCACCATCTTTATACTCACTTTCTTTGTTTATCTTTAACAAAAAGATCTTTTGTTACTTATCTTATTAAATACTGTAATTAATTATTAACAAAATGCCGGTTTTGTCAATAATCATTTTTATAATTTCGTTTAATTATTAACGAAGGTGGGATTTTGTTAATAAGATTCTAAAACAATTAGAGATATAAATCACTATTGGATTCATTTTGGTGGTGTCACAAATTCTACACAACACCAGAGAATAGCTTGCTTAACTAAGATTAATCACTATAATTTTTCCTTTCGCAACCATTAGTTGCCTACAATGCAATCAAAAAGTGGTTGTCTGCAACCGCGATTTTTAATAAATTGAAATCAATCAACAAGGAAAGGACAATCCATATGAGATTAGGTCAAAAAATCACGGAATTACGAAAAAAGAATAATCTTTCTCAAGAAGCCTTAGCTGAAAAAATGAATGTTAGTCGCCAAGCCGTTTCAAAATGGGAAAGCGATCAATCAATTCCCGATATCGAAAAAATCGTTAACTTGTCAGAATTATTTGGCGTCACCACAGATTATTTACTAAAAAGTGGTGCTCCATCTTTTGAAATTAAAACAGTAGACATTCCCGCAGAAGATAAATTACCTATTTTACCTGATGAATTAGTTCAAAAATATTTGTCTACTGCCAAAAAGAGTTCACAATTACGTGCTTTGGCAATAGCTCTTGCTATCTTCAGTCCAGCATGTATTAGTTTTTGCAGTGCTCTTTCAGGGCTCCTAATAGGTGCCAGTGATAAAATGCAATTAATCATTTCACTTATAGGATTTGCTGCAACCATTGTAATTCTTGCAATTGCATGTGGTCTTCTAGTTTATAGTTTTCTTATTATGCGTGAATTTAAGCAGTTAAATAAACAAAATTTTGACATTATAAAAGAGAAAGAGAGATTAAAGTCTACTATTCAATCATTTCACCATACTAATGATAAATATTTTGTTTTATCCTGCATCCTAGCAGTCTTAGGTATTATTGGCCCAGTAATGAGTGGTCTCAGCAACTCTAATGGGACAGTATCTCTTATTGCCTGGGGAATAACTTTCTCAATTTTCAGTGGCACCACATATTTCTTTATATCTTATATAGCGCAACTTCGGTATCTTTCTCTTTTAGTTAAATACAGAAAGCATCTGCCGTCTAACTTACACAAATTATTTGTTTACGGAAGCTGGATCTATATTCTTTGTATTTTAGGTATAGATTACATTGTTAGTAGATTTATTGAACCTAATTTTAGCGCTACGGGGGTTTTTTATTTAGGCATTGTCATCTATTGTCTATTTACATATTTTTTCATTAAGGAAAAAGCTAAATAAGTTTAATAGTAAAAGCCCGCGAAATTAATCGCGAGCTTTTTGACTAATCCATATTCTGTTGCAAACAAATTTTCGTTATAATTATATCCGCAGAAAGTTTTATGAGCGGTGGCTGCTTTTCCTCCTGGAGGTGAGTCCTATGGACCGACATCAATCAGAAAGGGTTCAGCCACATGAGCGTGTACGAGGCTATCTCGTTAATGCTGTTGTTTGGTACTTTTGTGTTAGCTTTGCTAACATATATCGACAACCACAACAAAAAATAAAAAACGCCGCTCAATTCATAACTTTGGCAGGTTTATTGAGTAGGCGCATGTCAACTTTATAACTTTAGCCGCCGCTCTTAAAGCGGGCTGCATGGGAGATCTTCGGATCTCCCTTTTTCTTTATCTAAATTATAGCATATTTATTAGTAACTTTGACTTTTACTTTGCTCTACTTGGAACTGAAATAGTCGCACTATCAATTATATGACCTTCCATTTTATGCAAAAAGTCGTTTAACCAATAGCCTTTTTTTAGATCAAGTTTTGTATCTAATGCATACACGGTTAAAGTGTAATAGTGCGTTTTATCAGGAGGCATCGGACCTGTATAGCCTTCAACTGGGCCAAAATTTTCACCTAAAAACCTGCTAATATTGCTATTATTTCCTTGGACGAAATCAAGGCTGGTATTCTTAGAATGACTAATATTAGCTGGAACATCTTGAACCGGAAGATTGGCAGCTAACCAGTGAATCCAAGTAAATCCACAGACTGGAACTGAATCAAAATCTCTAAAATATACGGCTAAAGTTTTTGCATTATCAGGTGCATCAGTAATGAAAATTGGGAAAGATCTACTAGGCTTTCCTTCAATCTTTTGATCAGCATTGGCAAATTTACTGTAGCAATCTGGAATAAATCCATTCATAGTTGGAATTTCTATTTTCATTGACGTATCCCCTAAAACTATCTTTTTAATTATTAGTCTTCTCATGCTACTTCCTATTTAAGTACAATTATTTCTCAATTGCCAACAAAACTACTTAATTCAATGCTTTAGGCAGCTATCGTGGAGTTCAGCCTAATATACTGTAAATTATTTATACTATCTATTTTTTATTTATATTCATAGAAGCTACTGGTGACTCACGTAAAAATGTAAGTATACTCTGACGAACGTCATATGGAGCTAATCTATCACTGTATTCAAGCAAAACTCTTACCATGCCAATGATACTATGTACAAATACCTGCACACTAATCATCATTCTCATTTGCTCTTTTTCGTCCATTTTTAACTCATCAATATTTTTCATCTGGCTCATACGCTTCATAATTTCCTCACAACCAGTCTGGAAAATCATATTATAAAAACGCGTATCTCCATTATCCGATAACAAGACTTGTATTTCTTTTTTATGTGCATAACAAAACTCAATGGTATTTTTTGTTGCATTTAAAATAGTTTCTAACTGATCTTCAAAAGGTGTATCTAAATCAAGCTCTCCTAGTGAATCACGATCTTTTTCAACATTTTTTAGATACTCTGCAACAAAGCTATCTTCTGTATCTCTTAGTAGATCATTGACATCTGAATAATATTGATAAAACGTTCTAGTACTTACGCCAGCTTTATCAATAATATCTTTTACTTTTAGCTCATGCACACTCTTATTTTCCAAGCAGCCTAAAAGAGCAGCAATTAAATTATTCTTTGTATTCTGTACTCTAATATCACTCAAACTTGTTCCTCACTTCTCTTTCCTAGATATTTACCATCTGTAGCTTTCTTTTACTTAATTATTAAAAATATTATATCAAAAGTAAAATAACTTTTTACTTTTGATATAAAAAGTTTTTCTTTTTCAACTTAGTTAATATTCATTGTTTTTACTTTTTTCAATTTATATACTTTAGGTGCTACAGTTAGAACAGGAATTGATATACGATGATTAATTTAAGCAACAATGATTATCAAATTAACAAAAAAGATCAAAAATTACTTAGACAATTTGAAAAACAAGTATTAAATTCTCAAATTTTATATCCTTTTCATCCGATTAGACATATCAATTGCGAATTTTTTCACTTTATTAAAAGTTCCGGAAAAGATCTATTAATTGATTTCGTTATGCAGCCACAAAAACGTAATTTGATTTTTTCAGAGCTACTATTTATTAGCTACAAATACTTAACTAAAGTTAGATACGGCATTGACGACTATTTCCTTAGAAAAAATTGGGTTAATCTGATTAATGTTTCATATACCAACGACATTATTACTAATGTCTCATCTTTCCTAACTAAGATCGATGAAGCAAATAAGCTTGAGTTTAATTAAATATTATAAAAAGCCTATTAAATCTGAAGTGCCATAGAAAAGTTAGCAGAACACAGAGTTAGGGAAGGAAACCGTCTTCTTCAAAGATTCAATCAACACAGTGAATGATATTCTGATAACCAAAGAATCAATACTTTTATATCAATACTAACTAAACTAATCGACTCTCTTTCATAAAAAGTCTAATATGAGTCATGAGGAAATAACGGTTAGACCGTTAGCTAATTAAGACATTAGTTAAGATTGGTTATAGAAAAAAAGCTCCACCAAAAGTTGGGGCTTTTTTCTTGGTGTATTTTACGCTAGGTTTGCAAACATATAGTGATTAACACAACTAAAAATAATTAAAATGCTATTTACTGTTTTTATTAATTTCTACCAGTCTAGCATTAGTGTTAAAAAAGCAAAAAAAGGCCCCTAGCTTGTAAACTAAGGGTCACTGGCAAACAATTAATGCTTGTAAGAACTATCTTAATTATTCTCCCAGTCAGAAACCACAACTTTTCCAGTCATGTGACCACTTTCCACTAATTTATGAGCCTTGCGTAAATTTGTTGCATTCAAAGGTGTTAA
The DNA here is from genome assembly GCF_001436695.1 of Lactobacillus taiwanensis DSM 21401. Taxonomy (GTDB): domain Bacteria; phylum Bacillota; class Bacilli; order Lactobacillales; family Lactobacillaceae; genus Lactobacillus; species Lactobacillus taiwanensis. Next base: position 101,504 of record NZ_AYZG01000001.1, read on the forward strand.
TGACTTAGTCATAGTGCATCTAAGTTTACCACTATCTAACATTTGCGCGATTTTGTCTAAAATATCATGCTGAGTAATCATATCATCTGTTTGATAATAGGATTTTGTATACATCCATTCCCATGAAAAGTGTGCTTTCTTTTTAGTTAACAATCTCAAATTAATTGGACGATGGTTTTCAGTAATTGAAACAATGTGTCCTTCAGGCTTAATTAATTCACACATTTCTTTCCAGTGACCATCTAAATCTTTTAATTCCAAAATATAATCAACATACTTGAAACCTAATTTTCTCACTTGTTTTACCAAATCTTCACGGTGATTTACTACATAATCAGCACCATGATCTTGTGTCCATTTGATACTGTCTGGGCGAGATGCAGTAGCAATAACTGTTAGCCCTGCTAAATGTGCTAGTTGAGTTGCAACGGACCCTACTCCTCCAGCACCATTAATAATTAAAATTGTTTTATGTTGATTATTCTCTTGATTCCAGGTTAAATCCATTTGTTCAAATAAGGCTTCGTACGCGGTAAGAGAGGTTAAAGGCATTGCGGCTGCTTCATTATCTTTTAAAGTTTCTGGAGCATGACCAACTATTCTTTCATCAACCAGTTGATACTCACTATCACTACCTGAGCGAATAAATGAACCTGCATAAAATACACGATCACTAGGTTTAAAAAGGCTAACCTTAGATCCTACTTCTTCAACTACACCACATGCATCCCAGCCAATTACTTTTGGAGTCTTTAAAACTGAATGTCCTCCTTTTCTTACTCCAATATCTACTGGATTGACTGATACTGCATTTACTTTTACCAGCAAATCATGTCCCTTAGCAGTAGGCTTTTTCATTTCAAAGTCAATCAGGCTTTCAGGATCATCAATTTTCAAATGTTTTTTAAATCCAATTGCTTTCATTTTTATCTCCTTTTCTATTTACTAATTAATTGTAAGTGTAATATAAATAAAAACAAGAAGTGAATTTTTTCTTACTAAGTAACAAATTCTTCCCTAGCTCGATCCAATATAAAGATTTAAAATGAATTATTATATCGAGGTGAGAGAATGCCACATCATATTTATAATTGTGCCGAAGGTTGTCCTGTTGAAAGCACACTTCAAATTATCTCAGGCAAATGGAAAAGCGTAATTATCTATCATTTAATCAAAGAAAAGAACTGTCGCTTCAATGAATTGCAGAAGTTGATGCCTAATTGTTCAAGACGAATGTTATCACTGCAATTAAAAGAATTAGAAAACGATCAAATTATTGCTAAAACGATCTTTCCAACCGTGCCGCCTAAAACCAGTTATCAATTAACATCATTAGGTAAAACTCTTACTCCATTAATTCTAGAAATGGAAAAATGGGGAAATAAGTATAATCAATTACATGAATAAAAGCCCTTAGTTTTTATACTAAAGGCTTCTTATTTTGGCATACTTTGGCAAACATGATACTTCTTCGAATCAAATATCATCTTCTCCAATTACTGCTATTACAAAGGTTTTACCATGCATCCCTATTTATATTTTTGGCATACATTTTGACATACAACCTTATCTTTTTTTATTATTTTTGAGCTGGTTTCATTCCTTTAAATGCTTTTAAATCAAGGTTTACCATTCAAATTACATTGTCTACTTATTCCCATTCAATAGTGGAAGGTGGCTTACTGGTAATATCGTAGACTACGCGGTTGATGTGGTCACATTCATCTACGATTCTAGTAGAAATCTTGCTTAATACCTCCCATGGTAATTTAGCAAAATCAGCAGTCATTCCATCAATTGAAGTTACGGCACGAATACCAATCGTGTAGTCATAAGTACGGCCATCCCCCATAACACCAACTGAACGAATACCTGGAAGAACAGTGAAATATTGCCAAACATCTTCTTGAAGTCCTGCTTTTTTAATTTCATCACGTAAAATTGCATCACTTTCGCGCACAATCTTAAGCTTATCCTCAGTAACTTCGCCAAGAACGCGAATTCCAAGACCTGGTCCTGGGAATGGTTGACGCCATACTAAATCATGCGGAATGCCTAATTTTTCGCCAAGAACGCGAACTTCATCCTTGAAAAGCTTACGAAGTGGCTCAATCAATTCAAAATGCATGTCTTTAGGAAGTCCACCAACATTGTGGTGAGATTTGATTGTTTGTGCAGTATTAGTACCTGACTCAATGACATCCGTATATAAAGTACCTTGAGCTAAGAAATCAACATCCTTTAACTTCTTAGCTTCTTCATTGAAGACCTCAATAAATTCCTTACCAATGATCTTACGCTTTTGTTCAGGATCAGTTACTCCCTTGAGTTCGTTCAAGAAACGTTCTTGTGCGTTAACGCGAATAATGTTAACTCCAAGATCCTTATTCAAAGCTTTCATTACTTGATCGCCTTCATCTTTACGAAGCATCCCGTGATCAACAAAGATTGCAGTTAACTGATCCCCAATTGCTTTATGGAGTAGAGTTGCCGTAACACTTGAATCTACCCCACCAGAAAGTCCCAAGATAACTTTCTTATCGCCAACTTTTTGACGAATTTCGTCAACTTGCATATCAATAAAGTCATCCATAGTCCAGTTAGCTTTCGCACCACAAACTTTAAAAGCGAAGTTCTTTAAAATATCTAAACCATATTCTGAATTACGAACTTCAGCATGAAATTGAATACCATAGAATTTCTTTTCATCATTGGCTATTGCAGAAATTGGACAATTCTTACTCTTTGCAGTAACCGTAAAACCTTCTGGAGCCTTAGTTACTAAATCTCCATGACTCATCCAAACGTATTGTTCTTTAGGCAAACCTTCAAATAACACTGCATCGGAATCCGTTACTTCAATATCAGCACGACCATATTCTGAATTATCAGCTTTTTCAACGTTGCCACCTAGGTCATAACTCATTAATTGCATCCCGTAACAAATACCCAAAATTGGAATGCCAAGCTTAAAAATTTCAGGATCAACTTTTAATGCACCATCATCATAAACACTGTTTGGTCCACCAGAAAAAATGATTCCCTTTGGATTCATTTTCTTGATCTTATCAATGCTTAAATCATGTGGTAAAAGTTCTGAATAAATACCAAAGTCACGGATTCGACGAGTAATCAATTGGTTATATTGACTACCAAAATCAAGAACAATAATCTTGTCAAAATCGTTTAGATTAGTCTTAGACACAATTTTCTCCTTCTAAAAAATAATTCATCCTTATTTACTAGAAACTTTACTAAGAAAAATTCAATTGGTCAATCATTAATTTATAATTTAATTTCACAAGCATTAAAATATCGTTCTCATAGTCTGTTATATAAAATTAAAGTAAAACTATATTACTTCAGCTTTATATACAAAAGAGGTGACTTTTATGTCTGAAAGAGATTATCTATCTCAGTCTTCTGTTCAAGAATTCTTAACTGCAAGAAAACGTAGCTCAACTTTTATTGCTACTGGAGTGATGCTTTGTATTTTTTCACCGATCACTTTATTGCTTTTAATCAGTCTAACCAAATTAGGTACTCTAACTTCATCCATCAACTTTGCAACCGGAATTGGAGTAATTGCTATACTAGTTCTCGTTGCCATCGCTACTGCCTGCTTTATTGCCGGTAATTACTGGCTAAAAGTAAACGAAAATTATGAATATGAAGATTGTAATCTTTCCGAGGAATTGCATAAAAAAATTCTCAAGGAAAGTAGAGATTACGAAAACAAACACTGCATCTTTAAAATTATTGGTATCGCTTTTTGTATTCTGTCTGCTATTCCTCTTATGAGTGGTGCTTTATTCACTGATGCTCTCTCCAATAGTCGATTAGATGATTTTATGACTGGCCTTTCTTCAATTACAATTTTTCTTGTTGGTATTGGTGTCTTTTTCTTGGTTAAAACTAATATTGTTCACGATAGTTTTAATATTATTTTGCAAATAGATGATTATACTACAGAGAAAAAAGCTGGCAAAAAAATCATTGAAAAATATGCAAGCATTTATTGGATGATAATTGCTTTTATCTACCTAGCCTACAGCTTTTTGAGCAATAACTGGCAACAAAGCTGGGTTATTTGGCCACTCGCAGGCGTGGCATATGGAATTTTCGAAGCAATTTTATCTTTAAAAAAGAAAAAGGCAATTTCAGAGTAGCAGCTTCTAAAAAGCTACTTGTGTTCGGAAAATGATTCTGCTACACTCTAAATATCAAAATATCTATATATCGTCGTAATAAGGTCGACAGTTTCTACCCGGAACCAATTAATTCTGGACTATAGGTAATCGATGTCATAAGTAGCAGTACAAAGGACTTCTTTTACCCTAATTCACGGGTAGAAGGGGTCTTTTTTTATGCAGGAGGAATAAATTGAAATTACTTGAGGAACGGATTCGCAAAGATGGAGAGGTATTGTATGAAAGCGTTTTAAAAATTAACTCTTTTCTTAATCATCAAGTCGATCCAGAACTTATGATGCAAGTAGGCAAAGAATTTAAGCGTTTATTTGAAAATGAAAAGATCACTAAAGTTCTTACTTGCGAAGCTTCAGGAATTGCACCTGGTATCATGGCAGCTTATCAATTGGGTGTTCCAATGGTTTTTGCAAGAAAGAAAAAGCCATCTACTCTCAACGATGCTGTTTATTGGGCAGACGTATTTTCTTATACCAAAAAAGTTAATAACAAAATTTGTGTTGAAAAGAAATTTTTAAGTAGTGATGACCATTTATTAATTATTGACGATTTCTTAGCACATGGTGAAGCTGTTAAGGGAATGCTTAATATTGCCAAACAAGCAGATGCATCTGTAACAGGTGTCGGCGTAGTGGTAGCTAAAGAGTTCCAAGGTGGTAGTGACTGGGTTAAAGAACATGGTTATCGTCTTGAAGCCTTAGCTAGAATTGCCACCTTTGAGAATAATCAAGTGCATTTTGTAGGAGAATAATAAATGAAGCATATGCAAGTTAACCACAAAAAAGCAGCTCTATTAGGTTTGCAGCACTTATTAGCAATGTACTCAGGAGCGATTGCAGTTCCTCTTTTAATTGGGACAGCTTTAAAATTCAACTCCACACAAATGACTTATCTAGTTTCAATTGATATTTTCATGTGTGGTTTAGCCACTGCGCTACAGCTCTTCCGTAACCGTTATTTTGGAATTGGCTTGCCAGTTGTCTTAGGATGTGCAATTCAAGCAGTTGCTCCTCTTCAAATGATTGGTAAAAAATTTACTATCGGCACAATGTACGGTGCTATTACTGTAGCCGGTATTTTCGTATTTTTAGTTGCTGGTTATTTTTCAAAAATAAAGAAACTCTTTCCGCCCGTTGTAACAGGAAGTTTAATCACAGTTATCGGGCTTTCCTTAATTCCAGTTTCTATTCAAAATCTTGGTGGCGGTAATTCTGCAGCTAAAAATTTCGGTGATCCTAAAAATCTTTTAACTGGCTTTATAACTGTAGCAATTATTCTTGCCCTTCAAGTTTGGGGAAAAGGATTTATCAAATCCATCGCTGTTTTAGTGGGGTTAATTGTAGGAACCCTAATTGCCAGCACTCTTGGTATGGTTTCACTTACTCCAGTTGCTCAAGCTTCTTGGTTCCACTTACCTCAACCTTTTTACTTTGGAATGCCACAGTTCGAGTGGTCATCTAGTTTAACAATGATCATTATTGCTCTCGTTTCAATGGTTGAATCTACTGGAGTATTCTTTGCTATTGGTGATTTACTCCACAAAGATATCACAAGCGATGACCTCAAAAAAGGTTATCGTGCTGAAGGGCTCGCACAGATCCTTGGTGGAATCTTTAACACATTCCCCTACACTACTTTTTCACAAAATGTTGGTTTACTTGAATTATCAGGTATCACTACTAAAAGACCTATTTACTGGGCATCAGGCTTTTTAATGTTAATGGGATTATTGCCAAAATTTGGTGCCTTAGTAACTATTATTCCAAACTCTGTTTTGGGCGGAGCAATGTTAGTAATGTTTACTATGATTGCCGTTCAAGGGATGCGGATGCTTAAACGCGTTGATTTTGAGGATACTCGCAATATTTTAATCGTTGCTATTTCAATTGGCCTCGGCTTAGGCGTTACTGTTTATCCACACGTTTTCCAAGCTTTACCTGAAACTGTTCAGTTACTCCTTGGAAATGGTATTGTTGTAGCTAGTTTAAGTGCTACTATCCTCAACCTATTATTTAAAGGAAAATCCGGTTTAGAAGAACAACATATCCCTGCTGCACCAGAAAAGATTGAAATACAACATTAATTAACAAAGTCTTAACATCCCCTCTAGGATGTATATCTATAAATAAAAAGATTCGAGAAAATATCCTCGAATCTTTTTTATTGCTATTTTAGTTTATACTAAGTTCATTTTTACCAAATATTCTGCATTTTCAACAGTATTCCATGCAGCGCCTTTCAACAAGTTGTCCGCAACTACCCACATATTAAAAGCACCCTTATTTTCATAGTCAGGTCTTATCCGGCCAACAAATGTATCACGTGACCCTTCCGCAGTAATCGGCTGTGGATATATTTGATTCTTAATATCATCTTGCAAAACAACCCCTGGAAAATCTGCAATTGCATTCATAATATCTTGCGCAGTAGCAGCTTCATCTTCCACTGTAAAGTAAACACTTTCTCCATGTGCAATCGGTACTGGAACACGAACACAAGTAGCAGTCACCTTAATATCTTGCGAATTTATGTCATTAAGCATAATCTTCTTAGTTTCATGAATCATTTTCCATTCTTCATGAGAATAACCATTATCTTCTAAAACATCAATTTGTGGTAACAAGTTAAATGCTAAAGGATAATGTTTTTTATCACCTTTAGTTGGTAAAATTTTTGCACCGTTTTGCATATCTTTACCATCCAAATAGTCCTGAGTTTCCCTTTTTAATTCTTCAATTGCAGCTTGTCCAGCACCAGAAGCTGCTTGATAAGTAGAAACAATGATTTGTTTCAAGCCAAACTTTCTACGTACTGGTTCAAGTGCCATTACCATTTGAATAGTTGAACAGTTAGGATTAGCAATAATGCCATGGTGATTTTTTAAGGCTTCTGGATTAACTTCTGGTACTACTAATGGTACATCTTCATCCATTCTAAAAGCACTAGTATTATCAACACAAACCGCTCCACGTTTAACTGCTTCTGGCAGGAACTTTTTAGAAACTCCACCACCAGCTGATGATAAAACTAAGTCTATTCCATCAAAAGATTCTGGAGTAGTTTCTTCAACAGTTAATTCTTGATCTCTAAATTTAAGTACTGTTCCAGCTGATCTAGATGAAGCAAGCAATTTAACGCTTTTAACTGGAATCGTTGACTGAGCTAATTGTTCAATCATTCTTCTACCAACAGCACCCGTAGCACCTAAAATCGCAACATTATATTCTTTAGTCATCTTCATTATCCTCTTTCAAAAATTCGCTAATCCTTTTCATAGCAATACGTAAGCTATCATCTGACGAAGCATATGATAAACGTACATATCCTTCGCCACCTGGTCCAAAAGCACTACCAGGAGTAACTCCAACTTTTTTCTTAAAAGCTAAATCAAGTGCAAATTGCATATCATCTTTACCATATTTTGCCGGAATTTTAGCAAAAATATAAAACGCTCCCTGTGGATTAACAACATCAAAACCGAGATTGGTTAGTTCATTAAATACAAATTTACGTCTTTTTTCATAAATTTTTCGATATTTTTCAACGTCTTCGTATCCATTATTTAATGCTTCAATAGCGGCAGCTTGAGAAGAATCAGTTGTTGTAGTTACCATCAATCCATGAACTTTACTTACTTGTTCCATTACCTTTTTAGGGCCAGCAATATAACCTAAACGATAACCAGTCATTGCATGAGATTTTGATAAACCTGAAATATATAAAGCACGCTCAGGAATTTCAGTAGCAATTGAATAATGATCAACGCCGTAGGTTAAAGAACTATAGATTTCATCGGTAATTACATAGAGATGATATTTTCTAATAATCTGAGCTAGCTGTTTAATTTCTTCCTTTGTATATTCAACTCCAGTGGGGTTAGTAGGATAATTCAAGATAATCGCTTTTATATTAGGCTCTGTTTTAAGGGTCGTTTCTAATTTTTCAGCCGTCAATTTAAAATTATCGACAGCAGTATTTACAAGTGAATATTGCACGCCTGCCAAGTTGGCAACAGGCCAATATAAAGAAAAGACTGGTGTTGGTACTAAAATTTTATCTTCGGGATTAAGCAGAGTAAAAATAGCTGCATTAATTGCTTCAGTAGCTCCAACTGTTGCTACAATCTCACTTTCGGGATCATATTTAACTTGAATTTTTTGCGCTAAAAAATTACTGATAGCTTCCAAAAGCTCCCTTTTTCCTTTTTGAGGAGCATAATGTGAATCATTATTTTTAATACTTTCAATTGCGGCTTGTTTCACGTGTTCTGGCGTATTTAAATCTGGCTCACCCAAAGTTAACTTAATAATACCTGGGATTTTTGAAACTTTATTATCAAAAATTCTAATTCCTGATGGCTTTAAATTCTGAACTTTTTCACTAAAATGAAGATCATTAGCTAATTCTGGCATTTTAGTCCTCACAATCTATAAAATATTCTCTAACCCAATTACCAGTTCATTCAAAGCTGATACCTTTTCAAGAGCAACTTTTACCCCACTCATAAATGATTCACGGTCGAAAGAATCTTGTCTGATCGTTAAAGCTTCACCATTTCCTCCAAACAATACTTGTTCATGAGCAATATATCCTGGTAAGCGCACTGAATGAATCTTAATTCCTTGATAATCACCACCGCGAACATTTTTTAAACTTTCAACTTCATCAGGAGCTGTTTCATGTTCAGGACGATTTTCTGCAATTAACTTTGCGGTACTTAAGGCAGTACCGGACGGAGCATCTTTTTTATCTGCATGATGCATTTCAATAATTTCCACATCTGGAAAGTATTTTGCTGCTTCTTTAGCAAATTTCATCAATAAAACTGCTGACATTCCAAAGTTAGGCGCAATTAACCCGCCTACTTGCTCTTTTCTAGATAAAGCAAGTAATTCTGTTTCTTGATCATCACTTAACCCGGTAGTACCAACAACCGGCGAAATATGATGGTTTAGCGCAAATTTAACATTTTCATATACTGCAGTCGGTGTTGTAAAATCAATCCAAATATCAGCTATGTCTTCTGGAATTTCACTTATCTGTTTAAAAATTTGAGCAGCTTTTGGTAGAGAATATTTTTCTGGATCATTTTTTGCTATCGGACTAAGACCTGCTACGATTTCAAAATCATCCATTTTATTTACCAAATTAACGGCTTTTTGTCCCATTGCGCCGGTAAAACCTGCAATTAATACTTTTTTAGTCATCTTTTTCAACTTCTTTTCCTAAATCCAGTGCTAATTTATTCATCAATGCATCATCACTTAACCCTAATTTTTGAGCAAGGATAACTTTTTCTTCATTATTTAAACTAACTAATGGTAAACGGCAATCTCCAGTATTAAATCCTTGCGCATTTAATACTGCTTTAACTGGCGACGGTGATGGATACATAAAAAGAGCTGCCATTTTTGGTGTAAGCCAGCGTTGTAATCGAGCAGCTTCAGGGTAATTACCTGCATATAGATTATCGTACATTTTTCTCATTTGTTTTGAATAAATATGAGAAGCAACTGAAACAACCCCATTAGCCCCAAGCAATCGAGCAGTTAAAGCTTGACTATCTTCACCAGTAAAGACTTGGAAGTCACTATCTTTGTGGTCAATAATATATTCCAATTCTTCTAAACTTGCACATTGCTTAATTCCCTTAATATTTTCTACATGAGAAAGTTGTACAATCGTTTCTTGATTCATCTTTACACCAGTCCGACCAGGGATATTGTAAATTAAAATTGGTAGATTTACATTTTCCGCTACTGCCGTAAAGTGAGCTACCATACTACGTTGATTAGGTTTGTTATATGGCGGTACCACGATCAAGGCATAGTCTATTCCCTTAATTTTAGCCACTTCATTGGTAAAAGCAACTGTTTCAGCTGTATTATTACTTCCAGTCCCAGCAATCACTGGTACTCGTCCATTAACAATTTCACCAAACTTTGTGTAAAGTTCAATTTTTTCGTCATGAGACAATTCAGGTGTTTCACCTGTCGTACCACCAATGACAAAACCATTAGTACCTTGATTAATTAAATAATTGGTTAACTTTTTCAAGCTATCAAAATTAATTTTTTTATTTTCACCAAATGGTGTCACAATAGCCGTTAACAAATCAGCATCCCTTAATCCTATCATTTTTAATTCTCCATTCTATCAATCAAAAATCTCTTAACTGCGTCAACTCCGCGCATAATGCTCTTTTCATTAGGTGTTAAAGTAGCTGAATGAAGTTCTGAATCATCTTCTACTCCCAGCCAAAACATTACGCCTGGAAACTTAGCCAATAAAAAGCCAAAATCTTCTCCTGTCATTGCTGGTGGAGTCTCAATGTATTTAACTTCAGGATTATTTTTCATATATGAAATAAACTTTTTAGTTAATTCAGGATCGTTCTCAACTGGCCAATAACCGCCTTGATTTAATTCCAACTTTACTTCCATATTGTAGCTGCGAGCAATTCCCTGACATACATCTCTTAAACGATCATCAATTTCTAGAATCATTTTTTGAGTTAGACCCCGAATAGTGCCCTCAATACGTGTATGACCTGCAATTACATTTCGAATCGTTCCTGCTTCAACCTTACCCAAAGTGATAACACCACTTTGAATAGGATCAATACTACGCGAAATAATTGTCTGGATTTGCATAATTAAACTAGCACTTGCTACTACGGTATCATTAGCATTTTGTGGAAAAGCAGCATGTCCACTTTTACCATTTACATCAATATTAACTTCTGTTGTTCCAGCAAATAAAGTTCCTAGCCGACAGCCAATTGCGCCCGCTGGTAAATTAGGATTATCATGCAAGCCATAGAATTCATCAGGTTTAAATTGATCATGAAAGATTCCTAGTTCATAAGCCTTTTTACCGCCACTCTCACTTTCTTCAGCTGGCTGAAAAAAGAACAATAAATTATCTTTAGGCTGATTTTCACTAAAATAACTCAAAAGTCCTAAGGCAACTGTCATATGAATATCATGTCCACAAGCATGCATTATATTTGAATGTTTTGAGGAATACGATAGGCCTGTTTTTTCAGTTACTGGTAAAGCATCAATATCTGTACGATAACCAATTGTTCGCTTAGGATTACTTCCTTTAACCAAGACTAATATTGCCGTTGGTAATTTTTGGGGAATCTCTATTTCTAAATAGTCTTGTTTTAATTGATCAATAATACTTAAAAGATAATCATGAGTTTGAAATTCTTTTAGCGCAAGTTCAGGAATTTGATGTAAATGCCGTCTAATTTCAATTAATTCTGCTTCACTTAAAATCATCTTTATATCTTTCTTAAATTATCTTCAAGGCCCGTTTTACTTTTAGTCTTTTCGTCAATATTTTTAATAAACTTAGCAGGCACTCCGGCCACCATTGTATGAGGAGCAACATCATGCGTTACAATTGCACCAGCTGCAATTACTGAACCTTCACCCACATGAACGCCTTCAATTACAACAGCGTTTGCGCCAATTAAAACATTATCGTCAATTCTGACTGGTTGAGCTGAAGCTGGTTCAATTACACCCGCAAGCACGGCATTTGCACCTATATGACAGTGCTTACCAACAATTGCACGTCCGCCTAAAACAGCACCCATATCAATCATTGAGTTATCACCAATTTCAGCACCAATATTGATAATGGCACCCATCATAATGACTGCATTTGCACCAATTTCAACTTGATCACGAATAATTGCTCCTGGTTCAATGCGAGCATTAAACTTTTTCAAATCAAGCAAGGGAACAGCGGAATTTCTAGCATCATTTTCAATCACATAGTCGACTATTTTATCTTTATTATTATCTAAGACTGTCTTAACCATTTTCCAGTCTCCAAAAATCACACCACTATGATCTTCAACAAATGTTTGAATATCTTCAGGAAATTTAATTTCACTTAATTGTCCTTTAAGATATACCTTAACAGGGGTCTTTTTAGGGGCATTGCCGATGTAGTTGATAATACTTTGTGCATCTAATTTTGTCATATTAATCTCTTTTCTAAATTAAACATTATAGCTTTGGTCTAAATGAACTAGATCTACTAAAGACTCACGTTTAATTACAACTTGAGCCTGACCATTTTCAGCAAATACAACTGCTGGTCGAGGATTTCGATTATAATTTGAAGCCATTGAATAACCATAAGCACCTGTATCTAGCATCGCTAAAATATCTCCTGGCTTTACATCTGGAAGTTCTGCATCAGCCAAAATATCTCCAGACTCACAATATTTACCAGCAAGGTGAACCTTTTGAATAGTCTTTTTTCTAGGATCATTAGCTAAAATAGCTTCATATTTTGCTTGATAAAGTGCAGGACGAATATTGTCGCCCATTCCTCCATCAACTGCTAAATAAGGAATAAGACCAGGAACATCTTTCCTACTGCCTACTGTATATAAATTGTATCCAGCCGGACCAACAATTGAACGTCCGGGTTCAATATCAATCTCAGGAATTGGAAAATTATTTTTAGCAGCTTCACTTTTAATTGTTTTAATGATTGCTTTAACAAATTCTTCTGGCTTTAATGGATGATCTTCAGCAACATATTTAATCCCAAAACCGCCACCCACATTAATAACTTGAGCAGTATAGTCATGGTTCTTACGCCAAGAAACTGCAATTTCGATTAGCTTGGCCGCTGCCATTTCAAAGCCATTCAACTCAAAAATTTGTGAACCAATATGAGCATGTAATCCAAGCATGTGCATTCGCGGATTAGCTAAAACTTTTTCTAAGGCCAAATCTGCTTGACCAGATTCAATGTCAAAACCAAATTTGCTATCAACTTGACCGGTTTGGTCATATTCATGAGTATGAGCTGAAATTCCTGGCGTAACTCTAAGCATGACATTAATCTCACTATTATTTTTTTCTAGCACTTCATTAAGTAAGTCAATCTCATAAAAATTATCAATCATAATCTTGCCCACATGTTTTTTTACGGCCATTTCTAATTCTGCTTTAGACTTATTATTGCCATGAAAACTAACACGCTCCATTGGAAAGCCAGCCTTTAGTGCTGTATAAAGTTCTCCAGCAGATACAACATCCGTAGATGCACCTTCTTCACTTGCTACTTGATACATTGCAATTGCCGCAAAGGCTTTGCTGGCATAGCTCACAGCATAATCAACTTGTTCTTCTTCAAAAACTTTCTTAAAAGCTCTAATTTGATGACGAATTTGATTAACATCGTACACAACAAGTGGTGTCCCGTATTCTCTAGCTAAATCTATACTATCTACACCACCAATAGTTAAATGACCTACTTGATTAATTTGATTTGTTACTTGCGAGTTCATCTTTCTACCTACATTTCTAAAAAAGTAGAAGCGCTAACAAAAAAGTCCATTGTTTGCGCTGAACAAACAATGGACTAAAAAAGCTTTTAATCTTATGATCGATAGCGCTCCGCGAATTTTGATTTTCGCGACAGTTTGCAGTCTCTTAAACTACAACCCAGCAAATAATATTTCGGCAAGATATTATCACTTCGGCAACTTTCCCTTTCACAATTAATCATAGTTTTGCCAAACTCATAATTGCTACTATTGTCAGTTGCGCCTCTTCGAATTTAATTAAATTGTATATTTTATTAAAAAAACAGTCAAGCTTTTACATGAATCTTTAATTTTAATTGCAAGTTTTAAAAATAATGTTAAACTTGCAATTAAAATATTTTAACTAAAGCTATCAAAAATAGTTTTAAATAAATCTAAAGGAAGTAGTAATGTGAAAGTAGTAAAATTTGGTGGCAGTTCACTAGCTACCGGAAAGAGCGTCAATCAAGCAATTAATATTATTTTAGCCGATCCTAGTCGGCAAGTAATGGTAGTCTCCGCACCAGGTAAAAGAAAAAACTCCGATACCAAAGTTACCGATCTTTTAATCAAATATGCTAAAAAAGTTCTTAATCATGAGGATTTCAAACAAATCGTAGATGAGATTTTTAGTCGTTATCAAGATATTGGTAAATATTTTCAAGTTGAAGATAAAGAACTTGAGCAACTTAAAAATGCTTTATTATCCTTACCAACACAAATTTATCCAACTGATGATTATCTTATTGCTGCTTTCAAAGCTCATGGTGAACGCTTGAACGCTCGTTTGATTACAATGATCCTAAACAAAAAGGGGCTAAAAGCTAAATTTCTCGATCCTTTTGATGTCGGCCTAACTGTAACTGGCGAACCAAACGATGCTATTGTCAGTCCTGAAACCTATATCAATCTTGCTAAAGTTGAGTTATCTTCAGAAGAATATATAGTCTTTCCTGGATTTTTTGGAATGACTCCTTCGGGACATATTGCAACTTTTTCTCGAGGTGGATCTGACATTACAGGGGCAATCTTAGCACGCGGATTACATGCTGATCTATACGAGAATTTCACTGATGTTAATGGAATATTTGCAGCTAATCCTAGCATTATTGAACATCCCGATTCAATTAAACAAATGACTTACCGTGAAATGCGAGAATTATCGTATGCTGGATTTTCGGTTTTTCATGATGAAGCTCTAATTCCTGCAATTGAAGGAAAAATTCCAATTAACGTAAAAAATACTAACGACCCTAAAAATGCAGGCACTTTAATTGTTCCTAATCAAAAATTTAAACCGACTAATCCAGTGACGGGCGTAGCCAGCCAAAAACACTTCTCTGCTCTTTACTTGCATAAATACTTACTCAATAAAGAAGCTGGCTTTACGTTACGAATTTTGCAAATACTTTATAAACACAATATTCCATATGAACACATGCCTTCTGGAATTGATGACATTACTATTATTTTCAATCGTCAATTTTTAAATGATCAACTAATTGATTTAATTTGCAATGAAATTCAATCTTTAATTAATCCTGATCAACTAGAATGGATTGATGACTACGCTATTATCATGGTCGTTGGAGAAGGTATGAAATATCAAGAGAGCATTAGTGCGCAAATTCTTTCTGCACTTAATGAGCAAAACATTTCTCCACAAATGATTAATCAAGGGGCTTCTCAAATTTCAATTATGATTGGTACTAAAAAAGAAGAAGCCGATCAAGTTGTTAAAACTATTTATAAGCAATTTTTCTAGAAAGGATGATTTCCCATGACTACTTTATACAAGGTTCACGGTTCTCAAAATCATTTCTTTATTCTTGACCAAACTGAACTTAATACTCCTCTTTCTGAATCAGAATTAATTGCATTAACTAAAAAAATAACCAATCCACAAAATGGCCTTTTAAATGGAGCCGATGGCGTTTTAGTTATTAATAAGGCAACTAGAGATGGTGCTTTGGCGCAAATGCGGGTAATTAATGCCGATGGTAGTGAGGCATCAATGTGTGGTAATGGCCTTAGAACGGTAGCGCGTTATCTATCAGAAAAATATCATCAAGATAGTTTTTTAGTTGATACGATGAATTCTAATTTATGCGTTCGAAAATATGATGATTTAGCGGTAAGAGTACATGCTTTTGCCGTTGAAATCTCACCTGTCTTATTTAATAAAGAAGCATTATCCTTTCAAAATTTGGGTCATGATCGAATTATTGATCAATATTTACCAGAGATTTATCCGGGATTGCGTTTTACATCGCTAGCTGTTCCCAACCCTCACTTGATTAGTTTTATGAATCAAGCACAAATTGAAAGTAATATTTTAAAAGAGGTTGGCGAATATTTAAACAATGAGAATCCTTATTTTAGTGATGGGGTTAATGTTAATTTTGTCCAAATTATTGGTGAAAATCAGTTGTTTGTTCGTACATATGAACGCGGTGTTGGCTTTACTAATGCTTGCGGTACAGGAATGTCGGCAAGTTCCTTAGCTTTTTGTTTAACACATCCTAAGAAAGGCATTTTTAATCAAAAAATTGATGTATACAATCCTGGAGGAAAAGTTCAAACTATTGTTCATCACGAAAATCATTACTACTGGATTGAATTAATTGGTAATGCAACTTTTACTGATCAAATTGAGATTAGTGAGTCCGATTTACATCAAGCAGAATTTGCTAATGTCAAAGTCAAAAGTACTGATGAGGAAAAATATTATCAACAATTTAGTAACCATCTGCCACTCTTTAATAATTTACAAGCAAATTAAGATATTTCGCTTTTTTCAAATTCGAAAATTATTTAATAATCAACAAAAAAACTATGAATTACCAAAATGATAATTCATAGTTTTTACTTACTTAAATTAATCTACGATCAAATAATTGAACCATTTCATCAGTTAAATTATGCGCGATAAAGATTACCGTTGCGGGTTTTTATTATTAAAAATTTAATCTTAAACATCAATTACAGATACTTCTGCACCTAATTGACGCAATTTTTGTTCGATTCTATCATAACCACGCAAAATATTACCTGCGTTCGAAATAATAGTCTCACCATCAGCCATTAAGCCAGCGAGCATCAAACAAGCTCCTGCCCTAATTTCACCAGCACTAACATGCGCCCCATGTAAGTGATGTGTTGGATGAACTAAAATAATATTATCTTCAACATGAATATTGGCACCCATCTTTTGAAGTTCAGGAATATGTCCTACTCGCTTAGGATAGATCTGATCAATTACTACACCTTCACCAGTCTTAGCTGTTAAAAGAAGCGGAGTAACTGGTTGCTGCAAATCAGTTGCAAAACCTGGATAAACGTCAGTTCTAACCTGAACCATCTTTAAGTCACCTGCTGGATACACATAAAGTGAATCTTCATCAGAGTCAATTACTACACCCATTTCCTCTACTTTTGCCAAGTACGAATCAAGGTGTTCTTCAATGATATTATGAATTCTAATTCCATCACCAATACATGCAGCTAAAGCTACGTAGGTTCCAGCTTCAATTCGATCGGGGATAATAGTATGGGGAGTTTGAGCTTTTAACTCTTCCACTCCCTCAATTCGAATCACATCAGTACCAGCACCACGAATAACGGCTCCCATATTATTTAAAAATGTCGCTAAATCAATAATTTCAGGCTCTTTAGCTGCATTTTCAATAACGGTTTGACCCTTAGCCATAACGCTAGCCATAATTATGTTCATTGTTGCGCCTACAGAAGGCATCTTTAAATGAATTTTTGCACCACGAAGCCCAGTTTTAGGGGCTGTAATAATAATTTGATCATTTTCATTCTCAACAGTTGCGCCTAATGCCTCAAAGCCCTTAATGTGTTGATCGATAGGACGAGGTCCAATATCGTCGCCTCCTGGGAAGCCCACCACAGCTTTGCCAAAACGACCTAACAATGCGCCCATAAAGTAGTAAGAGGCTCTCAAGCTCTTAATCTTTCCTGCTGGAAGAGGACTACGCTTAATGTCATCTGGATTTATTCGTAAAGTAGTTTCGTGAAAATCACACTTTACATCCATTTCACTAAGTAGATCCATCAAATTATCTACATCAGCAATTCGCGGAACCCCTTCTAGGGTAACAGGAGTCCGCGAAAGTATTGACGCTGGAATTAATGCTACAGTAGAATTTTTAGCTCCACCGATCCATACGTCGCCCTTCAAGGGCTTTCCACCATGAATAATCATCTGTTTCATTGGGGAAACAATCCTTTTCTCTATTTGTAATACCCAAATGTATCACAAAATATATTAAATGAAAAACGTAAAAAAAACAAGAGAACCCGTATATTATGACTCTCCTGTTACCGAAATTTAATTTTTGAAAAGCCTAATTAAAATGTTGTGCTGGAAGACCACTTGCTGCACCAATAAAAGCTTTGAACAAACCTTCTGGTCTTTGTGGACGACTCAAAAATTCTGGGTGATATTGAGCTGCAATAAAGAACTTTTTATCTGGAATTTCAATAATTTCTACCAAGTGGTTGTCTGGAGAAACACCAGAGAAAACCATACCGGCCTTTTCAAAGGCTTCACGATATTCATTATTGAATTCATAACGGTGACGGTGTCTTTCTTGAATGACATCTTGATCATCGTAAGCAGCGCGAGTCTTAGTACCCTTCTTCAATGTAGCTGGGTACAAACCTAAACGAAGAGTTCCACCGATATTTTCTTCATCACGCTTGTCAGCCATGATATCGATAATATTATCTTTAGTATCTGGATCTGCTTCTGCACTATTTGCATCTTTTAATCCAAGTACATTTCTAGCAAATTCAACACTTGCCATTTGCATTCCCAAACAAATACCTAAGAATGGAATATCATGTTCACGAGCGTATTTAATTGAAGTAATCATTCCTTCAAGTCCACGTGTACCAAAACCACCAGGTACAATTAAACCATCTGAATCCTTCATAATGTCTGCAATGTTATCTTCAGTAATGTCTTCTGCTTGGACCTTATTAACTTTAATCTTGGTATCGTATAAGTAACCTGCGTGTTGCAAAGCATCAGTAACTGAAATATACGCATCTTCAAGTTCTACATACTTACCTACTAAAGTAATTGTAGTCTCATGCTTTAAGTTCTTTGCACGTTCATCAAGTTTCTTCCAAGCTTCCATATCTGCTTCTGGTTTTGGACTTTCTAAGTGAAGGAAATCGCAAACCTTTTGATCCATGCCTTGAGATTGGAAAGCAAGTGGTAAATCAAAAAGTGAAGGAGCATCAATTGATTCAATAATACGATCTACTGGAACATCAGTAAAAGTAGAAATTTTATTCTTCAATTCTTGTGCTACTGGCTTTTCAGCTCTTAAAACAAGCATGTTAGGCTGAATACCAATACTTCTTAATTCAGCAACAGAGTGTTGCGTTGGCTTAGTTTTCATTTCATGAGCTGCGTGAAGATAAGGTACTAAAGTACAGTGAATGTACATTACATTTTCTTCACCAACTTCACGACGCATTTGACGAATTGCTTCCATAAATGGCGTTGATTCAATATCACCTACAGTCCCACCAATTTCAGAGATAATAACATCTGAATCAGTTGTTAAGGCAGCACGCATGATTTTTTTCTTAATCATATCAGTAATATGTGGAATCACTTGTACAGTTGCACCATGGTAATCACCGCGACGTTCTTTATCAAGCACTTCTTGATAAATTTTACCAGTAGTAACATTAGAATATTTACTTGTTCTAACATCAACAATTCTTTCGTAGTGACCCAGATCAAGGTCAGCTTCGGTACCATCATCAGTTACATAAACTTCACCGTGTTGATATGGATTCATTGTACCTGGATCGATGTTGATATAAGGATCGAACTTTTGCATAGTGACTTTTAAACCACGATTTTTAAGTAAACGTCCTAAACTTGAAGCTGAAATACCTTTACCTAGTGATGAAACAACTCCACCAGTTACAAAAATATACTTTGTCATGCCGTGCTTCCTCTCTTTTCTTTAAATTATTCATTAAAATCAAAAAAAAGCTCCCAAATACATGGGAGCTTAATTGCACATAGAGTGCCCATACAAAATACTAAAGGGAAATTCTCTTTCCGTCAAGTACTTTACTCATCATCGTCATCAAGATCATCTTGGTGAAGCTCAGATAATTGACCTTCAATTCCGTCATCTAATTCATTGTCATCGGCATCGTCTAGATCGTCATCTGAATAGTCATCTTCATTGTTGTCGTCTTCCTCAACGTCCAAATCTTCATCTTCTGGATCATCAGAATCGTAGTCGATAATATCATCATCGTCAGAATCACCAATAAATGCATTAACTTTCTTATGGTGCTTCTTACGTGGCGCATCTTCTTCATCTTCTGGATGGTTTACTTCTTCATCAACAGATTCATATGGGAACCAAGAACGCAATGCCCAAACATTATCACCCATTGAAATGAATTCACCATCAGTGTTCATATCAGTGTAAAATTGTGGCAAACGTTCACGAATTTCTTCGTCACTCTTACCCAGAAAGTTCTGGACGGCGTTAACGATATCAGCAAAGGCCATCCGCTTGCCGCTATCTTGTAAAATTGCACGAGCAACTTCGATCATTGACAATTCGTCTTTATTTTGACCTTTAAAATCATCTAACCCCACAGTGGCACGTCCTTTCACGTAATCAAGTTATCTAAATTTGCTAAAGATTTATTCTATTATATCAATCTTTATTGCATAGTTACCTACTAAGTATAGACCAGAAAAGAGATCATATTCAACTTTTAGTTGCATCTTTCCTGGAGAAATTTCAGAAAAATCCAATTTATTAGTTAAAGATTCTAAATTCATTTGCTTACCAGCAGCTATAACTTTACATTTTCTTTTTTCTCCTGGCTCAAACTTCATTAATGTATGATCACCTTTAATATCGCCTCGCTGCATCACAAGCTCATGCGGTTTAACCAATAATTTTACCTCAACGTCGCCTTCTTTATTTTTTTCATCATATTTTATACGCCAATCATCACCAATTCTTTCGATTGATCCTAAACCGTCTCTTTCAAAAACTGCTGATTCATCTTCTTGATGAATCTCACTAGTAATCTTAATTTCAACTTCCTTACTCATTATTTTCACCTTCATCCATACTAAGATAGCCTTAAAGTAGCATTATTGTTATAATCAAGTTAATTATAAGTTAACAGATTTATTTTATTATCCGAGAAAATAGTATAAGAAAAATGAAAAAATTTCAAAGTAAAAAATTGGATCATGAAAAAGTAGTACGCGATCCAGTTCACAGCTATATTCATGTAAAAGATAAAGTCATTTTAGATATTATTAATTCAAAAGAATTTCAGCGCCTACGTCGTATTAAACAATTAGGACCTGCTTCCTATGTCTTTCAAGGTGCAACACATACACGCTTTGAACATAACCTAGGGGTATATGAATTAACACGCAGAATTTGTGATATTTTTGAAGAAAAATATCCAAGCAAAGAACCTGGAGACGGATTATGGGATCCAAGCGAAAGATTATTAGCTGAATGTGCGGCACTTCTTCATGACATTGGTCACGGTCCTTATTCTCACACCTTTGAACATCTCTTTGGTACTAACCATGAAAAAATGGGCCAACAAATCATTACTGACAAAAATACCGAAGTTAATCAAGCATTAAGACAAGTAGGTCCTAACTTTCCAGAATTAGTTGCTAGCGTTATTGCTAAAACTTATCCTAACCCTCAAGTAGTTAAATTGATTTCAAGTCAAGCTGATGCTGACAGAATGGACTACCTACTTCGAGACGCTTATTTTACTGGTGTTACTTATGGTAGTTTTGATCTAACCAGAATTTTAGAAGTTATTCGACCTTACCGTGATGGTATTTGCTTTACAGACAAAGGAATTCACGCTGTAGAAGACTATATCATTAGTCGCTACCAAATGTATCAACAAGTGTACTTTCATCGTGTAAACCGCTCTATGGAGGTTATTCTCCATCATTTACTTGAAAGAGCTCAAATCATTTATGAAGAAGGAAAACTTCAAGTTACACCTCAACTAGAAGCTTTTTTAAAAAAAGATTGGACTCTTGAAGATTATCTTAATTTAGATGACGGGGTAATGGAGACTAACTTCTTGTTATGGACTAATTCTGGTGACCAAATTCTAGCAGATCTTTCAAGCCGTTATTTATACCGCCACCCACTTGAAAGTGTCAAAATTAATGACGATACTAAGAATTTACTACCAAAACTTAAAAATCTAATTAAACAGGCGGGTTTTGATCCTAACTACTACACTGCAACTAATTCAGCCTTTGATGAACCTTATGACGCTTATAAACCAACTGGTAAAAATGCCCATAGTCCAATTGAAATTATGCAAACAGATGGTAGTTTAGTAGAACTGTCTGAATTAAGTCCATTAGTTAAATCATTAAATGGAACTTTACAAGGAGATGAACGTTTCTTCTTTCCAAAAGTAATGGTCAAAGAAACTGATGAACCACAAATTTTTGATCCGATTTATCAAGAATTTCAAAAGTATATTCGAAACAATACTTTGCGTTATTTAAGACGTCCTAATAAAAAGAAATAGATTAAAAAAGTGCCTTGATTAAAATCAACGCACTTTTTATTATTCTCTAACTGCAAAAGCTTCATAAGGCTTTAAAGTAATATTCTTTAGCCTATCTCGCTTTTCATAATTACTAATTAAAACCTTTCTAAAATCGTTATCTAAATTAAAGTCTTGCTTCTTACCAGATAAGTTGGCAACAATCAGCCACTTTTCATCCCCCAACTTACGCCAAAAAGCTAAAACGTTATCACCAGTATTTTCAACTAATTCAAAATTTCCATCCACTACAATTGGATTTTCATGTCTAAGCTTAATTAGTTTTTGATATGTATAAAAAATAGACTCTGGATCAGATAAAGCTTCTTGGACATTAATGTTTTTATAGTTGGGATTAACTTTAAGCCATGGTGTTCCACTAGTAAAACCTGCATTTTCTTTATTTGACCACTGCATTGGTCGTCTAGCGTTATCTCGTCCTTTGACATTAATTGAGTTAATTAGGTCATCTTGCTTATAGCCTTGAGTCAATCTTTCATGATACATATTGATACTTTCAATATCTTCGACTTCATCAATAGATGTAACAGGGCAATTTGTCATACCAATTTCTTCGCCATTATAAATATACGGTGTTCCGTGCATTAAATGCAGTATAATTGCAAACATCTTTGCACTTTGAACACGATATTCTTTATCATTTCCCCAACGAGAAATTACTCTTGGAATATCATGATTTTCCCAAAATAAACTATTCCATGCATGATTAAAATCAATTTCTGTCTGCCACTTAACTAGAACTTTTTTCAATTCTCCTAGATCAAGAGCTCGTAAATCCCACTTTTCTTTACCAGCTTGTTGATCTAAACTTTGGTTTTCAAATTGAAAAACCATTGATAATTCATGGCGAGACGGATCAGAATATTCTTCTGCAATTTTTGGTGTCGCATTCCATGTTTCTCCCACAGTCATTAAGTCTTTTCCTGCAAAAGTATGCTCATTCATCTCTTTCAAATATGGATGAAGCATTGGTCCGTTTTCACGAATCTTTTTATCTGGATCTTTACCAATTAATTCAATGACATCCATTCTAAATCCGCCAATTCCTTTATCAATCCAGTAATTCATCATGCCGTAAATCTTATTTCTTAATTCTGGATTCTTCCAGTTTAAATCTGGTTGCTGATCCGCAAAAAAGTGTAAATAATACTGCCCAGTTTTATCATCAAATTTCCAAGCTGAGCCTGAAAACGCTGATTTCAAATCATTTGGCTCATGTCCATCTACTGGATCACGCCAAATATAAAAATCACGATATGGGCTATTCTTACTTTTCTTTGATTCAATAAACCAAGGATGTCGATCAGAAGTGTGATTAACTACAAGGTCCATAACGATCCGTATACGATGTTTTTTAGCTTCTCTAATTAGATTATCCATATCCTCCATTGTTCCATATTGTGGATCGATTTTTTGATAATCAGAAATATCATAGCCATTATCTACTCCAGGTGATAAATAAACTGGCGATAGCCAAATAGCATCAATACCCAATTTTTCTAAATATTCCAATCTTGAAATAATACCTGGAATATCTCCGATCCCATCACCATTACTGTCTTGAAAGGATTTTGGATAAACTTGATAAACAACTGCTTTTTTCCACCAAGGTGTCATATTTTTCTCCTTAAAATAAAAAGCGTCCTGTTAAGACAGGACACTTTTTTCACATAAACTTTAATTTGATTAACCTTTATCAGCACCTGCTGTAATTCCGTTAACATAGAATTTTTGCATTACAATGAACAAAATCGTAATTGGGATCGCGATGATTACACATCCAGCAATAAACTGAGTAAAGAATTGTGCCATTGTACCCTTTGCTGAGTGAACCATGTTGTACAGTCCATAGGCAACAGTGTAGGTCTTCGGATTTCCTGAGGTAGAGAGGATAATACCTGAGAAAATGAAGTCTACCCATGGAGCCATGAACGAAGTAAGTGCAGTATAAACAATCATTGGCTTTGAAAGTGGTAGTCCAATATGAACAAATACTTGCCATTTGTTAGCTCCATCAATTTCAGCAGCCTCATCAATTGCTCGTGGCATTGTGTCAAAGAACCCTTTAGCAATGTAGAAACCAAGGCCAGCGCCACCAACATAAACTAAGATCAAACCACCAAGGTTTAGCATATTCAATGCCTTTAAGATGTAGTACAAAGCAATCATGGACATAAAGCCAGGAAACATACCTAAAACTAAGGCAATTTGCAAAAACGGCTTACGGAAGCGAAAACGTAATCTTGATAATACGTAAGCAACCGCAATCGTTACAAAAGTTGATAAGGTCGCTGAGATAACAGCTACAAATAAAGTATTTAATACCCAGTTTACAAAAGGATATTGTGAGCTAGTAAGAATACCAACATAATTTTGCCAAGTAAATTTTTCTGGCCAAATTGTAGATACAAAGCCTGTGTTGTTGTATGAAAAACTTGCTAAAATGATCCAAATAATTGGGAAAATCCATAATACGGCTAGGATAGCTAATAGAACATATCTAAAAATTAAAGCAAATCTTCTTTGATTACTATAAGACTTCATTTTTAGCCCTCCTTGTACGCGTTAGTATGACGATATGCAATTAGTGAGAATGTAGCACTAATGATAAAGATCAAAATACCCAAAACAGCGGATGCATTGTAGCGTTGCTCTTGACCAAATGTCAAGTTATAGAGCCAAGTTACAAGCAAGTCTGTCGAACCAGCACCATTGTAGTTATTGTTCATTGGTGCACCACCAGTTAACAAGTAGATAACATTAAAGTTGTTGATGTTACCAATAAATTGTTGTATCAAAGCTGGAGACATTACGAATAAAATTTGCGGGAATGTAATGTGATTAAAAATTTGTACTGGGCTTGCACCGTCAATACGAGCAGCTTCAATTTGATCTTGCGGTAAGTTTTGAATAATAGCTGTTGAAGTTAACATTGAGACTGGGATACCAATCCACATGTTAACTACAATAACTGTAATTCTAGCAATCAGAGGACTAGCTTGATTATCAATGAAGTGAATTGGGTGGCTAATCCAGCCCCAGTTCATAAGTAATGTGTTCAATGGTCCTTGATAATCTAAGAATTGCGCCATCATTAGTAAAGATACAAACTGTGGAACAGCATAAACAATTATAAAAATTGTTCTCCATACATTCTTATGCTTGATTCCCTTTGATTCAATTAAAAGGGCAAGTAAAACACCAAAGAAGAAAGTAGTAGCAGTAGCAGCCACTGCCCAAATCAAAGTCCAACCTAGCACTGGGAAGAAAGTGCCTGCTAGATCACCACTTAAGACATTTCCAAATGCTTGAAAACCAGTCCAGGAAAATCCAACTGAGTGTTGACGGTCATAGTTAGTAAATGCCATCGAAATCATAAAGACTGTAGGCAAAACCGTAAATAAGATAATTAGGACAATCGGAATCGTCATTAAGGTTGCATGTAATCTTTGGTCAAACAAAGATGCAATTTCTTCGTGATTAGTTGGAATGTGCTCATGTCTTTTTTCTAATAAGAATGTATGTTTATTAGATCTTAAATTAACGATATATAGGTAAATAAACCCAGCAACAATAAATAAAGCTAATATACCAAATAATAGAATTAACACTGAATTATCTGGCTGTTGAGTAATATATACTCCTTGAGCTTTATCAAATACAACGCGTTTACTTTTTATTGCACCTAAGTTACTTAGACCAGCAATTGAATGAATTCCGCTTAAAAAGAACCAAATCAGAAATATAATTTCAGCAAATAAAAGCGAGAATCCCTTCAGCCATTGCCGATGTCTGAGGGCATTTAAGCCCATAATGAAGAAGGTTAACTTAGTTACTGCATCTCCATCTTTCCATGTTTCCTTTAACGTAACTGCAGACGTAGCATGTTTTTTCTTAAACATAATTAATCAAACCTTTGCTTATGTGATTTTTCAAGATTATTCTTTCTTAGAAATATTCTTTTGTAGTTTAGCAAGCTTGCTCTTGTATTGTGATGGCTTAATCTTACCATCGTATGCACCACTAACAAGTGGAGCAGCATCGTTCCAGAAAATTGACATTTGTGGTAATTTTGGTTGAAGAACTGAGTAGCCTGGTTGAGTCATCTGTAATACAGCCTTAGCAACTGGATCGTTCTTAACTGCTGCAGTATTTTGAGCAGCGATATTAACAGGAACTTCACCGGTATTCTTGTGAACAATTAATTGGTTTTCTTTATTTGTTAAGTATTTAGCTAAAATTGCAGCATTCTTAGCATTAGAAGTATGTGAGTTAACTGCGAAACATTCAACACCTAAGAAGGCTTCCATTTGCGCGGTCTTGCCACCAACTTCAATAGTTGGGTATGGAGCAACTCCTAAATTCTTACCCAAGATTTTCTTAATGTTAGCCGCATTCCATGGACCATCTAAGATAGCTTGAGCATTACCTTTCTTTAATTGATTAAGTGCATTTGAAGTTTGCATAACTCCCTTATTATTCTTTTGTTCTGCATACCACTTCATTGCATTTACGCCATTTTGAGAATCAAAAGTTGAACCTTTGACATCTTCACCGTTGTTACCAAATAATTTGGTACCTGCTGAAAACATTACTGGCCACATTACATAAACATTTGTAAAGTCAGTTGCAACTACGCCTTTAGAAGTCAAAGTCTTCCAAGATTTAACATCTTCTGGTGAAAGTTTAGACTTATCATAGTAAACAGTTTGAGCTTGTTCTGCATATGGATATGCATAAAGCTTCCCTTTCCATTCGGCACCCTTATAAGCTTCTGAAACTGAATTATTCTTAATTGCTTTAGTATCAGATGGTGATAATGGGTTAATGTAACCCGAATCTGCCATTTGACCTAATTGATCATTTGGAACACTAAATACATCTGCAGCTTTTGATGGATCTTTACCAACATCGGTTTTAGCATTAGCTGATCCATTAGGATTTTGAGTAACTTTAACTTTAATATTAGGGTGTTCTTTTTCAAAATCTTTTACTACACCCTTATACCAACTAACACGTGCAGTATCTACCCAAAGAGTTAATTGCTTATCTGAGCTTTTTGATTCATTTGAATTAGAGCTCTTTCCACAAGCAGTTAATGAAATAGCTGATAGAGCTACTACACTACCTAAAGCTAATTTTTTCCATAACTTCATAATATTTCCTCCTAGCCATAACTGGCTAAATACATTTATTACAACTGTAAGCCAAGTTTCACACTCGTTGTAAACCTAATTAATACTTTGCAGAAGTGGCCTCTCCTCCAAATTAGCGAATAGCATTCGTTGTATCTTTATCGAAGAAGTGGGCCTTATTAACATCAAACCCCATTCTTACTTTATCGCCGGGAGTATGGTAATCACGGGCATTTACAATGGCTACAAATTCTGTTCCATCAACTTTCTGATAAAGCTGAATGGTTGAACCAAGCAACTCTGAAACAACAACAGTTGATTCAACAACTGAATTAGGCCAAGTTTCAAGGAAAGCTTCCTCTGAATGAATATCTTCAGGACGAATACCAAAGACTAAGTCTTTATCTTCATATCCTTTTTCCCTAAGCATCTTAGCCTTACCTTCAGGAATTTCAATGTTCAATCCTTTACCATCGCTAATTCGGTTACCCTTAAAGTGAACGTTGAAAAAATTCATTTGAGGAGATCCGATAAAACCAGCTACGAACATATTTACTGGTGTATTGTAAACTTCTAGAGGTGTACCAATTTGTTGAACTTTACCCACCGACATAACTACTACCCGATCTGCTAAAGTCATGGCTTCAGTTTGATCGTGAGTAACATAAATCGTAGTAGTTCCCAAATTTTGGTGCAACTTAGCAATTTCAGCACGCATTGTGACACGTAATTTTGCATCCAAGTTTGATAATGGTTCATCCATTAAGAAGATCGGCGCATCCCGAACAATTGCTCGTCCTAAGGCAACACGCTGTCTTTGACCACCAGATAATTCAGATGGCTTTTTATCAAGATATTCTGATAAACCTAAAATATCTGCTGCATGCTTAACTCGCTTATCAATTTCATCTTTCTTATAATGACGAAGCTTTAATCCAAAAGCCATGTTGTCGTAAATGGACATATGAGGGTACAAAGCATAGTTTTGGAAAACCATGGCAATGTCTCTATCTTTTGGTGCAACGTCATTCATTACCTTATGGTCAATCTCTAAAGTACCTTTAGAAATATCTTCTAGACCAGCAACCATTCTCAAAGTAGTTGATTTACCACAACCAGACGGTCCAACAAAAACGATAAATTCCTTATCTTTGATATGTAAATCAAAGTCATTAACTGAATATTTATCATTTCCTTCGTACTTTTTATAGATATGGTTCAAATCTACCTCAACCATTCTCTTCCCCTACTTCCCTCTTATTTTTTATTAAAAACTGATTCAATTTCTGAAAGTTTCAATTCTTTAGTAGTTGGAACAATATAATCAGCCTCTTTCAAGACCTCTTTATTCCCAATTCCAACTGCAAATTGACCAGCACTTTTAATTGATTGAACACCGGCTTGAGCATCTTCAAAACTAATTACTTCGTCTGCATTCAAACCAGCCAATTCTTGTGCCTTTTCATAAATTTCTGGATCTGGTTTTCCGCGATGAAGTGTTGCTGGATCAACAATGCCATCAAATTCATCCATAATTCCTAACTTTGTTAAAATCTTAGGTGCATTTTTTGAGGCAGAAGCAATAATCATTTTTAAATTTTGCTTCTTTGCATCACTAAGCAATTCAGGAATACCTGGCAAAATATCTGCTGGCGTCATTTTTTCAACTTGTTCAACAAATTTAGTATTCTTTTCTGCTGCGAACTTTTCTTTTTCTGCTTCAGAATATTTATCTTCCTGATCGCCATATTTCAAAATTAGATTTAAAGAATCCATTCTTGAAATACCCCTTAAGCTATCAAGTTGATCATCCGTTAAGTTAATCCCTAATTCCTTAGCTAAATTATTCCAAGCGGTTAAATGGTAGACGGCTGAATTTGTTAAAACTCCATCTAAGTCAAAAATTAGTCCTTTAAGCATTTACTTTCACCTTCTTTAAGCATTACCTTCTTATCATTAACAAGAATCTCTAGATCTTTACCTTCAAGTAAAGAGATCTTGTTTTCTTGATGATCAACATAAACTTTAATTAAACGACCACGGTAGTTAATCTTAAAGCTATAGTGATCCCAGTTATCTGGAATAAATGGCTTAAATTTTAATTTATCGTGATCATAACGCATCCCAGCAAATCCTTGAACAATTGCTAACCATGAACCGCTCATCGAAGTAATATGCAAACCATCAACGGTATCATTGTTGTAATTGTCTAAATCAAGTCTTGCAGTTCTCTCGTAAAGCTCAACAGCCTTATCTTTCTTGCCTAATTCAGCAGCTAAGACAGAGTGAATTGAAGGAGATAATGAACTTTCGTGAACCGTTAAAGGTTCATAGAAATCAAAGTTCTTTTCTTTTTGCTCTTTAGTGTAATTTTCTGGGAAGAAGTAAATTCCTTGTAAAACGTCAGCCTGTTTGATAAATGGTGATCTCAAAATCTTATCCCATGACCAATGTTGGTTAATTGGTCTTTGATCTTCAATTTCACTTACTGGACGAATCTCTTTATCAAGAAAATCATCTTGTTGTAAGAAAATACCTAAATCTTTATCTTCTGGTAGATAAATCTTATCGACAATGTCTTGCCACTTTTCTTTTTCTTCTTCAGTAACATGTACTCTTTCTTGAGCTTCTTTAGTTGCAAGTGGTAAACGTTCTAGCGTATATTTCAAAAGCCATCTTGCCATGGTGTTTGTAAACCAGTTATTGTTAACATTATTTTCGTATTCATTTGGTCCAGTAACACCATGCATTACATACTTATTACGCCATTTAGACCAATGAACTCTGGCTGCCCAAAATCTTGCAGTTCCAACTAGGACATCCATACCTTCATTCTTAACATAGCTATCATCGCCAGTATATTCAGTGTACATTGCAATTGCATGTGGAATATCAGCATTTCTGTGGATTTCTTCAAAAGTAATTTCCCATTCGTTATGACATTCAATACCATTGAAAGTTACCATTGGGAACAAGGCACCTGGAAGGCCTTGTTCTTTAGCATTGTGATATGCTCCTGGTAATTGATTATGACGATATTGAAGAAGGGCTTTAGTAACGCTTGGGTTAGTGATTCCTAAGTACATTGGAACGATATAAGCCTCAGTATCCCAATAAGTAGCACCACCGTATTTTTCACCAGTAAATCCCTTAGGACCAACGTTCAAGCGTTCATCTTCACCGTAGTATGTCATGAACAATTGAGCAATATTAAATCTAATCCCCTGTTGTGCTGCTGCATCACCAGAAATTTCAACATCACTCATATTCCAACGTTTTTGCCATTCAGCAGTATGGTCGGCTAAGTTTTCTTCAAAGCTCTTTGATTGAAGCTTATTCATTAAATTTTCAGCAACACTTGCTTGATCTTTTTCTTCAACATCTCTACTTGTTATAACAATAACGTCTTTTTCAAGTTCGTAGCTTTGTCCTTCACTTAATTCAACTGAAAATTTTTCGCTTAACTTGGCTTCTTTAGTAGAAACTTCAGTTTGAATTAGTTCACCATTGTGGCGTAAAGATTCTTGAAGTAAAACTGTGAATTGTGGCACTTCATAAGGATTAGGCTTAGTTTTTACCTGGATAGCTTTTGTATCCTTATTCTCATCAAGTGGAATCCAGAAGCGTTCACCATAGTTACTGTCTTCGTTAACAACTATTCCATCTAAGCTAGCATCAAAATCAATCTTAGCCTTTCCTTCAAGTACTGTAGCTTTTACTTTAATTAAAGCAGCTTCTTTTTGTACAATATGGAGAAAACGTTCAAATTCAAATTTAATTTTGACATCTTTACCTTCATAGATAAAACTTCTTGAAAGAAGTCCTTGATGCATATCAAGTGATAATTCAAAATCACTAAATTTTACTTTGGCTAAATCAATTTTTTCACCGTTGACAGTGATCCCAATTCCAATAAAACTTGGAGCATTTGGTGTCTTACCGAAGTACTTCGGGTATCCATTCTTCCACCAACCAACAACTGTCTTATCTGGGAACCATACACCTGCTAAGTATGTTCCTTGAAGCGTGTCACCAGAGTAACCCTCCTCAAAGTTTCCTCTCATTCCCATATAGTCGTTACCAATTGCGGTAATACTTTCTTGTAACCTTTTATCTTCCTTGGAAAATTCATGTGTCGTTACTTTCCAAGGATCAACCTCAAAAATTCTCTTCATTATCCTTCTCCATCACTTTCGTGAAGTTTTTTTATTTACAAATCTATTATCCAATTATTGAAAGCGCTTAACAATGTTTACTTTGATGTTACCGGTATCAAAAAATTATAAGAAAAAAAGCAGCATCTTATTGCTACTTTTTTGTTCATATATTAAGCTTCAACCTCGATTAAAAAGCCATCTGGCGCTAATACTCCCGATTTATAGTTCTGACTCAGTGCTGTTATTTTATCAATTTTAATACCTTTTTTACCTGTGTTATAGTAGGCCCTTATTGTTTCTTTGCCTATTCGTTCAACTTTTAAGAGATCTTTTTCTGTTACCGTTAACGTAACAGTACCTTTATTTAAGGTATCACTATGATCTAGTCTGAATTTTACTAATTCATGGACTCTTTGCCATACTGGTCCTTCGAGCTTGCTCCAGTCCATTGGTTTGCGGCAATCCGGATCATTATCGCCGCTCATTCCCATCTCTGTCCCATAGTAAATACATGGCACTCCAGGTTGAACAAATTCATACGCAACTGCTTGTAAAGCTAAATCTTGATTTTCTTTTGCTAAAGTTAAAATTCTAGCCGTATCATGGGAATCGAGCATATTCATCATAGCCTGGTCAACCATATCAGGATACATCATTAGTTGATCAGTTAAGTGTTCACTTAGGTCTTTAGCATCCATTTTATGCTTGAAGAAATGATCTTCAATTTGTAAAGTATATGGATAATTCATGACACCTGTAAATTGATCTCCCTGAAGCCATGGACGAGCTGAATGCCATATTTCACCAACAATATAGAAATCAGGCTTTATTTTAACTAATTCGTCATGGAATCTCTTCCAGAAATGATGGTCAACTTCATTTGCAACATCTAGACGCCATGCATCAATATCAAAATATTTTACCCAGTAGGTCGCAATTTCTAATAAGAAGTCCTGTACTTCTGGGTTAGCCGTATTTAATTTAGGCATATGCTTTTCGAATGCAAAGGTTTCATACGGTGGATTTTTTTCACCTTTACTTGGGTCACGATAGGGTTCAACAGGATAGGAATTAATGTGGAACCAATCTTTAAAGCGTGATTTTTCGCCATTTTTAACTACATCTTGCCACTGCATCGATTGATCACCCAAGTGATTAAAGACCGCATCAAGCATAACTTTCATCCCACGCTTATGCGCTTCATTAACTACTTTTGCAAATAAATCCTTTTCTCCAAAAGCTGGATCTACTTGTAAATAGTCAATTGTGTCGTATTTATGATTAGAACTTGCCTTAAAAATTGGGCAGAAATATAGTCCCGTAACTCCTAATCTTTGTAAATCATCTAAATGATCTAAAACGCCTTGTAAGTCTCCACCATAAAAATCTTCTCTACCTGGATGATCTTGCGGACTCCACTCTTTAACATTTGCTGGGTCATTACTTTTATCACCATTAGCAAAACGCTCCGGAAAAATTTGATACCAAACAATGTCTTTAAGCCATTTTGGAGTCTTGATGCGATCAATATCATGGAAGTACGGAACTTTAAAATACATTCCATCTTCTCTTAATTTTTCATCGCTAAAGTTTTCAATACTACGGTCACCAAAAATCACATGACTTCCGTCTTTGCCAATCACTTCAAAAGTATATTTAATTCGGTGATATGGAGCAGTTAAGGTTGCTCCCCAGTAATCATTAACTTGACCACTACCTATTTTCTCCATTTCAAGTTCTTTAGCTTGTTTTGGTGGTAGATAGTTATCCGTGTAATGAACAATTACTTTTTCCACATCATCTTTTGCTGTATGAAGTCTAATTTTAACGTGTGAATGATCAATAATAAAACAATCTTCACTTTCAGTTCTATGTTTTAAAGCTGCAAGTTGCATATTTTATTCCTCAATCTTTTTAATTTTCTAATACTACTCCGGCATATGGTTCTAATCGTAATTTTCCTGCCGTTAAATCATATTCGCCAGCCGCTAACCTTTCACTACTAAATTCTTTTCCTACTTCAAGCTCAATTGGTTCTTGACTCAAAGAAACAGCAATAAGTGCTTTTTTGTCTTTTAAATTACGCTCATAGACATAGCTCCCATTTGACGTTGGCCATAAATAATAATTACCTTCTTGAAATAGTTGTTCTTTCTTCAAGCTAATAAGCTTTTTGTAAAAGTTAAACATACTACTATCATCTGCTATTTCATCAGCTGCATTTGTCTCATCAAGCTTTTTACCTTGAATCCAAGGTTCTCTATCTGTAAAGCCATTATTTCTTTCGTTATTCCATGGCATTGGTCCTCTAGCTGGGAGCTTATGAGTCTTACTTGCCATTAGCAAGGCTTCTTTTGTAGTCTTTCCTGCCTTTTCTGCACTCTTTACAAACTCTTTTACAGTATCATCTTGAAAATCATTTACATTTTCAAACTGTAGATTTCTCATTCCTAACTCTTCACCATAATAAATGATTGGAATACCGCATTGTAAGTACATCAACATAGCTAAACTTCTTGCTTGAGTATTATTTTTAGCAATCCTGGTTGCAAGCCTTGCCATATCATGATTATTCCAATAAAGGGTAGGTTTAGAAATTCCACTTAAGGTTTGTTGCCAAATAGTTTGATTTTGTTTAAATTTAACCCAATCTAATGGTTTAGGCTGATAATTACTCAAAAAACTAGGATCGACTTTGTTCTGATCTTCAGTAAAATATCTAAAAGTAATTACGCTATCCATTAAGTGATTATCCTTATTTGTATAATCCACAGCTAAATTTACATTTGCACTTGCTGCTTCTCCTAAAAGTAATGCATCAGGATAATCTTGTTTTATTTCTTCACAAAATGGTCGCATCCACTTTTGAACTTGTGGTAAATTAGCAAAAAATGGTTCTGCAATTATTGGTTCTTTATCTTTGCTATCAACTGGAAAATTCTGTCTTAAATCTGCTTTTGCAATATGAATAAATGCATCTAGTCTTAATCCATCAATTCCCTTTTCTAACCAATATTTTGCAATCCCAGTCATTGCATGTCTAACTTCTGGATTATTCCAATTCAAATCAGGCATTCTTTTATCAAAAAGATGGAAATAAAATTGTCCGGTACCTGCAGGATCCTTTTCCCAAACACTTCCTCCGAAAAAACTTCCCCAGTTATTTGGACGCTGATTGTTTCCTCCTGCAAAAATATAATAGTCACGATATATACTTTCTGAATTTTTTATAGCATCTTGAAACCAGGGATGCTGATCAGAAGTATGGTTCAATACAAAGTCCATAATTACATGAATCCCAGCCGCATGCATTTCCTTAATTAAGTTATCCATATCTTCCATTGTTCCCATCTTTGGATCAATAGCGAAATAATTCGATACATCATAACCATTATCCACTTGTGGAGAAACAAAAATTGGATTTAGCCAAACAGCATTGATTCCTAATTCCCTTAAATACGGTATTCTCTTTCTTATTCCATTTAAGTCACCAATACCGTCACTATTAGAATCTTGAAAAGACTTCGGATAAATTTGATAAATAATTGCTTGGTCATACCAATATCTCATAATAAACTTCCTCCATAGCTTTTATTTTAAGCAATTATTTTAAGCGCTTACAATATGTTTTATATGTTACCGGTATCAAAAAAAGAAGCTGCGGTAACAGCTTTCTAATTTCTTGTAGATTCATTTTTTCTTAGTTCTGGCTCAATCAAGACTTCACCCTGCTGAGCTCCATCTTGTTTAATTTTTTGCAGAATCATGGCTGCTAAGAGTTCACCAAGCTTAAATAAATTTTGCTTAACTGTAGTTAACTTAGGATTTGAGACTTGATCTAAAAATACTCCATCAAAACCAATTACACCGAAATCTCTAGGAATATTCCCATTCTTTCTTTGGATAGCGCGTACTACACCAACTGCAATTCGATCACTGGCACAAATAAAGCACGTATTCGGCGCAAATTTTTTCCAATTACTAATAATTAACTTTTCAGCCAAACTACTATGATTTTGAATTCGAAAAATTTTAGGAATCATATTATGCTTTTGGAGTGTATTGATATAGCCCGCTTCTCTTGAATATTCAAATGGTTCTTTCTCATCAATTCCAATAAAAATAATTGATTGATAATTTTTATTGAGTGCATATTGTGTAGCTAACTGTTCACCTAATTTGTTATCTGTATCAATAAAATCATAACCGAAGCGATTTTCTCCAAATAAAACAAAAGGTTTATCTAATTGATCTAACCATTCTGCATCCGTTGCTCGCCCCCCAGTTATAATGTAGCCGTCTCCTCCGCCAACATCCCTACCTGTGGCTAATTGAATTGCGTAGTGTTTTTTGCTCAGTCCTTTAGCAATTCCAAAAAGTAGATTCATATAGTATGGCTCGGTTGTATCAATATCTTCTAAAATTACCAGTTTAACCACATTAGTTCGATTATGAGCCAAAGCACTCGCAACTGAATTGGGATGATAATTCAATTGTTCCATTGCTTTTTCCACAATTTTTCTTAATTCTGGCGTCACTTGCTGCGGATGGTTAATAACCCGCGATACTGTCATCTTAGATACATTAGCTTTTTTTGCTACATCAGATAAAGTAGTCATATTCCTATAGTTCCCTCTTTAAAACTGTATAGTTTAATACTACCTTAATTATCCGATATATGTAAACGCTTTTCATATTTTTAAAATAAAGATATAGCTTTTATATGATAAAAACCAATATCTAAACAAATAGATATTGGTTCTTTATTACTTAATTATGGGATTGAAAACGAGTATTAAATAGTGGACTAACTGGCTTATGTTCTTGAATCAATTTAATTGCTTCACCCATCAATGGTCCTACAGAAACAATTTCAGCCTTAGATAAATCTTTTTCTTCAGGTTGGTTGATTGAATCAGTTAAGATTAATTTCTTAATTGGAGAATTATTTAAACGTTCAATTGCAGGTCCTGACAAAACAGCGTGTGTAGCTGAAGCATAAACCTCAGTTGCACCAGCATCCATTAAAGCTTGAGAAGCTAAAGTAATAGTACCAGCTGTATCAATCATGTCATCGATAATAATGGCACGCTTGCCTTTTACATCTCCAATGATGTTCATAACTTCAGCAACATTTGCTTTTGGACGACGTTTATCCACAATTGCAATTGGAGTCTTAAGAAATTCTGCTAACTTTCTTGCTCTGGTTACACCACCATGATCAGGCGAAACTACAACAGCATCTTTTTCTAAATCATGACTCAAGAAGTAGTCAGCAAGAAGTGGTGCACCCATTAAATTATCAACAGGGATATCAAAGAATCCTTGAATTTGTGGGGCGTGTAAATCAAGTGAAAGAACTCGATCAGCACCTGCTTTTTGAAGCATATCAGCTACTAACTTAGCTGTAATCGGCTCACGTGCACGGGTCTTTCTATCTTGACGTGCATATCCATAGTAAGGCATTACTAAGTTAACACTTCTAGCTGAAGCACGCTTAACAGCATCAATCATAATCAATAATTCCATTAAATTATCGTTTACTGGAGCTGAAGTTGATTGTACTAAGTAAACATCTTTACCACGAACTGATTCATCGATGTTAATTTGGATTTCACCATCACTGAAACGTTTAACATCAGACTTACCAAGCTTAACTCCTACTTTATCAGCAATTTTTTCTGCTAAAGGTTTATTAGAGTTGAGCGCAAAAATTTTAATTTCTTTGTCTAATTGAGACATAATTTCCTCCACCGAAAAATTACAATTCCATCTTTAATAATAGCAAAAAAATGCTACTTACGCTTGAAAATAGCAAAAAAAGAAGTTGTATTTAACAACTTCTTTTAATTTATTTCCAATCTTTATCTTTTGATAGCGGTAACTTGTGCCAGTAATCAGGTTTATTAGTCTGTCTACCTCTAGCAATTGCCATATCGTACTTATCAACATCTTTAGTAATTGTTGAATCTGCTGCCACAAATGCATGATCAGCAATATTAACTGGGGCAATGATAGTAGCACCTGCTCCAATAAATGAATGATCGCCCACATTAGTATGAAACTTCTTAACACCATCGTAGTTAGAGAAGATAGTACCACAACCAATATTAATATCTTTACCTAAAGTTGCATCCCCAACATAAGTTAAGTGACCTACCTTACTATCTTCACCAATTTCAGCCTTCTTAATCTCAACAAAGTTACCAATATGAGCGCCTTTTCTAATGATAGCTTTAGGACGAAGGTGAGAGTTAGGTCCAATATCAGTATTATCATCCATTTGAGCTTCTTGAAGAGTTGAAGAAGTAATAATTACGTGATTGCCAATCTTAGAATCAATAATTCTTGAACTGTTAGTTATATAGCAGTCGCTACCAATTTCAGTCTTACCCTTGATAACAACGTTGCCTTCAATAACAGTATCATTACCGATCTTAACATCGCCATCAATATATGCTGTGTCAGGATCAATAAATGAAACACCATTCTTCATATGCTTTTCATTAATCCTTCTTTGCATAATCTTTGTTGCTTGAGCCAAAGCAATTCTATCATTAACACCCAAGCTTTCACTAAAGTCAGGCATTTCATAAGCACCAACTTTATGACCAGCTTTACGCATAATTTCTAAGACATCAGTTAAGTAATATTCGCCTTGAGCATTATCATTACCAACTTGTTTTAAAGCCTTAAATAATTCTTTATTATCAAAACAAAATACACCAGTATTAATTTCATCAACTGCTAGTTCTTCTGGAGTACCATCTTTTTGTTCAACAATTCTTAGGACATTTCCATCCTCATCACGAATAATACGTCCATAGCCAAATGGATTTGGTGCTTTCGCAGTTAAAACAGTTGCACTGTTTCCACTTTCTTCATGTTTTTTAAATAAGTTGTTAAAAGTTTCAGCAGTAAATAAAGGAGTATCACCAGTAGCAACTAAAGTTGAACCATCTAAGTTTTCTAATAAATCACTGGCTGCCATAACGGCGTCTCCAGTACCTAGTTGCTTTTCTTGAAAAGCAAATTCTGATTGGCCTGCCAAAACATCTTTAACGCTAGCTGCACCATTGCCAACTACAGTAATAATCTTATCTGGATTCGTGCCTTTAGCAGCATTTACCACATGTTCTACCATAGTTTTACCACAAACCTTATGTAATACCTTGTAAAGTTGGGACTTCATGCGGGTACCTTTTCCAGCAGCTAAGATAACAACATACTTATTCATTAGTTTTATATCCCTTCAATTTTTTATATTTAAACACCTATCAGTATATCATTTTGGAAAGCGATTGAAGTCTGTCTGCTCTAAGAAATTCCCTGGTCTTACTTTGATTAGCTTTTTAGTTCTATCAACTTCTGTAATCTTTATTAAAGATTGATAGTCATCTACTACTTTTTGAGAAGCGTATTTTGTTTCACAAAGAACGCACATTCCAGCAACTGTTCCTTTAAATTCTTTAACTAGTTCTTCCATTCCAGTTAAAGTTCCGCCGCCCTTCATGAAGTCGTCCACAATTAATACATTGCTTCCTTCTGGGAGTAAGCGTTTAGCCAATTCCATTTTTTCAACTCGTTCACTTGAAGAAGCGACATAATTAACAGAGATCGTTGATCCTTCAGTAATCTTTGGTCTTCTTCTCACCATTACGAATGGGACGTTTAAAAAGCGACTAACTGCTTGGGCAATAGCTATTCCTTTAGTCTCAATTGTCATAACATAGTCAACATTGCTATAAGCATATTTAGTTGCAATTAATTGACCAATTTGACGTAAATCTTGTGGTGAGCCCAAAATATCAGACAAATAAACAAAATTTCCGGGTAAAATACGATCAGGATCCTCAATACGGTCAGCTAAATCATGAAGATAGTTTGTGGCCTCTTTTTTTCCTACAAAAGGAATATATCTCACTCCACCAGCAGCCCCTGCTACTGTCTCTAAAATTCCATTTTTATCATTAGCTAAAGTCTGACGTAAAATTGCCAAGTCTTCTGAAATTGAAGATTTAGCTGCGCCATAGCGATCTGCAAAAAACGGTAGTGCGATCAAAGTATGAGGGCGAGCTAAAAGATACTTAACCATATCAACTAATCTTTCTGAACGTTTCATGCTTTTACCTTCCTAAACATTAAATATTTCTAAGTTTAAATATACTCTACATAAAGAAAAATCACTAGCATTTTAAACAAAATACTAGTGATTGTTCGTAATCTTCTATTGTCAATTACATTTCATCAAACTCAAGCTCAATATTCTTGGTTAATAAATCCGTGTAACTATAAGATACTCGTTCAAAGTTGTTTTGATCTTGATCAAGATCTACAACAAATACTGCACGGTAGGTCTTAGTTAATCTACCCTTGCGGCGTGTTACTTTCTTTCTTCCTGCTTGAGCTACTACAATCAAGCTTTCACCCAAATGAGAATCCAAATTATGTTTAATTGCCATTAGTGTTGTTGGCACTGGACGTCACTCCTTTGCTTGGCCTAATTTTATCAAAAAATTAATATTTTTTCAAGTCTGTAAATTGTAATCGTTTTATGCTTGCTGATCTTTTAAAAGATGAACTAACTTAACAAATTGTTCGAGAGTTAATTCTTCCGGACGAACCCTAACATCCAAGCCTAAATCACTAATTATTTTTTCTCGTTCATCTTTATCTTTAATTAAAGCTTTTAAATTATTAGCTAATGTTTTACGACGCTGTGCAAAGCACATTTTTACTACATGATCAAAGAATGCATAATCACTAATATCAGGCTTTTCAATAAGTGGTGTTAAAACCACAACAGCTGAATCAACTTTAGGCCTTGGCATAAATGATGTACTTTTTACTTCTTCTGCCAGTCTTACATTCATTCGGCTTTGAACAGCGATAGTTAAGGGACCATATTCTTTAGTCTTTGGCTCAGCAACTAGTCTTTCAGCAACCTCTTTTTGCATCATCAATGTTAAACTAGAAAAATCCAAATCACTTTTAATAAGATTAAAAATAATTGGCGTTGTGATGTAGTAAGGCAAGTTAGCAACAATCTTTACTGCTTTACTTAAATTCAAGAAACCGCCATTATCTTCAATAAAGTTAGCCTTTAACACATCTTTCATTACTAACTTAAATCGATCTTTCAAATCTTCACCATCAATTTTTTGTGGCAATTCATTGTTTAAAATTTCTGGCAAATCTTGATCGACCTCATAAGCTAAGACCTTTGCCCCTGCTAACAGCAACTGTTCAGTTAATGAACCAATTCCTGGTCCAATTTCAATAACTTGATCTCCTACTTGAATATCAGCTGCTTCAACTATTCCTTTAATAGCAGCCAAATCCACTAAAAAGTTTTGACCTAAATTCTTTTTCGCATGCATAAAGTAGCGATTTACAATTGCTTGAGTACGTACAGGACTAGCAATTGGCATACTATTTGACATCTTTGACTGCCCTCTTTAATTCATCATAAGTAATTCCAAACATCTTTAAACGTTTTAAAAATTGTTTACTGTTTCCATAGCCGATCCCTAGTTTAACACCAATCTTTTCACGTAAAAGACGTGCTTCTGAACTCATTCCTAAGCCTAAATCATCGTACTTTTCTTTAGTAATATCGCTTTTTATAGGCTGAACTTCATGTAAATCGCTGAGTGCGCGTTCCAAAGCTTCTTTTGAGGCATGTTCAACTCCCAAACTATTTCCATGCTTAGTTGGTTCTCCTTCTTTACGTGTAATAAAAGCTTGTTTCGCATTAGGAGCAGCTTCAGTAACTAATCGGCGTATTCTTTCACCATTATAATCTGGATCAGTAAAGATTATTATTTCTCTTGTCTGAGAAAGTTTCTTTATTTCAGCTAAAGTTTCATCGGATACTTCCGAACCGTTAGTCTCAATAGTTTCGATTCCAGGAAAGAATTGCTTCAACCGTTTTGTATCGTCTCTACCTTCAACAATAACTACTGCATTAAATTGCTTTTTATTCTTTGATTCCATATGCCCTCATCGTATTTTCAAACGTATGCTTAGCGACTTCTTCAACAGATGTATCGCGTAACTTAGCAATTGCCTCTGCCACATAGCGAACATATCCTGTCTCATTTTGTTTGCCACGGTATGGCTTAGGAGTTAGATATGGTGCATCTGTTTCAATTAAAAACTTATCCCATGGTACAACTTTAGCAGAAACATGTACGTCAGTTGCCTTTGTAAAGGAAACAACCCCAGAAAATGAAACCATCATTCCTAAATCAAGAAACTTTTTAAGCCATTCTGGATCACCATTAAAATTATGGATGATTCCGCCATATTCACCCACATGACTATCTTTTAAAACTTGATATGTATCTTCAAAAGCATCTCGAGTATGAATATTAACTGGCATTTTTAAACTATGTGCTAAATCAAGTTGCTTTGCAAAAACTTTTCGTTGAACATCTCTAGGTGATTCATCCCAGTAATAATCTAGTCCGATTTCTCCTAAAGCAACAGTTTTAGGCTTTTTAAGCTGTTCAACTAACTTATCTTCTGCTTTTTGATCGTAGTCTTTAGCTACATCTGGACAATAACCAACAATAGCGTATAA
The DNA here is from genome assembly GCF_001436695.1 of Lactobacillus taiwanensis DSM 21401. GTDB lineage: Bacteria > Bacillota > Bacilli > Lactobacillales > Lactobacillaceae > Lactobacillus > Lactobacillus taiwanensis. The sequence goes on from NZ_AYZG01000001.1 coordinate 143,584, forward strand.
ATTATCAAATCTCTGACTAAGGTCAACGGCGCGTTCATTAAATTCTGGATCTTGTCCGGCAACTGCACTTCTTACTACATCTAATTCTTTCGCCCGATCAAGATAAATCTCTTCTTTTCCGCGAAAAGGAACGTCATTTAGATGCGTATGTGAATCAAAAATCTCCATTAGCCTAATTCAGCTCCAACTTCATGCTCATTGCCTACAAGAGCTAATTTAACTTGACCATCTTTTTCACTAGATAAAAGCATACCTTGACTTTCATGTCCCAGCATCTTACGTGGCTTCAAGTTAGTTACTGCTAATACCTTTTTATCTAACAATTCACTTGCATCTGGATAAAACTTACGAATACCACTCAAAATTTGGCGCTCATTACCATCACCAAAGTCTAGCTTAAACATCAAAAGCTTGCTTGAGCCTTTTACTGGTTCAACAGATAAAATTTGACCAACTTGAATCTTAACCTTATCAAAATCATCAATAGTAATCTGTTTTTCTTCTTTTTGCTGACTTCTAGTCTTCTTCTTTGGCTTAGCCTTCTTCATTTCTTCCTTAATGTATTTAACTTCTACATCATTCTTAAGTCTTGGGAAGATTGGAGTTGGCTTTTCAGTAACTTTAACATTCCAGTCAAAAGCACCAAATTCAATTTTCTTTTGATCTTCATTATTCCAATCAAGACCAAGTTGTTCAAACATCTTAACTGGGCTTTGAGTCATTACTGGTGCAATTAAAATGGCAACTAAGCGAAGACTCTCTGCTAAATTAGACATTACTTTAGATAATTCTTCACTCTTGCCCTCTTTATTCAAAGCCCAAGGCGTTGTTTCATCGATATACTTGTTTGCACGAGAAATAAGCTTCCAAACACTGTCCAAAGCTTGAGAGAAGTGAAGTGCATCCATTTGCTTTTGGTACTCTGAAATTGTTTCATTAGCAGTCTTAATTAAGTCTTGAGCAAATTCATCTTGTTCTGATGCAACAGGTGCTACTTGACCATCTTGGTATTGATTAATCATTGAAACAGTTCTGTTTAATAAGTTACCCAAATCATTAGCAAGATCAAAGTTAACTCTTTCAACAAAGTCTTCGGGAGTAAAAATACCATCTGACCCAAAAGGAATTGCACGCATCAAGTAATAACGAAGTGCATCTAAGCCGTAGCGTTCAACAATCATTTCTGGGTAAACAGCGTTTCCTTTAGACTTAGACATTTTACCGTCTCTCATCAATACCCAGCCATGACCAAAAATTTGCTTAGGAAGAGGTAAATCAAGTGCCATTAACATAATTGGCCAATAAATTGTATGGAAACGAACAATTTCTTTACCAACTAAATGCACATCAGCTGGCCAATACTTTTTAAATAATGAATCATCATCAGAACCGTATCCCAAAGCAGTAATATAGTTTGATAAAGCATCAATCCAAACATAAACAACATGTTTTGGATCACTAGGTACAGGAATACCCCAGTCAACGGTCGTACGAGTTACTGATAAATCTTCCAAGCCAGGTTTAATAAAATTATTTACCATTTCTTTTTCACGAGAGTGAGGCAAAATAAAGTCTGGGTGATCCTTGTAGTATTGAAGTAAGCGATCAGCATATTTACTCATTCTGAAGAAGTATGATGGTTCTTTAACTAAACGCACTTCGTGACCTGAAGGTGCCTTTCCGCCAATAACGTTCCCATCATCATCTTTGTATACTTCAGCAAGTTGAGATTCAGTAAAGTATTCCTCATCTTCTACAGAATACCAACCAGTATATTCACCTAAGTAAATATCACCTTGCTTTAATAATCTTTCAAAAATCTTTTGAACAGCCTTAACATGGTCTTCATCGGTTGTTCTAATGAAGCGATCGTAAGAAACGTCTAGCATTTTCCATAATTCTTTGTAAGAATTGGCCATCTTGTCCACAAATTCTTGGGGCTTAATTCCTTGTGCTTCAGCTTTTTGTTCAATCTTCAAACCATGCTCATCAGTTCCAGTTAAAAAGAATGTGTCAAAGCCGCGAGATTTTTTATAACGGATCATTGTATCAGCCGCAATAGTAGTATAAGCGTTACCGATAGTTAATTTTCCAGATGGATAGTAAATAGGTGTAGTAATATAGAAAGTTTTCTTTTCAGCCATCTTTATTCTTCCTCTCATAAGTCTTTTAATTGCTAGTATAACATAGCATGCAGGACTTAATTTGTACATTAAAAAAGGAATTCCATAAAATACGGAATTCCTACAAATTATTTAGATAATTAATTGTCATATGTCGCTCGAATCCTGGGCGTATCAACATTGGCTTTTACCAAGTTATTTACAATAGCTGTTGGCATCACTTCAGCCATTATACCAACAGCTATTGCCATAGCAAAAATTAAAGCATTTTCCCAATTGCCACGCATTATTTCATTAATTAGTAAAACAACTGGAACAATAACTAGAATCAATGTCAAAAAGATTTTGGTTAATCTTTTCATACCAAAATTAAAGAAATGGTTTTCTAGATTAAGCTTAGAAAGATTTTGGACTACTCTTCCAAAAACAGTTTCTTTACCAGTCGCAAAAACAACGCCAATGCCTGATCCAGAAAGAATAATTGTGCCAGCATATAAAATATTAGCGTAATCTAAGCCATCATTTTTATCAGTGTAATTAGCACTCTTTTTCACAGTATCTTCTTCGCCAAGTAAAGAACACTCTAAATCATTACTTTTAAGTAACTTAATGTCAGCGGGAACAATATCTCCAGTTTTAAGTAACACGACATCACCAATTGTTAGATCTTTAGTTGAAATTTTTTGTGGTGTGCAATCGCGCATTACTTGAGTTGTTCTAGAAATTCGATTTATCAAGTTCTGAATATTAGTATTAATACGAATATTCTGCACAGCAGTTAAAATTACTGAGATAAATAAAATAGCTAAAACAAAAATTGCTGGACTTAAGTTAAGAGTACGTTGAGAAGAATTTAGAAAAATTGCTACAATTGCTAAAAAAAATAACGTCAGGGAAAAAGGAGTTATAAAAGCCTTTAGAAAATAGTGAAGCTTAGTCTTATCATGTTTGATTATTATTTCATTAGAACCGTATTTTGCTAAGCGTTGCCTCGCATCTTTACTTTGAAGGCCACTAATTGAGGTTTTTAATCGTTGCAGCGTCGCAAACTTATCTTCGCGTGCAATCCGGCGCACCAGCTTGGTGTCTGTAGTATTTCTTGTGCCGGAAGTGTTGATTTTGAACATCTTCAACATCCTTTCTTAAGAACCTAGCAAACAAACAAAAAGACCGATGCAAAAACTGCATCGGCTTAAATCCAAGCGATTTTTATACTCGTCGTTCAGTTTTAACACTACGTGACGTAAGGTTATTTAACATAACTAGCTGGCTGGGGAGGGCCTTATATCGACGATCCCTGTTTGACCCGTTGGCATCTCTGGATGTTGCTGGGCGACAGCATGTGTTCACGTAGGAGTCTCACCTAACAGTTTATTTGCTCTAAATATTTAATTTCTACTGATACTTTAACGGCTAACTAGCATTTAGTCAAGTCCTTAATGCGGTTTTCGCATACTCTTAAATAAAACAAGACCAAAACTAATTAAGGCCGCAATCACTAATCCCCAAACTAAATTTACGCTTTGTGGATGGTCTATTTTTTGTAATTCTTCTTGAGTTAAAGAATTTTTATCATAAGACAACTTATCTTTTTGTGCGATTAAGGTTGCACAGGCATTAAATACCAATTGAATGCCCGAATTAAAAGTTGCTTGCTTTTCACTTCTCAACTTGTTACCCGCATAGCGAATAATGTTACTACATTTAGACTGCGTTAAAGTGTCCTGATAATTTTTACCAACAAGAATTTGGATATTTTTCTTCTTGCTTTGTAAGGCTGCTGCAATGATAACTTGATTCTTTTGTGGTCGAATTCTATTTATTGCATTACTATCCTTTAAACTTAAAAGACGAATCTCAGGTTTACTCTTTGTCTTTTGATACTCTACATTTTTTTGCGTAACAAGTTCTTCAGTTTTAGTGTTAAACAAATTTTCTGGATCATTAATAAATGAACTTGTACTAGCAGTTAATAATAGAAGACAAGCTAATAAAGATAGAAAACTAACAAATTTATTTTTCATTATCAGCCTTCTCTAACCTATCAGCTAAGCTTTGAACATACTTATGATCTAACGTTACTTGTTCAATTGCTACACCCTTTTCACGTAAGAGTTTAAGTGCCAAAGGATTATCATGATAGTCATAATAATAATTGATTTTCTTAATGCCTGCTTGCACTAAACATTTACTGCAATTAAAGCATGGAAAATAGGTAACATAAATTTCAGTACCTTCAGTTGAGATACCATTTTTAGCACACTGAATTAAAGCGTTCATTTCAGAATGAATAGTTCTAACGCAATGTCCGTCAACCATTAAATGCCCCACATCATCACAGTGCGGCTGACCGGAAACACTACCATTATATCCCGTTGCAATCATCCGGTCATCCTTAACTATTACGCTCCCAACTAAAGCACGATCACAAGTGGAGCGTTGTGCGATAACTAAGGCCTGCATCATGAAATATTGCTTCCACGGAATCCTGTCTCTTGTCATTAATCTTACCTTCTTTAAATTATTTGTTTAATCTATCAAAATAATTTAAACCAATTGCTTCTCTAACTTCTTGTAGAGTTTGGTTAGCAACTTCATTTGCCTTCTTTGATCCTTCTAAGAGCATTTCATATACAGCATCTGGATCTTGAGCAAATTTCTCACGACGCTCTCTAATTGGAGCGAGTTCTTCTTCAAGAACCTTGTTTAAGTAACGTTTGATTTTTACGTCGCCCAAACCACCTTTTCGGTATTGTTCTTTAAGTTCAGCTACCTTATCTTTATCCGGTGCAAAAACATCAAGATAAGTAAATACAGTGTTTCCTTCTACTTGACCAGGATCTTCTACATGAATATGGTTTGGATCGGTGTACATTGACATAACTTTCTTTTGTACAGTCTTTGCATCATCAGCTAAGTAAATCGCATTGCCAAGTGATTTAGACATCTTCGCATTACCGTCTAAGCCTGGAAGTCTGCCTTGTCCCTTAGGTGGGAAGTAGCCCTTTGGCTCAACCAAAATATCAGTATTATATACTCGGTTAAATGTACGTACAATTTCACGAGTTTGTTCAAGCATTGGTTCTTGATCATCCCCTACCGGTACCACAGTTGCTTTAAAGGCGGTAATATCAGCAGCTTGAGAAACAGGATAATTCAAGAATCCAACTGGAATTGAATCTTTAAAATTCTTCTGTTTAATTTCAGTCTTAACAGTTGGATTTCTCTCTAAACGTGCAACTGTTACCAAATCCATGTAATAAGCAGTTAATTCAAAAAGAGCAGGAATTTGTGATTGCACATAGATAGTAGACTTTTTAGGATCTAGTCCAACAGCTAAATAGTCTAAAGCTACTTGAATTAAGCTATTCTTAATTTTTTCAGGATCTCTAGCATTATCAGTTAGTGCTTGAGTGTCCGCAATCATAATATAAGGCTCATATTTACCTTCATTTTGTAATTTTACACGGTTTTTTAAGGAGCCAATATAGTGACCAATATGAAGTTTTCCGGTTGGTCTATCCCCAGTTAATAAAATTTCCTTTGTCATATTTTTTCTCCAATATATCTGTAATCTTTAACTTTACCTCCAATTCTAGCAAAAATCCTTATTTGTTTAAACTTACCTAAAACTTGCTAAAATTAAATTGAGAGAAAAGTTATATAAAGAAAGGATGAATAAGGATGTGTAGTCATTATGAAATGCCGTCGCTTAAAGAAATTAAGACATATCTAAAAACCGATTTAAAATTACCGCTAGTTGTATCAAAAAATATTGAAGATAAATTTGAATCTGTTACTCAAATTTATCCTAAATCTCCATCTTTAGTTATGCTATATAGCGATGACGAACTAAAGCTAGTTGAAAAGAAATGGGGCTATCCTAGTCCATTTAAAAAGAATCGAGTAATTTATAATGCTCGGGTAGAGCGTTTTTATGAAGAAAAGCCATCAATGTGGGATGATTCATTTGCTCGTCAGCGTTGTATTATTTTAGCTAATGAATTCTGGGAAAGCAGCAAGCAAACTTACCTTGCTTCAAATAACAAAACCTATCATGAGCACTCATCTTTTACTGCAAAAGATGAACCGATGGCACTAATTGCTGGCATTTATAAAGGTGATGATTTTTCAATGGTTACTACTGCTTCTAATGATACTGTGCTTCCAGTTCATGAAAGAATGCCATTAGTATTAAAGCCATCTGAATTACGTCGTTGGCTCTTTCAAAACTTTACTTCTCTACTTGATCGTTCAGAATATAATTTGGATAGGCATCAGTTGCCACATCGTTAGCAAAATGATATAATCATTTTGCTTATGCGGGTATAGTTTAATGGTAAAATGTCAGCTTCCCAAGCTGAAGATGCGGGTTCGATTCACGCTATCCGCTTATATTAAAAACGAGGAACTCTACGAAGTTCCTCGTTTTTTGTTAGGCTAAAATCACCATAAAAATTCCATTTAGGATTGCTAAATAAATTGGCATCACGATTCTTTGTGAATATAAGTAAGACCAAGCAAATAGCATCCCATAAAGACTATTAAGAATAAATAAACTAAATGAAGTTTGAAAATTAAGTATTCCATAGAGAAAGCCTGAACACATAATGCCAACTATACCGCTAACCATATTCTGGGCTCTAAACCCATAATTAAAGAAAAAGCCTGTTGTTAAATATACTTGCATCGCTGGCAGCAAAAGACCAGTAGAAAATATAAGAAACCAAAATAAAAGATTACATTCAGCTTTTTGATAAATTATTTGAAAAGACATTAAGGGCACGCTTCCCTTAGCTTGAAGATAGGAAACAAAAATACGTCCTAAAATCACGAGAATGGATACACCAACTATAAATCCATAATCTGCCAATAAAGGCATTGTAGGCCTTTTTTCAAAAAATCGTTGTTCTCGATTAAATTGACGAATATAAAAATATAAAGTAAACAAGGAACAAAGTAAGAAAAAAAAGTACCCTATTTTATTTACATGATCATTTAATAGAGCTAATTTTTTAACTCCAATTACAATTAAATACAAGACTAAATAAACAATATATCTAGTCAAATTTCCTTGTCTGGATGATGGCGTATTCATGTCTTTTCCCCTTTATATCAATTACTTTCAATTATAGCAAAGCATTTAATATTAGTTGTACTTCATGAAAAATATATACTTATTGACAACGCTTACTTTGGTGATTAACATGAAAGATAAGATAAAAAGAGAGGTAATACTAATGAACTTAATTGCAATTGATATTGGCGGAACAACTATTAAAATCGCTACTTGGATAAATCAAAAATTAAAAATGATATTTACCATTGATACGCCAGATAATTTAGATACTTTTTATGAGGAATTAACTGATGCAGTTAATGAAATAAAAGCTAATCATAAAATTGATGGTGTAGCAATTTCTTCTCCCGGTGCTGTTAATAAAGCTACCGGAGTAATTGAAGGAGCAAGTGCCCTACCTTATATCCATAACTTTAAAATCGTACCTGAATTAGAAAAAAGATTTGGTCTACCAGTAAGTATCGAAAATGATGCAAATTGTGCAGCTCTTGCCGAAATCGCTGACGGAGCAGCTAAAGGATGCAAGAGCATGGCATTTTTAGTTATTGGAACCGGTGTTGGCGGAAGTATCATTATTAACAATCAAATTTGGCATGGTGCTCATCTCTACGGTGGTGAATTTGGCTTTATGATTATTGATGGTAAGCAGTTAAGCGATCTAGCTTCACCTGTTACCATGGCTAAGAGCTACAATAAGAAAACTGGAAAAGATTTTGACGGTAAAACTGTTTTTGAACTCGCAGACACTGATGATCCAATTGCTCAAGAAGAACGCGAAAAGTTCTTACATGCTCTTGCTGTCGCAATTTTTAATATTCAACACAGTTTTGATCCTGAAAAAATTATTATTGGTGGTGGAATTTCACAAAATCCGGAATTAGTTCCACTACTTGATGATGAGATTGCTAAACTAAGAAATAAGATCGAAGTTACGACAATTAAACCAATTTTGGATATTTGTACGTTAAAAAATGAAGCAAATTTGCGTGGAGCGGTTGCAGATTTTGAAAAAGAGCATTAAATTTTATATAGACACTTTTTTATTATTAAATAAATGTGTTTGAAAGCATCATGAAAAAGGACTGAGGAAACTACCTCAGTCCTTTTTTGTTATCTAATTAAGTAAAAGTATATATTTTAAAATAAAAGTGCTTTACTTCTATTTTAAATAAGCTTATATTTATACATGTAAAATATGTAAGCGATTGCAAAGAGAGAATATTATGAATAAGCAAAAAATGCCTAAAGACTTCTTCTGGGGCAATTCAGTTTCAAGTATGCAAACTGAAGGCGCCTGGGATGAAGACGGTAAAGGCTTATCAGTTTACGATGTACGACCTGCTACAGAAAATACTACAGACTGGCACAGCGCGATTGATGAATATCATCGTTATGATGAGGATTTAGACCTAATGAAAGAAATGAATATGAATATGTATCGTATTCAAATTTCATGGTCAAGAGTTTGTCCCGAGGGAGACGGGGATTTTAATCCTAAGGGAATTGAATTTTACGACAAATTAGTAAATGCCATGCTTGATCGCGGAATCGAGCCAATGATTTGTCTTTATCACTTTGACATGCCACTACACCTAGCTAAAGAATACAACGGTTTTATGTCACGCCATGTTGTTGATGCTTTTGTTAGATTCGGCAAAAAGATGATTGATCATTTTTCAGATCGAGTTAAGTACTGGATTATTTTCAATGAACACAATCTTTATTTCCAAGATGAAGTATTTAACATCTCCGGTTATGAAAAAGGTGACAAAACTTTAGATGATATGTATACCATCTTTCACCACACCATGATCAGTCATATTCGATTAGCTAATTACATCCATGAAAAATATGATGATGTAAAAATCGGTGGAATGCTTGCCTTCCAACAAATTTATCCTGAAACTTCGAAGTCTACTGATGTTTGGGCAGCAAAACAAATTCAAGAATTTTTGAATTTCAATATTTATGATGTAGATACTGGTCGCGGTTATTCACCAGAAGTGATGCAATATGCTAAAGACCATAATATTAGTTGGGATATAACCGAAGATGATAAAGAAGAAATGAATAACGCAAAAGCTGACTTTTTAGCTTTTAGTTACTATTCTTCTTGGACAGTTTCAGCTGATAAAATTCCTGCTGACGTTGCACCTAACCGTTACATGAATTATGGCGGTGTAGAAAACAAGTATCTCAAGACAAATGCTTGGGGCTGGACAATTGATCCACTTGGTTTTAGAAACGCTATTACCACTATGTATAACCATTACAAGATTCCAGTTTTCCCAATTGAAAACGGAATCGGCCTAAAAGAAACTTGGGATGGTGAGCATATGATCGAAGATGATGAACGTATTGCTTACCATGAAGAACATATTAAGGCTATGAAAGATGCCATGTTCTTAGATGGAGCTAAAGTTTTAAGTTATCTAGGCTGGGGATTAATCGACATTCCAAGTTCACATGCCGATATGGAAAAGCGTTACGGTGCTGTTTATGTCAACCGTTCAAATCATGACTTAAAAGATTTAAAACGTGTTCCAAAGAAATCATTTTATTGGTTCCAAAAAGTATTAAAAGATAATGGAGACGAAATATAATGGGCGAACAAAAACAATCAGGCTTTAGTGTGTTTGTTAATAAATGCATACTGCCTCCAGTAATGAAATTTGTTAATACTAAGGCTATCCAAGCTTTACAAAATGGTATGATTTATACTTTACCATTTATTCTTATTGGATCTATTTTCTTAATTTTAGGAAATATTCCTATTCCAGCTGTAGCTGATGCAATTAATAGTTCCGGATGGGGAGCCTTCTTTAACCAAGCCTACACTACTACTTTTAGTATCATGGCTATGTGGGCATCAGTTGGTATTGCCTACATTTATGTTAAAAATGAAGGATATGAACCATTAGCTCCCGGTCTTACTTCACTAGCCGCATTCTTAATGCTTCAAACTTTAACTATTGACAGCCCATTAAAGAATGCCATGGCTAAAGGTATTGACGGTGGAATGAGTGCAAAAGCAGTAACTGAAAATATTGATAAGTTACCACATGCTTTACAAACATTCTTAGAATCACCAGTTACCGGAGTATTTAACATTACCTGGCTTGGCGGAGACGGTATGATCGCTGCAATTATTGTTGGTTTATTAGTCGGCTGGATTTACTCAGCTATTATGAAAAAAGGTTGGACTATTAAGTTACCTGAACAAGTTCTAGCTGCTGTTTCTAACCAATTTACTGCTATGATTCCATCAGGAATTATCTTAATTGGTACTATGCTTATTTACGCAGGCTTTAAGTTAACTACTGGTTCAGACTTCTTACAATGGACCTACCAGACTCTTCAAATTCCACTTCAAGGTATTTCAGATTCACTTGGTGGTGCCATCGCTATTGGATTCTTAGTACCATTCTTCTGGTTCTTTGGTGTTCACGGTGGTTTGATTGTTGGTTCCTTAGCTGGTCCAATGCTTCAGGCCAACTCATTCGATAACGCTCAATTATACAAGGCCGGTAAGTTAACTATCGCTAACGGTGCCCACGTTGTTACTAACGAATTCTACAACAACTTCATTAACTTAACTGGTTCAGGTATTACTATAGGTTTAATTATCTTTATCTTAATTGCTGCTAAATCAGCACAATTACGTTCAATTGATAAAGTTGAATTAGTTCCTGGTATCTTTAATATTAACGAACCATTCCTATTTGGTTTACCTATTGTTATGAACCCATTCTTAGCAATCCCATTCTTCTTAACTCCAGTTGTAGTTGCAATTTCAACTTACTTTGTAATTAAAACCGGTATTGTTCCTCCTCTTAACGGTTTTGCTTGTCCATGGACAATGCCTGCTGTTATTTCTGGTTTCCTAATTGGTGGCTGGAAGATGGCAATTTGGCAAGCATGTACTCTAGTAATTTCAACCTTAATCTACTGGCCATTTGCTAGAAAATACGACAAGATCTTGGTTCAAAGAGAAGCTGCAACGCTTAAGAAAGACGAAGCTGAAGGTAAATAATTTTTTAGTTATTAATTGACACTTATAATTAAAATAGTGCTATAATGTAAATGCTTTCAATGATGAAAGTGCATACATTTAATTTATAGATCAACACTCTAACACTGAAAAACACTTAACTATATTTACAAAAAGGAGATAATTATTATGGCAGATAAAACTATTATGTTAGCTTGTTCAGCAGGTATGTCAACTTCACTTTTAGTATCAAAGATGCAAAACGCAGCTAAGGAAAAAGGTAAAGACTATAAGATCTTTGCTACTGCAGCATCAGGTATCCAAGATGAAATTGATAAGGAACACCCAGATGTATTAATGCTTGGACCTCAAGTTCAATACATGGAAGATAGTGTTAAAAAGATCACTGATGAAGCAGGCATTCCATTAACAGTCATTAACATGCAAGATTACGGTATGATGAATGGTGAACATGTTCTTGAAACTGCTCAAGAATTAATGGGCGATAAATAAATGAACGACGAAGTAAAAATTGTTAATGAATTCGATCGCGATGGTCATCACTTCAAAATTGGTGTCAGCGCAGATGGACAAGTTTCTATTTATTTAGATAATGGAACTAAGGCTTATCATGGTTACCATTTTCCAAGTATGATTCAGATTCCTAAGGGTCTTGAAATTGATGGAAAAATGATTTTACAACTACCAATTGACTGTGATGCAGCAATTGATCAAGGAATTCGAGAATTAAAACAAAAATAATTTATGGGAGATGCTTGCTGACATAGTAAAATAAATAATTGTCAGGAGCATCTTTTATTTTAAAAATACTATCTAGGAGAATTAAAATTATGGCACAAGAAAATAGCGATAACATGCAAGTTGTAATGGGAATTATTATGCAAGCAGGTAATGCAAAAGCTGCTGCTATGCAAGCAATTCAAGCTGCTAAGAAAGGCGATTTTGAAAAGGCTGACGAATTTATTAAGCAAGCAAATGAAAGTTTAGTAAATGCTCACAACGTTCAAACCGATATGTTAACCCAAGAAGCACAAGGTAACCACGTAAAAGTTGACCTTTACATGGTTCATGCACAAGACCACTTGATGACAGCCATTACTTTTATTGACTTAGCAAAAGAAGTAGTAGCTGTTTACAAAAAAATGGCTGAAAAATAATGACTGCAGAAGCGAAATACTTAAAAGTTGCTCGAATTCTACAAAAAAGAATTGAAGATGGAGTCTATAAACCACAAAATCCCCTTCCTGACCAAAAAACACTTGCAGAAGAATTACACGTAAGCCGTTTAACTGTTAAGAAAGCTTTAGATGGCCTGCAAAGAAAAGGACTCGTTTATAAAGAATCTGGTTTAGGTACTTTTGTATTAGGTCCAGTTCCAATTCAAGATAAGTTTGATTCAGCAGCAAATGCTTTTAGTGGATTGGCTAATTTACTAGGATCAGATGAAGTTACTAGTGATATCATCGAATTTAATGTCGAATTTCCAAATGAAGATATTCAACACTACCTAAGAATAAAAGCTAGTGACCCTGTTTACAATATTCGGCGCTTAAGACGACTTGAAGATAAACCTCTAATTCTTGAACATACTTTTATGCCCGTTAATTTAGTTCCGAATTTAAATGAAGATATCTTACACAATTCTATCTATAATTATCTTCATCATGATTTAAAACTAAAATTTGGCGTTGCATATCGTAAAATCAAAGCTGCTAAAGCTGATGATTGGGATCAAAAATATCTTCAAGCTAAAAAGGATGACCCAATCTTAGAGCTTGAACAGATCGTGTGGTTAAACAATGGTCAACCAGTTGAATATTCAACAAGCCGCAATCGCTATGATGAACGAAATTACGTCGTTTTGGAAACAAACAGCTTTTAAGTAAAAGTTCTAGAGCAATTCTAGAACTTTTTTTATAAAATTAAACAAATTAAGAAAGGAAAAAAGTATGACTAAAACCTACTCAATGCCTAAAGATTTTTACTGGGGCGGTGCTAGTGCTGCTAATCAATATGAAGGTGGCTATCAAGAAGGTGGTAAAGGATTAAATGCAATTGATGTCTTAACTAACGGCTCTGCTACCGAACCAAGGAAAGTTACTTGGAAAACACCAGACGGCAAAACTGGTACCACTGCAATGACTTGGGGAAACGAATTCAAATTGCCTGAAGGTGCAAAACCAGCTCTTTTAGATGGTTACTCTTACCCTAGTCATGAAGGAACAGACTTCTACCACCACTATAAAGAAGATATTAAATATATGGCTGATATGGGCTTTAATATGTTCCGTTTATCATTAAATTGGTCACGTATTTTGCCAAATGGAGATGATGAAAAGCCAAATGAAGAAGGATTAGCCTTTTACGACAAGATTTTTGATGAATGTGCTAAATATGGTATTGAACCTTTAGTAACTCTTTCGCACTATGAAACTCCCCTATCTTTAATCAACCGTTTTGGTGGCTGGAAAGATCGAAAAATGATTGATATCTTTGTTCACTATGCAGATATCGTCATGAATCACTACAAGGGTAAGGTTAAGTACTGGCTTACTTTTAACGAAATTAATGCGATGGATATGGCTCCTTATATGGGCGGAGGTCTAATTGATGGAAGTAAACAAAATCGTGCTCAAGGGGCTCATAATCAATTTGTAGCAAGTAGTAAAGTTGTTAAATTAGCTCATGAAATTGATCAAAGCAACCAGGTTGGTCAAATGCTTGCCTACTCTGCTTACTATCCTTATACTGCTGATCCAGCTGATCAAATTTTAGTTATGAAAGCTAGGCAAGAGATGCTTTTCTATTCTGATGTTCAAACTGGCGGTCGCTACCCTGAATATCGTTTAAAACAATATGAACGTGATGGCATCAAACTTGATGATAAGCCAGAAGACTATGAGCTAATTAAAAACTATCCAGCAGACTTTCTCAGCTTTTCTTGCTACACTTCTAATGTTCTTACTACACATGAAGCAGATGCAAAAGCCAATGGTAATGTTTCCGCAGGTGGCGTTAAGAACCCTTATCTTGACTATAATGCCTGGGGCTGGGCAACAGACCCAGATGTCTTAAGAATTGCCTTAAATGACCTCTGGGATAGATACCATAAGCCACTATTTATCGTTGAAAATGGTCTTGGTTGGGGTGATGAATTAACTGAAGATCATAAAGTTCATGATGATTACCGCATTAACTATCTTCGTGCCCAAATCAAGTCAATGGAAGAAGCAGTTAATGAAGATGGCATTCCTTTAATGGGCTACACGATGTGGTCAGCAATCGATTTAGTATCAAATGGAACAGGTGAAATGAAGAAACGCTACGGCTTTGTTTACGTAGACCGCGATGACAAAGGTAACGGCTCATTAAAGAGATATCCTAAGGATTCCTTTAACTGGTACAAAAAAGTTATTGCATCACATGGTGAAGATTTAGACTAAAAAACAAGATAGAACCTAGCATTTCTAGGCTCTATTTTTTTGACAAGATAGATAGAGAAAGACAAACAAAATGATTACAATCAAAGAACAAGCAAACTTTAAAGCAAGAGATTTCTTTAATTACCTAGATAGACAGCTTACTCAAGCAATTAAAAAAGCTCGTGGTAATGACTTACCTGTTAAAATTGCTGCAGGAACAACATATCAACAAAGAAATGTGAAAGCCGAAATCACTGAATATGAATTCGGTAAAAAATATGTTTCAGTTTTCAAGTCACCTAAAATAGATGTTAAAATTGGCTACTATTTAACCGATACACCGCAGGGTTGTCAGATTGTTTTTAAAGAAAATGTTCTCAGCTATGACGAAAAGAAACATTCTAATATCGGTACTTGGTTTTACAACTGGCAATTAAAGCAAGGCGCTAAAAAGCAATTAAAACAAATGAAAAATAATGTCTTAGCTTATACAAAATAAAAATAGTCCTAGTCTCAAATAATTTGTACTTTGAGATTAGGACTATTTTTTTAAATAATGTCATCAGAACTTTGATCATAGAATTTAGAATTTTGATAATTGTATACCAACTTAGAACTATCAAAAGGAGTTCCATTAGCTAAATAGAACGTATCATAAACTTCTAAACAAGGATCTCCTTCTTCTAATTCTAGATACTTTGCTTCATCTGCTCTTAACTTTCTAACACGCATATATTTATCAGAGAAACGAATTTCTTTCTTTAAACCATCTTTGATATAGTTAAAAATCGATCCTTCAGCAATTTCCTTACTCATAAACGGAATAATGCTCTTAGGATAATATGATTCTTCCAAAACAAATGGCTTACCTTCTTGTCTGCGCAATCTTTTTATAAAGTAACATACTTCATCAGAATGAAGATACTCATTTAGAGGACTAGGCGCTTTTTTCTCTGAGAACTCAATGACTTCCGTACTAGGATTTTTTAATACATGAGCAAAACCAGCATTGTCTGTTAGTGACATATATCCATCTCGTCCAGTCGGTCTGACAAAAACTCCAGAACCTTGAACTTTATAAACTATTCCTCGTTGAGTCAACAACGTAATTGCCTGTAAGATCGTTGATTTACCAACCTGATATTCTTTCATTAATTCGGTAATTGTTGGTAATTTATCTCCATGATGAAGTTTGTTTTTGGTAATATAAGCTTTTATTTTATCCGCAACTAATTCATATTTTTTCATTACTATGTCCTTAAAATAAAAAACCTCATAGTTATATTTTAAACTACGAGGTTTTAAAAGCATATACTTTTTAATTATGCTTTAATAGCATCAGCTTGTTCTTTCTTATAAATCGCTGTATCGTAGTGTCTAATAAATGGGAACCAAATTAAAAATGCTACTACAGCACATACAACTGAAAGAACGAAACCTTGCCAACTAGCAGTTGCAATCATACCACTTAATCCAACTGGAGTTGGCCATGGTTGTTGAACAATAATTTTAGGAACCATGTGAGTTGCGATTGCAACATAAGCTACAGCACCAGAAGCAAGTGGTGCACAAATAAATGGAATAAATAGACCCACATTATAAACAATAGGTAATCCAAAAATTAATGGTTCGTTAATGTTAAAGATTGCGGGAATCAATTCAAGCTTACCTAGTTCTTTCAATTGCTTTGATCTAGCCAAAAATGCAATAAAGATTGCCATACCTAAGGTAGCACCAGAACCACCAATAGTAACAAATGCGTTTATTGGGTCACCAGCAAATACATGGAATCCACCTTTTACGTTATCCGCCATATTTGCTAAAACAATTGCTTGATAGAAACTTGATGTAATTGTAGCACCATGAATACCAAACCACCATAAAAAGTGAATGAAGAAGATAACGATTAAGAATCCCCACCAAGTATCAGCAATAGCAGAAATAAATGAAAATGGGATATATAATACTTGGAAAATATCAGTGCCTAGAACAATTAAAATGATATCAATAATACCAATTGTAAATGCAACGACAAATCCTGGAATTAATGCAGAAAATGAATTTGCCACACCAGATGGAACAGATGCTGGCATCTTAATGCGCCAATTATGTTTAATACAGAAACGATAAATTTGAACCGTTAACCAAGCAACTACTAAGCCAGTAAAAATACCAGTTGCTCCGATTCTGGTCAACCCAGAACCAGATACACTATATCCTCCTGCTATTACATTATTATTTTTTAAAATATTTATAAAAATTGTGCTGCCGCTTTTCCAAACCAATTGTGGAACAGTGATGAATAGTCCCATCAAAGTTAAGAAAACAGCGTTTAATGGATCAAGTAGCAAATTCTCTTCTTTACGGTAAATATCTGCATAATTATATGCAAATGAACCAGCAAAGAAAATTGCAATAATTCCCATGGTCGCATTATATATAACAGTATACATATTACTAAATCGACCAATAGTGTTGTTATAGAAATCTACAAATCCCTTAGCAGTAATAACTTGTGGTAATACTGTTAGGACCAAAAACATAGATCCAATGATAGAAAAGGCAATAATGGAATAACCAGCACCCATAATTGCACGTACAAAACGTGAACCTGAGAACTTACCTAAAGCCTTCATCATTTTATCTTTAAATGATGGTTGTGCAGTGTCAGACATAGTACATCCCCCTCAATTTGTCCTACTGTCTATTAGTTTCAAATGTCTTAATTGCTCCTGCATATTTGTCGCGACCATTTTGAATGTTGCTAATTCTTCTTAAGATTAAGATGGATCCTAATATTCCAATAATTAAAATTGTAAAGATCACATTTGCGACATCGTTTGTAGCCATAAAAGGAAATAGAATCTTTCCAAATGGTAAATAGCAACCCATAGCAAAGATTACATTTGCAGCTAGCTGCAGTTGATAATACAGTTTGGTAAATTTTAAGTCAGTATTTTTAACATTCCATTTACTTACTTGCTCTACTGAAGCTATTAATAATAAAACAAATAATAATCCTGAAATTATCGAAGCAACAATATCGTGGTAACAAATTGCAAAAACTAACCAAAATAGATTAGTGAATAAGAACGCCGCAGAGAAATAACGAATCATTAAATAGCGGCTAAAATTTATAGATCTTACACTCATGTCATGTTTCTTTTGTTCTAAACTCTGATCTTTTTTAGTCATTATTGTATCTGTCCTTTCAATATTGTTCCTGAACAATTCAGACAACACCTGTATAATACTCCACTATGAAACCGCTTGCAACAATAACTGTTTTCTTATAAAAAATAAAATTCTATACTTTTACGCTTTACAATTGAGTTTTTAATTTGTAGAATGAATTCCGAAAACGCTTACTTTAGAAAGGACGTATTGAATATGACTGGATACACTATGCCTGAGGGCTTTTTATGGGGTGGCGCTGTTGCCGCTCACCAACTTGAAGGTGCATGGGATGAAGATGGAAAGGGAATGTCAGTTGCTGACGTTATGACAGTAGGATCAGCAACTAAGCCACGTGAAATTACTGATGGTGTTATTCCTGGTAAGAACTATCCTAACCATGACGCAATTGATTTTTACCACCACTACAAAGGTGATATTAAGTTAATGGCGGAAATGGGCTTTAAGGCTTTCCGTACTTCAATAGCTTGGACTAGAATTTTTCCTAAGGGCGACGAAAAAGAACCAAATGAAGCAGGGCTTAAGTTCTATGATGACTTATTTGACGAATGTCATAAATATGGAATTGAACCTGTAATTACCCTTTCTCACTTTGAAATTCCATATCACTTAGTTAAAGAATATGGTGGCTTTACTAACCGTAAATTAATTGATTACTTTGTTCGCTTTGCCCGTGTTTGCTTCAAGCGTTACAAGAACAAAGTTAAATACTGGATGACTTTCAACGAAATTGATAATCAATCTAGTTTTAACAATGACTTCTTAATGGCTACTAACTCCGGTATCTTGTTTAATAATGGAATGGGCGATAAAGAAAAAGAAGCTGCTATGTATCAAGCTGCCCACTATGAATTAGTTGCTTCTGCTTTAGCAGTTAAAGAAGGTCACAAGATTAATCCCGACTTCCAAATTGGTTGTATGATTAACTACTCACCTGTTCGTCCTTTAACTCCATCATCAGATGATGTTTTACTTGCTGATAAATTTGAACAAAGACGTGACTTCTTCTCCGATGTACACGTTAACGGTGAATATCCAAATGCTGTTGAAGATTACATTGAAAGAAATGGTTATCGTCCAGATATTACTGAAGAAGATAAGATTGCCTTAAAAGAAGGTACAGTAGACTACGTTGGCTTCTCATACTATCAATCCACTACTGTTTCAAGTAAGAAAGTCAAACCAGATGAATTAACTGACTTACAAGAAGCGATCGTAGAAAACCCTACTTTAGAGCGTAGTGACTGGGGTTGGGAAATTGATCCAGAAGGTTTGAGAATCTCTCTTAACCACCTAACTGACCGCTACCACAAGCCATTATTTATCGTTGAAAATGGTCTCGGTGCTTACGATAAGCGCGAAGCTGACGGTTCAGTTCACGATCCATATCGAATCGATTACTTGAGAAAGCACATTGAACAAATGGAAAAAGCTGTTGTTTTAGACGGCGTTGACTTGATGGGTTACCTTCCTTGGGGATGCATTGACTTAGTTTCAGCTGGAACTGGTCAAATGGACAAACGCTACGGCTTCATCTATGTTGACAAGAATGATAAGGGCGAAGGAACACTAGAACGTTCAAAGAAGGATTCATTTAACTGGTATAAAAAAGTCATTGAATCTAACGGTAAAGACTTAGATTAGTAATTTAAAATAGGATTTAGCAAGTATACTAAATCCTATTTTTTTCTTCCAAATTAGCAGTTAATGTGCCAGAGTGCTAAATATTTTACATTCTATCCTAACCTACTACAATAAACAGTGTAGAGAGCGTAATGGAAGGAAGTTTTATTATGGCAAACGAAATAATGAAGAATCGTAACAATGATAATATGATGGATCAATTAAGCGATTGGTTTAGTTTTCCAAAAGACTTTTTTGATGACAGTTCAATTAAGAACATTATGCAATCTGATGTAGCAGAAACTGATAAGGATTATATTGTTAAGGTCGACATGCCTGGAATGGATAAGAAAGATATCAAGGTTTCATATAAAGATGGTGTCTTAAATGTTTCAGGTAGCCGTGATTCGTTTGATAACTTAGATGACAAGAATGGCAATCTTCTTCACCGGGAAAGAAGCGTTGGTCACATTCAAAGAAGTTACCGCATCCCTGATGTTGACTCTAAAGAAATTTCCGCAAAAGATGTTAATGGCGTTTTAACCATTACCTTGCCAAAATTAACTGAAGAAGATAAGGAAAATACAATTACTATTGATTAAAAAATTTATAACTTAATCGTCGTCTATTTTTTAATAGACGACTTTTTTTGTTACACTTGAGTAAATTAGAATCATTAAGGATTGCCATATGGAATTACTATTTATACTATTTTTAATCTATAAGTTTATCCACGGGACATTTAAAGCAGACACAGCAACTAGATTTTCCTTAATAATTATTCCCATTTATTCTGCAATAATGATGATTTTAGCAATTAAGTATGAATATTCAATTCTAACGATTATTGCAACTTTTGCTTTATCCTTCATTGGAATTATAATAGGAATATTTCAAGCCTACGGTGCAGAAGTATCTATTAGTGATAATTTAAATAAATATCATGTTCCAAAAATTACAATAAAACGTGGGCTAAATTATTTAATTGGCTGGATAATCATTTTTATATTAGGCTTATTAATTAAATTACTTTTTGAACAAAATATTAATCATAAAGAAATCTTTGGAGAATTATCGACAGAACTGCTTCGTGATTTATCAAAAATATTCTTTTTTACTGATCACAGCACTTGGTTTATGTGGATTTTAAATACTAGCTCTAGTTGGACATATGACACATATCTATTTCTTAAATATCCCACTTTAAGAAAATATGTTCTTTTGAGAAAAAAATAAGAATAGAAATTGTAGTGACCTACAAAAATTGATGCTTTTCATAATCAGCTTTAAATTCTAACAACGAAGCTCTTCGTTTCCCTTCTTAAAATTCCTAGTTACCTAACATTCCTCCATGAATAGCCCCAGATCCAATGCAATATTATTAATAGATTCGTTAGCTGATAAAACACGATTTATAGTTTTTTCTTTAAACTCTTTAGAATATAGGTAGCAGTAAAGCCCTGTCTATCAATTAATACAAGTAAATATGCAATTCTACCTATACGCAAGTTATATTTCTTACTTAAATAGCAAGAAGCTTTATATTCAAATTTTTTACTTTTTAAAAATTTAAATTTTATCCTAGTTTAGACAATCTTAGGGAGACCATTACAATATCTATTTTTAATTCACATCAATAATTTTAACATCATAACTTCCAGCTGGCGCTTCAACAGTTACTGTTGCACCAGCTTTTTGCTTCATTAAGGCTTGCCCTAAAGGCGAATCAAAGGATATCTTTCCCTTAGCTAAATCTGCTTCCATTCTACCAACAATACGATATTTTTCAGCTTCATCATCACCATCAAAAAGCAAAGTAACATTTGATCCTAAATCAATAGTTCCACTTTCATCTTTTTGAATAATTTCTGAATATCTTAATTGCTTATCTAAATAGCGCAAACGACTTTGTAAATGCCCTAATTCCATCTTAGCGGTAGTATATTCAGAATTCTCCGATAAGTCTCCCATACTACGAGCTTCTTGTAAGATTTTAATTCTCCGTGGCCGATCTTTTTTTAAGCGGGCTATCTCGTCTTTAATTTCTTGATAGCCTTCAGGCGTCATTTTTTGATAATAAACCATTATTTAACCTTAACATCATTTCCAGTAATCACATCTTGCTTGTAAAGATCACCATTCTTTACAGAATAATGACCAACAATTGTTCCAGTTGACTTCTCAGCTAAAGAATATTGTCCATTACCACCATCAATTAACGTAAAATTATCTGGTCCATAACTACTTGAATAGCCGTTTTCTTTAATAGTATTAGAAACCATCTTGTTAAACATGGTATCTGAAGAGTTATTAGCTGATGCGGCACTTTGACCACTATTATTTTGAGTATTAGATGCTGAAGAATTGGATGAGCCATTTAAATTATTTGATTTTTCTACTTCATTTGAATTAGACGAATTAGAGCTTGCTGATCCATTCTGACTGGTCTTCTTACTAGTACTACTCTTGGAATTTTCACTGCTCTTATCAGTCTTTTTATCTGAGCTGGTAGTTTCTGAATTATCAGTATCTATATCAGTTTTATCTTTCTTAGTTATATGTTTTTTAGCTTTGTGGCTCTTTTTATGGCTCGTCTTAGTACTTTTAGCTTCATTATTAGTGTTAGACTGGCTTGCATTATTACTGCAACCTACGGCTAAAAGCATTGTCATTAGGGTAATTCCTGATACAAAAATATTCTTTTTCATAGTTTTTCCCTCCGATATTGTTATAAATATTATACTTCATAACGTCTATTGAAATACTTATGAAAGTTACTTTCATTCACAAAATTAGTGTATTAAATCATTATTTGCTGTATAGTAAATATAATGAAAAACATGATAAAAAAATTAAAGGAGTGTAAAATTATATGTCTCACGAATTAACCCTACAAGAAATTGATCAATTCCGCAGTGACTTCGATAATTCACGTAATGAAGTTGTTTCTCGTGCTGCTATGCGTTCTGGAGTGCTAGAAGCTTCATTTAATCCAGCAGTTACTAACCGCTTAAACGATGTCTTCTCTGTTGAAGTAGAAACTGATAATGTTACTAACCAAATGCAATCAGGTCGTTGCTGGTTATTTGCTACTTTGAATACTTTACGTCACGACTTTGGTAAAAAGTATAAGGCTAAGAATTTTACTTTATCTCAAGCTTACAACTTCTTCTGGGATAAGATTGAACGTGCAAATATTTTTTACGATGCAATTATTGATTCTGCTGATAAGCCTTTAGATGATCGTACTGTTAAAGCCTATATGAACTTTGCTGGCTCAGATGGTGGTCAATGGGCAATGGCGGCTTCATTAGTTAAAAAATACGGTGTTGTACCAACTAATGCAATGCCTGAGAGTTTTAATACTAACCACACTGCTGGCTTAGCTGATGCTTTAGCTCGTAAGGAAAGAAAAGATGCCCTAGTTTTACGTAAATTAGTTCAAGAAGGTAAAACTGACGAAGTTGAAAAGAAGCGTAAAGAATTCTTAAGCGAAATTTACCGTATGACTGCAATTGCTGTTGGTGAACCACCTAAGACTTTTGACTTAGAATATCGAGACGATGATAAAAAGCTTCACTTAGATAAGGACTTAACTCCAGTTGAATTCTTTAATAAATACTGGGATGTTAACTTTGAAGATTATGTTTGTTTAACTAATGCACCAGATCATGAATATGGTAAGCTTTACTCTCTTCCATTTGAAGACAATGTTAATGGCGGTATTCCTATTACCTTCTTAAATGTTCCAATCGAATACTTAAAAGACGCTGCTATTAAACAATTAAAGGATGGCGAAAGTGTTTGGTTTGGCAATGATGTCTTGAAAGAAATGGACCGCAAGACTGGTTACTTAGATACTGAATTATATAAGACTGACGAATTATTTGATGTTGATACTTACATGACTAAGGCTGAAAGATTAGCTACTGGCGAAGGTGAAGTTAGTCATGCTATGACCTTAGTTGGTGTCGACTTAGATAAGGGTGAAATCCGTAAGTGGAAAGTTGAAAACTCATGGAGTGAAAAGTCAGGCCGTAAGGGCTACTTCACAATGAGCGATAAATGGTTTGATGAGTTTGTTTATGAAGTAGTTGTTAGAAAAGAATTCTTAACCGACGACCAAAAGAAACTCGCCGAAAGCAAGCCAACTCCACTTCCAGCTTGGGACTCACTTGCTTAATAAAATATACTTATGCAAAAAGCATTGTGTCAAAAATTGATACAATGCTTTTTTACTACACATTCCATTCATCCATAAATTCTTGAACAAACTCACGCATATATTCAGTTCTTCGATGTGCTTCTTTCTTAGCAGCTGGAGTATTCATCAATCCTTCTAAATCAAATAATTTCTCGTAGAAGTGATTAATTGTTGTTTCCACATGGTTACGATATTGATCATGACTTACTAATTTTTCAGGTTTAATCTCTGGATCATAAATCTTATTACCATGCTTTCCGCCATACGTAAAAGCCCGCGCAATTCCAATTGCACCCAAGCTTTCAATTCGGTCAGCATCTTGTACATATTGTCCACTCAAGGGCAGCTTATAGTGGTGCTCAATATTAGCTGAAAATGACATATGTTGAATTGTAAATAAAATATCCTGCGCTTCTAATTCAGTAAATCCAATTTTTGGCAGTAACTCTTCAATTTCCGAGATTACTTTACTAGGATCTTCGCAAATCTTTTCATCAATCGTATCATGTAAATAACTTCCTGTCTGAATAATAGCAACAACTCTACTATCTTCATGTGCATCAGGATAATCGCTTAGATACATTTTTGTAGCTAAGTTTGCTACTCTTTGTCCATGATAGTAATCATGGCCTGTTTTTTCTCCTTTTAACTGTTTTTTGGTAAATTGCTTAACTAATTCAATATCCATCTTGCACCCTCTTTTCTATATTTTAATTCTAACAGACACAAGAAAAAGATCTATCAGATATTTTATCCAATAGATCTTTAATTTACAGGTAACTCTTTGCAGCTTTTAAATAGTAGTCTACCTCATCATCAGCACATCTTACAAAATGTCCCGGTTCAATTTC
Source organism: Lactobacillus taiwanensis DSM 21401 (assembly GCF_001436695.1). GTDB lineage: Bacteria > Bacillota > Bacilli > Lactobacillales > Lactobacillaceae > Lactobacillus > Lactobacillus taiwanensis. The sequence goes on from NZ_AYZG01000001.1 coordinate 168,094, forward strand.
ATGTAATGAACGAGGCTTTCGAGGATCAAATTTTGAGTCATCATATTGTATTCTTTGTCTTTTACGTTCAACTTCTGGATCAGGAATAGGCACGGCAGAAATTAAACTCTTAGTGTAATCATGCAGTGGACGATTATAGACTTCATCTGCTGTTCCTACTTCAAGCAACTTTCCAAACCGCATAACTCCAATTCGATCAGAAATAAATTTAACCATTGAAAGATCATGGGCAATGAACAAGTAAGTTAACTTTTTCTTTTCTTGTAATTCTTTCATTAGATTAACTACCTGCGCCTGAATCGATACATCTAGTGCAGAAATCGGTTCATCAGCTACGATAAACTTCGGATTAATTGCTAAAGCTCTGGCAATCCCAATTCTTTGACGTTGACCACCAGAGAATTCATGCGGAAATCTTGATGCATGTTCTTTACTTAAACCTACCAAGTTTAATAATTCAATAACACGCTTTTTCCTATCAGCTTTATTTTTAATTTGCTGGTGAATATCTAGACCTTCTGCAATAATATCTTCAACAGTCATTCTAGGATTTAAGGATGCGTATGGATCTTGAAAAATCATCTGTGCATCACGATGAAATTTCAATTTTTCCTTTTTGCCTTTTAATTTATTAACATCTTTTCCTTCAAAAATTATTTCTCCGTCAGTAGGCTCATAAAGATGCAAAATACTTCGTCCAGTAGTAGTCTTACCTGATCCTGATTCCCCTACTAAACCAAAAGTTTCACCTTCATAGATATCAAAACTGACATCATCTACAGCTTTGACAGTTGATCGACCCACTTTAAAGTATTGCTTTAAGTTTTTAACTTCTAAAATCTTTTTCTTTTCTGTCATCGCTTTTTCCTATCTATTATTTTTCTTTCATTTCTGCAAATTTTTTCTGTCTACGTCTAATCTCTGCTGGAGGAACAACTTTAGGAGCATTCGGATGCAGTAACCAGGTAGCAGCATAATGAGTCTCAGAAACCTTAAAGAAAGGTGGTTTTCTCTCGGCATCAATCTTCATCGCATACTTGTTACGTGGAGCAAAAGGATCTCCTTTAGGAGGATCTAGCAAGTTAGGAGGGGTTCCTGGAATTGATTCTAATTCTTCGCTTTCTAACGTTGGCATTGAATTGATTAACCCCCATGTATAAGGATGTTGTGGGTTATAGAAAATATCATCAACAGATCCATATTCTAAAATCTCACCTGCATACATTACTGCTACTCGATCTGCCATTCCAGCAACTACACCTAAGTCATGGGTGATAAAAATAATTGATGTACCAATCTTTTTTTGCAAATCTTTCATTAAATCTAAAATTTCTGCTTGAACTGTTACATCTAAAGCCGTTGTTGGTTCATCAGCAAGTAAAACTTCTGGTTCACAAATTAAGGCAATTGCAATCACAATTCTTTGACGCATACCACCTGAAAATTGATGGGGATATTGATTAATTCTTTTTTCTGCATCTGGAATTCCAACAGCCTTCATCATTTCAAGAGCTTTTTTCCATGCTTCTTTTTTACTGACTCCCTTATGTTTAATCAGAGGCTCAGCAATTTGCTGGCCGATCTTCATTGTTGGATCTAAGGATGTCATTGGATCCTGAAAAATCATCGATATTTCATTTCCACGAATTTTGCGCCAATCCTTTTCTTTAGTTGCCAATAAATTTTTACCGTGAAAATCAATCTCTCCACCAACTATTTCAGCGTTTTTAGCTAACAAGCCAATTATTGTTCTTGTAGTTACCGACTTTCCGGAACCTGATTCACCTACAATAGCTAATGTTTCTCCCTTGTTTAAATGAAAAGAAACGTTACGAATAGCCTTTACATCCCCAGCATATGTATGGAAATCAATTTTTAAATTTTTTACGTCTAAAACTTTTTCTGTCATTTCTTTTACCTTCTGCTCTTTGGATCTAATGCATCTCTTAAGCCATCACCTAACAAGTTAAAGGCAATCATCAAAACACATAACACAATTGCTGGGAACCACATCTGATATGGCAAAAATTGAAAATTCTTTTGCCCTTCATTAAGCAACACTCCAAGTGAAGTTTGAGGAGCAGATATACCAATACCGATAAAACTTAAAAATGCTTCAAAGAAAATAGCAGTTGGAATTGTGTACATCATTTGGATGATAATTAAACTTGAAAGATTAGGAACCAGGTGTTTTAACGCAATCTTCCAAGAAGACTGTCCTAAGTTACGGGCAGCTAAAACATATTCCTGATTCTTTAATGTTAATGTCTCCGCCCTAATTTGCCGAGCCATTGTTGTCCAAGAAGAAATGGCAATTGCTAAAATAATTGACATCATTCCTGGTTTTAAAACAACCAACATCAAAACAACAATTACTAAATTAGGAATTGACGAAATAATTTCGATAATTCGCTGCATTCCATTATCTACTCCTCCGCCTTTCCAACCAGAAACAATTCCATACAACACTCCAATGGTTAGGTCAAACAAGGCAGCAACAAAAGCGACAATTAAAGAAATTTTTGTTCCATAAATGATTCTTTGACCTAAGGGTCTGCCTAAATAATCAGTTCCAGCAAAGAAATACTTATCTTTAGGGATATGATTTTGTTCATATACATTTACCCACTTATCTCCCTGCTTTAATTTTCCATTTAAGCCATTAATTGCGCTCATACCAGGAACTTTTGCGGGCAAGTTTGCATACTGTGGATGTGACTTTACCAAGGTCTCATTATTAATAAATGGCGTTGAACCAAATGCTATAAGAACCATTAAAATAATGACTACAGCTGAAACAATTGCTGATTTTTTCTTTTTTAATTGTAGCCAAACACTCTGACCAAAGGATAAAGATGGTCCTGCAATATTTTCATTATCTTGAGCTTCATCTGGAGGTAATTTTTTAAAATCTTCAGGACTTACATTGAATTCTTCGTTCATTCTCTATCCTTCCTTTCCTTGCAATCTAATTCTTGGATCAATTAAGCCGTAGATAATATCAGTAATTAATAAGACTACTACCAAGCCAATTGAATAAATCATTGTTACACCCATGATTGTTGGATAATCGTTAGTTAAAATTGACTTAACGAATTGCTCACCAATACCAGGAATGTTAAAAATATTTTCAATAACCATTGAACCAGTCATCAACGCTACGGTGTAAGGACCAAGCAACGTTACAATTGGAATCATACTATTACGCATTACATGTCCTCGAACAACTTCCATTCGACTCAAACCCTTAGCACGTCCAAGTTCCACATAATCCTGATTCATATTATCGACCATACTAGTTCTTACAAATCGTTCAGTTTCAGCCATTGGAGCGACCGCTAAAGCAATCGTTGGCAAAACAGATTGTGAAAATGAACCCCAACCAGCAATTGAAAACCAACCTAATTTTAAAGCAATATAGTATTGCAAGATAACAGCTAAAACAAAGTTAGGTACTGATCTTCCGATAATTGCCAAAACTGTTGAAGTAGAGTCAACCCAAGTACCTTGTTTTACAGCGGCTAAAGTTCCTAACAAAACTCCAAATACGACTCCTACCACCATAGCTTGCAAACCTAATTGCATAGAAACAGCCAACCGTGGCAAGATCAAACTAGTTACTGATTGATTAGCATATTGGAAAGAAGTACCGAAATCGCCCTTGAACATTCCACCCAAATAAATTAAATATTGAACAAAGACGGGCTTATTTAAACCATATTGTTCGTTCATAATTTTAATTTGAGTTGGTGTCATTTTAGCTTCATTTGCATAAGGCGACCCCGGCATAGCTTTCATTAAGAAGAAAGTTGCTGTTGCCACAATAAACAAAGTTAAGATCATATAAAAGACACGTTTTAATATATATTTACTCATATTTAGCCTTTCATTAACTCATACTTTTTAATATTGTATTTAATAAAAAAATCGGAGATTTTATAATCTTCGATTTTTCATTTAACTACTTATTTTGCAACATAAGCATGCTTAAAGTTGTATGATGCACCAGCACCATTGTAAATAACTCCCTTAACTGATGGTTTTACCATCCATGCTTCTTGTTGGTGGAATAATGGACTTACACCTTGTTCTTCAAGTAAGATCTTTTCTGCATCTTCTAAGTCATGATTTCTCTTGTTTACATCACCAGTAGTCTTAGAGTCAGCAAGTAAGCTGTTGTATTTTTCATTGTCCCACTTACCAAAGTTCATTGCGTTATCAGGTGTTAGAAGATCTAAGAAAGTAATTGGGTCTGCGAAGTCACCACTCCATCCAGAGAAGGAAACATCAAAGTTGCCAGATACCATTTTGTCGATTGCAGTCTTCTTAGGAATGTTTTGAACATGAACATTTACATCTTTCAATGTATCTTCTAATTGACTTTGAAGAGTTTCTGTTGCTTTCTTACTTGCATCGTCATCGTAGCCAAGCAAGTTGAAAGTTAAACTAGTCTTTCCAAGTTCCTTAAGGGCTTCTTTATATAATTCACGTGCCTTCTTAGCATCATGTTTCATGTAAACTTCTGACTTAGGAGTTTCTACGTAGTCAACATAGTCTTTTCCTTTAATGTCTACAATACCTGGTGCAGTTAAAGTCTTAGCTACTTGGTTAGCTCCACCTAATGCATTTGCTAAAGCTGGGCGATCAACAGCCATTGAAATAGCTTGGCGTAACTTAGCATTCTTAAATTCTGGTCTCTTAGCCATATTGTAGCTTAAGTACTGAGTACTTGCTTTCTTTCGAATAGTGTAACCAGTTTGATTCTTTAATTGCTTAGTGCCTTGTGCATCTAAAACAGCTGCATCTAACTTACCGGATTGATATAGGTTGTAAGCAGTAGTAGGTGTCTTCTGAATTGAGTAATCAATACTCTTAAGCTTAACATCCTTCTTGTCCCAGTAAGAATCATTCTTAACTAACTCCCACTTCAAGTTAGAACCAGTCCAGCCTTTTTGAACAAAGGGACCATTATAAACTTGATACTTAGAAGCAGTTCCGTAATTGCTACCAGACTTTTCAACAGTCTTTTGATTTTGAGGGAAGAATAGTGGGAATCCCATTAACAACTTAAAGTATGGAATACGGTGTTCCAATTTAACTTCTAATTTGTAATCTCCTACTGCTTTAATACCTAAAGTACTTGGAGACTTCTTTCCTTTAGTAATTTCGTCAGCATTTTCAATTCCAGAAAATAGAGAAGTATATTGAGAACCAGTCTTTGGATCAACGGTTCTTTGCCAAGAATAAACAAAATCTTTCGCAGTTACAGGATCACCATTTGACCATTTTGCACCTTTACGTAAAGTGAAAGTCCAATTCTTTCCGTCTTTACTTTCAACAGTCTTAGTCGCTAAAGCATTTTCAACTTTTGAATTCTTTCCTAAACGATAAAGACCTTCATAAACATTATTTAATTGATTAAAACTCGTTTCATCTGTGGCTTTAGAAATATCCATAGTTTGAAGTTCAGTTTTTTCCATCCAAGTTAATGCTTGGTCACCTGAAGAGCTATTATCTTTCTTACCACAAGCAGTTAGGGCAACAGCGGCAACGGCAGCCGTAGAAACAGCCGCAAATATCTTCTTAACTTTCATATTGTCCCCTCCAAAAAATAAAATACATTAAATTAAGATGAACTTTATTAAACACTATTTAAATAAAAAAGTAAAGATATTTTTAGTAAAAAATTAAAATTATATTTATCTAAATTAAATTTTTGTAAACAAATACTTATATATAAAAAAATACTAATAATTATCAGCTAAGCAGTAATTATTAGTATTCTGTACATAATTTATAATTTAATTAAGCCATTGAATCCCAGCAAGGAACAGGAGTTGCTTCGCCTTCAGCAATTTTCACTAGTTTCTCTGATAGGTATTGCTTCTTAACTACTACCTTAAAGAGGTATTCATCAAACCACTTGTCATCCATTACAAAGTAACCTTTTTCACCAACTTTGGTTCCCCAAGAATTTTCAACTTTCCATTGACGTGGCTGATTATCCACAACATCTACACCAACAAAAGTCATCGCATGAGTAGAGCCACTAGCCCCAGTTTCAAGACGCTCTTTCTTACTTAAATTAGTTTCAATATTAAAAATAGTATCTGTTTCATATAAATCAGCAGCTAAAATTCCCTTTTGGCGATCACTTTGCTTACCAACATCACAGCCAAACCAGATTGTTTCCCCATCTTTTAGTTGCTTAATTGCGGCTTCCTTAAGGTTTTCAATCTTTGTATTTAAAAATCTAATTGGACTTCCGCCTTCAACATTATCCTCAAATGGAAATGCATAAAGTTTGTCATATTCATGGTCTGGCGCATTAAAGAGGACAACATAATCATCCAAATCATCTTCAAAATAATTGTGGAAAAAGTCTAACGGACTAAGATTTTGATCTAACCTGTACTTTCCATCATCATCTTTAAATTCTAAATCAAACTTTTGCACAGGTTGTCCAAAGGCGATCACAGCCATGCGGTAAACTTCACTTAAAAATTCTTGACGTTTTTGTTCAATTTCATCACTTTTGCCTTCTTGTGCTAGTTTACGTAAGATCAAACCATCTTCACGTAATTTCATATTCAAGGCTTGGTTAAATGCTGCTGTATTATTTGCGGTAAAGCTCTCATCTTGTGCATAAGTTGGCACTAACCCGTATTTTCTAGTTAATGAAACAGCCATATGCCATTGCCCACCATCAGTATCTGGTGCTTGCAAGTAAAAGTGCACAGTTCGATCATCCACAGGTTTATCCGCAGTTTCTAAGATATGATTGAAGAAAATATTTGCTCTTTCAATTCGATCCCAGAAGAAAAGATAACTTTGTGAAAAAGTAAAGTTCTTTGCATGATATTGCTTAGCAAACTTGTAACGTAATACATTTAACGCAGCAAATAGCCAGCAACGACCTGATTGTTTTTGATCAGTCACATTATCAGTGGGGATTTCAATTGAGAAAGTGCGATTTAAATCACGAATTCCTTCACTGTTAAAGCTAGCTTTTTGCACACCGTTATTCACAACGGCCAATTCAGCGATTTTATTTTGCTTATTTTGTTGATAATCTTGTTGAAATTTTGCAATTTCATCTAATGTAAGTTCATGTGCCATATTAATTCTTCTTTCATAAATTACAATGTTTTATTCCATTATAAAAAGTGACAGTCGTTTTGACCATCCCTTAATGTATCATTTACTTTTTGGCTGTCCAAAGCTTTATTTTCAATAACTAAGCCGTTTCCCAGATTTGAACTGGGGACCTCCTCCTTACCACGGCGGTGCTCTACCTCCTGAGCTAAAACGGCAAACCATTTTAATCCACATCTAATTATAACAAAAAAGACGAGGAGTGCCTCCAGCACTCCTCGTCTTCTCTTTTTAACAACTATTTAATTTTAACCAAAGTGTACTTTCTCTTACCCTTACGGATAATTACGTACTTACCATCGAAATCATCATCTGGTTCAATAATGAGATCAACATCGTTTTGACGTTCACCATTTACATAAATAGCGCCGTTCTTAACATCTTCACGTGCTTGACGCTTAGATGGTTCAATCTTAGTTTCAACCAAGAATTCAACAATATTCTTAGCTTCGTGGGTTGCTTCAGCACTTGGTGCATTCTTCAAAGCTTGTTCAATTTGAGGCACAGACAAGCTCTTAACGTTACCTGAGAATAGGGCTTCAGTAATCATTTGAGCTTCTTTCAAGCCTTCTTCGCCATGAACAAACTTAGTTACTTCTTCAGCTAATCTCTTTTGAGCTGCTCGCTTCCAAGGTTCTTTTTCAGTCTTTTCAGCCAAGTCCTCGATTTCTTCACGACTTAAGAAAGTAAAGTACTTAAGGTATTTCACAACATCACGATCGTCTTGGTTAATCCAGAATTGGTAGAATTCATAAGGACTAGTCTTTTCTGGATCAAGCCAAACAGCACCACCAGCAGACTTACCAAACTTAGTACCATCAGCCTTAAGCATCAATGGAATAGTTAAACCAAATGCTGGACGATCTTGACCTTCAAGCTTGTGAATCAAATCAATACCAGCAGTAATATTGCCCCATTGATCAGAACCACCAATTTGAAGTTGAACACCATTGTCTTTGTTTAAGTGATAGAAGTCAATAGCTTGTAAAATTTGGTAAGTAAATTCAGTGAATGAAATACCATTTTCCAAACGACTAGCAACAACATCCTTGTTAATCATGTTGTTAACTTGGAAAAACTTACCGTAGTCACGTAAGAAGTCAATCAAGTTAAGCTTACCAAGCCATTCCGCATTGTTTTTAATTTCAAAGTTTTCAGTACCGAATAACTTCTTCATTTGGGCAGTCAATTTCTCTTCATTGTGTTTAACTTGCTCAGCAGTTTGAAGAACACGTTCAGTCTTTCTACCAGACGGATCACCAATTGAACCAGTGCCCCCACCAATTAAAATTACGGGATGATAACCAGCCATTTGGAATCTTTTTAAAATCATAAATGGAATCAAGTGCCCAATATGAAGTGAATCTCCAGTTGGATCAGTTCCGCAGTAAAGAGCTAAATCATCGTGCTCTGCTAAATATTTACGCAAACCTTCTTCATCAGTTTCTTGATTAATAGCACCGCGCCATTTTAAATCTTCTAAAATGTCAAATTTTGCCATAATTTTTTCTCCTAACAAAAAACGTCCCTAAATTTCTCTCGAAATCTAGGGACGACTAAATTACTTCATTAGCCGTGGTACCACCCACGTTTGCGCTTAACGCGCCTTAAGTTCAGTTGATAAGGAAACTACCCCATCATCCGTACTTCGCCTGCTTAACCTGCCTAGCTCACACTAACCGCTAGTTCTCTGAACACTGAATTAAGTAGCTACTCTCATTTACCTACGATAATAAGGGAGAATAACATTTTAGTCAACTATTATTTATAAAATCCTTTAATATCTAGGCTATATCCCTTACCAGCAGACATATCATATTGAATTAACTGATAGTCTTTAAGTAGTTCTTTTTGCTTCTTAGTCAACTTATTTTCAGAAACTTTCTTACCATTTTGGTCAACTAATTCAAAACCATCATCACCGCTATAGTTAATAGTTATTGCGGGTAACTCTTTATAGATGCGGGTAAGTAAGGCCTGGTATGCCGTGACTTTAGAATTAGTTTGATCTAGTGCCATCGGAATAAATGAACTAGTTGAAATATATTTATCAGGCTTAATCTTACTCTTTGCTCCATGTTCACGAGCATATTTATTTGAATAAATAAAGTAAGTCGTAGCATGAAGTTTTACAGGATATTTAGCTAATTGAGACTGATCAATTATCGCTGGGTAATGATCACCATAAAAGACAAGTGTAATTGGTTTATCAATCTCATCAATTTGCTTAATAAACTTCTTTACTGCTTTATCAGTATATTCCACTCCTTTAGTATAAGAAGCAAAACTGTTCTTTGTATTTTCATCAGCAATCAAAGATCCACTCACATTATCCTGATACTCATTTGATGAATAATAGTCGCCATATGGCATATGGTTCTGCATTGAGATTAGGTTAATAAATTGACCATCTTTTTGACTCTTAATCTGGCGTATTCCATTTTGATAAGCAGTTTCATCAGATAAGTATGGGTTAGAGCCAATAGTTTTTTGATCATAAATCTTATATTTAGATCCTAGGTAGGCAAATTTATTAAATCTAAACCGACGATAATTATCAATTCGCCCATAAAACGTCCCATTAAATGGATGAAGAGCACTGCTATACTTAAAGTTCATTCCAATTGTTGGATAGAAATTATAACGAGAAGTTATTTGTGTATATGGCGTGACAGCAGTAGAAAAAGTGCCCATATTAAATCCAGTTAAAGATTCATATTCCATATTTCCTGTTCCACCACCATAGCCAGCACTAAGCATATGGCCAGAAGTGGTTGTTGTCATGAGCTTACGGATATATTTCATAGGATCACGAACACTATTAGAAATTTTAACAGTTGGAAATTCCTTTGGATCTACAAAACTTTCACTAAGATTAAAAACAATTGTTTGATCACTTAATTTGTTTTTTCTTGTTTTATTAATAGTTGTTGCTTCACGCTTATACTTTTGAACGACTTGTTTAACTGCGCTTTCTGAATAATTAGCTGGTTTATCCATAATCGGCACTTTAATAAAGTCCAAGAAGGTCAGAATTGAGCCATTAGCTCCTGTACTATCCGGTGGATTTCTAAAGTTAGGATTATTATCAAATCCCTTAGAAATATAATAAATCGGTGAATTTTCATCATTAAACCATAACGGTGTAATCAAGATTAACAAGCTAATGATTGCCTTTATCCAGCTTATCTTTTTACGTTTAAGATTAATTGGATACTTTTTTTCTAAAAATATAATTACAACAATTAAAAGTGCGAATCCTACTAAAATATAGATCAGATTTTTAACTCCCATCATAGGAATTAAAGTTTTCCAATTAACAATTTCACTAACTTCAGTTGGGTAAATTGGCTCTTCTCTTAAATTCATCTTAATACCATTACCAATAGCAATTCCCAAACCAAGAATAGTTGGAATGCTTGCTGCTACCCAAAAACGAGTTGTAATTACATAAAATATTTCAAAAATTGCCAATAGAAAAATGCTTGATAAAACAACTGTTCCTAATCTATTGGTAAAGATATAGACTAAAGTGACATTTAGATTACTCTTAAAGGTAAAGAAACCAATGATAGTTACAACCATGAAATAAGCAAAAAGACATATTATATGCAGATGTCTTTTAATAAAATTAATGCCTTCTTGTAAAAGATTAAGACTATCTTTTAAATTTCTACCAATAAACTTATTTAAAAATCGTTGAACATGCTTATTTGAAAGAACAAAGTTATCAAAAACAAAATTAATAATGAAGCTTGCTACTAATAAAGCCAGGATCAATAAGATCGTAACTTTTTTACTAACAGGAGCTAAAACAAGTTGTAATTTTTCCTTCCACAAAGTCATTCCATACGCAGTTGTTCCAAAAATGATTGCTGGAATCAAAATTGAAATAGTTTGATGTGAAATTTCCGACATCCATCTTCTAAAAAGTAATGCACCTGTAATTACAATTACAAACAATAATGGAGATGAAGGACTCATAAGCATGCTTGTATTCCAGGCCATATTCATTTGCGTAAATAAAACTGCTTGTGGTGTTTGAACTGGCATTAAAGCGATCGTTGCATAATAAATCACCGGAAGTAATATGACACTTAAAACAGTTAAGCCCAAGAGACATTTACTAATTTTCACTTTACTAATAAGCATTCCCCAAGCAAAGGGTAAAACTAAGTATAAGCCAAAAATACTATAGCTAGTTAAAAGCGAGTTTCCAGCGCTTAAAGTAAAAATTAAAAGTGTAATGGTAGTTAATAACAACACATTCTGCTTAGCATTTAACTTTTCTTGCAATCTAAAGATAAAGGGCTGAAAGAAAAGTGAAATGATAATTCCACTAAATAAAGCCGATGTACTTGTTAAAACTGGGAAAAAGATACCCCATAAATTCCAAGCAGAGAAAAACTGCGGTAAAGAAATAATAAAAACAAGATAGAAAATAATAAGAGTAATTACACCTTCCAGCCAGTTCTTAACTGCTTCCTTAAATGTGTATTCTTTATTACCATAGCTCATCCCATACCAAACCATCACAATAAGTTGAACTATGCTAATAACAATGCCAATCCGTGTCTTAGTAGAAACTTCAGTTGGATTATAGTTCCAGAATCCCAAAGTTTGAATTAGTACTCCCAGCAACAAACCAATGAGCAAAATCCACTGGATTGTTTTTCTTAACGCTGACTTCATTTGTATATCCCTAACTTTTTCTTGATTGTTACTAATACATCTACGCGTTTTCCATGGCCAGTGAAGAAATCAACAATATCTTTTCGGAATTGGAAGATCATAATTAATGTAGCAATTAAAAATATTAGTCCTTGTCTCCAACCAAAATTAACCCAAGCAAAAATACTGAATCCAAGCATATATACTAATGGTGGAATTGTAAGATTCTTCATAATGATGACTAAAAACAAGCCAATTAATAGTGCAATTAGTCCTGCTCTCCAATCAAAGAACACAATCCATAAAGCAGTTACAGCTACTCCCTTTCCACCTTTAAAGTGATTCCAAAATGGAAAAGAATGGCCTAAAACCACCCCTAAACCGGCAAAAGATAAATCCAAGCGATTACCATGATAAATAAAATAAACAATTAATAAAGCTACTAAAGTCTTTGCTAAGTCTCCAATACAAGTTAAAATGCCCCATTTTTTACCAAAGACTGCTCCCACATTGGCAGTTCCAGGATTTCCTGAGCCATATTTTGTTGGATCTTTATGTAAAAATATTTTTGTAACAATCATAGCAAAAAGGATATTTCCGAGGAAATATCCTATTACTAGTGAAATTAATTCATTCATTAATAAGCACGATCTCCGTTCCATAATTCATCTGTGTAAGGATCATATATGTAGTATACCTGATTAGAACTACCAGTAGTCCAATCAAATTGAGAATTCATTGAATTTTGATAAGTTTCATTATTATCAATATCCATTGAATCTAAGCCAAGATCATTTCGTACAATATTGGAAACTCTTTGCAACTCACGATCAGACATAACCTGATATGAAGCGTCCCCAATCATGGCTCCTACACCATGCATGTAATCACTAGACATATTCTTTGCTGAACTACGGTAGTTCTTTCCAATTTTAACTAATGAATTAAAGGTTAAATTAGTTCTTAAACTAGTAGAAAGAGAACTTAAAATTGAATTTAAATTCTTTAGAGTATTAACTGACATTGCATGATCTAAAACAGACATGATAACTTCACGCTGACGCAACTGTCTACCATAATCTCCTCGAGGATCATCATAACGCATTCTCGAGTAAGCCAATGCTTGACTACCATTTAAATGGACTGTTTTTCCTTTAGTAAAAGTATAGCCATCGTAAGTAAAAGTTAATGGCGGAGTAACTGTAACGCCACCTACACCATCAACAATCTTTCTCATTCCGCCCATATTCATTGAAATATAATATTTAATCGGCACATTAAGAACTTTACTGGTAGTATTCATCGCCATCTTCGCACCACCAATATTATAAGCGGCATTAATTTTATGAACACTAAAGTTTTCAGTTCCAATCATACGTGCCATTGTATCACGCGGAATAGACATTAAAGATAATTTCTTCTTGGCTGGATTAACAGTCATTAAGATCATCGTATCAGAATTACCACGAACTTCTTTTCTGCCAAAGGCTCCTGTATCAGTTCCTAATAAGAGAATGTTGAATGGCTCTTTACCAGAAAAGCTATCTTGTTTTACAGCTGTTTTGGGATCATAAGTTTTATCAAACGCATTTTTAGCCTTAAGATATACTGAACCTGCGTAAACTCCAAATCCTAAAACTATCACTAAAATAACTGTAACAATGATATAGATTGGCTTTTTCTTATTATGTTTTTCCTTGTTCATCTCAACTCTTGAGAGAACCGGTTCTTTGGGCTTTTTATCCATAATATTCTTTCTCAAACTTTCTTAAAACAAGGATATTATAGCAAAATTACACTCTTAAAAGTCTATTATGCCAAATCTTAACTAATTAGTAAAAAAGAGGAAAACTTAAATTGCTTTCCTCTTTAATATTTATTCTAAAGTAATTGTAGTTGAGAAGTGAGAACTTTCATTTGGTGCTAAGAGATTATTCCCCTCTTTTTTCATCCAATCTGTCAATTCATCACTCTTGATATCAGGTAAACCAGCAAACGGCCCCATGCATAAAAACTTAGCTTCTGGATCAGTCATGGTCCATAGCGCTATATATGGAAAATCTTCCAACGTTAAAGAAATTTTATGTTCTGATTTTGTACTACTTAACTCAACACCAGTTAAACCTGGATTATTAATAATGATCAAACCGTTATCAAATTCCGCATACGATAGTGGCAAAGTTCCCTTTTGTGGATTAGGTACTGGAATAACCTTCCCATTTCTAAATGGAATTGGATCAATTTGAAATTGAGTTAATTCTGTCACTTCTGGACTTAAAGTTAACTCATAGTCTGAAAATTCCAATTCATCTCCAGCTATTGGCACATTAAAGCCTGGGTGAAAACCAAGTCCAAATGGCATCGTTTCTTCTGAATTATTTTTAACTAAAAATTCTATCTTTAATTGATTAGCTTCTAACGTATAGGTAACCATTAAACTAAAATGAAATGGATAAACAGCTAGAGTCTCTTCATTTTCAGTTAAAGTCAGACTTACTCGATCGTCTCCCTTGTCAACTACTGTCCATGGATAATCACGAGCAAAGCCATGTTGCTTCATTTCATATATTTTCCCATTTAAAATATACTTATTGTCATTTGATTTTCCGATTGCCGGAAAAAGAATTGGAGCATGTCTTTCCCATTCGCTCCCATTCCAAATATAGTCGGCATTAGTAGTCTTATCAACTACATGAGTAAGTTGAGCACCGATCTCATTAATTTCAACCTTTAACTGGTTGTTTTCAATTGCTAGCATCCATTGTCCTCCTAAACAATTTCGACCAATCCCATTTTGAAAATATCACGCCATACTCAATATGTCAACTGTAAGCGATAATATATAGTTTATTATTGAATTTATTATTTCTTTATTTGTTATATAACTTGAGAAATTCTTTATAGCACACGATTATATTTAACTTGACTTTTAATTTGGTTCTAATACAATTAAAAGTGTTCTAATACTAAAAATGATTTAAGAATTAGGACAAGTTGATACAAAAAAAGGGCATCCCAGACGTGGGATGCCTTTTTTATTCCTTAGAATAATGTAGTTAACATTGCACCGCCAATAATTAAAATTAGGCCTGCAATGGTAAAAATCAAGCCGTTGCGAGTTTTCTTTTCGTGTAAGAAAATCAAGCCACCTAAAGTAGAAATCACTACACAAAGTTGTGAAATAACGAAAGCCATGTTAACTCCGTTATCTTGAACAGAAAGAATATAAGCTAGTGCAGCAATTGCATAAAGAATACCTGCTCCACCACTTTGAACTGTAGATTTTTCTTTCCAAACATGTAAATTCTTAGTAACTAATGTATAAATAAATACGGCTACTAACATACCAAGGGTTTGACCAAAGAAGATTGAAATACTGCTTCCATGTAAAGCCTTTGGAATAGAGCTTGAAGTAATGTATCCAAGCGAAGTAAGTACAAGCAAAATAATAGTACTTACTTGGTTAGACTTGTTTCCTTCGCTTGTTCCGCGATCAGTCAATGAAGTCAAAACAACCCCAACGATCAAAACAAGAATTCCAATAAAACCATATAGCTTAGCTTGTGGACTGCTCCATTCACCAAAAGCGAGCACGCCGACAAGAGGCACACCAATTAACTGCAAACCAGTTGAAATTGGCATAGTTTCAGAAACACCAATTCTTTCATAAGAAATATATTGACCAACTTGACCAATTACCCAGCAAGCGCCTCCTAATGCAGAAAGCAGAAATAGTGACCAACTCATTGCTGGATGCATAATTGCCATTACAATTGCTCCAAAAATAAATGAAGCTGCAACAGTACCGACAATCTGATTATAAACTGTACTATTCTTCACACTAGCAATAACTAGAGGCATAAGTCCCCAGCCAATTGCTGGTAAAAACAAATAAACATATTTCATAATTTTGTATCTCTCCTAAACTTTTAAACAATTAATTCTATCAAGGATCGATACAATCTGACAAGAGCTAATTATGAAATCCTTTTCTTTATCATTAAAATCCGATTACTTCGCCAAACTAAAATTAACAGAATAACCTCACCAATTAAAGGTAGAAAAATAATATTCAAAGACGTTGCACTAGCAAAGACCATATGGAGGACAATTGCTACTAAAACCATAATCCATGAAGTCCATCTTCTAAACCATGGCTGCCAAATACTACCGGCTAAAACAAGATAATATACACACAGTAAAAAGCCTAAAACCAATAGCCAAGTCTGTCCTTGCACGGTAAAGATCTCTGCTCCCATCAAAGCAGCAAAGCCACTAATATAGGCTAAATATGCTAAAACAAGCATCATTACTAATCTGATAATCAATAGTTCCCTATCTTTATATTTCATTACCAGATTATTTTTAAAAATCACCATTCCAATCCAAGTTAAAAGTAGTAAAGCAAGAACTAGACCAATAGTAAATTTCATTGCCATTTGATTAGTCATCAAAAAGATAATAATTAAAATCAATCCTAATTCATAATAGAAATTCAAAGCAAAAATACTACTTTTCAACTCCATTGGTAACCAAAGTAAGACTACAGCAATAATAAAAAAGATGGCACATCTTCCCTTAAGTCCTTGATCAACAGCTGCATAATTAGGCAGATAGACCAAAAGTGCATCTAAAATTCCTAAAATGGATAAAGCAATTTTTATCCATGTATTTTGACTAATTTTTTTCATATAACTTCTCCCTTGTTCAAATTATCCCACTTTTCTATTTTTGAATCTTCAAAAAATTACTTACGAGAAAAAATTTTTTCTGTTAGTATGATCAACGATGCAATTTTTCACTATTTACTTAAGGAAGAATATTTTTTTGAAGAAATACATTAAACATTGCTCTACCACAATTAATGACCGCTTTTCGTGTAGGTACAGGTACTATTCAGTGGCTAGTTACTGGTTATATGTTAATTATCTTGAAACTGGATTTTTTGAATGTTTGTTCCATTCCTAGTAGTTGCACTTATTTTTGCTTTTACTTCATTAAAAAATACTACCAAGATTACTAGACCACACATTGACTACCTTTCAATTATTGAATCAGCTATAGGTTTTGCCAGTTTAGTTGCTAGTGTTAGTCTTGCTTCTGACCTCGATTTAACTTCACCACTTGTTATTGGGCTATTTGTTTTGGCTATTGTCGTACTTGTATTTTATTGTTCATCGTCAACTTAATTTGAAAAATCCAGTTTTAAATCTAAAAATCTTTTCAATTACTCAATTTAGAACTGGCGCACTTTTGGTAATGGTCGACTTTGAGATCATTTTATCTACGATGTATCTATTACCACAATTTATTCAAAAAGGTCTTTCATTCGCAGTAGCCTTAACAGGAATTATTATGCTTCCTGGTGGACTTATTAATGCAATCACTTCTACTTTAGCTGGTAGGATTTATGATAGTCAAGGTGCTAAAAGACTAGCAGTTCTAAGTTTTATCATTGCTTTTATTGGGGCTTTAATGTTAGCCTTAGCTACTCCATCTACTCCCGTTTGGTACATTATTTTGTCTCAAATTATTCTAATGATTGGTTGTCCTTTAGCAATGTCACCATCCCAAACTTACGTTTTGAATGCTATTCAAGGTCCAGCTTCTGCCGACAGCTCAACTATCATGAACACTTTGCAACAAATCGTTGGTGCCGTTGCAACTGCGATTGCAACTATTTTATTAGCCATGGGTCAAGGAATGAGTAAAGGGGGGGTGAGAGCTGTGCGTTTTACTAACGGTGCTTACTACGGCTTCTACTTTACTTTAATCTTAATCGTTATCGGCTTTTTATTAAGTCTTACAATTAAAGCAGACGGAAACAATTAATCCTCATTTAAAAATTTTAGCCATATAAAAATACCGAGATTCGTAATTGAATCTCGGTATTTTTTGATCTATTTTATTTTTTCTCTTTAATAATATAGATTGGCCGATTCTTTACTTGAATATATACTCGGCCGATATACTTACCTAAAATACCAATGCAGAGTAATTGTAAACCACCAAGCAGAAGAATTACGCATACCATCGAAGCCCAGCCAAAAATACTTGAGCCTGGGTAAAGTATTCTGCGTATAATCACAACTATTAAGCCAATAATTGATAAAACAAACGATCCTGTACCAATCCAAACAGCTAAGTTAAGTGGAGCTTGTGAAAAGTCTGCAATCCCATCCATTGCATATTTAAATAACTTCCAAGTATTCCAATCACTTTCACCAGCTACACGTTCAACATTGTGGTAATCTAAATACTTGGTCTTAAAACCAACCCAAGAGAAAATTCCTTTTGAAAATCGGTTGTATTCAGGCATATCTAAAACAGCATTTACCATTTGACGAGTCATCATCCGATAGTCACGAGCGCCAGGAACGATTTCTGTATCGGAGATCTTATTAACTACCTTATAGAACATATCACTCAGGAACGACTTAAATTTAGCTTCTCCTGTACGATCTACACGACGTGTTCCGATACAGTCATATTCGCCTGTCTTAATCAAATCATACATTTGTGGTAAAAACTTAGGTGGATCTTGTAAATCAACATCCATTACAACTATGTAATCTCCAGTAGCTGCTTGAAGACCAGCATAAAGAGCAGATTCCTTACCAAAATTTCTTGAAAAAGAAACAAAGTGAACATGCTCCGGATCCTTCTTGCGTAGTTCTTTAATTTCTTTTAGAGTATTATCCTTTGATCCATCGTTAATGAACCAATATTCTGGTTCCAAGTCTGGAATTGTATCCATTACTTTATTCACTGCTGGATAAAAAAGTGGTACAGATTCCTCTTCGTTATAACAAGGAACTATAATTGATAATTTTTTCATACTTTAACAGGCTTTCTTCTTACTTTCTAACGTCTACTTTTGATTTAGTAGTTTTTATTTTTCTAAATGTTAGTAATTTATTAATTACAAATTGAATCAAGGTAGCGATAAATGTAGAGACTGCCTTTACAATCAATTGATTATAACCAAGTTTAGTTACAAAAATAAATAGGCAGACTGTTGTAAATAAAGTTGTAATCTGTCCAACTAAATAGTAAGAAATAAATCTTACAAGCAATTTATCGTGAACCTTAAAGTTAAGAAAACTATTCCAGAAAAAGTTGTTGATTAACCCACAAGATGATGAAATAAAATTAGCTACTTCGACTTGCATCTTAAAGTGAGTCAGAATGGCAAAAATTCCAAAATCAACCCCTAATCCTAATACACCAATTAATACATAAATTATTAGCTGTCGCAAGTCTTCATTATGAAGTATTCTTTTAAAAATACCCACGGCTTCTTTTCCCTTCTTTAATCAATCATCACTTATTTTAAACTAATTTTTTTAAAAATACTTTCTTTTTGACAAATTATTAATAATTTAATACAATATACTTACTTTAAGTTAGCTCAAATTCGTTAATACTTATTTTTATATTTTAATTGTCTTATTTTATATTCGAAAGGAAAGATATATGGCAAAAAAATCAAAAATTGTTAAGGCTGCTAAGCAGCGTGAATTAATCAAAAAATACTATGAATTAAAAGAAGCTGGCAACGTAGAAGCATTAGCTAAATTACCGCTTGATGCTCATCCGACCCATTACCACAACCGTGATTTACATGATGGTAGACCACATGGTTATATGCGTAAGTTCGGAATGTCACGCTTACGCTTCAAAGAATTAGCACACAAGGGGCAACTTCCTGGAGTGCGCAAGGCTAGTTGGTAAAATTATAAAACTAGACCTTAGTTAAATCAAAACTTAAATATACAAACATAATTAGTCACACTTAAAGACCTTCCCCTTGGAAGGTCTTTTTTGATTTACAAAAAAAGCTCTGACTTTCGTCAGAGCTTTAATACTTAATAACTAGAAATTAGTCGTCAAGCTTTTCTTTGTTAACAACATCTAACTTATCGTCAAATGTGTAAACAACTGGTTCACCAGTCTTCATTTCTAAGTCCATGATGTCATCATCAGAGATGTTTTCAATGTACTTAGTTAAAGCACGTAGTGAATTACCGTGAGCAGCAATAATAACGTTCTTGCCGTCAAGTAAATCTGGAGCAATGTGATCTTCCCAGAATGGCATTACACGGTCTAAAGTAACGTGTAAGTTTTCTGCCTTAGGAACGATATGTGGATCCAAGTTTGCGTAACGACGGTCATGTGCTTGACTAAATTCGTTATCATCATCAATAGCTGGTGGTAAAACATCGTATGAACGACGCCAAATGTGAACTTGTTCGTCACCGTATTTTTCAGCAGTGGCCTTCTTGTTTAAACCTTGAAGAGCACCGTAATGACGTTCGTTTAATCTCCAAGTCTTAGTTTCTGGAATCCAAAGTTGGTCACTTTCTTCAAGTGCGTAGTGCAAAGTCTTGATAGCACGAGTTAATAATGAAGTGTAAGCTTGATCAAATTCAAGACCGTGTTCCTTGATTAAACGACCAGCTTTTTTAGCTTCTTCAACACCTTTTTCTGAAAGGTTTACATCAACCCAACCAGTAAATTGGTTGGAAAGGTTCCATTCACTTTGACCGTGACGAATTAAAACTAATTTCGACATGAACTGTATCTCCTTTAAAATTCAATGTTTCATTAACTATTTTACACGCTTATTCAGAATTTTCATAGGAAATCCCACAAATTTCCCTTATTCTTAGCGAATTTGTTCAAAGGTAGTCGCTTTCTTATCAACGTCTTGTCCAGCATTAGCAATTTGATAAGTAAAGCTTCTTGAGTGCATCTTTTTACCCTAGACTAACATATCATTATATTGCCATAATGAGACTTTATTATCTTGAAGCTTAGAGATCGTTAACTTGTTTCCTTGAGCTTTATAATTCCACTTACCAGATTTAGCATTTTCTTTATAAATTTTTTGGAAATCACTTGCACTATTGCTTGTTTTAAGAGTTGTGTCTTTATCTGGAGTAACAATTACTTGATCTCCATTATCAGCAAAAGTCATGTAGGCATTTTGATTACCAGAAACTGAAGTATATTCATAGACGTGACCAGGCAAATGTTTAGCGATTGAATGACTAGCATAGTAATAGCCGCCACCTACAATAACCACTAATACAGCTGTCATAAACGTAGCAGTCATTTGTTTTTTACTTAATTTCATAAGATATCCTCCATATCTACCTTAAAGCTATGAATACCGCTTTCATTTTGCTACTACAAAAATATATACGCAATTTCCAAACACCAAAGTAATAATTATTTATTAATGTTAAAATAACATTGAATATATTAAGATTTAAAGAATTGGAAGTACACATATGAAAGACATCAAATTACAAGGTGGTCACTTATCCTTAGATCAATTAAACGCTATCTTTAGAACAATTCCGCAAGAAATGGATGTTTTAGATGAAAATGATCGCGTTGTTTGGTCGTCAATGAATAAGCATCGGCTTTTCAAACGAACTGAAAAAGATATTGGTAAAACTGTTTTTGAAGTGCATCCCGGTCACAGTCAAAAGCATGTTAAGGAAGTTCTAAATCAAATGCATACTGGGAGTCGTAGCACAATTTCAATCATGATTACCAAAGACAATCAACCAGTTAATATTTCTTTTTATAGTCTTCATAATGAAGCTGGAAAATACATAGGCTGTATTGAAGTGACGCAGCCAGTAAGTAATCTACAGATCAGAGGAAGTAAATTACGTAATATTTTAAATGTCCTTAAAAAGCACTAAAGTTAAGTTCTTAGAATACTTTTTTGCACTTAAAATAGAGTAAAATAAACATTGTATACTTTTATTGGGGGAATAAATTTTATGAAGAAAAAATTTAGCTTTTTATTGCTACTAGGAATAGTGCTTATTTCTTTAACTACAGCTTGTTCAAAAAAGAATTCCAAGCCAAAAACCAATCCAGAACCTTCTGCAAGCTCACTTATTAATGCTAACTTCAAAACTAGTTTCGCAAACGGTCACTTCACACAATCTCTTAATTCGGATGAAATGAATCAAAAATCAAAATCAGAAGGTCTTTTTAAGGATAAGGGCGACGTAACTAACCTTACTTATACTTTAACTCAAAAGAAAAAGTCTCAAACTGAACAAATGTGGCTTACGAAAAAAGATATGTATCTTCTATTAGAACAAAATAAAGGTCACTGGATTAAAAATTCAATCAATGCTGACACCTTTGATTCTGACCAAGTAAAAGAAAGATTTGATCCAGCAACCTTTAAGTCTATCAATAAGGCTTTTGCTAATAAAGCAACTGTTCAAAAAAAGAACGGCAACTATGTAGTTAGCTTTGATGGTACTGATACTAAACTTTGGAATGCTGTTAACCCACTAGTTATTGATGCTATGAACACACCTGGCTCTCAAAACATGCAAGTAGCTCGTCTTGTAAAATTAGCTCAACTGCAAAATCTTAATGTTACTTATCTTATCGATCCAACTACTAAGAAAGTTGAATCAATGACTTTTAAAGCACGATATACTGCTGGTGGAAAATATAACTTCACTTGGAACCTAACTTATGATCAACTAGGTCAGCACAGTGACTTGGCAGTTCCAGATAACATTCAAAAAGATGCAATTAGTGCTGAAGATATTAAGAAAGCCCAAGAAGAACAACAGCAAAATCAAAAATAATTATTTTAGAAAGATAAACTATGGCGAAAAATAAAACAAAAAACAAAAGAATTATTTTTCCTAACAACCAAGGCGGCAAAATTGCCGCTTTAATTTTAGGCATTATTATTTTAATAATCGTAATTTGGGGTTCAGTTATCGCATTTAAGAAACCTAGCACCAAAGATGCCTTAACTGATGCAGCTAATACAAAAATTGAAACTGCACGCGTTGACGTTAAAACTACTAACTCAAAAGCAAAGCTGTACTCAAATTATGTTGTTGGTCCTAATAATACTATCCATATTACAATGAAAAGCATTCCTAAATCTGATACTAATTCTGAATTATGGGCCAACAATAAATATGTATATCATCGTGACGGCACCAAACAATGGAATTACATTAAGCAAAATGCAATCTTCAGCAAGGTTTATTCAGGCTATAAAAAATTATACACCGCTCATGATTTTAGCCAATTTTCTGATGATGCCTTCAAAGCAATGACGATTAAAGCTAACGGTTTTAACGGATATCTCATTTCTTATAATGGCGATAATCGCGATGTTATTAGAGGCATGCAAAATACTACTACAGTTGCCCCAACAAGCAACCCTCAATTAACTAATGTTAAAAGTATCAAATTGCGTATCAATGTTAACCGTAAAAAAGAGTTAACTGAAATGTACTATAAAGTTACTTATCATAGCAAAAAAGAGGGTACACTCACACTTCATCTTTACGATATCAATCAAGTTAATAAATTAAAGGTTCCATCTTCTGTTACTAAAAATGCTAAAAAATTAGATTTTAAGCTTAAATAAAGGAGTTTTTTATTGTGAAATTAGGTATTATTGGCTCAGGAAAAATTGTTCACGATTTTTTATCAATAGCTAATCAAATCCCTCATCTTGATCTTACTGCTCTTTCAACTACTAAAAGAAGCCATCAAATCGGGCTTGAATTACAAAAGCAATATCATATTTCAAATTTATATGATGACAACAACAATTTATTTAATGACTCTAATGTCGATACAGTGTATGTTGCCGTTCCAAACAGTTTACATTTTTCTATTGCTAAAGCAGCGCTTGAAGCTGGTAAAAATGTTATTTGTGAAAAGCCCTTTGTAGCCACAATTGATGAAGCACGTGAACTAAAGAAAATTGCTGATAAAAATCAACTCATTATTGTTGAAGCAATAACTAACATTTATCTTGAAAATTTTAAATTTATTGAAGATAACTTAACTAAGATTGCACCAATTCATATTGTTAACTTAAACTATACTCAGTATTCAAGTCGCTACGACGCATTCTTAGAGGGTGATATTCAGCCTGCCTTTGATCCTAAAAAAGACGGCGGTGCATTAATGGATTTGGGCATCTATAACCTTCATATCATCGTTAAACTTTTTGGAAAACCAAATTCAGTTAAATACTTCCCTACCATTCAGAAAAATATCGATACTTCCGGCATCTTACACTTAAGCTACTCTGATAAACAAGCAAACTCAATTGCGGCCAAAGACAGTTTTTCACCTAACGTCAGCACAATAGAAGGTGAAAAAGGCGCACTTATCATTTATGGTCATCCTAACGAAATGCCTAAGGTTGGAATCCAGTTGCGAGGAAAAGATCTTGAAGTTATTAATCATAATAAGTATTCTCATCGAATGATCGCGGAATTTATTGAATTTACCAAGATTATTGATCAGCATAATTTTATGGCAGTAGATAAAGCTTTTACTCATAGTCTTAATACTTTAGCTGTTTTACAGGAGGCTAAAAGTCAACGCTAACAAAAATGGGACAGGAAAAATTCCTGCCCCATTTTTTAATATCTAATTTCTTCTACCCAATTCTTCACGAATTCGTTCAGCATCTTCACCTTTAGCGGTGAAAATTAAATGGTCACCTACTTCAATAATTGTATTTCCATGCGGCACTAACCATTTACTGTTTCTCCAAATTCGGCTAACCGTCATTTGCTCAATAAAGTCAAGGTTCATTAATTTCTGCCCAGCGTATTTATGATTTCTAACCGTTACTTCGAACAATCCATTCTTAGTATCAGTCAGAATTCTTAAAATCGAAGGTGATTCAATTAATGCACGCAAAACCGAAGTTTGAACATTGAAGACATTATATATTTCAATATTTTCACTCTTTAAGTTCTTAATTATTTCAGGCTTTGGTTTCTCTTGGCTAGCGATTACACGTTGAACACCATGTTCTTTGGCCAATTGGGCAATCTTACGATTTAAATTATCTTCAATAAATCCAGCAACCAAAATATCACAATTAAAGATTCCAGCCTTATCCAAAGCTTCTTCACTTAGTCCATTAATCAACTTTAAGTTTTCCACCTTGCTCTTATAGGTATCATAATTTTCTTTTTTATGAGTTACTAATAAAACATCATACCAATTATCATGCAGTTCTTGAGCAACTGGAACTGTCATAACATTTGTTCCCATCATAACAACTCGCTGTTTAATTTTATCCTCCTTAGTCAATTTGAAGATTGAATTAAACAAGATAGGTCCTAAAATACACGCTACAACTGCTGCCAAAATAAAGGCATCTGATTGCGTTTCAGTAATTGCATTTAGTTTACGAGCAACTTCCAACGTAGGAAGTACAATCGTAATTGTAGTCATAATTAAAAAGGTACCTGCAATACTATTACGCTTGTTGAAATTTCGTACATAAACTAAAAAAATCGGCAATTTTGCTAAAAGTAAAAATAATACTAAAACAGGAATCAGCATTAAGGCATTTGGATTGGTCAATAATGTTTTAAGATCTAGCTTCACCCCAGTTGTAATGAAAAATATTGGAATGAAAAAGCCATATCCAATAGATGTTAACTTATCCATTGTAGCTTCACTTGGTTCTAACAATTTCATTACCATTCCTGCTAGAAAGGCACCTAAAATGTTTTCTGCTCCTACTCTTTCTGCAACTGTTACCAGAGTAAAAATCAAGAAAAATGCCAATCTAATATCAAGTTGCGTAGTTGATTTAGAAATTTTATTAAACCAATGATATGGCTGCTTAAATCGTTTCAGTAAAATAATAGCAACTAAAAATAGCAAGATAATCAGCCATAAACGTCCTGCATTCCCACCATTAATAGATGCATAGATTGTTAATAGTAATAAGGGAATAACTTCTCCTAGCACGGCTGTAAGTAAAATAGTCTGTCCAATTGGACGCGATAAGATTTCTTTTTCTTTTAACGTAGCAATAACTACTCCTAAAGCCACTGTCATAAAGATAATCATTGCTAGCATCCCATCACTAAATAATCCCATAAATTTAAGAATTTCAGCTAAGGCAAATGCTGTAATCGTTATAGTAACAAAAGATATTATAGCTATTCGTGCTGGATTTACTTTACTTTGTTTTGAATCAGGCAAGTCTTTCTTTTTAAATAGGTCAAAATTTATTTCCATTCCTGACAAGAACATCAATAAAATCACACCTAGATTAGACAAGAGCGAGACGCTACTAGTAATCTTAATGGTATTTAAAAGACTTTTTCCTAAGATTATTCCAGTCACAATTTCAGCAACAGCAGTCGGAATAGCATTAATTTTAAACCTAGCCATTAAGATTGGAATGACCAGTGCAGCTAAACTGACAATCAAAAGAGACAAATCCACTTTTCTTTTCTCCTCACAGTAAAATTACTGTAATTATACTAAAATAAGTCGGTCTTTGTGAACCGACTTATTTTTTACTCTGCTTCTTCAAAAGTAATTCTTCTTGCAATAACCTGTTTTTGAAGTGCTGGTGTTGTTGTAAAGTCAGTTAACCATTTACTTTGGGCTGTATCACTACCAGCAGCAATTGCATCTGCTAAATTTCTAACAGGTGTATAACCTTTAAGCATTCCAGCAAGGAAAGTACCAAGCAGTGCATCCCCACTACCTGTACTATCAACTTCTTCAATTTCAGGTGCATGCGCCATTAAAGCATCCATCATGTTAACAATTGCAGCGCCATTGGCACCTAAAGATATGAGAACATGTTGAGCACCCTTTACAACTAAGTTGTGTGCCATATCAATTAATTCTTTTGTAGTTACTTTTTCATTATCTTTTTCAAACCAATGCTTCAATTCAGTTTCATTTGGTTTAATTAACAATGGATTCATTGGTAAGATATCAAGTACATTTTCGTAAGGAACATCAACAACTAAACCTGCTGCTCGCTTATCAGCAACTCTAGCTAAATCAGTTAAATAAACTGGATCAATTCCCTTGGCAAAACTTCCCGCAATGACTAAGATATCACCAGCTTTTAATATCTTTAAATAATCTAATAATTTTTGCTGATTCTTAGCGGTAATTTTAATTCCACGTTTTTGCTCAATAAATTGATTCTCAATCTCAGCTTTATCAAGTTCTTCTGCAACTTGTTCTACATTTTTATGATTTACGATGCCAGTTGCAATTGATTCAATACCTAATTTTTTTAAAATAAGTGAAATATTGATTCCTTTACCTACTACACTTTCACTAGGATCTAAAGTTACTGTATAAATCAAAATTATACTCCTCCATGCTTTTTTCATAGATTATTATAAGACAAAAAAGACATGATTCCTAATTCAGAAATCATGTCTTTTCATTTAGTCAAAATATTTTAAGAGACTATCTGTAAGTTCCCCATACTTGGTTATTTAAACGACCTACTAAATAGCCGTATTGACCATTTGCTCTTGGTTGTCTTAACCATACATAGTTACCAGAACGGTAGTACGCATCGTACTTAATTACAGTATTAATTGGTAAAGTCTCAATAATTGGGCTCTTAGTGCTTGCACCAGTTCTTAGGTTAATTGCTCCACCAGTAATGAAAGTGCCATTTTGTTTAGTCCAAGTAACGTTATTATTAGTTGCTACTTGCTTTTGAGTATTTTGTTGAACAGGTTTATTAACGTTAGTATTTGCAGGTTTACTTGCTTCTGCAGAACCTTCTTTGAATGTTCCCCAAGCATTACCGTTATTACGTCCTACTAAGTAACCATATTGACCGTTTGCTCTTGGTTGTCTTAACCATGTGTATTGGCCTTCTGTACGGTATGCATCATATTTAACTTCAGTATTTGCTGGAAGTTGAGCAATAACACTACTATTAGTGCTTGCACCAGTTCTTAGGTTAATTTCACCGCCAGTAACGAACACACCATTTTGCTTAGTCCAGTCACTATTTACATTAGTGTTTGTATTGTTGTGTACTGGTTGACTTGGCTTGTTATTGTTTTGAGCTGGTTTGTTGTTAGTTGCAGGTTTACTTGCTTCTGCGGAACCTTCTTTGAATGTTCCCCAAGCACTGCCGTTATTACGTCCTACTAAGTAACCATATTGACCGTTTGCTCTTGGTTGTCTTAACCATGTGTATTGGCCTTCTGTACGGTATGCATCGTATTTAACTTCGGTGTTTGTTGGAAGTTGAGCAATAACACTACTATTAGTGCTGGCACCAGTTCTTAGGTTAATTTCACCGCCAGTAACGAATACACCATTTTGCTTAGTCCAGTCACTATTTACATTAGTGTTTGTATTGTTATGTACTAGTTGACTTGGCTTAGCTGTGTTTTGAGCTGGTTTGTTAGTATTTTCAGCTGGTTTATCAACGTTATTATTGTTAGTTGCTGGCTTAGTTACTTCATTAGCAACTGAGTTTGTCTTGAAAGTACCCCAATCTTGACCGTTTGCACGACCTACTAAATAGCCATATTGATTATTTGCACGTGGTTGTCTTAACCATGTGTAATTACCTTTGGTGCTATATGCATCATACTTAACTTCAGTATTTGCTGGAAGTTGAGCAATAACGCTACTATTAGTACTTGCACCGGTTCTTAAATTGATCGCTCCACCAGTAGTAAAAGTACCTTCTTGCTTAACCCAGCTAGTATCAACCGTTTTGTTGTCATTAATAAATGGATTTGCAGGTGCTTGACTACTACTTTGAGAACTAGTATTAACGTTTGACGTATTAGTACTTGTACTTGCATTAGAGCTACTGTTTTGACTTGCACCATTACCTTTATTTGAAAGGGGAACTACGTTAACATTTCCATCAACATTTTGACCACGCCAATTTTGTGTATATTGCCAAATAGCTACATTATCCATTGACGGGAAGTAATTGTAGTCAGGATTATCTTCACGACCATTAGTTTTGTACTTAGCTACCCATAATGAATTTGGATATTTTTCAGTGATCTTATTAGTATCTACCTTATTCTTTAATAGCGACTCACTAGAATATAGCATTGGATTATATCCACCATTGTGAACAGTATCCATAAAACTAGTAATTGCATTAGTATTATCTTCGATA
Source organism: Lactobacillus taiwanensis DSM 21401 (assembly GCF_001436695.1). Lineage (GTDB taxonomy): Bacteria > Bacillota > Bacilli > Lactobacillales > Lactobacillaceae > Lactobacillus > Lactobacillus taiwanensis. Next base: position 196,895 of record NZ_AYZG01000001.1, read on the forward strand.
CTACCAGTAGTCTTGTTATTAGGATCTTGTTCCCAATCAGCTGCTAAATACGATCCTTGTTGTAATCCAGCAGATTTTGCAGAATTAACTGCATAATTTCCTTCTTGAACGGCTTGATTACTGTTATCACCAAAGTGAGTATAGTGATACCCCAAAGTCATCATATTATTTTGCTCAGCACTAGAAATTTGTCCTTGAGCTCTAGGGTTTTGATAATTTGTACCTTCAGATACCTTCACTACAGCAAATTGAGCCCCTGACTTAGCTTGTTGAGTTAAGTCCTTGCCTTGCCAACTCGAAACATCTACACCAGCAGATTTTGCAGGTACAGTATCAGTTGCGGCTTGTGCTACTTGATGAGTTTTAGTAACTCCCACAGGATCAATAATTGCTAAAGCTGTCATAGCACTAGCACAAGCTAATGCACTAATAAATTTCTTATTTGTTGAACGCATTAAAAAAATTTCTCCTCCAAAAAATCTTAATGAATAAATTCTATCTTTTTAAATTAACGAACCAATACGGATTTAGCAGATACCCATTGGTTACCGCCAAGGTCATACCAAGTTTGTCCTTGAACATTTGCTACACGGAAGTATCTCCAACTTGAGCCATCTTTCAAGAATTTACCTGAAATCTGATCTTGTCCAGGAACACGCCATACTGCTACACCGTAGTCTGGCTTGGAATTAATAGTTAACACACCAGATTTAGCAGTAATTTGTGCTTCTTGAGTAGTATATTGTGCCATAATCCATTTTCCGTTACTAATTTCGTAATATAAGTTACCGTTGTAGTATTTTGAAGATAAAACAACGAACTCACTACCAGCGTCAACTTGTTGGTTTAACTTTTGACCACCTGGTGCTGATAAAACGTCAACAGTCTTAGTAACTTTAACTAAAACAGTAGATGCAGCCTTAGGAGCAGTATTGGTGCTGATCCATTGAGTACCATAGTTGCTAGTAGCAGGATTAGTTGCTACGCTTTGATAACTTTGAACTGGCTTAACTGCAGCAATTGGCTTCACAACAGTCTTAGCGCTAGTAGTAACTGGAGTCGTCTTAACTTCTTTAACTTCAACTTTCTTAGGTTTAACTACTGGAGCTTCAGTAGTCTTAGTGTCTTCTTTAGTTGCAGCTACTGGAGTTATCTTAACAACTGAAGTTGTTTCTTTCTTAACAGATTCAACTGGTTTAACTGCTGGAGTTTCAACCTTCTTAACAGTTTCAGTTTTCTTAGTTTCAGTAGTTTTAACTACTGGAGCAGCAGGCTTAACTTCCTTGTTTTCAGTTTTAGCAGCTTCAGTCTTCACAGGAGTTACCTTAGCTGGTTCAGCTTTAACAACATCCTTCTTAACTTCTTCTTTCTTAGGTGCAACTGCTAATGAAGTAGCTAATCGTTTTACAGGTTGTGCTGCCTTAGTCTCAGTTTTAACATTTAAGGTTGTTGTTTGGACTGGAGTTTTAACTTCAGCTGCCTTCTTTGCCTCTACAGTTGCGGTTTTAACTGGAGCAGCAGGAGCTTGACTCTTAGCTTGTTGAGTTTGAGCTACTGGAGTCTTAACCGGTTGGCTGGCTTGGTTGGTAGTAGTTGTAGTTTGCTTATTACTATTATTAGTATTAGCCGTGGCATTGTTAGCAGTAGCGTTATTAGTAATTGGACTAAATGCAAGTGCATTAATCCAGCCGTTACCAATAAATGCACGCTTTACGCCGTTGTTATAAGTAATATATTTAGTAACATTTACGTTTTGACCAACTCTTGCAGTATCTACTTGTGTACCAACACTAGGATCAACTGGTGCACTCGTAATTGGCGTTGTTTGTGCAACTGTACGGTTTTCGTTAACAACTTGGGTAACGGGATCGTATTTGTCAAAACCATTAGTTGCAATCACACTATTAAGCGTCTTAGCATAATTTGGATCAGTAGCGTATTTACCTTGTAAACCATTTTGAGTTGCTTGAGCATAGTTATTTGAGTTTTCTACCCAAGTACCAGAGTAATAGTTACCCATTTGGTTACGTAATAAAGCACCATTATCTTCAAATGATTCAGTATACGATGGATACTTTCTGAATCCGGCATTAGTAGTGTAGTAACCACCGTTGCCGTATTCGCCAGTATTCATGTTTACAGATTGGCCATTGTAAGAACCCTTAATACCAAATAAGTTATTATTAGGTTCTTGTGACAGACCTGATTGGCCCCAAGCTGATTCAACTGTTGCTTGAGCAAGCATAACTGAAGTATAAGTACCATACTTAGATGATGCAGTCGTAGCAGCTGGAATAGCTTTATTTAAAAATTCTTGTTTATAGGTTGCAGCTTGAACAGTACCTTCACCAGTTTTTAAAGGATTATCTGGTTTAAGGTTGTTGGTAACTGATATACCGGCAGTTGTGATAAGTGCCGCGGTAGCAATACCAGTGAATGTTCGTTTTTTCATTGCTTAAACTCCCTCCAATTTACATACACCCTTTATTGTAGTTTGGCAAGTTGTCAGATACAACCGAACGTATATTCTGAAACAAAAAAGTAACATAAATTACATACTTTTATCTTAAAATAAAAAGAGTAATGCCGAAGCATTACCTTTTCAAGAGCTTATTTAATAACTTAATTAGGTTCCTTACCTCTCTTACCAATGTTTTAATTTTGCTTACTATCATCAAACACAGAAGTAGTTGTACGTTCAACGTATTGAGCAGATAAAGGAACCTGATATTGATCAACTTCTTCCTTTGCAAAAATGTTTGCTTCACACATTTCATTCATTGCATTCTTTACTTCTTCTGCAGTTAAATCTTCAGCTGCTTCTGCTAAAGATAAATTCACTTTCTTGTCTTTAGCATTTTTGAATGTAAGTCTTAAAGTTTTAGTAGTAGCCATTTTTTATTTTCCTTTCAAACTATTGAGATTTATAAAATAGATAATTTCTAGTTTTGAATATCTGAATATGAAATTAATCTAGCTTTTTGAATTCCTGCATCTTTTTGAAGGCTAGATAAAGCTTTGCCCACCTTCATAATGTCTTCAGCTTTAACTTGCTTTTTAACATTTTTCAGAATTTTATTTTTCTTACCATTGTTGTACTTCTCACCTATAAAAGTAAATTGAACTGATTGATCTTTTAAAATAAATTCCATTTTTATGCTCCTAATTTATAAATATTTTTTGTAAGTCATCACCGGTGAATTGCCTTACACTATTACTAACGATTTATCTCAGTAATTTGTGCCAACTTTTTCTAAAAAATTGTTATACATGAAATTTGGTATAATTTAAGTAGGATAAATTCATTTTTAATAGGAGGAAAAAAATGATGAAACGATCAAAACTCGGAGTGGCCATTACGGCATTCTTCATTACCTTTTTAGCAGTTGGATGTTCAAATACATCATCAAATAATTCATCTAATAGTGGTTCAGATAAGTACACTACTTACATGAACCAAGGAAAAGATGCTGCTTCTAGTCAACAATATGAAGCAGCTGAAGAAAAGTTTGAAGATGCACATGATGTAAAGGCTACTTCTGAATCAAAGACCTATGCAGATCAAGCTGGCAATATGAAAGATGCTAAAGAAAAAATTCGAGAATACGAATTTAAAGATTCTCTTGGTGAGTTAGACAAAGTTGCCAATAAGACTAATGGCTACTCTGTAATGACTAAGCAAGCTGCAAAGCTCTACAAGACCATTAATAAGGTGCAAGATCATATCAAAAATGATATTAATCCTTTATATAAGCAGGCAAAGATTAGCTATCGCGATGGGAACTACCAATCAACCATTGATTCTTGCGACCAAATCTTAGATCTGCCCTACATTAATAGCAAATATTATAAGAAAGTAAAGAAGAACGTAAAGCATTTGCGTAAAGTTGCTAATGCTAGATTGAACGGTGAAGATGTTAATGAGGATATCGATACCGATAACTTAGATGCTAATGATGAAGATGAGGCTACTTCTTCAAATAAACAAGCTAGCTCAAACTCTAACTCATCTACAAAATCTAACTCTACAAGTACTAACAGCAATAACAGTTCTAACCAAACTAATTCAAGTAATACTAATACTCAAAACAATAGTGCTTCAAATAAACAATCATCTCACTCAAATGCTTCAAGCAGTAATCAATCTGCTAATAATAACAATACCAGCAGTAACTCCTCATCTAATTCAAATAACGATAGCATGATGGTTGGCGGACAAACAGTTACTGGTCGTGTAATTTCTCAAACTCGTAACCAGTTAAGTTCAATTGGTGTTGATACTAGTTCTTGGTCCGATCAAAAAGTTGTCGACTTCATGAGATCAGCTGCCAACAACGGTCATACCACAATTGACTCATATACTAAGCAAGATGTAGAGAACTTTAAATAAGCCCGATAAAATTTGCTTTTGATTGCAATTCAATGTAAGATTATATTGAATTTTTGTACAGCTAAACAGTAAAGGAGCTCTTAACTTTGACTGAAGACAAGAAGAACACCGAAGAAACTCAAGAAAAAGAAGAATTTGAAGTAGTTATGCCAGAAGCAAATCGTGTAGAAATGCCTGCTACTGAATTTAAAGAACAACCGGATTACTTAAAGACATTTGCTAACTTCTACATTTCAAAATTTGACGAAAGTGATCTTGAAATCATGGACGTTTACGATGGTAATCATGACGTTATCGAAATCAATACTTACTTAACTAATAATATGGCCTTCAGCCGTCAAAATTTAGTTAAGCACGTATTAAACATTCATGCAGAACGTTTTATAGATATGCTTAACAATATCCAAAAACAAACTGGCGTAGATCCACAAAACATGAAGACTTACGAAGATTGGGACAAATGGTACACTGATCGTCGTAACGAAATTAAACAAACTCTTTCATAAAAAATCACAATTTATTATTTGCATATTGGTTTTTAATGGGCCAAAATAGTGCTAACAAAAAAGAATGTATCGTATGATACATTCTTTTTTTGTTTATTCAGAAATATTATTAACAATTTATTTCAGAGGAAAGCTAATATGAATAATAATCTACGTAAAAAAGTTACCTTAGCAGGACTTTTAGTTTCAATTGGAATTGTTTACGGTGATATTGGTACAAGTCCACTATATGTTATGAAAGCAATCGTAAACGAAAATGGTGGTATTGCCAATGTTAACCGTGAATATATTGTTGGCTCCATTTCACTTATTCTTTGGACGATAACGCTTTTAACAACAGTTAAATATGTCTTAATCGCTCTCAAAGCAACTAACCATGGTGAGGGCGGGATCTTTTCACTCTATGCTTTAGTTAGAAAAAAAGCAAAATGGCTAGTTATCCCCGCCTTAGTCGGAGGAGCTGCATTACTTGCTGATGGAACCTTAACACCAGCAGTTACTGTAACAACAGCCATTGAAGGTCTTAAAAACATGAAATTCGGCGACGACATTCCTCTTCCTAATCAAAATAGCGTTATTATGATTACAATTATTATTTTGCTGTTTTTATTTTCTATTCAAAGAATGGGAACTAGTATTATCGGCAAGACTTTCGGCCCTATCATGCTACTCTGGTTTACCTTCTTAGGAGTAACTGGAATCATGAACTTAAGTCATGACTGGTCACTACTTGAAGCACTTAATCCACTTTTAGCTGTCAAAGTTTTATTTAGCCCAGCAAACAAAGTTGGTATCTTAATTCTAGGAGCAGTCTTTTTAGCTACTACAGGGGCTGAGGCACTCTATTCCGACGTTGGACATGTAGGTAAAGGCAATATTATGGGATCATGGCCTTTTGTGTTTGTTTGCTTAGCCTTAAATTATCTTGGGCAAGGTGTTTGGATCTTAGAAAATCCAAACTATCATGCTGGAGCAACTGACTTTAATCCCTTTTTTGAAGCCCTACCAAGCCAATGGAAATTTTTTGCTATAATCTTGGCCACCTTAGCCGCAATTATCGCCTCGCAAGCTTTAATTACGGGGTCATTTACTTTAGTTTCTGAAGCTAGCAACTTAAAGTTTTTACCAAGAATGAAAATCATTTATCCTTCTACTCAACAGGGACAATTATTTATTCCTTCAATCAATAAAATGCTTTGTGTTGCCACAATTGGAATTGTCTTTTTATTTAGAACATCTGAACACATGGAAGCTGCTTATGGTCTTGCAATTACCGTAACAATGCTTATGACAACAATTCTTCTCTTTGAATATCTATCACTGAGAAAAATTAATTTGAGTTTGCGCTTAATATTTCTGTTACTTTTTGGTGCAATTGAAATTATGTTTTTAATTTCTAGCTTAGCCAAATTTTTACATGGCGGTTACGTTACAGTTATCATCGCTGCCTTCATTGGTGCAATTATGTACGTTTGGTACTTTGGTAATAAAGTACGTGATAAGCGGGAAGCTGAAAATGCTTATGTCCGTTTAGATGAATACACTAATATGTTAAGTAGTTTAAGTCATGATGATAGCGTCCCGCTATATGCTACTAATTTAGTTTATATGGCAAAAGTTAAATACAATAAATTTATCAAACGCGACATGCTTTATTCAATCTTAGATAAACGACCTAAACGAGCTCATGCTTATTGGTTCGTAACTGTAAATGTTACTAACGAGCCATTTACTGCTGAATACGCGGTTAATACTTACGGCACAAAAAATGTCATTAATGTTCAGCTTTATTTAGGATTTAAACAGCAACAAAAAGTTAATGTTTATCTACGCCAAATTGTTCATGATTTAATCAAAGACGGCACTATTGAATCTCAGCCACAAGAATATACAACCACTCCTGGGAGAGATGTTGGTGACTTTAAGTTCGTAATTGTTAACGACGTAATTAGTCCACAAACTCAACTTAACACCTATGAAAAATGGTTAGTTGAAAGTCGCGTTTGGCTTCAAAATCTATCCTCTAATCCAGCCATCTGGTTTGGCTTAGAATATGCTGATACTGTAGTTGAACGAGTTCCTTTAATTTTAGGATCTCAAGATATTAAATCTATTCATAGAACTAAACTAAGATAATTATTTTTAATTATTCTCTTGCAGATACTTGCAACTCTTGCATAAATAGATGAAAATAGATATGTTTAAAGAAGAATGTCCCTTTTTTGGCATTCTTTTTTACGTTATTTAGATATTTAGTCATTTTGGCTATCTATTGGGAGAATAAAAATGAATGAAAAAACACGGAAAAATATATCGGCCGCGGGCTTACTAATTGCTATCGGCATTGTCTACGGTGATATCGGAACAAGTCCGTTATACGTTATGAAGTCAATTGTTGCCGGAAACGGCGGAATTGCAAATGTAAATCGTGACTTTATCGTTGGTTCTATTTCTTTAGTGCTTTGGACAGTTACATTATTAACGACACTGCAAACTGTTTTTATTGCATTAAAAGCAACCAACCACGGTGAAGGTGGTATCTTTGCTCTTTATACTTTAATACGTAAACGAGCAAAATGGTTAGTGCTTCCTGCTTTAATCGGTGGGGCGGCGATCTTAGCCGATGGTACTTTAACTCCTGCAGTTACTGTTACAACTGCTATTGAAGGATTAAAGGGAATTGAATTTGGTCATGGCAATGTTCCAGTTTCAACTCAAGGCGCTGTTATTGCAATTACTGTAGTAATTTTGTTAATCCTATTTTCGATTCAAAGAATGGGAACAAGTATTATTGGTAAAGCATTTGGTCCAATCATGTTTATCTGGTTTACCTTCCTAGGTGTTATCGGTTTAATGAACATGATGGGCGATCTTTCTATCTTACAAGCTCTTAACCCATACTATGCAATCAAGCTTTTATTTAGTCCATATAACAAGGCTGGGATCTTTATTTTAGGATCTATCTTCCTTGCTACTACTGGTGCTGAAGCTTTGTACTCTGACGTAGGACACGTTGGTAAAGGTAATATTATCGGTTCTTGGCCATATGTTTTCGTCTGTTTGTCACTTAACTACTTTGGTCAAGGTGTTTGGATTTTAAACAATCCTAACTACAATGCTGGAAATGGTGATTTCAACCCATTCTTTGAAATCATTCCACAAAATATTCGTTTAGCTGCTATTGTTTTAGCAACTATTGCAGCCGTTATTGCTTCACAAGCCTTAATTACTGGTTCATTTACTTTAGTGGCTGAAGCCAGTGGATTGAAATTTTTACCAAGAATGAATATTATGTATCCCTCAACTAAGAAAGGGCAAATTTATATTCCCTCTGTTAATAAGATGATTTGTGCTGCAACAATTGCGATTGTTTTGTTCTTCCAAACTTCTGCTCACATGGAAGCAGCATATGGTTTGTCAATTACCATCTCAATGTTAATGACAACAATTCTGCTCTATGAATGGTTAGCAATGAAAGGCGTCCATACAATTTGGAACTGGATTTTCTTAATTTTCTTTGGCTTCTTGGATGTAATGTTTATGTTAGCCAGCTTGAGCAAGTTCATGCATGGTGGTTACGTTTCATTAGTAATTGCCGGCTTCATCGGCGTTATTATGTACGTTTGGTTCTATGGTAATAAAATTAGAGACAAGCGTGAATCACGCAATGCTTACGTAAGACTTGATGAATACGTTGATATGCTAACAAACTTAAGTCATGACGAGGATTATCCTACTTTCGCTACTAACTTAGTTTATATGGCAAAAGTTAAATATAATAAGTTCATTAAACGTGAAATTCTTTATTCTATTTTGGATAAACGTCCAAAGCGTGCACGTGCATATTGGTTTGTAACGGTAAACGTTACTAATGAACCATTTACTGCTGAATATGCTGTTAACACTTATGGTACTAAGAACGTAATTAACGTTCAACTTTTCCTTGGTTTCAAGCAACAAACCAGTGTGAATGTTTACTTGCGTCAAATTGTTCATGATTTAATCGCCGATGGAACAATTGAATCTCAACCACAAGAATACACCACCACTCCTGGTAGAGATGTTGGTGACTTCTCATTTGTTATTGTTAACGATGTAATTAGTCCTCAAACTCAACTACGTAGTTATGAAAAATTCCTAGTAGAAGCACGTGTATGGTTACAGAACCTTTCATCTAACCCAGCTTCATGGTTTGGTTTAGATTACGCTGACACAGTCATCGAACGTGTTCCATTAATTTTAGGAAATCAAAGAAGACAACACATTACTCGAATTGCTCCAAAGAAATTTGAAGTTATTAAAAAGAAACTTCAAGCTGAAGGCGAACTTAAAGAGTAATAAATAGATACGAAAAAGACATCCCAATCGGGATGTCTTTTTTAGTGTTCAAATATAAAAATTATAGAGGAATATTTAAATTATTAACTTAATTCTTTAATAATGCCTTCTAAAGTTTCCTTAGCTTCAGCTTGGATTGGTTGAGTAGGATGTTCTTCATCATACTTGTTAAGCCAATCTAAACGATCTTGCATTCTCTTAGCTAAAGTCTTTTGATATTCTGGATCATCCAAGTGAACTTCATAGTCTTCGATTGGTAAGTATGATACACCCTTGAAGTTACCAAATGGTTTCCAGTCGCTATCCTTAATGCTGCCATTAGCAAGATCTTCCACTAACTTCTTAGTTACTTCCTTTGGAATATCCTTACCCATGAATGCATCTGTGTTTAAGATATAACAAGATGCTCCTCGCTTAGTAAATAATTCCTTAAAGTCGGAGTAGTCACCAGATACTGGGTAAGCGCGGAATGGATCTGCAAATGGCTCAATTACTAAGGTATTCATATCAAAGCCCTTAGGCAAGTTTTCAGCACTAGTTCTCTTAGTTGCTAAAGTAAGTCCCATGGTTGTAGCTAAAACTGGATCGTCAACCTTTAAGATTGGTGGTAATGAACCATCCTTCATAATCCAGAATAAAGCTGTAATTGGTGCACTTTCATAGTCAACTCTATGTGGTGAAGTATAACGTGTCTTAATAACACGACCATTATTGTTACGTAAGTCTTCAGTAACAATAACTTTCTTGCCATCTTCATCTTGAGTAACAGCACAGTTCATAATTGTAGTGTAGTACTTAGTCTCGTGGTGACCTGCTGGATAGTCATGCGTCTTATCAAAGTATGAAGGTTCTAATGCTACTGAAGAACCATCTTCACGAGAAATAATAAATGCATCGTCGTGCAAAACAGTAATATCATATTTACCATCATACATTTCATGAGTCAAAGTAGATTTACCTGAACCAGATAAGCCGTAGAAAGCAAATACTTTATCATCCTTATCCTTAAAGTGGAATGACTTTTCACCACCGTGACAAGCAGTATAACCGTTTCTATGAGCCATAGCCCAAGCAAGAGTCAAAGTACCCTTCTTTAATTCACCGAAGTAGCGTAAGCCACAGACTGCAGCACAGTTATGTGGAGCATCAAAGACACCAAAGCCCTTTGGATAGTCTTCATCTTGTGTATTTGGATCAAAGTAGAAGTAAATATCTCCTTCATCATATAATTTCGACTTCTTATAGATCTTTTCTGCTTCTTCATCAAAGAAGTGGAAGTTCAAGATATATGAGAGCAAGTTAAAGGCTTGGTCTTCTGGCATCATAATATGTGCTTTAACAGTAAAGCTTGGATCTAGTCCTACTAAAACTGTTGCTTTTAAGAATTTTTGATCATGGCCCTTATAAATATCTTCACGTAAATTGCCTGCTAATGCCTCAGGATCCTCTTTTGGATCGTCAACAAAGTGACGTGCACTTGCTGTTCTACCCAAAATTTTACCATGGTTATAAACCAATTGCTTTGCACCTTGTGGCAAGCCTAATTCCTTAGTATGCAAAATTGGTAGGTCAGTTTCAATAACACCAGATTGTTTTTTAGCTAAATTATAAGCTTCAGCAACACTAGTTACTTCGTGTACATTGTTGCCATAAAAGGCAGATTCAATAGTAGAACGAACCCGACTAAATTTCTTGTTAGCTTTTCTTAACTCATCATGAGAATAACGTTCTTGTGTACTCAACTTATTTTCCTCCTCCGAAACCATAGAAAGCGGTTCCAATTATTACAGTTAAATCATAACATAACAAGTTAGCTATCGCTATGTAAGACTTGAAAAATAAATTGATATTAATAGTAAGTAAACCAGTACAAACAAAAAGCAGAATCCTGATGAGTTTATCCCATCAAGATTCTGCTTTTATATATGATTAAAAATTACTCTAATTAATTATTTTTACCATTTATAAAATTTTTCCATATTAAAAAGACGACAGCTGCAAGCCACGACATCATTGAAATTGCACTCACTATATAGAACCAAGTCGGTACTATAAAACGTAAAGTAGCATGGTTTAATCCCCGTTTTTGATAAATAATTGGGTTACCAATTACATTTTTAGCTCCTGAGAATTTTTTATTATTCACAGTTAACTCACTCTGTTTGTATAAAACAACGGGTAAGACAATATCACGAGATTCTTTTCCCTTCCAAGATAAAATCAAGTCACCATTTTTAGTTACATAGTGACGATATTTTTGCCACTGATTAACAACATTAATTTTGTATAGATAAGCTGCATTTTGATCAATCGACTTATCTTTAGTCGGTAAATAATCAGGCAAGTAATGCCACTTAAGCATATTTAACATCTCACTGTCATTCGATTTATCTGCTACTTGTTGAACAGTAGTATCTTTTGTACAAGCAACTGTGAAAATGTGATTAGTTATTAGGTTTGGTATTGCAGCTTCCAAAAGAAGAATGGTCACTAAGCTAATTCCAACTACTCTTGGCTTAACTCCTTGCTTCAGTAAATAATTAACAGTTAGTCCCATCCCTAAAAGAATTAATGGATAAGCTACTACCGTTAATCTAAATGGAAATTGGAAGTAGGATTTCAAACTTGGAAATACTCTTTGTACTAATCCCCAGGGAAAAACAAATGAAGATAACCCTAATAAAATTGTTCCCCAAACTGTTACAAAGGCATTCAACTTATCTCGCTTATAATGCATTACTGCATAAACAAATTGTGCAATAATCAATAAGACAAAGATTGGCAAAATATAAGCAAAGGCTGTTCCATATTCATTATGCCAAAGCATATGCGGCCGCAAACCGCCACGGGATAAGTCAAACTCAGTATTAGCAGCTAAATGATTATTAGGCATTAAGACTAAAAAAGCACCGATTATATTTGCAGATAAAACAACTGTACCAACAACAGCCTTAATAAAAGGTATCCAAACTTTTTTTGAATTGTTATTGATAATTAATGAACAAACAAAGAATGGAATTAATAGCAATGCTGCCATTAATGTACTTAAAACATGAACTTGTACTAGTAAGCTCATTACTAACATCAGCTGAATCCAGTTAATTGGCTGCCTTTTATCTTGAATCATGCGTACGCCGCACAAAACAACTAATGGCATTAAAGCTTGACCCCAACCGTTAAACGAACTGCGGTTAATAAATGCTGGAATCATCCCAATATTAATATAAATAATTCCAATGACAGTTGCTAAAAGCTTATTAATACCTACTTTTTTAAGTAAGTAATACATACTCCCAGCACCTAACAACGAAATTAGATACGTTAAAATAATCTGATAGTTAAACCAATTACCAGCAATAAGCACTAGAATTCCATTAAAGTAAGCAAATAATGGTCCATAAATAGCATTAATTATTCTTCCACTCTGCTGAAAAGTAAAGTTCGTCTGAAAAATACTGAAAATTCCAGTTTTAATTTGCATCCCTGCATCATAAAAACGACTATAGTGAAATAAAGTATCAGCAGTGTCATCGCTAGCTAAAATAGTGTGCGAGATTAATTGCGGTGAAATAACTATTGTAGTAGCTAAGACAATTAAAAGATACGGCCAGATGAATTGGCAGAATTTGTTATTCCTTATTTTTTCTAACATTGTCTAACCTTTTCTAATTTTAGAAATATTTCTTTATTTTAAGAATACCAATTCATAATATTATTAACGAATTTTTTTTGCAAACCATGAAAAAAGAATCAAATAGCTTCGTACCATTTGATTCTTAATAATCCTTATTTAATTCCTACCAAATTACAACACGTTTTTCTGGATCAAGCCACATACCATCTTCTGGCTTTACATCAAATGCTTTATAGAATTCTTCTTGGCATTGCGATTGAACATTAGCTCTTTCAGGACCAGGAGCGTGAACGTCAACTGAGACTTGTGTCTTAATTGATTCAGGAAGTTGCTTGTTTGCCCAAACACGAGCGAAGTTTTCAAATACTTCCTTCATGTTGCCATTTTCGCCCTTATTTGCTTCAACAGCTGCAGTTAAACCACCTTGGTCTGCAATATTTTCAGAAACAATTTGCTTACCATTTAAGGTAACTGGGCCATATTCAATTCCATTAAATAAGTCAATTTCGTCTTGCGTACGTTTCTTGAATTCTGCAAAGTCTTCGTCAGTCCACCAATTCTTCAAATTACCGAATTCGTCGAACTTAGCACCGTTGTTATCAAATGCGTGTGAAATTTCGTGCGCAATAACGACACCAATACCACCATAATTCAAGCTACGTGATTGCTTCAGGTCGTAGAATGGCTTTTGTAAAATTGCTGCTGGGAAAGTAATGTCATTTCTTTGTGGATCGTAGCAAGCATTTACTAAGTTACCTGGCATTAACCAAACAGTTCTATCAACTGGTTCGTTTAATTTTTCAAGGTTGTACTTAACTGATTCAACAGCAGCGGCACTTTCATTTGAGTAAAGACTGCCACCTTCTGATTCAGAAGTAACTTGAAGACGATCGTAAATTTTTTCGATCTTTTCTGGGTAACCAATCTTCAAAATTAAGGCGCGCAACTTAACAATTGCTTTTTTCTTAGTATCTTCAGATAACCATTCATTTTCAGAAATACGTTTTTCATAAACGTCAATCATCTTATGAATCATATCTTCGACATCAGCTTTTGCTTCAGCACCAAAGTAAGTTTGACCGTAGTAAACACCAACTACTTCACTAAACATGCCGTTAGCTAAGCGATAAGCTTGCTTAGTACCAGAAGATAATTCAGGTTGACCTGATAAAGCTTGACTAAACGGAAATGCAGCTTCACGGAAATCTTGAGAAAGATATGCAGCTACACCATTAATGAATTTAACAACCATCCAGCCTTTAATTTCATCAAAGTTATCTTCATTAAGTAATTCTTCAACATGGTCTAAGAATCTAGGTTCAGTTACGATCACCTTATCTGGCTTTTGAGCAAATAAGTTACTTAAGAAGTTATCAACTTTAAAGCTATCAAATTTAGATTCGAATTCATCTAAGGACATCGGATTATACATTGCAGGATAATCTGCCCATTCTTCAGATGACTTAACAACTTTAGAAAGTTTCTTATCAAACTTCAAAGCATCTTCTACATATTTCTTGGCATCTGCTTCACTTACACCAGCCATCTTCAATAGGCTTTCAGATTGATCTTGTAATACCTTCAATAGGTCAGCTGCCGCAGGATTATCGTAAGTAGTAGTATCAGGTAAGAATAAGCCAGGTCCACCAACATAAACTACATGAACCTTTGTATCTTTCATGTCAGCATCAACCGATACACTAATTGGTAAATCAAACGCATTCTTGTAAAAATCAGCCGCTCTTAAGTTAAGATCAGCTAAATTGCGTAAACTAGTAATTTCTTCAAGGTCAGCCTTAATTGGTTTTGCACCATCTGCATTTCTCTTGTCAAAATTATTAGCGATCTTATAAAGTTCTACTGCTTTTTCAAAATTAGGAACCTCTGGCAACTTCTTTTTACCATCTGCAAAATCAGCAAAATCTTGCATTAAATTCTTTTCAATATTTAAGTCAATACCATCAAATGAGCTGATTCTTGAACGATCTGAAGGAATTTTTGCTTTTTCCATCCATTCAGAATTCACTGCTAAATAAAGATTATCTTGTGGTTTTGCATTAAGATCTGGCTTAGTGATATCACCAGCACCACCGCGTACATTGAATAATGCCATTAATAAAATTCCTCCTTATAAATCATAAGTAATTAACTAAATGATATCATTATTAAAATTTTTAGTCTATTATTAAAAACATAATTTTTTATCTTTATTTTTTCTTTGGTACAAAGACAATTGTCAGAAGCAAATTAATAATTATCAGAACTAGCAAGATCATAAAAGCCCATTTGGATCCAATTGCTGTACTATTTTTATAGTTTTGATTTTGTGCCAAGGCAATCATTGTACCAGCTAGTGCCGTTCCCAGTGCCCCAGAAAACTGTTGCAGCGTATTAAAAATAGCATTACCTTGAGCATGATTATCTTTACCTAAACTAAGTAAGCCACTAGTCAATAAACTGCCAAAGCACATCCCATAGCCACCATAATAAAGAATATACAAGAAAACAATTTCTAAATTGCTAAGTGGCGCTAAGAAATTCATCAAAATCAAACTAATCAAACTGGCGCACACACCAATAATAATTGGTAGTCTTGCTCCTTTTTTATCAAGTAGTTTGCCAGCTAAAGCTGCCATTAGCGCATTAATTATTGCTCCGGGAAAGGTTATCCAGCCAGCAAGAGATACTGATCCATGATTAACAGTTTGCACATAAATAGGAAAAATAAACCCTAACGCTAACGTAGCAATTTTGGCAAAACAATAGGCAATTAATTGCATACTAAAATTGAAATTTTCGAATAGTTGCGGGCTAATAAGCGCATTTTTATCCGACCAAGATATCTTTATCCAAATTAACAAACTAATAATACCTAATGCTAAAAATCCAGCAACTTGAATTGACAAAAACTGATACTTTGCTATTTGAGTAAAGCCTAACATGAGACAGACTAAAGCTAGAGCTAGTGAAAACCACTGCCCATACTTAATCTTTACATTTTGCAATGAATTAATTTGTTCAATTGAATACGTTCCCGTTAGTAAACTAATTAAAATTAAAACTAATGAGATAATAAAGATCCAACGCCAATTTAAAATATCAGTTATAGTTCCGCCAAAAACCGGTCCAAAGGCAACTGCACACGCAGTAATCATTGTTCCGATTCCCATCATAAAGCCAATTTTTTCTTTAGGCACTTCCGTTAAAATAATATTGTACATTAGCGGTAATCCAATTCCAGTCCCAACACCTTGGAACGCACGTCCTAGCAGTAATAAATCAAAGGACGGCGTAATAATATCAATTATCAATCCTAAAGCAAACAATAAAACACCTAAGATAAAAATATGTTTAGTTGATATCCTTAATCTAATCTGGGAACTAATTGGTACAATTGTTGCAATTACTAATAATACAAGGGTATTTACCCATTGCACTTGATCAGTTGTAACTGCAAATTCTCTAGTTAGGATAGGAAAAGTAACCGTTGTAGCTGTTTCATCTAAAATTTCTAAAAATGATAGCATCCCTGCGGATAAGATAGCCAATACTATGCGTGGTGAAACCTTTTTAGCCATTTTTAATCTTCCTTTTTCTCATAAATAGGCTGTATCTCTCATATTTCATTCTAGTCTTTTTTTACTCATTCTTGGATAATAGAGTTATGAATTACATCACAAATAAATGGAGAAAAGATTATGAAAAAATTTATTTCACCACCCAAAATCCACATAGATAAAATATTTTATTCAATCATACTTTTGATAGCTTCTTTAAGTATATTTTCTGGTGTAACTGTATATGCTGAAGATACAAATTCAGCTCAAGAAACTCAAACATCTTCAACACACGAACGTAGCGTACAGAAGCTTTATGCAAAAGTATACGATCAAGATACCAATGAATATCTAGGAAGATTTTTATTATCTACTCAAGTCGGTTATACTGATAGTCCCCATAGAATGTTTGATGAGGGTGGTATTAATCCAATTCATATTGATGGTTATACTTTTGTTGGTAATCCATCGGCTATGCTTCCAGTAGATTGGAAAAATAAAAGTGGAGTAACTGAAATTAAATGCACTATGGTTAAAACCACCTCTGAAACTTATAAAAAAAGACAAGAAGCAACAAACCATTCCAAAAATACACATACAGAAAAAGATACTTCCAATCCCAAATTTAATGAAGATGGTTTACGCATAGATGATCATGGAAATCCCGATCTTCATGATCTGTATCATACCTATATGGCTTTTCTAGGTCATCCTCTTTCTTCCGATAAAGCAATCAATTATAGACCGGATTATCACACTCTTTATCTATTTAAAAAATACTTTGGCTATGATCCCAATAAAATAAAAGAAGAAAATTATAATCACTCAGTTGATAAGCTTTCCTCCACAAATTCTTCTTACGTAAATGAATCAAATTATCAATCACATTCAAAAAAAGTTCACCAAAATAATATAAAACATACTTCTAAAAAAAATAATAAAAAACCTAAATCCAATCCTAATATAAAATTATCTTTAATAGGATTGAGTTTAGTTTTAATTAGTCTGTTAGTTTACTTAATAGTTAAACGTCTAAGACTCAGATACGAATAATGCCTTAATCTCTTTTGGTATCTTAGCTTGTTTCAATTTTTCAATAAAATCTTGGTGAGTAAGTAATTTAACCGTATTAGACAAATATTGTAAATGAATTTTACTATCCTTTACTACTAATCCTAATGGACAGCTTGCTTCTCTTTCGACATTAACTTTTATGGGCTACATGTCAAAAACCAACTATTTTCCTGATTATGAAGTGCGCTCTCGATTACCTTTACAAATCATGACCCGCATTTTTTTGGATGCATATTCAGTTAGAATTGGTTTTGCTAGACAATAAAAAAGAGTTGATAATCTCGTTTTTCAACGTTGATCTATCGACTCTTTTTTATCAGTACATGATTTTATAAATTAATCATTCTTTTTCTTACGGTTAATACCAAGGTTGCTAACTAAACTAGTTCCTGCAACTGCTAATCCAGAAAGAGCTGCAACTAGCTCATTCTTTGCACCAGTTTGTGGCAATTTATTAGTAGTTACATTACCAGTTACAGCAACTACATGAGCTTTATCAGCTTTAACCCAGCGGTTTGCACTAACTTTGTAGTAAGTAGTACCGTTAACTGTCTTTTCTCCAAAGGTCTTAACTGGAGTATTTGAATCGTTTAAGACAACAGATACGGCTGAACTATCACTATTATCAACAATCTTAACAGTAGATAATTTTTCTTCAGACTTATTGTTAGTCTTAAGATCTGCCTTAGCATTTTCTTTTACAGTATCAGTATTCTTTACCTCTGCATCAGTATCAGCTGGGGTAGTTTCAGATGAATTAGTTGTTGATGCTTCACTATTTGAATCCGGCTTATCTATTGGCTTTACAGTACTATTTGCAGCAGTTTTATCTGAAGGTTTTACAACATGACTAGTGTCAGGTTTGTTGGTTGGGTTTACTGGTTTTTCAGTATTGGAAGTTTCTTTATGGCTGTTTTCTGTTTCTTTCTTATTAAATGCGTCTAATCTTGCCTTAACATCTTCAAGCTTACTTTGTTCAGCAGCTAATTCTGCTTCCGCTTTCCTAAGTTCTTCTGATGCATTTGTAACTTGGGCGTCAGCTTTATCTTTTGCTTCTTTTAAAGTATCTAAAATTAATTGTTGAGCTTTAACTGCCTTGTTAGCAGCAGTTACGTCATCATTTGCCTTATTCAAAGCTGTTTGAGCAGCAGAGAGATTTGATTGAGCATTTTCTAAATTGTTCAAAGTTTGATTCAATGAATCGAAAGCAGCTTGGGCACTCTTTAAATTATTATCTTTAACTTGAACGTCATTTTGTGCTGCATCTACCTTGGCTTGACTTGCCTTAACAGCAGCAGTAGCTTCAGATAAAACATTTTGTGCTTGAGCTACAGCTTCTGCTGCCTTAGCTTGTGCAGCTTTAGCATCATCTAAGGCCTTTGCTTTTGTACCAACTTTAGCTTGAACATCTGCTAAGGTTTGATTGGCTTGATCTAGTTGTTTTTGCTCAAATTCAAGATTTTCTTGGCCTTTAGCAAGAGCAGCTTGCGTATCAGAAATCGCTTTATTGATCTTAGCAGAACCATTGTTTAATTCTGCTAGGTTAGCTTGTAAACTCTGAACATTATTTTGTGCTGATTTAAGTGCATTTTGTGCTGCAACTAGGTTTTGATTTGCAGTAGCTACGTTAGCTTTAAGGGTGTTTAACTGATCTTCTTTTAATACATCTTTAGAATACTTATTAAATAAATCAGTATAGGCTTCAACACTTAGTGGATTTGAAACATCAAGAACATCATTTACATCCCAAGAAACAGCAGAGTCATCTAAGCGGCCCATTCCAAAATGAGTAAGAGACGGATCCATTAAATTCAAAAAGTGACCTACTTGTAAATATTCATCATAATGGTTGGTAAAGAAAGCATAAATATTGTAAGAGCTATTTAACACATCAGCATATTCTGGATGCTCTTTTACCATTTCATTCCAGGTTTCTTCTTCTTGCATCCACGATTGAACTGGTTCCTGCATATAAGTAGTAAGATTTTCTGATTGATATAAACTGTCTGGATGGTCTAACCAGCCTGTTTGATAGTCTGCATCAATCATAGCTACAGCCATATCTGTTAATGATATTCCCAAAACAGATCTATTATGACTTGTGCGGGCTTCATTTACCTTAGGTAAATATGGAAGAACATTTTTCATTTCTTCAATACTGGTAGCATCATTTTTAGCACCTAAATGTACACGTTTTGCATACCAGGTTGGCTCTTTTCCATATTCACCCTTATATGTTCCCGCTACAATTTCATATGCAGTTTGAGCATCTTCTCTCAAACTTTCAGAATTATCTTTATTGTCAGCAATTGCCTTAAAGAAACCAGCTGCACCGCTTGCTTGATCTTGAGCAACTTGATCTTGTAAGTCCTTCAAAGCTTGTTTAGCATCAGCCAGCGCCTTTTGTTTAGCATTAACATTGTTTTGAGCATCTACTACAGCTTTGTTTGCCACTGCAAGATTATTATTAACAGTTGCTATCTTTTGATTATTTTCAGCTAAAGCAGCTTGATTCTTAGACAAAACTGATTCGTTATCCGCATTTGTCTTCTTAATATCATTTAATGCGTTTTGAACTTTTTGAACATTTTGTTTTGCTTCATCTAGTCCACTATTCTTAAGAGCAGCTTCAGCGTTAGCAACATTATTATCAGCGGTTTTCTTTGCAGCTTCTTTACTGTTAACTAAATTTTGAGCATCAGCCTGTTTTTGTTTAGCAGTCGCCAATTGACTTTGTGCTGTATTTAAATCTGCATTTGCATCACTGACATTTTGCTTAGCAGCTTTAATTGCATCTTGCTGTGCAGCAATATTCTTTTGGGTCTTTTGAATATTTTCTGAAGTTGCTTGCTTTGCTACTTCAATTGCACTAGTTAACTTATCTTGTGCTTGTTTTGCAACAGCTTGCTTATCAGCTAAATTCTTTTGGCTATCATTTACCTTAGCTTGTTGAGCATCACAGGCATCATTTGGTGCTTTTGCCTGTGCTTGTGCGTTAGTTAATGCGCTCTTTTTACTATATACGCTTGCTTGAGCATTATTAACTGAATTTTGTGCTTGATTAACAGCATCTTGTAATTTTTCTTTATCTGATTTTGCTACAACGACAGTGTTATTTTTATCAGTTGTAGCAGCTTGAACCTTACTATTATTAGTACTTGCTAAAAGAGTAGCTGTTAATGCCGCAACAGCCAAACTTGTATATTTCAATTCTTTCATTGTTTTCCTCCAAATTAACAATTCCTTTTTTATTTTATTGCGCTAAGTATGTTTTTTCAAGGTTGGACCTAGGTTCATCCATACAAAAAACAAGGCCACTTCTGACCTTGTTTTCAATTAAATAATTCAGCTATTATTCTTTGATTTCTAATTTATCTTTCCATGATTTTGCACCTTTAAGTGCATCATTTAAGTTCTCGATATTTTTCTTTCCTTCAGTTGAAAGCCATTCTCTACGTTGCTTTTCTCCTTCAGCAGCAAATGGCTTAATTGTTGACTTTCACGTTGCACGCCCGCAAAGCACACCATTAAAGTCTGCATCAGCTTTTTCAGCCATTTCAATCTCTGCAATAAATTCTTCTGAAGTTACACCAGCCGATAAAAAGATATATGGTAAATTAGTTAAATCTGACTGTTTCTTCAATAATTTCTTTGCTTCTTCTTGAGTATAAACAACATTGTTGTCGCCATTATAGCCTTCTACAAACTTAATATTAAATGGCATCTCAACTTTAAGAACTGTTACATCATATTGAGACTTAGAGAATTCTTGCATAGTTTTGAAAACTTTTTCAGGTTTTACCTTTGCGTATTCTTCACCTTTAGCATCATTAATTTTCCCATCATAAATTAATAATTCACGGAAAAATGGTAATCCATTTGCTTTAGTTCCAGCTCCTACTCTTTCGACAAAAGCCTTCTTCTTATCGTTAATTTTATCACTTTCGTCTGGATCGTAGTAAAGTAAGAACTTAACTGCATCGGCACTATCATTTTTAATTCTTAATGCTGATTGATCGGCAATTAAATCACACATTCTACCTGGCTCAGTAGTATCATAGCCCGTCTTTTCATAAGATAATAATAAACCACACTTCTTATCTCTACCCTTAGTTGCTGGAAGACCATATTCCGGATCTGTCAAAATGGCAGAAGCATATGGAGTCAACTCACTAGAAACAGCCTCCTTAAAATCAACAATTATTGTTTCATCAGCAGGCTAATTTTCTGCCTCAGCTAACATTCGTTTTAATGATCCTCTTTGGTCAATTGTTAATGCACTGATTACGCCAGTCTCATTAGATAAATTATCCATATGTTTTGCAACTTCAGGTGAAATCTTTCTCATCGTGTATCTCCTTTTCATTTACCGCACATTTATATTATAAGACGGCGTTTTCATAAAAAGCGGAGATCGCTTTCATACTGTAAAGCTTTTCACTTAATAAGAAAAATCATGTAAAAGTTTACCTAAATATTTTCAGCTTTCCTTTTAATCTTGTATGAAGGGGAACAATAATTGCCAGCATCATAAAAATTCCAACCGCAGCAACAATAAAGAAATTGATATAACCAAACTTATCAATAACCAAGCCCCCAAATAATGGTCCAAATGCTCTCCCAACAGCCGACGTTGAAATTATTAAACCTTGGTATTTCCCTTTACTATCGACAGGTGACAAGTCATTTACATAGGCGGGCATTGCGGGCATTGCTGTTGATTCACCAAGCGTTAAAGTAACCATTGAAAATACAAAGTGAGCATAGTCTTTTGCAAAAATTAGAGTTACAAAAGAAATAGCAAACATAGTAACTCCAAATACTACTTGATGAAATAAGTTCTTAAATGTGTTAGGAAAACGACTTAGAAATGCTTGAACAATCACAATAATGCTGGCGTTAATTGTCCACAATAAACTATATAAATGAAAAGGAATTCCCAAAGAAACCATATAAACTGAAAGATTAGATTCCCAGTTCATATACATCAACCAAATTACAGCTAAGGTCGTAAAAAAGCCGATAGTCAGCTTTAGATTAGCAACCGGCATCGGAGTTACCTTATTTTTACTATCTTTATTTTGCTGAGCTTTTCTTTTCGAATGAAACTTAATAATTGGTCGATAATTAATGATTGCGTTTATACTTACAATCACAAAAAGACTAGCCGCAATTACAAATAAAATTGTAACTGAATAATCATAGATATAACCTACAATTAATGTTCCTAGTACCACACCAAGATTTTGTGCAAAATAAATTGTATTAAAGATATACCGCCCTGGCTTAGACTTGATACTAGTCGCAATTGAATTAATTAATGCACCATTCCAGCCGCCCAGTAGACCAGTCAAAGTCATCCAAACCCAATAAATTGGCCAGGTATGATTAGCGGCCATTCCAAATAGTACTAAGGCATCTAAGCCAGCGCCGGCAATAATTAAATAGTATGGATTGAAATGATCATATGCCCCGCCAGCAATAAATGAACCAAGCATATTAGCCAAACAATTAAATAGAAGTACTACTCCAATCATAGCCAAAGAAACATGGAGTCTTTTATTCAAATAAACTGAAGTTAATGGCCAAATAAAACTGGCTCCAATCCAGGTAAATAACTCACTCAAAAGAAGCCAATGTAACTTTATCTCATCATCCGGTTGGACATTTCCCTTACTATGCAACTTTCTCACCCTTTTCTTCCATATTCTTACATTCAGTCTAGCAATTAATGAACATTTTTGCACGAGCGTAAAAAAGACTCTGCCTACAGGTAGAGTCTTCTCGTTATCGCTTTTCATTCTTCCAACTTCTAATATCAGTAACATCCTGAGCAACTTCTAAACAGCCCAAATATTTATTATCTTTTCTCACAGCAAAATACTGTAAGTATAGGTACCGCCCCATATGTCTTGGCTCAAACCAAAACTCATACTTATCTTTTTTCCCTTGGTGAAAATCGTCAAAAATCTTTTTAACTCGTGGTATGCTCTCAGGTAAATGACAAGAATAAACACTATTGCCAATCGCATTTTTAGAATGAGGGAAAATATTGGCGCCTCCACCAAAATAAGCTACTTTATCATTTTCATCAATAAAAGTTAATGCAAAAGGCAATAAGTCCAAAATTGCAGATAATTGCTCCAAATTTAAGCTTCCTTCTGCAAAATTTAGTGCTAAGCTACTTAATTTATCAACAGAAAATGGCCCATCATTTTTAGTCTTTTCCTTAGGTTTCCAATTCATTGGTTTTTGAATCAAGGTATAGCCAATCTGTTCTTCCTCATTTTTGACATTGCCCCAGTCTTCTTCACTGGCAACTTCATCAATCATTGGCAACATGATTTCTTCTTCTTTAAAAATCATTTCAAGCACTTCACGTGCCGTCTCTTTTATTGCCTTAGACACTTCAACTTGATCAATATCTTTTTGATTAACAAGTAAATTAGCCTGACCAATGAGTTTTCGAATTTTATCATCAACGCCCCACATAACTTTCGGTGGTGCAGTAATTCCATATTTAGTCATAATGGGAAACATTGAGGTTTCCTTACGAGCATAATGATAGTGAATTTTAGCTAGGTCTTTTAACTCCTGTCTTAACTTTGAGAGTGCACCCTTATCTCCCTTTTCCCACTTAGCTAAGTCTGGCAATAAAGCGTCATTTACCAAGGACTTAAGAACAATATTCTCTAACTTGAATGTATGAACTGGATGACCTGGTTTTTCAAACTCAGAATTTTTCTTATTTTCTTTAATATTACCCTTAAAAACATCGGCGTGAATATTGCACAAATATTGGATTTCTCTTGGATCAAGGCCTTGAGCAATTAATTCTCTTTCTGCTGCAGTGATTTCAGCCACATCAACTTGATCAAAGGCAGCTTGAAACATTTTCTTTGCTTCTTCAAGCTCCCCACCATCTTGAATAAAATTTAAAATTTTTAAAATAGCTTTTTGTCGTTCTTTATCTAGTTCTTTCATTAATCAATCACCTTGTAGCCTTTATCTTCGAACGCCTGCCTTATTTTGTCTAAATCAATTTTCATAGCTTGGGCACCAAGCGGAATCGTCATTACTCTTCCTACGGTAGACAACAGGCCCGGAATTTTAATTCTTGTAAAGCCGCAGTCATACATAATTTGAATAAAATCTGGATATTCTTCTGCCAGCTTCTTTATTGGAACAGAAAAATCAATTATCTTTTCTGTCTCTTCAATTTTATTTTCTTGATCAAGGACTTGTTCATTATCCAGCATCCCTAATTGTTTCTTAGCCGCTATCGTCATTCTTTCTGGACTCCAAACTGGATACCAAACCAACTTCACATCACAAGTCTTAATTTTGGGAACAGACAAGACTGCCTTTTCAATTGCATTTTGCAAATATGTGGACAAGGGACAGCCAACGATTGTTAAAGTCATCTTAACTGTGGCATGATCCCCTTCAATATCAATTCCATAAATTAACCCTAAATTAACTACATCAACTAGTAATTCTGGATCTTCTACACCTTGCAAGGCGGTCATAATTTTATCGACTAATTTCAAATTCTTTTCTTGCATCTTTTTCACCTAAAAAAATAAGAGAAACATTATCGTTTCCCTTATTCTATCAAACTTATCTAACTAGCTTATCCCAAATAATAACCTTATTAGCCTTAATTGATTTTTGAACATCAATAATTCGCTGGTTACTTGACCCACGAAATTGTAGTGTCAAATCTTTTAAATCATCCATGAAACGTCCATCAACTAAAATATCAATCTTTGAAAGCATTTCTTTCTTATCGGGAGTTTCTTTTTGAAGCTCATCCCAAGTATAGCCTGACCAAGACCAAATATCTTTACTATGTCCAAATTCTTTACGTACCCGGTTAATTAATTTCAAGCATACCCAAGTATTTAAAAATGGTTCTCCACCTAATAAAGTTAACCCCTGCACATAAGATTGAGACATATCTTCAATAATTTTATCTTCCAATTCTTGAGTATAAGGACGTCCATAATTAAAATTCTGGGCTGCTAAATTATAACAACCAGGACAGTTAAACAAACATCCACTTACATATAAGCTGCATCTAACTCCTTCACCATCAACAAAATTAAATGGCTTATAATCAGCTATTTTATGTTTAGAATATTCTTCAGATTTCCATTCCTGTGGTTTTGGATTTTTTGGAAGACGGTGTTTTCTTTTCAATTCCTTTGCATGTTCAACTTGAGGTTTATATTGATTAGAATCAACAAAAATTGTGTCTCCCCCAACATTAACCTTAATCAAGTTACCTCGAACATCTGGACCTTCTTGACTATTTTTGTCTTTTTCTGGCATTAGTATTCGTCATTCTTTCTAACTTCATCCTTTGCCATCTTTTCTTCCATTCCTAAGTTCAAGTGCTTTACACGGTGAACAATTTCTTCGTGACGGCCGTGAACCATTGGACGCTTCAAAGGATTACCAAGATAACCACAAGTACGTTTTACACAATCACAAGTTTCTGGATCATGATTGCCACATTGTGGACATTCAAAGCCTTTAGCGGTTGCCTCAAATTCACCCTTAAAACCACACTCGTAGCATTGGTCAATTGGAGTGTTGGTTCCTAAGTATCCCACTTTATCATAAGCCCAGTCCCAGACAGCCTCTAGTGCCTTAGGATTTTGCTTAAGGTTTGGATATTCACAATAATGAATGAATCCACCTGCAGCATAGAATGGGTATGGAGCTTCAAAAGCTAATTTTTCAAATGGAGTTGGGTGCTTTCTAACATCATAGTGAAAAGAATTAGTGTAGTATTCCTTATCAGTAATATCTTTAACCTTACCAAACTTCTTAGTATCTAAACGACAAAATCTATCAGTTAAACTTTCACTTGGAGTTGAATAAACACTGTAGTGATAGTGATTTGGATCTTCTTTTTCCCATTTAGCGCAGTAATCGTGAAGTTCTTTAACAATATTAATAGTAAATTGGTGCGCTTCTTCATTATGTTCCCAATTAGGACCATAAAAGACTGTACCTACTTCATAAAGTCCAATATAACCTAAGGAAACCGTACAGCGGCCATTTTTGAAAAGATCATTTACATTATCTTCTGCATTTAGTCTTTTACCAAAAGCACCATATTCATAAAGAATTGGAGCATTATCAGGTATAGCATCAGTACAACGTTTAGCCTTAATTTGCAAAGCTTCATGTGCTGTTTGGACCTTTTCTCTAAAGATTTGCCAGAATAAGTCTTTATCTCCTTTTGATTCCATAGCAATTCTAGGTAGGTTTAAAGTAACAACGCCTAAGTTCATACGACCGGAATTTACTTCTTTACCAGTTTCTGGATCTTTCCAACCTTGTAAGAAGGAACGACAACCCATTGGAGCTTTAAATGATCCAGTAATTTTCTTAATCATGTCATAACTAACAATATCTGGATACATACGCTTAGTAGAACATTCCAAAGCTAATTCTTTAATATCATAGTTTGGATCTCCAGGATGTAAGTTAAGTCCCTTCTTTAGCGTAAAGACTAACTTAGGAAAGATGGCTGTTCTTTTGTCTTTTCCTAAACCTTCAATTCTAATCTTTAAGATTGCTTTTTGGATTTCACGTTCAATCCAGGATGTTCCTAATCCAAATCCTAAAGTAGTAAACGGAGTTTGTCCTTGGCTTGAAAATAGGGTATTAATTTCATATTCAAGAGCTTGCATAGCATCATAAATATCTTTTTTTGTTCGCTTAACTGCAAAAGCCTTGATCTTTTCTTCATCGTCAAAGAATTCGCTAGCTTCCTTAATATTCTTGTGATAATTCTTTTCAGCATATGGAGCTAAAACTTCATCTACTCTGTCAGCAGAACATCCCCCATATTGACTAGAAGCAACATTAGCAATAATTTGAGACATTTGAGCAGTTGCTGTTTCGATTGAA
This sequence comes from Lactobacillus taiwanensis DSM 21401, assembly GCF_001436695.1. Lineage (GTDB taxonomy): Bacteria > Bacillota > Bacilli > Lactobacillales > Lactobacillaceae > Lactobacillus > Lactobacillus taiwanensis. The sequence continues at coordinate 224,321 of NZ_AYZG01000001.1, forward strand.
TGAGGAGATTCAATATTTGCATTTCCTATTGTAAAGCCATGACCTAGCATTTCTTTAAAGTCAATCAAACAACAGTTAGTTAGAGGACTGAGCGGTGTGTAATCTAAGTCATGCCAGTGAATGTCACCGCGTAAGTGAGCCTTCGCAATATGTTCTGGCATCATCGTTAAACCAATTGTTTTACCAACTACACCAGCTGTTAAATCACGCTGAGTTGAAAAAACACGTGAGTCTTTATTAGCATTTTCATTAACAATTGTTGGATCATGATGAACTAAGCGATTCAGACGGTTAGTAGTCTCAGTTTGCTTCTTAAAATTAGCTTCGTCTTCTCTACGATAATCAACATAAGCATTTGCTTCATCACTAAAGCCGAATTCGATTAATGTTTGAACAAATGCATCTGCTATTTTCTCAGTAGAAGTCTGCTTTGCACCATTTAGTTTTTGAAGGATAGCAGGTAGAATATCTGCTTCATGTTCAGTCAGATGCAAGCTATCTAAAACCATTTCAATTTTGTAAAGAGCAAAAGGATAGATGCTACCGTCTCTTTTAATGGCTGTTTCTGGCAGCGTCATTTGAGTAATTGATTTAATTTGAGCATCTTGTTGTAACATGGTTATTCTCTTCTTTCACAATATCTATGGTTCTATTTTATCAGAAACTACATGATATTGTAGGTATTGACATTTTGGATCATATATATTGTATTAAGCAAAAGTTACGTCTAGCAAGAGAGAGGCTCATTTTCAAAATTTTCTATAATTAGTAAAGTAGTCAAAAAAATACTGCTGAGAGTAAAAAATTCTCAGCAGTATTTTTCTAATTAAATTTCATTTTCATGGTTTTCTTGTTGACCATCACGAAGAGCTTGTTTTTCTAATTTTTTAGCTTCTTCTTCAAAATATTGTCCCTTATTTACTTGGTAGTACTTCTTATATCTAGCATAGTAATTATGGAACATGTAGTGCATCAATAACCAACGTTTTAAGCTACGATCTTTATCATAGAAGACAGTTGTACCGTAATGCCCCTCATCAATTAACTTTTCAGCTAAGCGTTTTGAACCGTTGTCGTAAGCATATTCCTTAAAGATTTTCTTAGGAACACCAAGCCAAAGCATATAGTCAGCACCATCTTTATTGCCGTACACAGTTGGCTTATCTTTCAAATTATCTTCTACATAATCATCTACATACCACTTAGCTAAGTTGTAGCCATTTAAAGTTACATAGAAACTTGAACGACCTTGACGCAAGTTAATTTCAAAGAACTTGTACTCTCCATCTCTTGGATCATACTTAATGTCAAAGTTAGCCATTCCAGTGTAATTCAACTTTTCAAGGAATGATTGAACTGTGTCATAAAGCTTTTGACTAAATGCTGGTAAAATCGCCATATAGTTACCAATTGATTGTGGAGTAGGATCTTCAAGAAGTGGATGACCTAAACACATCATCTTAACCTTGTGGTTTTTGTCAACATATGCATTAAGTACACGCATATTAGAGTCATCACCTGGGATAAAGTCTTGTAAGATTAAGTCTTCAGTATATCCATGAGTGTAGATTTTACCTACAATATCAACTAATTCAGCCTCATCGTGAATAGTAAATGCCTTTTTACGCCCCTCAAATTGGCAATTTAACCAAGAAACTGGATCTTCTGGCTTCAATTCCACTGGATAATCAAATGGTAAATTCAAGTAATTATCAGCCTTATAATCATCCATTGTCACAATTTTAGTATGTGGGTATGGAAGACCATACTTTTCAGCGATTTCGTAGAAACCTTCCTTAGAAATTAGTTTCTCCAGCAAATCATAATCAATATAAGGAACTACGAAAGTATCCTTTAATTCATCTTTATGCTTAGCAAGTAATTCCGCATATCCATCCCCACAAGCAATTAAAATAACTGGTTCTGGATGATTCTTGTATTCTTCAATCTTTTGCTTCATTACGTTCATAAAGCCTGGATCTTCTTCAAAGTCTTCATGAACTTCCACGTCAACAATCTTAGAGTAACGTGTTGCTGCTAACTGACTAGCTGCCCAAGCTTGAACCTTAATTCCATAAGCTTCATTGAATGAACGCGCCATTCCGTAAACATTGATATCGCTACCTAGTAAAATAGGAGTAAATTTTGCTTGTACCATTTTGTAATCCGTACTTCTCTCTAACTTTTAATTAAACAAGTCTTCCACTTTCGATTAATTCTGCCACTTCTGGTTGAACGTGTTGATACTTCTTAACAGTTTCATCATAGTCAACAAAGAATAACTTGTACCAAACCAAGAAAGTGTAAATAGCCCAGATTTGGCGACGAGCTGAACCATCGCCCTTGTAATTATCATCAAGCAATTTAACAATCTTCTTTTGGTCAAAAATATCATTTACAAAGTCTTCAGTAAACAATTCTCTAACTTGCTTATAAAATCTTGGTTCCTTAAGCCATTGCTTAATTGGAGTTGGGAAACCAAGCTTTGGCCTTTGAGCCCATTCTTCTGGCAAGACTTTTTCGGATGCCTTACGAAGAGCATATTTAGTATCGTGGCGGTTAACTAAATATTTAGTTGGGATTGAGTTAGCAAGTTCTGCAATCTTCTTATCAAGATATGGCACACGTAATTCTAGAGAATGAGCCATTGAGATCTTATCTGCTTTTTGCTCAATATCATTAAGCATAAAGTGGTGAAGATCAATATATTGCATTTGCTTAACTTCATCGATATTCTTAACTTTCTTAAAGTCTTCTTGATAAATGCCATTAACTGTCAAATCATTCTTGTATTTATCACGCAAGATAGCATTAGCATCTTTAGAAGTAAAGATAGTTGGATAGTCCATATCATAAATGACAGATTGTCCAACATAAAATTCACTTGGCTCTGCTAAGTTAGTGTACATATGTACTTTACCTGGGAAGTTAGGCATCTTCTTAATCTTATGAGCTAAACGAACACGACTCTTCTTAGGTAATTTCTTAAGGCCAGCAGTAAAGACCTTAATTACATCATTATGGGTATGCATGCCGTAGTTAACGTAGCCTGCAAATAATTCATCGGCACCTTCACCAGAAAGGGCAACAGTAACATGCTTTCTAGCTAATTTACACAAGTACCATAATGGAATAATAGATGGGTTGGCATCTGGTTCGTCCATGTGATATTGCATTTCTGGGAAGTCACGCATTGCTTCATCTGCATCAACTTTATCTGCAAAGAATTTCCAGCCGTGTAAGTCAGAAAGTGCCTTAGCCTTTGATGCTTCATTATATGTAGAATCATCAAAAGAAACTGAGAACACATCTTCAGGATCAAGTAAACTAGTTAAGTAGGAAGAATCAATACCTTCAGATAAGAATGCACCAACTGGTACGTCCGCATTTCTGTATAAATCAACAGTTTCTTTTAAGTCCTCATTGATTTTATCTAAGGTTTCTTCAAAACTTAGACTATTTTCAACATACTTAGCATCCCAGTACTGATGAGTTTTCATTTTGCCATCTTTATATTCAAACCAGTGACCTGCTGGAAAGCGGTAAACACCCTTAAAGAAAGTTTCCTTTAAGTCATTATATTGGTTCATTAAGTATGGCTTAACTGCTTCAGTATTTAATTCCTTTTTAAAGCCTGGATAAGCTAAGAAGCTCTTCAATTCACTACCAACAATTAACTTACCATTTTGGTCTGAGTAGTACATTGGCTTAATTCCGAAGAAGTCACGAGCACCATATAAAGTCTTGGTATTGTCATCCCAAATTACAAAGGCAAACATACCGCGAACTTTCTTCAATAAGCCATCCATTCCCCATTCTTCATAGCCGTGAAGCAAAACTTCAGTATCAGCCTTAGTAGTAAAGGTATGACCTGCATCAATTAATTCTTTTCTTAATGGTTTAAAATTATAAATTTCCCCATTAAAAATAATTGCTCTACTTTTATCTTCATTAAAAATTGGTTGACTTCCACCACGAAGGTCAATAATTGACAAACGTCTAAAACCTAAAGCCACCTGATCATTAGTATATTTTCCATCAGAAGACGGACCACGGTGTTTAATTGTATCCATCATTCCTTGAATAGCACAGTCTTTATCCTTTAATTCAGGATCAAAAAACGCACAAATTCCACACATAAGTAACTTTCACCTCAAAATAAACAGTAGTCTTATTATAAGCTATTTACATTTCAAAAATTAAATTCGATAGAATCGTCTCTTAGAAGCAGCTCCATATCCAAATACTTGTAATAAATGTCGGTGAACATCAACATTTACTATATATCCAGCTGCTTCATTAGCATGATCCATCTGTCTATTCCAGCGCTTATTATATTGCGTAGTAAGCGCATGGTTAGGCCCCATTAGAGCCGAGCAATTAAAAAATATATACTGTATACCATTAATGCGATATTGGTCTTCAGTATGACGGTGTCCACATAAATATGCAACTATTTTTGCATTCTTTATCTTCGTAAAATCAAAGCTATTAGCTAGGGTAAATTCAGGAGGAACATCCCTTGAATTAAGGTATCCTTTTTCACGTTGATTAAAGGCAACCATTAATTCATGTAGAGAACGCCCATTAAATTTCAAGGCATTTGTTCCCTTGCGAGTAATAGGGTTTGCATGACTCATGAAAATAATTGTTTTACCATTTGAATTTTCAAGAATTTCGATAATTTCTTGCATCTGATCTTCACGAATCGCTAAAGCAAGTTTAGTATCGTATTTTTTCTTTCCTTGATCATCAAGCTCATAAGGTAAATCAGATGTATTGACTGTAATAATTCTGACGTCATCTTTATCAAAATATGCAACCCCGTGCTTGCGCGTGATATAGTGAATACCATCTTGCGCATACATACTTGGCCACATTATATCCTCAAATTCATTTTCTGGAAAACTAGCTCTCAGATCATGATGCTCATCAAATTTATCATTTTCATCGTGATTACCCTTGATGACAGCAAAGTTAGTTTTTTTAGATCTAAACGTTCTAGACAAAGATATCAACTCTGCTTCGCCAACTAATCCTGGATCGGATCCATCCATCCAATCACCTAAATGAGCTTTTAAATCTAAAACATCTTTATCTTCAAGATAATTAAACTCTTTAACATGACGAAGTCCGTTATGTCCATAAAAATCAATACTATCAGCATCTTTATAGTGTGTATCGGTTAAAACACCGATATTAATTGAGTTATAGCCATCTCGGCTATGCTTTTTCACATAATCTACTAACTGATCTAGTTGATCTTCAACAATATAACGTCGACCTGTTTGCTTGTTAACAAAAGCAGTAAAACGATTTAAGCGTTTATCAAATTTCCTTACGTACGCTGGTGCTAAATCAGAAGCATCAACAGAACGTAAAGCTTGATGCAAAACATTGTCAGTATCCTTGTAAACAATGAGCTTATATTCTTCACCGTGAGGCGTTCCCTCTGAAGCTCCAACGTTATATTCACCGACAGTCATATATTTTTGCATTCCATCAAATGGAATATTACTTTTATTTCGCATCATCTTCCGAGTCATCCCGGAAAACTTATCAATCATACCTTTGGTTTTATTGATAATTTTCATGATACTCTTCCCCACTCATCACACAAAAAAAGGCCGTTAATGGCCTTGGGGTTAATTATTTGCCAAAGCGTTTGCGGCAAGACCTAATGATAGAACCGCATCTTTAGACAAAACCTTCTTTAAATCATTTGGAACAATTGCTCTAACAGCTCCAATAACTTTCAAGCTGTAAAGTAGAACATGTAAGTCAGTAGCGCGGTCATAGCTACCATCTTGCATTGGATCTTCATGATTATAGGTTAAATTAATCTCATCTTGATCAACATATCCATCCACATGATTAGTTAAAATTCGATCATTTAATTCACGTAATGATTGATCTAAATGAAGTAAAGTTAACTTCCCATCAGATTCGCTATTGTAGTATTCATCTTGAGTCATATCAAAGTATTCTTCGATTGGCTTATCAAGAATGCTTAAACTATTGATTTCGTTGTAAATTCTTTTGGTATTCAGGTCTTGTTGGCCATTGATAATTTTTTCTTGTGATAATGCAATATCATCAGCCAATGTCATGGTAGTTAAATTATCCATCATTGTCCTCCTTGAAATACAACTTCCATTATAACAAAAAAGTTCACTTTTTCCCGTACTTATCATTATTATAGATAGATATTACAAAAAAATTTAGAATTTGACAAAAGAAAAACGAGCAGATTTGATAAATCTTACTCGTTTCAGTTGATTAAACTAATTTCTTTCTAATCCAACCGGAAATCCAGTCAATGATTACCACCATGACGATGATTCCTACTAAGATGACACCTACTCGGTTCCATTGACGGTATTGCAAGGCAATGATTAATGGATAACCAACACCACCAGCACCAACTAAACCTAGAATAGATGCTGAACGGATTGAAACATCAAATCGATACAAAGTATTAGAGATTAAGGCTGGCATTAAGTTAGGCATTGTAGCAAACATAATAATGTTAAACTTAGATCCACCAGCTGCAGTAACAGCTTCATTTGCGCCTTCTTCAAGGTTTTCAATTGCTTCTGAGAACAATTTAGCAAGCATACCAACTGAGTGGAAACCTAAAGCTAGTACACCGGCTGCGGAACCTGGTCCTACTGCCTTAATAAACATCAAGGCTAAAACAATTTCTGGAAATGAACGAATAACGGCTAATACAACTTTTCCTGAACGGGATGTATACCATTTCTTATGACGAGTATTAGCTGCCCAAAAGGCGAACGGTAAAGAAATAATTGCAGAAATAAAGGTACCCAAGAAAGCAATACAAATTGTTTCCCATAATTGAGAGATTAAATCTTCACCGCTTCCGTTATACACATATGACCAGTCTGGATGAAAAATTCCGGCAACAATAGCTCCTGCAATTTGACCTGCACTTGCTTTTATTCCGCCAAAATCCATTCCTACAAATGACCAAATAATTAAAACAACAGTGACAATAGCGATTGTCCAGTGTTGAATCTTTTTCTTAGTGTCCACTGGTTTAGGAGGTAATTTTTTCATTGTAGTACCCATTATTTCATCAACGCCTCCCTAGATTTAGTAGAAATGTAGTCAATAATAACTACGACAACGATAATAACTAAGATAATCATACCGGTCTTAGCATAGTCAAAGACTTGAAGAGTTTGTTGTAAGTACAAACCAATACCACCGGCACCAATATATCCAAGAACTGTTGAAGCTCTGACATTAATTTCAAATGCATATAAAACATAAGAAATAAAGTAAGTAATTATTTGTGGCATCACAGCAAAATGAATAATTTGTAGTTTATTTGCGCCAACGGCTGTTAAAGCTTCGATTGGACCTGGATCAATTGTTTCAATTGCTTCATAGAACAATTTAACAACCACACCAAATGTAAATACAGTCAAAGCTAAAACACCGGCAACTGGGCCGATACCTACAACAGCAACAAAGATTGCACCTAAAAGCAAGTCTGGGATAGTTCTAACAATATTCATGATTATTCTTAAAATTCCAGTAACTGCTTTATTTTTAACAATATTTCTCGCAATTAGAAGAGAATAAACAAAAGCAATTGCTGATCCCATGACAGTTCCTAAAATTGCCATTTTAATTGTTTCAATTAAAAGTGGAATTGCTGTAGCTGCATATCCCCAATCAGGATGACACATTTGAACAAAAATATCAGTAAATTGGCTAAAGTTATTAAACAAAACACTAATGTGTGTATTTGTTACATCTACTGAAAGAAAGAGACCTAAAATCATAATTACGACCCATACAAAGTTCATAATTTTGAATTTCTTTTTAGGCAACTCAGCTAAATGCTGTTCCTTAGATTTAGGCATCTTCTTCCCCTTTCTTGCCATTTCCACCATTGTAAATATCATCAAAGACAGCTTGAGAAGTTTCACTCATCTTGCCATCGTAAACAATTTGACCTGCACGAACACCGATTACTCGATCTCCAAATTCTTTAGCAAGTTCTACGCTGTGAAGGTTAGCAACTACAGTCATCCCATATTCTTCATTAAGCATCTTCAAATCATGCATAACTCGACGTGAAGTTTGAGGATCAAGTGAAGCTGTTGGTTCATCAGCTAAAATAATCTTAGGATTTTGAGTAAGTACACGGGCAATAGCAACACGTTGTTGTTGTCCACCGGAAAGTTGATCCGCACGAGTATAAACTTTATCTGCTAAGTCAACACGTTGCAATGCTTCATATGCTTTTTGCTTATCTTCCTTAGCAAATAGGTTAAAAGTTGTTTTCCAAGTTGGATAGTAACCTACTCGGCCAGTTAAAACATTGCGCAAAACACTTGAACGTTTAACTAGGTTAAAGCTTTGGAAAATCATTCCAATATCACGACGAATTTCGCGTAAATCTTTACCTTTAGCAGATGTAATTGATTTACCATCAATTCTAATATCTCCCTCAGAGACATCTTGCAGACGGTTAATTGAACGAAGTAGAGTAGATTTACCTGCACCAGATAGACCTACTACTACGACAAATTCTCCTTTATCAATATTTAAGTTAATATCCTTTAAACCAACTGTTCCGTTATTATAAATTTTGCTAACGTTTTTTAGTTGAATCATTGGCTGATTAGTAGCTGCCATTTAATTTAAAAATCTCCTTAACATTATTTAAATTGACTACAGTGCATAAAAAGATAATTGTCTTTTAGGGACAATTATCTTTTACTAACTAAGCTTTATTTAATTGACTATTTCTTGTCCTTGGCAATAATCTTGTCATATTTACGAACAATATCGAAGTTGCTGTCCTTAGACTTAGTGTAGCCTTCGTGACTGTAAATTGATTCGATAATCTTCTTACCTTCTTTAGATTCACCAACTTCAATAAATGCCTTTGCAAGTTTCTTTTGGAAGGACTTAGACATATCACTTCTAACAGAAATAGTATCGTTAGGAATTGGCTTAGTGAAGTAAATTGGAACAACTTGGTCCATAATCTTAGGATTGTCTTTTTTAACCGTGTTACGAGCATCTTCAAACACAAATGCTGCGTCAGTATCACCATTTAATACATTCAAAACTGCTTGGTCTTGGCCAGTAACGGTAACTAACTTACAATCCTTTGGCACATCCAAACCTTTTTCTCCAAGTTCAGCAATTGGGAAAACATAACCTGCTGAAGAAGTTGGGTTTTGAACTGAAATACTCTTGCCCTTTAGGTCCTTCCAAGATTTAATTTTAGAACCTTTTTTAACAAGAATTTCTGCTCTATAGTAATCAACTAATTTATTAGTTGCTTTACCACCAGGTTGCTTAACGCCGTAACGTTGAGATTGAAGTAAAACATCAGCAGCTCCTTGTTTATGAGCTAATACATAACCATCAGGTGGTAAGAAACCAACATCAACTTTTTTAGATTTCATAGCTTCAACAACTGTGTTGTAATCAGTTGACATTGAAACATGAACTGGAATTCCAAGCTTTTTAGAAAGCATTTTTTCTAAAGGCTTAGCACGAGCTTCAAGCTTATTAGCAGCTTGACTAGGTACAAATTGGATAGTTAATGATTTTGGTGTATAACCATCCTTTGAACTGTTTGATTTGTTAGAACAAGCAGTTGCAACAACAGCAAGTAAAATTGCAAAAAGGCCTACTAAGACTTTTTTGAACTTTTTCATCATTTCCTCCTAATGAAAAACATTAAATGACAAATACAAAAAAAGACCCAATATGATGAGCTGACAAAAAGAGCTAATCACATTGAGCCAGAAAAGTCGCTAAAAAAACAACGAAAGCGTCAACACCAATGAAGACTGATTCCCCGAAGGAATCAGCCCAAGAACGAGCCACTGAATCTTGGTTACAGTTTATAATGTTGTAATCGAAATTCATCATTATCGTTCTTCCTTTCCCCTAGTACTAACGTTCGTTCTTAAGTATCATACCAAAAATATTCGTACTTGAATACTATTATTTTAATGTAAGCGCTAGTAATTATTAATTAGTTGAATTGGATCGATCCACTTTATAAAAAAACACTCTATCATTACTGATAGAGTGTTTTTTATAATGTTCGTTTTTTAAAAATACTTTTTCTTAGGTTTTGCAATCTTGTTGTTGTCAAGATCAGTTTTAATAATTAACACATCTGATAAAGCATGTTGGTTAACATAAGCAGTAACGCTACCCATTAACATTCTTTCAACTGCATTCATACCAGTTGCACCCATAATAATCAAATCGTTGTGGTGATCCCTAATAAAATCAACCGCAATAATTCTCTTCGGTGAGCCATAACGAATATGGTAAGAAACATCAGTAAAGTTAAAATGTTCCTTAGCCCATTCTTTTAGACTCTTTAAATACTCTTCGGAATCTTGCGTCATTTGATAAATGGTGTCCCCAGAAATCAAAGTATCCTGCATTTCTCCCATAAATTGACGAGTATCAATAACATTCAATACATCAAGATGAGCATTGTTATCAAGCGCAATCTTTACTGCTTTATCAAACGCACGCTCTGCTGTTTCAGAACCATCAACAGGAACTAAAATGTTGTCGTAATCTTCTACCATAAGTAATCATCTCCGCATGGAATTTGCATCTTTACATTGTAATTTTACCATTAATTATAACAATTAATAAGTCTGTTTTCTTTTTATAAATCCGAGAAAAAGAAAATATCTGTGACAAAATATGTTAAAGTAATAATACTGTATTTAAATAACTATAGTGAGGAAAAATACTAATGAGCGAAAATTATGAGACGAAATTAATTGGCATCCAAAATGGTCGCAATTTCCGCGAACTTGGAGGCTATAAAACTATGTCCGGTCAGACAATCAAATATAACAAATTGCTTAGAACTGGTAATTTAGCTGATCTTTCTTCATCAGACTTAGAATTATTACAGAAGCATGGCGTTAAGTATGACGTTGACTTTAGAACAGAAAAAGAAAAAAATGATCATCCCGATCGTGTTCCAGAAGGCGCTAAATATGTTTTTGATCCAGTTTTTAGTGATGATCTAACTAATGCATCTAAGGGAATCTTTGCTTTAGAAGAGAATGCCGAAAAAGATCCTGAATTTGGTTTCAAGCATATGTTCTTTGCTTATGAAGATATGATCAATGGACAAACTGCTCAAAAGGCTTACCGTAAATTCTTTGACCTTTTACTTACAAATGATAAAGACAAGAATGCTCTTCTTTTCCACTGTACTGCAGGAAAAGATAGGACAGGGTTTGGAGCTTTGTTGATTTTATCAGCATTAGGTGTACCTTTTACTACTATCAAATATGACTATACTCTAACAAATATCACAACAAAAAGTTTTGTTGATGCAATGCTTAAGCAAGCAGCCGCTGACGGCTCTAGCAAGCGTGTATTGCAGTCTATTAAGGATATTCAGTCAGTATATCCAGAATACTTAGACCATGCTGTACATGTCCTAAACCAGCAATACGGAGGAATCAATGAATATCTTCGTTCTACCATGAAGCTCTCAAGCAGTGATATCATGGATCTTAGGAGAATCTATCTTGAGGATTGATATAGATTATGGACATTCCAAAATATTTGCAAATTGAAAATGAGCTGAAGCAAGAAATTATCTCTGGCAAATTTAAATATGGAGATAAATTTTATAGCGAAGCTCAATTAAAAGATAAATTTAACGTTTCTTCAATTACTGTTATCAGATCTGTCAAAGACCTAGTTAAGGCAGGCTACTTAGTTCGTCATCAAGGAAAAGGTACGTTCATTTCACGTTCAAGGAAGGACAAGCTGGTTCGTCTAAGCGATAATGAAGTTTTCTCTGATAACCAACAAGAAGATAGAGTTGAAGTATTAAAACTTCAAGAAAATAATAAAGCTGACATACTTGAAAAGCTTGGCCTACCAAAATACAATAGTTATTACTATATTGAACGTTTACGTTTAATTGACGATAAGCCTTTCATGTTACACCGTTCATTTATTCCAGCCAAATTTATCAATAGAAGTTTGGCTAAAGATCCAAATAACTATCACAGTATATATGAGACTCTACAAAAAGATAAGCAATTATATCTATTTGATGAGCCATTTACAGAAACGGATACAATCGTACAAGCAGACGATGAAATCAGTCAAAAACTAAAGATTGCCAAAGACTATCCAGTTGTACGTCAAGTTAAGAAAACTATTTTAAGTGCAACACATGAAGTTGCTGAATTAGTAATCGGATATAAACGTTGCGATTACTTTTCACTTTCGTTTTCAAGTACTGATTATCCGGAAGTTTAGTAATTTAATCTGGAGAAAAAAAGAAGCTGCAATGCAGCTTCTTTTTTCTACTTTAATTTTCAAAATTATTTTCTAAGAAATCATAAATTTCTTCATTAGAATCAGAATTGAATAATTCATTTAATTCATCTACTGGCGTTCCAGCAAAGAAATCCATAATTTTAGCTAAAATAGTTGAATGCATATCTGGATCATTATTCAAAATCAAAAATAAAAATTTAACCTTTAATTCTTCACTAGGGTTAACCATATTATTAAAAGTCGAGTAGTTTCTAAGCGCAATTGGAACAATTAATTGAGTACTTACATAGTCTCCCTCAGTATGCGGTACAGCAACATCAGGTAAGTCACGAGATAATGGTCTCATCGAAATTCCTGTTGGGTACTTATCTTCTCGTTCAATAATATCGCCTAAAAAGTCTTCCTTAACATAGCCTAAGTCATATAATTTTTGAGAAACGGTCTTGAAGATTGCATTTCGATCAGTTAAATCTGTTACAAAAACAGCTTCTGGATCGAAAAGATTTTTTTTAGTATTCGTAGTAGATTCCGCCTTTCCTAAGCAAAAATTTCTATTTTTATTATATAAAACCGATTTCAAAAACACAAAAGTGGGTGTTACTTTTACCTAAATTTTGTTAAAGTTAGTTAATGTAAAAAATATTCCACCGATAAGAAAGAAAGGTTTTTCCATGACAAAACAAAAGACAGTTTATTTTGGTGCCGGTTGGTTTACTGAAACCCAAAACAAAGCGTACAAAGACGCTATGAGCGCTTTAAACGCCAACCCAACTATTGATTTAGAAAACAGCTATGTGCCTCTTCAAAACCAATATAAAGGCATTCGCGTTGATGAACATCCTGAATATTTACATGACAAAGAATGGGCCCAAGCTACTTACAATGGAGATTTAGTCGGAATCAAGACTAGCGACATCATGCTTGGCGTTTACGTTCCTAAAGAAGAAGATGTTGGTTTAGGGATGGAATTAGGTTATGCAATGTCTCAAGGCAAGTATGTTTTACTTGTAATTCCCGATGAATTATTTGGTGAATCAATCAACTTAATGAGCTGGGGTGTAGCTGACAACGTAATCAAGATGAGCGAGTTAGCTACATTTGATTTTAACCGTCCTAAATATAACTTCTACGATGGTGCTGTATATTAATTTAAATAAAAATAAACTGGTAGAAATTAAAATCTACCGTTTTTTTAATAGCATCTTGTTCACGTTCTAACATTCTTGTTTCGTAGAGCATAATCTTTTCCCTCATTTCTGGATCTTCATTAATTTATTACGTAAAGAAAAAATGTTGTTACTGCTCTATTGCAATAACAACGTTTTTTCTTCTATTTAGTCATCATTATCATCTGTATCGGAATTATAATGTAAATTACTGAATTTTTCATTAGCATATTTTTCAGCGTCTGATTTACTTCGCCAGCCTACTTCACTTACCCATTTTCCAGTTTCAGAAGAAACGTTTTTTGATGCCTCACCTCAGTTTTTCGTTCATAGCCTAGGTGATGTCGTCCATACTCATACGCATCAAAGCCATCTTTCTTCTTGTATAGTTCAGTTGTATCTAGATCTTCATAAGTAATCCAACTTTCGCCAAATACAATTGTTGTAATTTTTCCAGTCTCTGCATTGGCGAGATACCATCTTCCTCGCATTTCATTTGGAATAGTTACTGCTCCTTTATCTCCTCCAATTAAAGATTCTTTCTTGGTTAGCACTAGGTCCTTTTGATTGTGAGACTGAAGAAGAACTTTTACTTAAATTGACAAATTCGACTGAACTACTTTGTTCTTTATTGACAGAACTATGACTAGATTTTCTAGATTGTGTTGACTTAATGTTATCATTATGAGATTCAGATACTTCTTTTTTATTTTACTTTCCCATCTAACTATCTATTAATATTATTTAAATTACCAAAAACGGCTTTGCGAACTATTGCAAAGCCATTTTTCATCCTACTTTTTTACTGGCGTCTTCTCCGCACGAGTCAAGGCATCCTTAATGCAGTCTAGATACAATTTACTAATATCGTCTCGACCTCCAAAGTGTGTTCCATCAGTACCTGCAAATAAATTCTGATGTGCCCGAGCCACCTTGTCCCAATCACCAATTGTAATGAACTTGTACTTCTTAGGAAGAGTTCGTTCCCAAACGGCTAACTTATAAGAATTATATGATGAATCGGCATGACCATCATGCGGAGTAATAAAGATTAAATGATGACCTGGTTTTAGATCTTTAATAACCTTCTCAGTCTGCTGTTGATAATCATCTAAAGAATTGGTCCCAATACAAATTACAACATTGCGTTTTAATCGACCTGAATTTTGCGCGTTCATCAGCACATTGTAGGCCTTATCCATAGTACGATTACCTTCTGCATCAATATCAACATTTTTCATATGGTCTAAGAGATATTTTCTACTTCCTAAAGTCACACTATCACCAATAATAGTTGCTCCATCATCTTGTGCACTATTTTGCGCATTTTCTTTCTTAGGAGGCTTAGGTGCTGCTTGAACATAGGTAGTACTTAATTGATCTGCGTCCTGCTGAATTCCGCCAAGCAGTAGATTTTTTTCTAAAGAAGAAATTGAAGGTGCCTGCAGGCATAAATACACCCCAAGACCGATAGCAAGTGTTAAGCCTAGTCCTAATGGAGCCACAATATGCTTGAAAGTAATTTTATGTTTTCCAATTGAAACAGCTTTTCCTCTGATTAAAGGTTCTAAGAAATAAAACGATACACTTGCAAAAAGAACTGAAAGAATTGTCGTAATTAAAGCTGCTAGCCAAGTTGGATAAATTTTTGAAAAAATTACAAACAAAGGCCAGTGGAATAAGTAGACACTGTAACTAATGTCTGCAATATAAGTAAAAATCAATGGTTCCTTAGTGTTAGGTGTTTTACGGTGTAAAATATTAGCTCCTAAGATTGCACAAGCCGCAAATAAACTTGCTAACAAAAAGCCAAACATATAAGTCTTACGTTGATCAAAGCGCAAAACATAAGCTAAAGCAAATAAACACGCTAAATTTAGCACCATAAAAGTAACGGCACCAGCTTTATTCCAATGTTTTGCTACACTATTACTAAACGCAGGCAATAAATCTTGAATTCCCGCAATCGAACCGAGCATACTTCCAATAAAGAATGGGAAAATATGCGCAATACTTGAGAAATAAATTGGTGAAAATTCGCTTAAACTTTGTGCACGTAAATACATTACCGTTGCACTTACAGCCGCTAAAACTGCAGATGCAAAAAATACACGTATTCTGAACTTTTTAACATTAGGTGTAATCTTGGTTAAAAGATATAAAATAAAGCCCCAAACTAAGTAAAATTGGACTTCAATAGCTAATGACCACGTATGCACAAATAGATGTGGTATAAAGCGCGATTCATAAGTTCCACCAGTATTAATTTCAAAAATATTAGTTGAAAAACCAACTGCGGCTGCCAATTGTTTAGGAAGATCAGTAATATAGTCTTTACTTACCAAAAGCGTAAAAGGTAAGACAAAGGCTATCATTAACAATAAAGGCGGCAAGATCCTCATTATTCGACGATAATAAAAATCTCCTAACCTAAATTTATTAGACCGGCTAAACTCATCTAAGGCTAAAGCAGTAATCAAATATCCAGAAAATGTGAAAAAGATATCTACACCAATAAAGCCACCAGTGTAGCGCATCTGGAAGAAGTGATAAAGAAGCACACAAATTAAACCCGTGATTCGGATTAAACTAAACCATTTAATTCTCATTGTTTAACATATACTCCCCTCTCATACTTCCCAGACTGAATTACTTTTCCTTTCTTCATTAATTGTCCATTTCCTTGGGCAACTCCGTGATGAAATTGTCCTTTAAACGTCCAACCTTCATGCGATTTATAAGTACCTAAGCCTTCAAAATGGCCGTTTTTAAACGCACCAGTATAAGTATCGCCATTGTTAAAATGCATTACGCCAGAACGAAGTTTTCCATTTTCAGTTGTGCCTTGATAGACTGTACCATCTTGGAATTTAACAGTATCCTTTTGTAGACCATTAGCATAATAAAATGTAAACCAAATACATCCCAGAATTAAAATAACAGATACGATTAAAGTCCATATCTTACGTTTAGTCATTGTCATCTCCTTGTTTTATAACACATTAACGTCTTATGATACCACACTTATCTTATTTAAATATTTCAGTCTGCAATAATACTCTTTTACCTATTTTTTCTACAAAAAAATGCATATCCAATAAAAATATGCATTTTATGGTTTATTTAAAACTAAGAATAAATCCTAGTTCAGTCATCTTTTTTCAGCGTTACTCCTTTCAACAGTAAGTTTTCTGCCTTTTCATCGCCAGAAGTAAAGGTGATCTTTTTTCGGTTATCTTCTAATTTGCCGTATAAAGAATCCTTTCCCTTAAAGTTTAGAGTTAACTTATCACCGGAAATTTCATAAGTTCCTCTTTCTTTAGACTTTCTTCCATCTTCCAATGTAGTAGTAGAAGTAAAAGTCTTATCCCTTGAAAACTTCATATCTACTTTTTCTTTCCAAAATAAGAAAGTTATCGTACCTTTATAACTTCCATTGAGTCGATGGGCATTATAATTATTCCATGCAAACAACGAAACAATTGCTATTAAAAGAATAAGTCCACCAGTAATCCAGCCTTTTTTATGTTTCTTTAAATTTTCGTAATCCATCTCTTATCCTTTTTCTTATTCATCAATCTTAAAAGTTAATCCAGTTCTTAAAAATCTGGGGAATTGGGTAGAAGAATGAGCATTCTTTACTTTTTTCAAAGTAAAGCTCTTTTTATCTTCCGAAAGTTTTCCTTCAGCATTTATTTGCTTACCTTTAAGTTTTAAATTACCTTTTGAAAGTTGATATGTTCCTGTTTCTTTAGAAACATTCGAATCCCAATAATCCTCATACTTATTCATAAATTTAGCAGTATATACGAAAGTTTTATTATTTTTAAATTTAATACTCCACTTTTCCGTCTGGCCATGGCTTGTTACTTCACAAATATACCTTCCATTTAAATCATGGTCATTCAAATAGTTATGCTGATGGACTACCCCATAAATACACCCCACTAAGGCAATTACTATAATTACTACAATGGTAATTACATTTGGTTTATTACTCTTTATTTTTTCTTTCATTTGATTTTCTTACCTTTCTTATCTTATTCTTCTTCAAAAACTTCAGTGTAGTTGTCGCTACTTACCCAAATAGCTATTAGATTTTTAGAAATAGGTGCCTGTTTTTCACCGTCAATAATTACATTCTGTGAATTTGCTGGATAAAATGTTACGCCCCAGTTATATTGAGAAAATCCATTTGTTTTCGGATCACCTTCAGAATTAATAATGTTCAACGCATCGCCAACTTTTTTAACTTCAATCGGATGCGTATCATTACTATCTGTTAAACCATCTTTTGATAATTCCATATCGTGCGTTTTTAAAAGTGACGGAGTAATAGTTAAAGTAGAATCTGTCCGATCAGTTACATCTTTATGCCGACCAACAGCTTTAATCAATTTCCAATTACCAACTAAACTACTGTAGTCACCATTCTGAATTTGATCAAAATTCATTTTCTTAGTAGCCACTTTATCAGTACTACTTTGACTAGATTTTGAAATTTTACTTGAACTAATAGTTTCACTGTGTGAGCTAAAAGATGTAGATTTTTCTGTAGAACCTGATTTACTTTCTACGTCATTATCCATTTTATCTGCATCAGTCTCTTTACTACTTTGTTTCTTACTTGAAATCGTACTCTTACTACTTTCTTGAGAAGCATTAGAATTAGATTTATTTTTATTGCTACAACCCACTATTAGTAATAAACTTAATAGTCCTGTTGCTATACTTATACTTTTTTTCATTCTATTTCTTTTACCATCTATTATCTTTTTTATATATAATACGTGTTTCTCTGATTACTTTTGGTTTTGGTTCAGATTTAAATTCTTTGGGTGAACTTAAGGCGCCAACAATAAAGTAATAGAGCATAATAACAACTGCCTTCGTAATATAAAATGCAGCTAAAAATAGATATTTTAAGATTACAAAGGTATGTTCCTAAATCCCTCAGCTTTTTTAAATTCTTGAATCATTTCTACCTCCTTTTCAAACTTTAACTAATCTCTGGTAACATATTCTGCTGCTTCAGGGAAACCACTATCAAATAGATCGCTTCTTTCAAACCTTGTTTTGCGTCCAATTACATTCTTCAGACCATTTGCAGAAGTTACAAAAAAACTTTCTTTATCTTTATCATCGTTACTATATTCTATTTCTGCTTTAACTTTCGCACCATTATTAAAATCAAGCGTAACAGTATCATCCTTTACTTTATATTTACCAGACAATTCAGCTTTATCATATTTTGAGACTGCTTTATTCTTTTGGTTATCCCAAACTTTAAATTGTTGAGCTTTAAAAGTATTTCCTGACGAAAAATCTACCTCATATAGTTCATTACCGATACCATTATTAGTGTAAGAATAATATTTTCCTGTCATATGCGCTTTATTGTATTGCTCAACAGATTTGTTATAGTTATTTATTCCTTGTTCAACGATAAGTAATCCAAAGAATATTGCCCAAATTATTATTACTACTTTGTATTCTTTTATTATAAATTTCATCATTTTGTTGCTTTTATTTTATAGATTAGATTATTTGCTTATGACCATTTTGAGAAACTGCTATCATCTGTTGAGATTTCCTAGCATATTCAACATTATTTTGTTCAATTACTCTCAAGGTATCTGAAATTTCTTTATCGGTATTATTGCTTGCAATAATTGCTGCTTCAATATTTTGTGCAGATCCTATTACATTATTGCTAAGTTCATTGATATTATCATTAACTCGCATTAACTGATTATTTGTCTGCTTTAAGCCTCTTCCAATTTCACGAGTTGACTTCTTTACTGTTATTCCTAAGTCAGCTAAGTTATTATTAACCTCATTTAGGCCCTGACCAATGGTCTTTTGCAGTTCTTTTTGACTTTCAGCAATCTGCATTTTCAGTTGTTGATTCAATTCTGCTCTTTCAAAACGATCCTCAACAACTTTTATTGCTTCACCTAAAGTACTTACTTGATTTGTATCAATTACTTCATATAAAGATAAAATATAACCAGGATTCAATTGACGTCGTGCGGGCAATTTTATAAGATCTGCCGGCTTCTTTCTTTTCACATTCTCTACTTCTTTTTTCGCACTTGTTACCAAATTATGATCCACATTATTTTTTATAGTCTGTAATTTAGGAATACTGTCATTTAATTTATTTATTTCAGTAGACATATTTTGTGTATTGGATTTTATAGCCTCATTTAGATTGGCAATTCTGGCAATGTGGGGAGCATTTATTTTGTTATATTCTTCCTCATATCTTTTCTTTTTATCAAAGTTATACCATCCCCATATCCCAAGCGCAGATAATATAATCAATATGAATGTAGCCCATCCATTAAAATGAAGGGCACCTTTTAAATTGAAGATAATCAATAATATTCCAATTCCACCAGCGACATATCTTCCTTGCGGCACATCCACATTAGTTGGCTTTTCTAAATTAGGAGAATAGCTCACATTAGTAGTTTTATATAATTCATTTAAATCGTTAATTCTATTTTGCGTCTGAACAATCTGGTCATTAAGTAATTTAGATTTGTTTTCCGCATCTTTTAAAGAATTATTTGCCTGTTGAACATTTAGGGCGTAAAAGTATGCTTGTTTAATTCCTTGCAGTAACTCTGTCTTTTTCATGTTTTTACTTTGCTCCATGCCACTTTTTGTTCTACAAAAAAAGTATATTCGGTTGGGAATATACTTTTTAATCATCCAATCAGTAGTTATCTCTAAATACAACTAATTATTCTTTCGCTTGCGATCTACGCCTAGAGCACCTAAACCAAGAGATGCGATTGACAAACCAGCTAAACTTGCGAATAAGCTAATCTTTTCATCAGTACCTGCTTGAGGCAACCTCTTTTCGTTAGAAGTAGCTACTTTTCCATTATTCACTGTGGAAGCATGATTTGCGGTAGCTTTGTTAGTGTTTACCTTGTTGCTTAATGCGACAGTTTGAACAGCATTAGACTTAGTAGCTACATTACCTGATTGAGCTACAGACTTGTTTGAAGTTAAACTATTTACAACGACTTGAGGATTAGCTGAATTCTTTACACTGTCACTAGTCTGCGCATTTTTAACTTCAACACCTGATTGAGTAGCAGTAGTTGAAGTTTCAGATTTAGAATTAGAAGTCTTCTTATCTGTTGGAACAGTTACAGTAGTACTATCATTCTTCTTAATATCAGTAGCTTCATTGTTCTTTGAAGAGTTAGTCTTTGTAGAAACTTGTGAGTTTGAATTCTTGTTGCTATCAGTTGTAGCTTGATCCTTGCCAGTATCTGAACTATTTTCGTTAGATTTGATTCCGTGAACTCTGTTGTAGGCATCTTTATCTACCTTGATAAGTTCCTTATTGTAAACAAACCATGGGATAACAGTTTTATTTTCAGTATTATTTGTGCTATCACTATCTGTCTCTCCCTCGCCTCTACCGTGTTCGTCTTTATTATCAGGACTAAAAGTAAATTCACCAAACTCAATAGTATTTGGATCTGTGTTAGCTAAAACCCAATTTTTATCTTTTCTAACATTTCTTGCTACCAATTCAGCTAGCTTATCGCTATAGCTATTTTCTTCATTCTTATAATCTGAGTTACTAATAGAATGACGTGCACCTAGTAAAGTAGCCAAATATGGATTTTCGATTGTATTCCAAATATTATCTACAGCATTCACATTAGAGTCATATTTACTCCAATTTTTATCTTTCTCCTGCCTGTCCAGATTATCCAAAATATTACCTGTAGTTGGAAGAGGTACCTTTTTTAAACTATCTGTCGCATTTTTTCTAGTATTAGCAAGTGTAGACTTATTCTGAACCGCATCATTTAAATACGCATCTACTTCATTTTTAGCATTATTAAGTTTACTATTCATTTTTGACCAGTTAAGATCAGTTGTATCTACGTGAGCCAACCATTTTCCATCAGCAGAGTGTATTCCAGTTCCCGTTGCATCTGGATCGGTAACTGCTGTTTGATATTCTTCTTCACCCATATGCCCTATCGCAGCATGATATTGCTTCATAGCAATATCTTTCAATTCTTCTTTACTTGGGGTTTTAGTAGCAACTTGATTAGCACTAGCATTTGTATTATTTTGCTTTACTTCAGTACTATTCACATTATTGCTATTATTTGCTTGCACAGCATCAGCTTTAGCAACATTTCCACTGACTGCAAAAGCACCAGCTACAAACAATGCTGACATTAACATCGTTGTTCTTCTCTTCATTCTTACATCCTCCAAATATAATAAATAACGGTTGATACAAGGCTAGTTTACCCCCCCCATTTTTATTTTCGTCAAGAGTTTTCACACAATTAATTGAAAAAATTATAACGTTGTCGTTTTAAACCACTGTGTCACAGCATTCTAATTCGTCCTCTAAAAAACAAAAAAGACTTAACTTCCACTTACTAAAATAGAAACTAAGTCTTCTTTTCCCTATATAAAATCAATTTATTTAACTATTTGCAATTTCTTTAAAATGAGAAGCTAAATCTTGGTTAGCAGTTGGATGAACTACCACATAACCTCCATTTGTCGTCTGATCAACCAAGGCAACTGGTTCTCCATGATAAAAACAGAACAGATACGTTATATGATCTTCTGCACTTTTACCATTATGATTAAAAATAGCAACTACATTGTATGTATCACTGCCATTATCTTTATTAATTACTTGCGGATTCCATTTCAACTTAATAGTTTCCATATCTTTAGGATCCCTACTATCATGATCTCTAGAGCTCAATTTAAATGGGTAAGTATCTTCACTAATATCGCGTGGGAAATGCTCTCCAGCTAATGTTACCAGATCATCTTCTCCTTCATTATAATGCTCATAAGATTGATGCATCTTCTTGCCGAATTCATCCATATAACTAATTAATTCATCATTTTGGTTATTTGACCATAGCCAGTCTTTAGATGCAGTCTTCTTAGATTTTGTGTTAGTTTTTGAACTCCGATCATTAGCTTTTTCATCCGACTTACCAGTAACAATCGATAGATTATCATTCCAAATATTTACATTTTTCTCCGTGTTTTCAGATTTAATTTCTGGATAAATCTGAGTTAAAACACTTCTATTACTGTAGCTAGACTTATTTCCAACATAAGTTATCTCTTTATTATCCTTAGAAACTAAATAGCCAACCTGATCATTTATAACATACAATCTACTTCCGTCAGTAGCACTGATCTCATAATCTCCAAAACGATATTTTGAATAACTTTCTATTGTTAAGTGACCGCTTCTTAAATCATCAGCTGCTTCTCCCCATTTTTTGCCATATTTTTTATCAGCATAAAGGATTGCCCAAGCAGCTAGTTGCTTACTTGGAATCTTTTTAATCTCAGCACTAGTTAATTTTCCATTACCACCAATCACAGTGCTATTAGACGAATTTCGACTATGTTGATACAAGCCCCAGCCACCAAAAATAAGGATAAATACGGCGATAATTGATCCAATAATAATATTTCTTTTTTGGGATTTTAATCTATTGCTGTGAATTTCACTTCTTTTAGGCATCTCAGAATTGGAAGATATAACTAACCTTCCGCAATGTGGACAGAATCGATCCGTAGGCTTAATTGATTTCCCACAATGGGGACAAAATTTATTCATACTTTGACCTTTCTAAAAGGGTAAATTATAGCACTGTCATTAAATTCTTTATATTGTAACAAATTAATCAACAAAAAAAGCTGATAGAAACGAAATGAAGTGCCTCATAATTGTTAGACATAAATCTAATGATTGTGAGGCACTTTTTTATGACCAAATATTCAACTGAATTAAAAATTAAAGTTATTTCTAAATATTTAAATCATGTTAATTCACTATTAGGATTAGAAAAAGGAATATTTGAAGAGATGTCCAATAGTTTATTACGCAGAAATTTATACATTTTTCATTATAAAAAACGACCCACGTATGGTTTTACCAACGCAAGTCGTTTTCGACATCTATATAAATAAGCTATTTTTTCATGCTAGCAAGCATTTGATTGATATCTACAATTCCTGCCTTGCCAGCATTAACAGCATCTGAATCATTGCCAATCATTTGACTGTTAAGCCAATCAATTACCATTACTAGGTTCATCCCAGCAACCAAATGAATATTTTGACCACCCATAATCAAACGACTAACTGTATTAGCGGGAGTTCCTCCCATTAAATCCGAAAATACTGTTAAATCTTCTTCAGGAATACCGTTAATGGTATCTTGAAACTTTTTTTCAAAATCTTCTGGTCCTTCTTCCTGAAGTAAGCATACTACATGAATATGTTCTTGAGGACCCATAATTAACTCTGCACTTTTTTTAACTTCTTCAGCCATCTTACCATGACCAATTAACACTAATTCTTTTGTCATAACATTTTTCCTTTAATTTGCTGCTTGAATACCAGTACCCAAAGTTTGAATGCTTGTGAACAAAACTGAGAATAAAGTAGTAAATGTGAATCCCATAATTAGATAAGCAATGTGCTTCCTAACTGGTAAGTAACGAAGCAAAATAGCAAAACCAACTGCAGGAAGAACAGCACCAGCTACTGTCAAACCAGTACCTAACTACTTCAAGTTTTCGTTTAATGAGTTAGCAATAGTTTGAACTAAACCGCGTCCAAATGCTAAGACAATAAATACAGGGATTGCATGCGATAAAGTCCATGGAATTGCACCATATAGGAAGTTTCTTTCAATTCCCTTGTGGGCTCATCCCTTTAATACTTACTGAAAATGCTGTTGCGAGAACTGTACTTCTGTAAAATATTTTGTAAGCGATTTCTACGGTTTTAGTCTTAGTATGTTAAGTTTTGCCAGTCAACTGGTTGTGACCACTTTTTAAAGATTTTCTAAAGTTCCTTATAAAGGTATATTCTTTTAAGCTTTGTAACGTGATTCACCATTTAGATAAGTTTCACTTACCGTCATATCATGGTTTAATACAACAAAATCAGCTGAGTGATCTGGCTTGATCACTCCACACTTATCAAGTAAATTACAGCTCTTAGCTGGCACATAACTTGCCATCATAACTGCATCTTCAGGTGTTGCGACATTCCAATCAACTACATTCTTAACAGCATCCTTTAAGAGCAAAATACTACCTGCCAAATTATTAGTTTCTTTTAGGCGTGCCATTCCGTCTTTAACATAAACTGGTAATTCCCCTAAAACATAGTCACCATCTGGCATTAATCCAGCTTGCATACAATCTGTAATCAAAGCAATATGCTCTGGTCCACGTGCATTTACCAAAGCACGAACAGCTGGTTCTTCAACATGATGACCATCGCAAATTAATTCATCTGTTGTTAAACGTGAAGAAAAAGCAGCACCAATAATATTAGGTGAGTGTTGTGACAAACTATTCATCCCATTAAATGTATGGGTAAATACGCTAGCACCAGCTTCAACACAACCAATAGCATCTTCAAAATCAGAATCTGAGTGGCCTAAAGCAACAACTAGTCCCATTTTTACTGCTTCACGTACAAACTGACGAGCATTTTTCCTTTCAGGTGCCATTGAAATCTTAATTAGCAGGTTATCTGAAGCCTTACGCCATTTTTTCAAAAGCATAATTGATGGATCAGTCATGTACTTTGGATTTTCTGCTCCACCATGCTTTGGAGTAAAGAAAGGTCCTTCAAAGTGCAAACCTTGAATTTTAGCACCAGTTTCTTCACCCTTATGTGCAGCAAACTTTTCACAAGTTTCTGTTAATTCTTTGTCACTAGCAGTAATAGTAGTTGGTAGCCAGCTAGTTACACCAGCGTGAAGCAATCCTTCAGAAATCTTGTTAACACCTTCCCAGTCGCTTTTCATTGTATCTTCATCAAGCAAACCGTGAATGTGTGTATCAACATAACCAGGTGCAATCCATTGATCGCCATATTCTTTAATCAAACCATGGCTAGGCTTTTCATCTTCTCGATAATATAAACCAAAGTTTCCGTCATCTTGAATTTCAAGATAACCACCATTTTCCGTTCTATTTTCTAAAAAAAATTTTCCTGCATGAATGTAATATGACATAGTATTTAACTCCTTAAATTAATTTTTATTTTAAAATAAAAATGTTTTCAAAATTTGAATATTATTTGACGAATTTGTGAATTGTTATGCCCTTAACAACACGATTAACTGTTCCCGTTGGTGAAGATGTATCTGGGGTGTTTCCTACTTTGATTGAAGTAGGAAAAGCAATTGTTTGACCAAACATAATGTCTGGTAAAGCTAAATAAGCATCGGGTAATGTTTTTCCTTCAAAAGCAAAGAACTTACTATCAAAATTTTGACCTTCTTTTAATTGATCCACTCCCATCACTAATGGAACAATTTCATCATCTTTAATCTCATCTAAGATATCTAAATCGTATTTTCTGGTGTAGGTATTGTTAGATACAAAATCAAACTTATTACGGTCACCATGTTTTCTTAAATATAGCATTACCGTGTTGCCTACATAAGCACTAGTTCCTGCCCAGTAAAAATAACCTTTACCTTATTAAATTTTTGGATGATTTTAGTTAAAAAATCATCAATCTCTGTTTTCTTTTCTTGATAGATATCAAAAGTTTCTTTCCATAAAGTTGGCTGTTGTTGAATTTCCCTAGTAGTGATATTTGCGCCTATCTTTTTAATTCTGCGTCACTTTTATTAAACATTAGCCTATTCCTTTCGTAACTACACTAAATGATTGTATTGCCGTGAACGATAAATAAACCTATCGCCTCGAGCAAGAGAAATCGTAAATTCAATTGGCACATTTTTATCATTGATTGCCCGTCTAAAAATCTTCAAGCTTGCATCTCCAGGTTTTACTCCTAGAACTTTGCTATCTTTTTCATCTAAATTGACCGCCTGTACATCTTCAAAAGCAAGAATACTTTGTTCATTATATTTTTGCTTCATCACTGTATATAAGTTTTCCTTTAGGTCTGACATTTTTAGATTAGGAAAAATTTTTTCAGGTAAATATGTTTCTCCATACATTAGTGGTACTCCATCAGCTAGACGTAACCTAACTAATTTATATGCTTTCTCACCAGCTCTTAAATTAAGCTGATTTGCAACGTCTTCTTCAGGTGTCACAAGTTCTAATGTGCGGTTTTGTGTTGTTGGCTTATGGCCTGTTTCAGACATTTGCTCACTAAAAGAATACATACTTCCCAAGTTAGTTTGATCTAGATAAATTGTCGAAACAAATGTACCTTTTCCATGCAATCGATAAATAATGCCTCGTTCTTCTAAATCATTTAATGCTAATCGAATCGTATTTCGACTCACGCCATATTCTTTTAAAAGTTGCCTTTCACTCGGTAATCGATCATTTGGCTTCATCTCAGACTTAATTTTATTTTCAAGATCTGAGATTACTTGCTGATAAAGTGGTTTTTTCATCTTCTAACCCCATCCAATCTTTAACTGGTTAGTACCACATTCTACAGAATATTTTAGAAAACGTTTTATGTCAAATCTAAAAAAACACGAAACTCATTTTTTCGTTATAATATGAACTATACGTAAATGAAAAATTTAATTTAAAGAAGAAAACTAATTATGTCTGAAATTACTAACAAACAACAACCTCAACATTTAAGTCGTTTAGTCCATGTAGCTAAGGGTACTCGCTACTATGATTTGCAATTTGCAGATGGAACAAGAGCACGTTTATATATTATTGCTAAAGGGATCTTTCGTTTAATCGTTGATCCAGCAGCAGAATTTAAACCTTTAACTCCATCATTAACTATCGCAGCAAGTAACTTTAGTTTGCGTCCATTTGAAGATTCTCAGCTTTTAGTAACCGATGAAACTTTTACCATTAAAAGTGGTCAATTTTCACTTCGCTTACAAAAGAATCCGGTTATCTTCAGTATCTTTGACGATCAATTACATCGCTACCGCATGATGCAAAGTAGCCCAATTGAACTCGGTAATGATTATTCCCGTGAATTCTTACGTCAGAACAAAAACGAATTCTACTACGGTGGCGGGATGCAAAACGGAAGTTTCAGCCACAAAGGAAAAATTATCGAGATTAAAAATACTAATTTAACTGGTCCAGGTGCTGTTGCTTGTCCGGAAGGATTTTTCTGGTCAAATGCTGGTTTTGCAGAATTAAGAAACACCTGGAAAGATGGTGTCTACAACTTTAAGAGCGATGATGGAACTACAGCTATTATTACTCATCAAACTCCTATTTTTGATAATTTCTATCTTTTAGGAGATTCTCCAGCAGAAATATTGCGCCAGTACTATAAAATTACCGGTTCACCTCTTTTCTTGCCTAAATATGCCTTAGGATTGGGTTATCTTGGTAATTACCTTGATACTTGTTGGACAGGAGCTAAGCCTCAAGAAAATAGTGCTATTAAATTTGAAGACGGCAATACTTATAAGATTGCTCACATCGATGATGATATTGTAGCTAAGTCCTCTCTTAATGGAGAAGAACAGTACCAATTTTCTGCACGCGCAATGATTGAAAGGTACAATTCTTATCATCTTCCACTTAGTTGGTTTGTTCCTAACTATGAAAGCAAACAAGATTTAGATGAAGATGAGATGAACAACTTAGTCGATTTTGCAAAAGACCAAAATGTAAAAATAGGATTCTATGGATCCTTGCCTACTGATGCACCAGCTAATTTTTTAAAGTTCAAGACTGATCCTGCTAATTTCCCTAATGAAAAAATAATGCAGGACTTTGCTATCGCTAGTGAACCTCTAATTGATAAAAATCAAACCAATCGTCCTTGGGCAATGGCAAGTAATGGTTGGAGTGCTATTCAAACTTTGGCTACTACCGCAAATGAAGGCGTTGGCGGTGAATGGGATCAAATTGCTACTGAAATTGCTAGCTTTTTAAGTATGTCTCTTTCTGGGCAGCCAAATGTCGGAAGTGCTATTGATGGAAAAGAAGGCGGCGGTAATGCACAAGTAAATATCCGTGACTTACAATGGAAAGTCTTTACCCCACTTCTTTACTCAATTGATAATTATGGTAATATCCAAAAAACGCCGTTTGCATTTAATGCAAAAATGACTAGAATTACTCGCGCCTATCTTAAACTTAGAGAAAAAATCACCCCATATCTCTATACTCTTACCCGCGCGGCTCAAGATGGAATGCCAATTGTTAGACCTCTTTTCTTAGCTTTCCCTCATGAGCGAGTTAACTATACTAACCAAGTTAAACATGAATTTATGCTGGGAAATAACCTACTAATCGCGCCAATTACTAACGGACGAGAAGATCCAAGTGGTGCTTCCCTAAAGGATAATCTCTACTTACCCGATCATCGCACAATGTGGATTGACCTCTTTACTGGTAAGAAATTAATTGGTGGTCGAATTTACGATAAGTTACATTACCCACTCTGGCATCTTCCTGTATATGTCCGCGGCGGTGCGATTTTACAAGAGTCCTTAAGAAGTGCACTTGTTTACCCACAAAGTAAAAGCTCAGCCATTTTATATGAAGATGACAATCAAACTACTGATTATGAAAAGGGCCATGCAGCTACTACACAAATCACTAGCTCTGTTAGCGGATCAAACCTTCATATTACTGTCTACCCAACTGAAGGCAGCTACACTGGTCTTGAAGAGAAACAAATTACTAATTTAACGATTATGTCTGATCGTTATCCTGGTAAAGTTTCTCTTAAACTAAACGATCAATTTGTTCCACTAACTGAATATAACGATCTTGATAGCTTTAACAAAGCTGAAGAAGGTATCTTCTACCAACAAGATTACATGCCATGCAAAGAGTTTGGTTACTTTACTGGTCAACTGCAACCAGCGCTTAGAGTGAAGATGCCGGCTGTCGATATTCATGACAACAAGTTCGAGCTAATGATTGAAAACTTTAGCTACGGTAGCGAAGTAGAACAACACGCTATTATTGATTCAGCAATGGCTTCTCCAAGAAGTGCTGCAATTCTAACTGATCGCCTAACCTCAAAGAGTATTACTATTACATGGACTAATCCAACTAATTTCGCAGATAAAAATATAATGGCCGATATCGAAGTTAACGGAATTGTTCATACTAATATTGACGGTAATACTTTTACTTTCCATGAGCTTGAACCTAATACACGCTACCGCTTCAGAATTAGAAATAAATTCGGTAATAAAGTATCCGATTGGTCAGAATACTTTGGCACTCATACAAAGCGCGATCAGATGGATTACGCCATTTCAAATGTTACAGTTTCGAGTACGGGAGAAAGCGAAGAAGATTTACAAGTCGAAAACCTAACTGATCTAAAATTAGCTAGTGAGTGGCTTTCTAAAGACCAAATTACTAAAGATAGTCCTCTAGACTTAACTTTTAATTTCAACCATATTTATAAACTGAGCCGGATGGTTTACGTTCCTCGTTCACGTGATCGCATTGGTCATGTTTTACGTGTTCAAGTTGCTATTTCCAAAGACGGAGAAAACTTTAGCGACTTCAGTAAAGAAATTAATTGGCCAAACGATGCTAAAAACAAGGTAATTGGCTTAAGAGACGTAGTTGCTAAATCAATTAAACTTAGAATTTTGGCAACTTCTGATAATTTAGCTTCTGGAAAAGAAGTTCTATTCTTTATGGCTAAAGAATAAAATTAAAAAGTCCGAAAAGGAAATGTGGCTGTTTGTCAAATCCTGTTGATGAATAGTTTTGAAAAAGAATCAAGCAACTAA
>NZ_AYZG01000051.1:0-24158 GCF_001436695.1 Lactobacillus taiwanensis DSM 21401
TTAGTTGCTTGATTCTTTTTCAAAACTATTCATCAACAGGATTTGACAAACAGCCATTAATAGTTCTAGTCTATGAGAAGCTTTTTAATTGGATTTATTATTCTAATAAATCTACAAAAGTCGCTTCAGTAACTTTTTGTAAATCATCAGGATTGATCATGATACTTCTACCAATTTCACCACTTGAAACAGCGATTTGGTTATGGTCTTTCATGCTGCTGTCTAAATAAATTGGAAAATGATGTTTTTGATAAATACCAATTGGTGTGTTTGCACCATGAACATAGCCAGTTGTTGCGACTAATTTCTTGAGGGGAAGAAGTTCACATTTTTTGTTTCCAGAAGCCTTAGCCAATTTCTTCATGCTTAAATGTTCGGTAACAGGAACAACGCCAACAATTGGGCTATTTTTATTTCCCTCACATACCAAGGTTTTATAGACCAAAGCCTCTTCATCGTCTAAAATAGAAGTATCCATTTGTTTAACATCGCCTTTTTGAATTGTAGCGAATTGTAATTGTTTATATGGAATTTTTTGTTGATCGAGCATTTTTTCGATCAACGTCTTATTAAGTTTTTTCTTTTTATTTTTTTTCGACATTTTTCTCACCTTTTAATATCATAAACGTGAGAATTTAACATGTCAAAAGGGGACAAGATTAGTGAAATTATTAGCAATAAAAATTGAATGTAGCCATGAACTTGAAGATGGATTAAGTTTTTTCATGCAAGATGAACTGAATGCCCAAGGTATTGAAAGTCGCAAGCGAAATGATTTTGTTGCCGAAGGTGAAAAGCATGACAGCAGTTTAGTTGAACTAGACGACATTGAAAACCTGCCTAGGGATTTAGAGTTAACAGCATATTTTAATTATGAAGATGCTGATAAAAAAGAATTAGTTCAAAAAATTACTGATAAGATAAACGAAATGAAAGGCTATGGACTAAGTGCTGGAGAGGTCTCAATCAGTACTAAAGAAGTAGCTGATGAAGATTGGAATACAGCTTGGCAAAAGTATTATCATGTTATTGATTTTTCTCGTCATTTGGCTATTGTTCCGAAGTGGGAAGATTATCAACCAGCATTTTCTGATCAACAATTGATTCGGTTAGATCCTGGCCTAGCTTTTGGAACTGGTGAGCATACTACAACTCAGTTAGTATTATTAGCCATGGAACGTGCTTTAGTAAAACCAATGTCTGTTTTAGATGTAGGAACTGGTTCAGGAATCTTAGCAATTGCTGCAAGTAAATTAGGCGCAAGTCATGTTTTAGGAACGGATATTTCAGATGAAGCCGTTACTGCCGCTAAAGAAAATATTGCGTTAAATAATATCGACAATATCGATGTCCGAAAAGCTAATTTATTAAAAGATATCGATGAAAAATATGATTTAATTGTGGCAAATATTTTAGCCGATATTTTACTAGAATTAATTCCAGATTTGGATAGTCATTTAAGTGAAAATGGTAAAGTGATTTTTTCAGGAATTGATTATTTGCAGCTTCCAAAAATTGAAAAAGCTCTTGCAGAAAATAACTTTGAGATTAAAATGAAAATGCAAGAAGGACGCTGGATTGGTTTATTAATTGCTAGAAAGCCAGATTAAAAATAATTTATTGAATGAAAAGGTAAGCAAAAAATGAAGAAAAAAAGTGAAGAAAAGAAAAATTTTAATTTTAAGCCATGGTGGAGTAAAATAAATGAAAAATCATTTATGCCCCTTATTTGGTTAACGTTATTAGGAGTAATTGTTTGGATTATATGTCCACTAGTTCACTTG
The DNA here is from genome assembly GCF_001436695.1 of Lactobacillus taiwanensis DSM 21401. Classification (GTDB taxonomy): domain Bacteria; phylum Bacillota; class Bacilli; order Lactobacillales; family Lactobacillaceae; genus Lactobacillus; species Lactobacillus taiwanensis. Next base: position 1,785 of record NZ_AYZG01000051.1, read on the forward strand.
AGTCGTGTTTGGCGAATTGGATTAGTTTTCTTTATTTTTAATACTTATTTAAGTTATCAAATTGGTCGTATCATGCAAGTTCGCAAGTTAAGCTACTGGTGGTTATTACTTTTCCCAATTGTTTTTGCTATTGCAGTCTTAATTCATTTTGCTAAATACAATTTCTTATTATGTTTAGTATATTTAAGTTTTGAATTATTTGGTTTATGGCATGATGATTTTTACAAAGAAAAGAAATAAAGAATAGGTGATACTTTATGTCAAAATATCGTGAAATGACTCATGAAGAGGTTCTTGCTGAATGTAAGAAGTACATGAATGATGAGCACTTAGCTTTTGTTGAATCAGCATATGAATTTGCTAAAAAAGCTCATGCAGGTCAATTTAGAGTGTCTGGTCAGCCTTATATTATTCACCCTACTCAAGTTGCAGGAACTTTAGCAACTTTGCGTTTAGATCCTGATACGGTTGCGGCAGGCTACTTACATGATACAGTTGAAGATACACCAGTAACAAATGATGATATTAAAGAAAAGTTCGGCAAAGATGTTGCTTTTATTGTTGACGGTGTAACTAAATTAAGTAAGATTCAGTATAAATCTAAAAGTCATGAAGAATATCTAGCTGATAATCATCGAAAGATGCTAATCGCGATGGCTAAAGATTTGCGTGTAATCATGGTCAAGTTAGCTGATCGTTTGCACAATATGCATACTTTGGATCATTTGCGTCCTGACAAGCAAAGAAGAATTGCTGATGAAACTTTAGACATCTATGCTCCGCTTGCTGACCGTTTAGGTATTGGAACTATTAAGTGGGAACTTGAAGATATGAGTTTGCACTATCTTAACCCACAACAATACTACCGAATTGTGAATTTAATGCAGTCTAAGCGTAGCGAGCGTGAAGGATACATTGCAGATGCAATTTCAACCTTAAAGCAAACTTTAGATAGTTTAGGTATCAAGTATGAAATTTACGGTCGTCCTAAGCATATTTACTCGATTTATAAAAAAATGGTTAATAAGCACAAAGATTTTAGTGAAATCTATGACTTGTTAGCTGTTCGTGTAATTGTTAAGTCAGTAAGAGATTGTTATGCTGTTTTAGGTGCAGTTCATACTAAGTGGAAGCCAATGCCAGGTCGTTTTAAAGATTATATTGCAGTTCCAAAAGTAAACGGCTACCAGTCACTTCATACAACCATTATTGGTCCTGGCGGCAAGCCTTTAGAAATTCAGATTAGAACTGAAGCTATGCACCAAGTAGCTGAGTATGGTGTTGCCGCACACTGGGCTTATAAAGAAGGTGTAAAGGGTGAAGTTGAGCAAACTGATGCAAATAAGAAGCTCAACATGTTCCAAGAAATCCTTGAACTTCAAAATGAAACCAAAGACTCTCATGAGTTTATGAAGAGTGTGAAAACTGATATTTTCTCAGATCGTGTATATGTTTTTACTCCTAAGGGCGACGTTTATGAGTTACCTAAAGGATCTGGTCCATTAGATTTCGCTTATATGATCCACTCTGAAGTAGGAGCACATTCAGTTGGAGCTAGAATTAACGGTAAAATAGTACCGTTAGACTACAAGTTGAAAACTGGGGATATTGTTGAGATGTTGACTCAAGCTTCAGCTCGACCATCTCGTGATTGGGTTAACTTAGTAAAAACTTCACGTGCACGGAATAAAATTAAACGTTTCTTCAAGGCAGAAGATAAAGAAGAAAATATTGAAAAGGGCCAAAGCATGATTGAACAGGAATTGTCAAATCGTGATTTAGTTCCTAAAGAGTTTATGACTAAAGCTGATGTTCAGCGGGTTATTGATCATTTCAACTATCACAACGATGAAGAGTTGTTTGCTGCAGTTGGGTATGGTGAAGTTTCTGCGGCAACAGTCGCAAATCGTTTGACTGAAGATTTACGTAAAAAAGCTGAAGATGAAAAGCAGCGTCAACTTGAAGAAAAAATTATGAACGCTGGTCAGCAAAGTACAGAAGAAGACAACGATTCAGATGCTCCAGCAGACATTATGCGCGTTAAGCATAATAATGGTGTTATGGTCCAGGGTGTATCGGATTTAATGCTGCATTTAGCTAAATGTTGTAATCCTGTTCCTGGTGATCCAATTATTGGTTATGTAACTAAAGGACGTGGCGTAACTATTCACCGGGCAGATTGTCCAAATATAACCGAAGAAGCTAAAAAGCAGGGCCGATTGATTGATGTTGCTTGGGAAAACATTGCTAAAGATAAGAATAAAGAAAACTATAATGCTGATATTGAAATTTATGGCTTTAATCGTTCACGTCTTTTAAGTGATGTAATTAATGCATTAAATTCTAAGACCAAGAATATTGTTAATATTTCTGGAAAGGTTGACAGTAATAATATGGCACATATCTATGCAACTGTATCAGTTAGGGATGCTGCGCATTTAGAAGATATCCTGACCCGAATGAGGGATGTGCCAAATGTTTATGAAGCAAAGAGGTCAATTAATTAATGCGTGTTGTTATTCAAAGAGTGAATAAAGCTCAAGTTGCTATTGATAATAAAGTTGTAGGTAAGATTGAACGTGGTTTTCTTTTATTAGTAGGCTTGCGCGAGGGTGACGAATTAGAACAAGTAGAAAAGGCTGCTGATAAAATTTCAAAAATGCGTATTTTTGAAGATGAAGAGGGAAAAACTAATTTATCTTTAAAAGACGTAAACGGAGAAATTTTAAGTGTTAGTCAGTTTACTTTGCTAGCTAATACTAAAAAAGGAAATCGACCAAGTTTTGTAGATGCAATGCGTCCACCTAAGTCAAAGGAACTTTGGGAAGACTTTAATCATGAATTAGAAAATAAAGGCTTTCACGTTGAAACTGGTGAATTTGGAGCGGACATGCAAGTAAGCTTAGAAAATGATGGGCCATTTACAATTGTTTTAGACATTTAAAATATTCAAGAAAGAGCTTACAGAGGTTGACTTTCTAGTCTTAAAAATATAAGCTAAGAAGGAATTATCGATGACAAAGAATGTAGATTAGCATGATCTATCACAGAGACCGCTTGTTGGGTGAGAGAGCGGATAGATTGCGATCTGTGACACCTTTAGCAGATAATAGATCGTTTCGCGAGCGTTAATCGCAGCAACCAAAAGGTGGTACCGTGCTAATTTATTGCGCCCTTGATTTAGTTCAAGGGCGCTTTTTTTATTAATATATTAAAGGATGATTAAATGAAAGTTCAAAGACCAAAAGGTACAGTCGATATTTTGCCAGCAGATTCTGGTTCATGGGAAAAAGTAGAAAAAATCGCAAGAGATTTCTTTAAGAGTGCAAATTATCGCGAAATTCGTACACCAAGTTTTGAAAATTACGAGGTCTTTTCTCGCTCGTCTGGTGAAAGTTCAGATGTTGTAGAAAAAGAAATGTATGATTTTAACGATAAGGGTGGTCGTCATATTGCACTTCGTCCTGAAGGAACAGCTGGCGTAGTTAGAGCATACGTTGAAAATAAATTATATGGTCCAGATGTAGTAAAGCCATTTAATGTTTACTATATCGATAACACCTTCAGATATGAAAGACCCCAAGCAGGCCGTCAACGTGAATTTCACCAGATTGGTGTTGAAAGCTTTGGCTCAAATAGTCCACTATCTGACGTTGAAACCATTATGATGGGACATGACTTACTTGCTGAACTTGGTGTTAAGAACTATGAATTACACATCAATACTTTAGGTAATGAACAAGTTAGAAAAGATTATCATGATGCCTTAGTAAATTACTTTACTCCGCTTAAAGATCAACTTTCAGAAGATTCACAAAGACGCTTATCAATGAATCCACTTCGTATTCTTGATTCAAAGGCTGAAGAAGATAAACAATTTTTACCTGATGCGCCAAGAATTGTTGACTACTTAGATGAAGATTCTAAGAAGAATTTTGAAACTATTACTGATATGCTTGAACAATTAGGCATTAATTATGTTTTGGATGATGATTTAGTTCGTGGTCTTGATTACTACACTGGGGTAATCTTTGAATTTGAAGTTGAAGATAAGAACTTATGGGAATCAGCAACTACAATTTTAGGTGGTGGACGTTATAACCATCTAGTTGAAGAATTTGATGGTCCAGAAACGCCAGCAGTTGGTTTTGGTATTGGTGAAGAAAGATTGATGCTTGTTCTTAAAGAACAAAATCCTGCATTATTTGAAGATGAAGGAATTGATTTCTTTATTACTAATATTGGTGCTGGTACTGAAATGAAGACTGTTGAGATTGCTCGTTCTCTTCGCAAACAAGGATTTAAGGCACAATACGATGTTGATCAAAAGAAATTAAAGCAACAATTTAGAAAAGCTGATCGTGTTCATGCAAAATTTGTAATTACATTGGGTGCTAAAGAACTTGAAAATGGTGTTCTTAATATTAAGCGTTTAGCTGATGGAAAGACTCTAGACTTAAGTTTAGAAGACTTAAATGATATGAAATCTGTAATGAAAAAGATAGAGGATTAAAAATTATGATGAATATGGAAAAAAGAACAGACTATGCTGGTAATATTACTAGCAAATATGAAGGACAAGAAGTAACTCTTTATGGTTGGGTACAACGTGTTCGTAATTTAGGTAATTTAGTATTTATTGATCTTCGTGATCGTGAAGGTATTGTTCAAGTTGTTGTTAATAAAGATTCCGGTAAAGAATTAATGGACATTGCTGATTCTCTTAACAATGAAGATGTAATTGAAGTTAAGGGAAAAGTTGTTAAGCGTTCGAGTGTAAATCCAGATATGAAGACTGGTGAAGTTGAAGTTGATGCAACTGAAATTGATATCTTGAATAAGTCTAAGGTTCCACCTTTTGAAATTAAAGATGATATTAAAGCAGCTGAACAAACTAGATTAAAGTATCGTTACCTTGATCTACGTCGCCCAACTTTACAAAAGGCAATTATGCTTCGCTCAAAGATCTTAAAGGCTACTCATGAATACTTTGACGAAAATGGATTTATTGATATTGAAACTCCAATTTTAGGTAAGTCTTCTCCAGAAGGTGCTCGTGACTACTTAGTTCCATCAAGAATTTATCCGGGTAGTTTTTATGCACTTCCTCAATCACCACAATTATTTAAACAATTATTAATGGGCGCAGGTTTTGATAAGTACTACCAATTAGCACGTTGTTTCCGTGATGAAGATTTGCGTGGTGATCGTCAACCTGAATTTACTCAAATCGATATGGAGACTTCATTTACTGATGAAAAACAAGTTCAAGACTATACTGAAGGTCTTTTGAAAAAAATCATGAAGGATGTAATGGGCATTGATTTGAAGACTCCAATTAAGCGTATTACTTGGGATGAAGCAATGAACAAGTACGGTTCTGATAAGCCAGATACTCGTTACGAAATGTTTATTCATGACTTAAGTCCAATCTTTAAGGATAGTGAGTTTAAGGTCTTCTCAGGTGCAATAGCTGACGGTGGTTATGTTAAAGGAATTGCTGTTAAGAATGGTGCTAAGCAATATTCACGTAAGAAGATTGAAGAAAAACAAGACTACATTAAACGTTATCACGCTAAAGGTTTAGCTTGGGTTAAATACGAAGATGGTGAATTTTCAGGACCAGTTTCTCGTTTCTTAACTGATGAAAACAAAGAAGCCCTGAAGAAGGAATTCGAACTTGAAGGTGGCGAATTAGTAGTATTTGTTGCTGATAAGTGGAAGGTTGTAACTGATTCACTTGATCACTTACGTCGTGAATTCGCTAAAGAAACTGGTATTATTCCAGAAAATGTTTATGACTTTGTATGGGTTGTTGACTGGCCATTATTTGAATATGATGAAGGTCTAGGTCGCTGGATTGCTGCTCACCACCCATTTACAATGCCAGATGATGAAGGTATTAAGTTACTTGATACAGATCCACACAAGGCTCATGCGCGTTCATACGACATTGTTATGAATGGTGATGAAATGGGTGGTGGATCAATCCGTATCCATAAACGTTCAATTCAAGAAAAAATGTTCAAGGCACTTGGTTTTACTAAGAAACGTGCTTATGAACAATTCGGTTACTTACTTGATGCTTTAGATATGGGATTTCCACCACATGCAGGTCTTGCTATTGGATTAGACAGATTTGCTATGATGCTAGCACAAAAAGATAATATTCGTGACGTAACTGCCTTTCCAAAGAATGCCTCTGCTTCTGAACCAATGATGCATGCTCCAGCTCCAGTTGCTGATCAACAATTAGATGATATTGGCATCAAAGTAGAAGATAAGTATGAAGACAGCGTTAAAGAAATTGAAGCACGTCTTGAAAAGGAAGCTCAAGAAGATGCCGATAAAAATTCAACTTGGGATGAATAAATAATAATTTAGAATTAAAAAGAGTGAAGTCCATTCATGGAATAGACTTCACTCTTTTTGTTGGTTAAATGTAGTTAAAAAAGCCATTCTAGAAATTAGTCTTTAGAATGACTTTTTTATGTACATGATTTTATTTAATTAAATATTTTCAACAAATTTTGCAATTCGTTTTAATGCCTCTTGTAATTGCTCAGTTGAAGAGGCATAAGACATTCTTACATATCCTTGACCACCTTTACCAAAGTAGCGTCCAGGAGTTACGCCGACTTTTGCTTTTGTAGCTAGTTCATTTGCAAATGCTTCATCATCAGTACCAAAGGTATCAGGAATCTTAGCGAAAATATAAAATGCGCCTTGTGGAGTAGACATTTCAAAGCCCAATTTTTCTAGTCCAGCCTTCATAAATTTGAGTCGATCTTCGTAAATTTTTCTAGATTCAAACGGATCAGCTTGACCATTATTTAAGGCTTCAATTGCTGCTGCTTGCACATTATCAGTGACTGAAGTAACCAAAAAGGCATTAACTTTTTGAATTGTTTTCATAATATCGGCTGGAGCAGCAATATAGCCTAATCTCCATCCTGTCATTGCGTAAGCTTTTGAAAGACCTGAAATCAAAATATTTCGTTCAGGGATATATTGAGATAGAGAATGATGAACGTTATTGCCGTAAACTAATTCTCCATAAATTTCATCAGTTACAGAAAATAGGTGATACTTAGTAATAACTTCTGCAAGTGCTTTTAAAGTTGTTTCTGGATATACTCGACCAGTAGGATTTGATGGATCAGTCAAGACAATTGCCTTGGCGCCTTTACCTTCATTTTGTAAAACACTTTCAAGATGTTCTGGTGTAAGAATAAAGCCATCTTTTGAAGTATCAATTTGAACTGGTATAGCACCTGTTAATTTGATTAATTGAAAATAAAGAGCCCAAACTGGAGTAGGAACTAAAATTTTGTCTCCTGGATTTAAAATAGACATGAAGACATCGTTTAAAGCACCAGTAGCGCCGACAGTTACACAAATTTCACTTTTTGAATCGTAATCAACACCAATGCTTCTTTTTAAATACTTACTGATAGCTTCTAATAATTCTGGTTTACCAGCCTGTGGAGCGTAGTGAGAATCATTCGCTTTGATATCAGCAATAGCAGCTTCTTTAACATGATCGGGTGTATTTAGATCAGGTTCACCAATAGTTAATTTAATAATTCCGGGAATTTTAGAAGCTTTTGCATCAAAGGCTCTAATTTTAGAAGGTCCTAATGAATTTAATCGTGTGTTTTTTGTAAGTGATAAGTCGTTTGCCAATTTTAGCATAATATAAATCCCTCCACTAATATTATAAATTATTGTATAGAAAGGAAAATTATGAAACAACATTTTTCTACTAAAATTTGATATCTTTAACACGGAAGGTGAGAAAATGTTTAATAAAGAAGAAGCACTTAAGAAATTAAATTCTGAACAATATGAAGTTACGCAGCATGCTGCGACAGAATATCCTTTTACTGGAAAGTATGATAAGTTTAATAAAAAAGGAATTTATGTTGATGTAGTATCTGGTGAACCGCTTTTTTCTAGTGAAGATAAGTATGATGCAGGTTGTGGCTGGCCTAGTTTTACTAAGCCAATTGAAAAATTAGTGTATCATCGAGATCAGTCCCACGGAATGGAGCGAACAGAAGTAAAAAGTCCAGTGGCTGATTCGCATCTTGGACATGTATTTACAGATGGTCCAAAAGATAAAGGTGGATTAAGATATTGTATAAATTCTGCTGCGTTAAAGTTCGTTCCTTATGATAAGCTAGAGAAGGAAGGTTATGGAGAATATCAAAAATTATTCAAAGGACGATAAGAATGAATTTTGAAGAAGAACTTTATAATTTAGATGTACCCGAAGAACATATTCCGAAATTATTAAAATTTGGTAAGATGAATCCAGATTTTTTAATTAGAGCTATTAAAGCAAAAGGAAATGCTAAAAAGTATAGTGTTGCTGAAACTCAAATGGAACCTAGTGACTTAATTAATAACCAGATTGCGTTTTTGGGTAGCTCAGTAACGTATGGAGCAGGTTCCTTAGGAGAATCATTTGTTGATTATCTAAGTAAGAAGGACAATATTTGTGCCTTTAAAGATGCTGTTTCTGGAACGACATTAGTTGATAATGATCGTAATTCGTATGTTGGACGTTTAGGAAGACTACCAGTATTAGAGGAATTGACTGCTTTTGTTTTACAATTATCAACGAATGATGCTACTAAAGGACAGGAAAATTTAGGTGAAATTGTTAAAGATACAGATTATGATACTCAAACTGTAACCGGCGCAATTGAATATATTTTAAATTATGTAAAGAAGAATTGGAATTGTCCTATTTTGATTTTTAGTAATCCCAAATTTGATTCGGAGTTCTATGGTCAAATGGTTGAAAGAGTTAAAGAACTACAAAACAAGTGGAACTTTGATTTTCTTGATTTATGGGATGAAGATTCTTTTGATTATGATGATAAAGACAGAGAACTTTATATGCTTGACCCAATTCATCCAACGCGTGCGGGCTATAAGCTAAGTTGGGTACCTGCAATTGAAAATGAATTACTGAAAATCAAAAATAGTAAGTAAAGATAAAGATTTTAAGCTAAATAGTGAATTAGTAGAAAACTGGTTCACTATTTTTTGATAAAGTATAAGTTAAGCAGAATGTGTTTTTCTTGATAGTGAAAAAATAGTGGAAATAATCCAGAATTATTAAAATTTAGAAAGAAGTGCTAATAAAATGAAAGTAGCTAAACCCCTTGATAACACTAAAGAATCGCAGTATGACACAGCTATCTTTGCTGGCGGATGTTTCTGGTGCATGGTGCAACCGTTCGACACATATCCTGGAATTATTAGTGTGGTATCTGGTTACACCGGTGGTCATGTCAAGAATCCAAGTTATGAAGAAGTTTGTACAGGTGCAACGGGGCATGTTGAAGCTGTAAAGATTACCTTTGATCCTAAAATTATTTCATATAAAAAACTTGTTGATATTTATTGGCAAGTAACTGATCCAACAGATGCAATGGGACAATTCCAAGATCGTGGTGATCAGTACCAACCGATTATTTTTTATAATTCTCCTAAGCAGAAGAAAATTGCAGAAGAATCTAAAAAGCAATTAGAACAATCACATAAGTTTGATCAACCAATTGTAACCAAAATTGAACCAGCGCACTCTTTTTATCCAGCGGAAGAATATCATCAAGATTTTTATAAAAAGAATCCTCTTCGTTATCAAATGGAAGAAGCAGGTGGAAGAGCACAATTTATAGAGAGACATTGGAAAAATAATAAATAGATAAAGCGAAGAATTTGCTTTCTTTTTTAGTAATGATTGTTAGAATAGATAATGCAAAAGATTATTTGATACAAAAAGGAAAATCAAGATGAGTCAATTAGAAAAGCTGTCTCGTAGACACTATCTAATTTCAAAATTATCTGCTGCATTCCTTTATGCTTTAGCGGTTGCGGTAGCCCTCAATTTCTTCTGGGGGCCAGGTAAAATTTACGCTTCAGGCATTACCGGTTTTGCTCAGATTATTCAATCAGTGTCTGAACGATTCATGCCATTTACTTTGTCGACATCAGTGATGTACTTTGTTTTGAACATTCCACTTTTTATTTTGGGATGGTGTAAAATAGGGCATCGCTTTACAATTTTTACAATTATTGCTGTTTTACTTGGGTCCATCATGATGCGAGCAATTGCACCAATTAAAATTACCTATGATCCAATCATCTGCGCTTTATTTGGTGGTGTAATTAATGGTGTTGGAACTGGAATTGCATTAAAGTCAGGAATTTCGACAGGCGGACTAGATGTTTTAGGTATTATCTTAAGAAAGAAAACTGGCAAAAGTTTTGGTCAAATTAATATTTTCTTTAATTTGATTATTGTTATCTGTGCTGGTTTCGTGTTTGGTTGGACACGAGCTTTGTATACTGCTTTGAACATTTTTGTTAACGGTAGAGTAATTGATGCTGTTTATACTCAACATCAGAAGATGCAAGTTTTTATTGTCACTGAACATCCTAAACATATTATTGAGGGTATTCAGCGTAAGATGCACCGTGGTATTACTATTTTTCATGATGTTGAAGGGGCCTATAGTCATACAGAAAAAACTGTTTTAATGACGATTATTGACCGCTATGATATGTTTGATATTTATAATATTGTTATTCAGTCTGATCCTTATGCATTTATGAGTGTAAGTGAAGTTGATAAAGTATATGGTCGCTTTAAGGAGCAGAAACCAGTCTAATAAACGAAAAGGCATAATCTACATAATTTTGTTTTGTAGATTATGCCTTTTTATAATGGAGACTTGACGCAATTTCGACGTAAAAAAGTTACAATCCATTTCAAAATAGATTGTAACTTTAGCTTTATATCAATATTTTTTCTGATTATTTCGGTCTATTTAGCATAGTCATCGATGCCTAAGTGTTCCATAATTAAAGCCGCAGTTTCTTCGATTGACCGATGAGCAACATTAATTACATAACAACCAAGTTTTTTATAAAGCTTGTTAGCTGCGTCAAGTTCTGCATTGATCGAATCCATATTAGAGTAAGTAGTATCAGGATTTAAACCATAAGCAATCATTCTTTGACGTCTGATTTCATTTAAGACAGATGGGTCGTTAGTCAAACCAATAATCTTTTTAGGATCTACTTTGTAAATTTCATCTGGAATATGAGTTTGAGGAACAAGAGGTAGGTTAGCAACCTTTAAGTTCTTATTTGCTAGGAATAATGAAAGAGGAGTCTTAGAAGTTCTTGAAACTCCGAGTAAAACAACATCGGCTTCTAAGAATCCTTTAGGATCCTTACCATCATCATACATTACGGCAAATTCCATTGCAGAAATTCTATCAAAGTAATTTTGTCCCATGTGGTGTACAGCCCCAATTTCATGTTTAGGTTCTTCACCAGTTAGGGCATGAATATTTTCAATTACTCCAGAAAGTAAATCTACATATTTCATATTGTGTTCACGCGCAAATTTAATGACAGCTAATTGCTCATCTTCATGAATTAGTGTGAAGGCAATTAATACATTTTCAAATTCAGTAATTTCACTAAATACTTTTTCTAACTTCTCACGATTAGTAATAAAAGGATAGCGACGATAGTTAAATTTAACATCAGGATATTGAACTGCCCCAGCTTGAACCATGTTGAAAGCTGTATCACCTACAGAGTCAGAGATAATAATTAGGTTAACAATTTTTTGATTTTTCTTTTCTTCAGTCATATATCTTCACCTCATTATTTATCTAAATTATACCAAAATAAGTAAGAAAAATGTTAATCGACTATTGACCGATTTTTCTCGTTTAGCTATAATTTAACTATATTGTTGTGGCACATATTTGTGTGCCAAGAAATGGAAGGAGGGATCTCACATGGCTAAGACAATCGTTCACGAAAACGAGTCTATTGATGATGCTCTTCGTCGTTTCAAACGTTCCGTTTCTAGAAGTGGTACCTTGCAAGAATACCGCAAGCGTGAATTCTACGAAAAACCAAGCGTTAAGAGAAAGTTAAAATCCGAAGCTGCTCGTAAGCGTAGACATTATTAATATAAAGAAAGCTCCTGGTAGAAATTCAATCTATCAAGAGCTTTTTTTGTATAAAAAGTTTAAAATAGATTATGTAAGTTTTGATTAAAGAGGAGAAAAAATAGATGTCATTAAATGATACTTTAATGCAAGATATGAAAACAGCTATGAAGGCTAAGGATAAGGAAGCATTAACTACCATCCGTTCTCTTAAGGCTGCTACGATGAATTATAAAATTAAAGTAGGACATGATTTAACTAATGATGATGAATTAACAGTTTTGTCGAGTGCTCTTAAGCAACGTAAAGAATCATTGGAAGAATTTACAAAAGCAGGCAGAGACGATTTGATTGATCAAACTAAAAAAGAAATGGAATTAATCGAAAAATATATGCCAAAACAAATGTCTGAGGAAGAACTTGAACAAACTGTTGAAGAAACCATCAAAGAAATTGGAGCAGGTTCTAAGAAAGACTTTGGTAAAGTTATGCAAGCTTTAATGCCAAAAATTAAGGGTAGAGCTGATGGTAAAGCAGCTTCTTCAATTGTTGGTAAAAAGCTTAACTGATAGCTTTTATTTAACGGAGGATAAATTTTAAGTGGGACAAACTATAGAAGCAACATTTACACCAACTAAACCAGAAACAATTATGAATTTAGTTGGAATTAACGATGCAAATTTGCGTTTAATTGAAGAATCTTATGATGTGCAAGTGACTGATACTGGGAGCGAAATTGAAGTAACCGGGGAAGAAAGCCTTGTTAAGAAAATTATGCAAATTTTTACTGCTTTAGATAAGGTTGTTACCCGTGGAGTTACTATTACCGCAACTGATGTTGTAAGTGCAATGAAAATGGCAGATAAAGGAACCTTAGAGTTCTTTGGAGAGTTGTATAATAAAATCCTTATTAGGGATGCTAAAGGACGCCCTGTTCGTGTTAAAAATATGGGACAAAAACGCTATATTGAAGCAATCCAAAAATACGATGTTGTTTTTGGGATTGGACCAGCTGGTACAGGAAAGACTTTCCTAGCGGTAGTTATGGCTATTGCTGCCTTTAAAAAGGGAGAAGTGTCACGAATTATCTTAACTAGACCAGCAGTTGAAGCGGGTGAATCGTTAGGTTTTCTTCCAGGAGACTTGAAAGAAAAAGTTGATCCATATTTACGTCCAATTTATGATTCTCTTTATGCAATTCTAGGAGTAGAACCAACCAATCGTTTAATGGAACGTGGAGTGATTGAAGTAGCTCCCCTAGCATATATGCGCGGTAGAACTTTGGATGATGCGTTTGTAATTCTAGACGAAGCACAAAATACAACACAAGCACAAATGAAGATGTTTTTAACAAGATTAGGTTTTAATTCTAAAATGGTTGTCAATGGAGACCAAACTCAAATTGACTTACCAGGAAAAGCAAAGAGTGGATTATTACAAGCTGAACATATTTTAAATAATATTGAGCAAGTAAAATTCATTAACTTTACTTTTAATGATGTAGTTCGTCATCCCGTTGTGGCCAAAATTGTTAGAGCATATGAAGAAGAGGGACATTAGTGAATAATTTAGACATTTCTTTTAATGATGAAGTTAATTTCTTAAAAGATAGCGATAAAGATTGGATTCCATGGATTAGCAACCTGTTATTATCAGCAAAAAAAGAAATTCATAAAGAGAATGCTCAAGAAATGAGTATTAACTTTGTTTCTTCCGAAAAAATCCATGAAATTAATAAAAAGTATCGCAAAAAAGATCGTCCAACTGATGTAATTTCTTTTGCGATTGAAGATGGATTAGATGAAGGGGTTATGAGTGCTTTTAGTGATGACCCTGATTTTGTAGAAGATATTGGGGATTTATTTCTTTGCCCTGAAGTCATTAAAAGACATAGTGTAGAGTATGAAACTGGATTTAATCGGGAGTTTGGATATACACTAGTTCATGGATACCTTCATTTGAATGGTTATGATCATATTGAAGATGATGAAGCTAAGGTTATGTTTGGTATCCAAGGTAAAGTTTTACGTGAATATGGACTTCCGCTCCATCCTGATCAAGAAAATCATGGAAAGCAAATTCACTAAAACTTAAATAAAAAGGATGTAACAATGATGGATGAAAAAAAAGACTTTAAATCAGGTTTTGTGGCTTTAATTGGTCGACCTAATGTGGGTAAATCGACTCTCTTGAATTATTTAGTAGGTCAAAAAGTGGCAATTATGTCACCACAACCACAAACCACCAGAAATAAAATTTCAGGTATTTATACTGATGATCAGGAGCAAATAGTTTTTATTGATACTCCTGGGATTCATAAGCCAAAAAATAAATTAGATGATTTTATGGATAAGTCAAGTTACTCTGCTTTAGATGAAGTGGATGTAGTTTTATTTATGGTTGAACCTGAACCAGCGGGTAAGGGAGACCAATATATTGCTGAACTTCTTAAAAAAATTAAAAAGCCTGTATTTTTAGTGATAAATAAGATTGATAAAGTCCACCCAGATGAGTTATTATCTATTATAGATTCATATAAGAATCTAGGCGATTTTGCTGAAATTGTTCCAATTTCTGCTTCACAAGGAAATAATGTTTCCGAGTTGATTAAAACAATTGCTAAATATTTGCCAGAAGGTCCGCAATTTTATGATGCAGACCAATTGACTGACCGTCCAGAATATTTTATTGTAGCTGAATTAATTCGCGAGCAGGTTTTGAAGCTCACTCATGAAGAAGTTCCGCATGCAACGGCCGTGGTAGTTGACCGAATGCGGGATCATGAAGGTGGTAAGCTTCAAGTTGAGGCTACAATTTATGTTGAGCGTCCCGGTCAAAAGGGCATTATTATCGGCAAGAAAGGTCAAATGTTGAAGCAGATTGGAATTGCTGCACGTCAGGAAATTGAAGCTTTATTAGGTGAAAAGGTTAATTTGCGCCTATGGGTTAAGGTTCAAAAGAATTGGCGTTCTGATCCTGCCTTTCTTAAATCTATTGGCTACAACGCTAAGGAATTAAGATAGATGGCACGTGAACTTTGTGAAGTTCAAGGATTAATTTTTAAAAGAAAAAAATATAAAGAAGCTGATGTTCTAACCAAGATCATGACTAAAGATCATGGTATTTTTACAATAGATGTAAGAGGAGCACTGAGACCAAAGTCCAGATTAGGAGCTGCAACCCTTAACTTCTCTTATGGAAAGTATATTGTAAATACAAATTGGAAGGGAATCAGTACGCTGCGGACTTTCAAGGATGTAAAGCAGCTGGACCAGTTATATTTAGATTTAACTAAGAATGCGTATTCGAGTTATGTTTTAGACTTGCTTGACCATGCTTTTGTTGAGTATAAAGATATTGGAAGTTTTTATGATTTGATTATGAAAGCGTTGCTGAAGATAAATTCTGGAGAAGATGCGGCAATTATTACCCAGATGGTGCAATTGAAGTTGCTTAATGCATATGGAGTAGCGCCACAATTAGATCGTTGTTTAATTTGTGGTAAAGTACAAGGCGTGTTTGACTACTCGCTGGAATTAGGTGGAATTATTTGTAGTGATCACTTTAATAGTGTCAGTCAAAGGATGCATCTAGATCCTAAAGTAGTAGCCTTGATTCGTACTCTAGCTTTGGTTGATATTGATCGTTTAGGGAGAATAAAAATTAATCCGCAATTAAAAAAGGACTCTGGCAAGGTGATCGATCAGATGTACGTTAACTATCTGGATCTTAATTTAAAAACTAAAAAATTTCTTGATGAATTGGCGCTTTTTTAGCTGTTGACTTTTTTATATTCGTTTAAAGACTAGTGAGGTTTTCTTACTAGTCTTTTTTTATAAAAGATGATAAAATAGATACGTATTTTGACAACTATAAAGGAATAGAAAAGTACCAATACAGCGAGTGCAGAATGGTGGAAGTGCATTTGGGAAAAGGCACCTTTTAGTCAAAGTTGTTAATTAAGGGCAGGAAGAATATTTTCCTGAATTAGGGTGGAACCGCGAAGTAAATCGTCCCTATGCAATTTTTGCATAGGCTTTTTTTATGCCTATGTTGTGAGGAGAGATATAGATGTCAGAAAAACTGAATATCCAGGATATGATTTTTAAGTTGGAACAGTTCTGGGCCTCTAAAGGTTGTATGATTATGCCTTCATATGATGAACAAAAAGGTGCCGGGACAATGAGTCCATATACATTTTTACGTGCTGTTGGACCAGAACCTTGGGCAGCTTGTTATGTCGAACCTTCAAGAAGACCTGCCGATGGTCGATATGGTGATAACCCTAATCGTTTATACCAGCACCACCAATTCCAAGTAGTTATTAAGCCTGCACCAAAGGACATTCAACAATACTATTTAGATAGTTTAAGAGTATTAGGTATTGAACCTCTTGAACATGATATTCGATTTGTTGAAGATAACTGGGCAAACCCATCTATGGGTTGTGCCGGTGTTGGTTGGGAAGTATGGCTTGATGGAATGGAAGTTTCTCAATTTACTTACTTCCAAGTAGTTGGAGAACTTGATGTTAAACCAACTATGAGTGAAATTACTTATGGTGTAGAACGTCTTGCTTCTTATATTCAAGATGTAAACTCAGTCTTTGATCTTGAATGGGGCGATGGAGTTAAGTATCGTGATATCTTCAAGCAACCAGAATATGAACATTCTAAGTATGCTTTTGAAGAAAGTGATCAAGAACAATTACTTAAGTTCTTTGATATTTACGAAGCTACTGCTAAGCGTTTGTTGAGTCAAAATCTAATTCATCCAGCTTATGATTACATCTTAAAATGTAGTCATACCTTTAACTTGCTGGATGCACGCGGTGCAGTTTCAGTTACTGAAAGAGCGGGTTACTTATCAAGAATTAGAAACTTAGCTCATCTTGCTGCTAAGGGATTTGTTGAAGAACGTGAAAAACGTGGCTTCCCATTATTAAAGCACCAAGAAGAAACTAAGAAAGCGGGGCAAAACAATGACTAAAGATTATTTATTTGAAATTGGCACTGAAGAAATGCCAGCTCACGTTGTTTCTAAAAGTGTTAAGCAATTAGTTGATCGTACTAAAAAGTATTTAAAGGAAAATGGTTTGTCCTTTAAAGATATTAAGACTTATTCAACTCCACGTCGTTTAACGATTTTAGTTCAAGATTTAGCTGAAAAACAAGAAGATATTGATGAAGTGAAAAAAGGCCCAGCTAAGAAGATTGCTCAAGATAAAGATGGCAATTGGACAAAAGCTGCTCAAGGATTTGCCCGTGGTCAAGGGATGACTACTGATGATATTTATTTTGAAGAGCTTAAGGGCACTGAATATGCCTATGTTCATGTTCAAAAAGAAGGTAAAAAAGCTTCTGATATCTTAATGGGAATGAGCGATATTGTTAAAGCAATGACTTTCCCAACTAAGATGCGCTGGGGTAGCTACGACTTCGAATTTGTTCGTCCAATTCATTGGATGGTTTCTTTAGTTGGTAGTGAAGTAGTGCCAGTTAAGTTACTAGATGTAGTAGCTGGTCGTAAAACTCAAGGTCATCGTTTCTTAGGTGACAGTGTTGTATTAGCTAACGCTGATGATTATGAGGAAGCCTTAAAGAGCCAATACGTAATTGCTAATGCTGATGAACGCAAGGGTATGATTCTTAACCAAATCCAAGAGCTCGTTGCTCAACATAACTGGAAAGTGAATATTGATAAGGGCTTACTTGAAGAAGTTACTAATTTGGTTGAATATCCAACTGTATTTGCTGGTTCTTTTGATGAAAAATACTTGAACATTCCTGATGAAGTATTAATTACTTCAATGAAAGATAATCAAAGATATTTTGAAGTCTATGATGAAAACGGCAAATTAATTAATCACTTCATTTCAGTTAGAAATGGAAATAGTGAGTACTTAGACAATGTCATCGCTGGTAATGAAAAAGTTCTTGTTGCTCGTTTAGATGATGCTCAATTCTTCTATGATGAAGATAAGAAGTACCCATTAGCTCACTTCGTTGATAAGCTTAAGAATGTATCTTTCCATGATAAGATTGGTTCAGTAGCTGAACATATGGCACGTGTTCAAATTATTGGTGATTACCTTGGTAAGAAGTTTAAGGTTTCAGATACTGAAATGAAGGACTTTGACCGGGTTAGTGAGATCTACAAATTTGACCTTGTTACTTCAATGGTCGGTGAATTTGCTGAATTACAAGGTGTTATGGGAATGCACTATGCACGCTTAATTGGTGAAAATGAAAATGTTAGTGTAGCAATTAAAGAAAGTTATATGCCAACTAGTGCTGAAGGTGAATTACCAACTACTACTGTAGGTTCTTTACTTTCAATTGCAGATAAACTTGATACAATCATTTCCTTCTTCGGTGCAGGTATGATTCCATCTTCATCTAATGACCCATATGCATTAAGAAGAAACGCATACGGAATTGTAAGAATTTTATTGAACGAAGGTTGGTCACTTCCTATTAAAGATGTTTTACCAGAGTTGATTCAATTACTGTCAGGTAAGACCGCAGCTAAGTTACCTAAGGGTGCTGAAGCTGAAAATGAAATTTCCGACTTTATTCGTGATCGTGTAAAGCAACAATTACAAGTTGAAAAGTATGACTATGATGTAATTGACGCTGTTCTTGCATCTAGTCAACAAGATCCAATTCAAATTTTGGCTGCTGCTAAGACCTTGCAAATGCATCATGATGATGCTGACTTCAAGCCAGTAGTTGAAAGTTTGACTAGAATTACTAATATTTTGAAGAAAGCAAAATATAGAAATGCTAACGACATTGATGAAAGTCTTTTCCAAGATGTTAGTGAAGAAGAATTATATGCTGGTGTAAATGCATTAGAGGAAAATACTGATTTGAGTATTTCCGATCTTTATAAAGGCTTTGTAGAGTTACAACCGGTAATTAATAATTACTTTGAAAGTAATATGATTCTTGATAAAGATGAAAAGGTAAAGAATAATCGTTTAGCTCAATTATTAAAGGTTAATAACTTAGCTGATCGAATGGGTGACTTAAGTAAATTAGTAATTAAATAATAATTGATTGGGATGATCCATTGATGGCAGGACGTATTCCTGAACAATTTATCGATGAAGTTAGAAACTCTATCGATATTGTGGATGTAATAAGTCAATATGTCTCTTTAGAAAAAAAAGGTAAAGATTATTTAGGACTTTGCCCCTTCCATCAAGAAAAAACACCTTCTTTTACTGTCAATGAAGGAAAACAGTTTTTTAAATGCTTTGGATGTGGTAAAGGCGGAAACGTATTTAAATTCTTAATGTATCAGGATCATCTGACTTTTCCTGAAAGTGTAAGAAAAGTTGCTGAATTGGCCCACCTTCATATGCCAGATGGCTATGGTGAAGCGGTAAAGCCAATAAGTCCGCTGAAAAAGATGTATCGGCAGGCAACAGAATTTTACCAGCATATTTTGCTAACAACTAAAGTTGGTGAAAGAGCACTGGAATATGCTCAAAAACGTGAATTAACTAATGACCTATTAGAGCATTTTAAGGTGGGGTATGCGCCTGATAACGATACAATTTTGTTAACTTATCTTCGGCAAGAAGGTTATACAGATGATGAACTGCGAGAAAGTGGTTTATTTGTAGAATCACAAGATGGACAATTATTTGATCGTTTTCGTGATCGATTAATGTTTCCTTTAGGGGATGAATCAGGCTATACAGTAGGATTTTCTGGGCGACGAATTAGTAATGATAAAACAATTGCTAAATATATGAATAGTCCAGAAACTAAGATTTTCAATAAGTCTAAATTACTGTTTCATTTTGCTGAAGCAAAAAAAGCAGCAAGAAGTGAGAAACATTTAATTCTTTACGAAGGATACATGGATGTAATTGCTGCTTATAAGGCGGGTATTCAGTCTGGAGTAGCCTCGATGGGGACCAGTTTGACTACTGAACAAGTGTATATGTTAAGACGGATTACTCCTAATATTTTAGTCAACTATGATGGAGATCCACCTGGAATCCATGCTGCTGAAAGAGCAACTAAGTTATTTGGGCAAGTACACGGATTTAACTTAGGTATAATTGTTTTACCTGAAAATCTTGATCCAGATGAATATGTAAAGAAATACGGGGCAGAAAAATATCGTGCAGAAGTTGCAGGTGCACTTAGTTCTATGGATTTTCTGCTTGAAAGATTGGCAAATCAATATAATTTACATAATGATCGAGAAAAGTTAGCCTATATTACGGCTAGTGTACAGATGATTGCTGGTTTAAATGACCCAGTAGCATCTGATCTATATCTTGATAAACTAGCTCGTCAAACTGGAGTTACTCGTGAATCTTTAAAGGTTACTTTTGTTCGTGAGAGACGTAAACTGCAGCGTGCTCGAAATCATCAGCAATCTTACCAACAAACAGCTCCATTTGATAATCCTGGTAACATTCCAGAGGCTAAAGAAGCTGAAGCAGGTACAGAAATTGAAACTAAGAATCCAGCTTTGGATCGCTTGCTATACCTTTTTATTCATAGTGATGAAGCCAGAGATTATTTATTAAGCCAGCAATTTTTATTTCCAGATGAACGCTATGCAAAATTAGCAGAATTTTGGTTGAAATATCATCAAACTCATGAAAATGCAGAAGTTAAGGGCTTTATTGATTTTATTCCTGAAGAACTTCAAGGTATAATTATTAGTATGGAAATGATTTCAATGCCTCCTGATTATTCTAAGCGTGAATTAGATGATCAATTAAGAGCATTGAAGAAAAGTAAGATCAATGAACAATTGAATGACTTGCTCAATCAATTGAAGGAAGCGCAAAGAAAACAAGATAATAGTTTAGAGCTTGAAATAGCACAAAAAGTAATTGCGCTAAGAAGAAAGAAATTTTAAAGGGGGCTTTTTTACATGGCAGAGAGTAAGACTACCAAACCAACAATGACACTTGATAAAAAGGTCAAGGAAGTTGTTAAGGAAGTTAAAAAAGA
This sequence comes from Lactobacillus taiwanensis DSM 21401, assembly GCF_001436695.1. Taxonomy (GTDB): domain Bacteria; phylum Bacillota; class Bacilli; order Lactobacillales; family Lactobacillaceae; genus Lactobacillus; species Lactobacillus taiwanensis. The sequence continues at coordinate 22,762 of NZ_AYZG01000051.1, forward strand.
TAAGCAAATCACTGAAAAAGAATTTACTGCTCAACTAATTAAGCCATATGATCTTCAAGGAAAAGCGGTAGATCAACTAGTTCAGGAATTTGAAGATAACGGGATTAGTATTGTTGATGAAAACGGCGAACCTTCAAAATTAGCTTTAAAGAAGCAAAAAGATATTGAAAAAGCTGAATTAAAAGATATGTCTGCACCTTCAAGTGTAAGAATGAATGATCCTGTACGGATGTACTTGAAAGAAATTGGACGTGTTTCATTGTTGAATGCGGATCAAGAAATTGCTTTAGCTAAACGTATTGAAGCTGGTGATGAAGAAGCTAAGCAAGAACTTGCTGAAGCTAACTTACGTTTAGTTGTTTCTATTGCTAAACGTTATGTTGGTCGAGGGATGTCATTCCTTGATTTGATCCAAGAAGGTAACATGGGCTTGATGAAAGCCGTTGATAAATTTGATTATCGTTTAGGTTTCAAGTTTTCAACTTATGCAACTTGGTGGATTAGACAAGCAATTACTCGTGCAATTGCTGACCAAGCTAGAACTATTCGTATTCCAGTTCATATGGTTGAAACAATCAATAAGTTGATCAGAATTCAAAGACAACTTTTACAAGATTTAGGTAGAGAACCAACTCCAGAAGAAATTGGTGCCGAAATGGACATGCCAACTGATAAGGTTCGTGAAATTTTGAAGATTGCTCAAGAACCTGTTTCTCTTGAAACGCCAATTGGTGAAGAGGATGATTCTCACTTAGGAGACTTTATCGAAGATAAGGATGCTACTAGTCCTGAACAACATGCTTCATATGAATTGTTAAAAGAACAACTTGAAGAAGTACTTGATACTTTAACGGATCGTGAAGAGAATGTTTTACGTTTGCGTTTTGGTCTTGATGATGGACGCACTCGTACTTTAGAAGAAGTTGGTAAAGTATTTGGAGTAACTCGTGAACGTATCAGACAGATTGAAGCTAAGGCTTTGCGTAAGTTACGTCACCCAAGTCGTTCAAATCAATTGAAAGATTTCTTAGACTAGTATTAATGCCATTAAGTTAAGACATTGATACATTGAAATATAAACTTTTTAAGAATCGAATCGTGGAGATTCAGTTCTTTAGGCTACTTGTCAAGCAACCTAAATAAGAGGTACAGCATAACATGCTGTACCTCTTATTTTTTTGTCTAAAATTAAGTGACTAATCGCTGCGAAATCTTGTTTTTTATTTTCTGTAAAAAAAGCAGAAACCATGAAAGAAGCACGTAATTTCTAACTTTTAAGTTTTAGATATACTATTTTGTTTGTTTTATAGATAAAAGAGATGGTAGTTAAATAGAATGTTATAAAATATACGATCAATTTTCATATAGAGCATTGACAAAAGCAAAAATGGGGGGGG
>NZ_AYZG01000051.1:24210-217078 GCF_001436695.1 Lactobacillus taiwanensis DSM 21401
TATAAAGTGGAGGACGTATTAATGAAGAACAAAGATAAATTGATGTATGTATCCGCAGCTGTGCTGGCTGCTGGAACTGTAGCTGGTGTTAAGACCACAAATGTTAAGGCTGCTGAGGTCAAACAAGTTAATGCTAATAGCAAGCTAGACTTAAATAACGCAACGCAAGAAAAACAAGCTGTTGCTCAAGATAAGACTGCACAAGGTCAAATTAAGCAAGATACTGCAACTGTTCAAAAGACGCAAGATCAATTAAAACAAGATCAAGCAGCTAAGACTCAAGCAGAATCAGCTAAAACTGAAGTTCAAAATACTTTGCCAGCTAAAGAAAATGCAGTTTCAAACGCTCAAACTAAGTTAGACAATGCTAAACAAGAATTGACTCAAACTGAAGCTCAAAATAAGGATTTGTACGCTCAATATGATACTACTACTGAAAATGCGGTACATACTGCTCAAGACGCTGAAAAGAAATTAGATCAAAAAGTTAATGATTTAACTGGTCAAGTTCAAAATGCGCAAAATAAGCAAACTGATTTGCTTGGTCAAAGAACTAACACAGAAAGCGAAATTAAGACCAATACTGAAACATTAAATAATGTTAATGAGCAATTAAATAAGGCTCAAGCTGATTCAGCTCAAGCTCAAAATCACTTTGATGCAGTACAAAAGGATTATGCACCTATTCAAAATGAATATAATGCTAAGAAGTCAGCAGCAGAAAAAGCAGCTCAGGATTTAAAGCAAAATGAAACTGATTTGGCTCAAAGTCAAAAGCAATTAGCTGACTTGCAAACTAAGAATGATGATTTAGCTAAGACTGTTAATAATACTCAAGGTCAATTGGACAACGCTAATAAAGATCTAGCTAATATTAAGACTGACATGAACCAAAGTCAAGCTAAGTTAAATGATGTGACTAAGCAAAATAGCGATGTGAATGGCAAGTTAACTAGTGCTATCGCTAAACGTGATCAAGCAAAGAGTGCATTAGATTCACAAAGTGAAAACCAAACTAAGATTATTATCACGCCTGAATTCAATAAAGCATTTCACAAGTGGAATGATAATCATGATCCAAATTATGTACAATGGACCCCTGAAAATGATGCTGAAATGGTTAAAGAATTAGGTGATTTATCAAAGCAAGAACGAGCAATGAATCACTTCGAACATAATGCAAAAGATAAAGAACACAAAATTGACATGATGCATTTAACCTATGAAGATCGACTAGAAGCTAATAAATTTGGTATTAATTTAGTCAACCAAATTCGTACACAAATGGGCAAAAAGCCTGTGAAACTTACAGTAGGATCATTAAAATATGCTAATGACGTATCTAAGTATTATGAAGCAGATCATCCAGCAGATAATTTTGCTAATGGTAATGTTGATGGAAGCCACCCAGGTCATGATATGAAAGCAATTGATAAAGCATTAGTTGAAAACGGCGTAGAACCTGGCATGGGGGGAGAAGCTGGTTTCTATGGCACCTATTATGACAGTGATCTTGATGGTCGTTTTGGATCATTTAGCATTAAAAACATGGATGATTTAAAGCAAAATATATATAATGCTGTCACCAAATGGATGTTTAATTATGAACAAGGTGAATGGGAACATGCATCACTTGTTGTAAGTATGGGATTATTGGATAATACAAATTATAAAAATCATAATGAAGAAGACCCAACATATTTTGGCTTTGCTATCATGGCAAATGCACCTCATGAAGAATTAGGTGGAATTAGTGGGGATCTTGGAATTAATTTGGAAAGTATTATCGATAATACAATTCCTGGAAATCCATTATCACACCCAATTGATTATAACAAGTTCAATGTCAAAGATGTAATTCCTACTGATAATTCCGATAGCTCTCAAGCTGGACAAGTTTATGCGGCTGCTCAGAATGAAGTAAATACTTTGCAAGGTCAAAAGACTGATTTAGATAATCAAATTAGGTCATTAAATGATCATATTGTTAAATCACAAACTAGAGTAAACGATTTAACAAAGACTATTACTGATCTATCTGCTAAATTAGCTAATGCTAAGACTGAACAAGGTACTGTTCAAGGTCAAATTGGTCAAGTGTCTAAGCATGTTGACGAATTAAAGGCTGCACAACCAGCATTAATTCAAGCAAAAGATAACACTGTTAAAGCTTTAGCTGATTACGAACAAACACATGCTACTGTACTTAACGACTACAACAATGCTAAGTCACAATTAGAGCAAGCTAATAATGAGCTTCAATCAGCTACTAAGGCTAAGGATGAAGCTGAGAAAGTTCTCAACCAAAATAAAGCTAAATTAGCTAAGATCAATCAAGAATTAGACACTGTTAAAGCACAATTAGCTGACTTAACTGCTCAATTATCAGACGCTAAAGCATCCCAAGCTACTGCTAAAGCTAACCTAGAAAAAGCACAAGCTGACTACGATAACTACGTAAACACTCATAAAGACTTGATTGATAGTATTGCTAAGTCTGATAAAGAATTGGCTGATAAGGAAGAAGCAGTCCGTGTTGCTCAAGGAGATTACGACAAGGCTAGTCAAGAATACGAAGCTGCTAAGAAGGAAGCTGACAAGTTAGCAAACAAAGTTAAAGACTTAAACCAATCAATTGCTAAGTCACAAGAGACTATTAAGTCATTTAATAACAGAATTGCTTCAAATACTCAAATTATCGAACACAACAAGCAAGTTCACGCACAAGCTGCTAAATTAGCTGCACGTAAAGCCTTTGACGCTCAAATCAATAAGGCTTTAGACAATGTTGTTTATGGCACTAAGACAATTAGCCAACACACTGCTAAGGCAGCTACTGTAAAACCTGCTGTTTCAACTAAGAATACTAAACATGCATTACCACAAACTGGTGCAAACGATAAGCTAAGTTTATTTGCAGCACTTGCAGGTTTATCATTAAGTTCAATTGGTTTAGGTTCATTAGTTTTAGATAAGAAGAGAAGACGTAATTAGTATGTATGATTGTTTTAGAAATGCTCGAACAAAGAAAGGTAAGTTCTTCGCATTTGTTTGGTGCACATTTAAGTTGTTGTGCTACATTGCTTTTTGGTTAGTTGCTGGTTTATTCGTTATGATTTGTGGAATTCTTTTTGATGATTCTGGCTCTGAATTTAAACCAAAAAAGGAAAAGGTAAAAACAGTCATAAGATATGTACCGATTAAACGCGATGATCGTTGGTAAGCAATCAAACTATTTCTTTTCTTATAAGAGAGGTCATTAAATAATATGAGTAAAAGATTTTATGCAACTGTTGACGTAAATACAGGTGAAACCAATATATATTCTGGTGATTGGAATACTGAAGTAAAATCTAAAATTCAAGGGAAAACTAGTCTTATTTATAAGGGCTTTAATACAGAAAATGAAGCCGAAGACTTTATTAATCAAGGCTATGTTGAAAAGAACGACATTGATCCAAACGATAACGAAGCAGTTAATAAGGAAATAGAAAACCGTATTTCTTCCTTAACTGATGATGAAGCTATTATTGCAACAGATGGTAGTTACATGGAAGATATCAATAAAAATATCGCTGGCGCTGGCTGGATTGAGATTTCTAAGGATCATAAAGAACCTAAAAATGATACTTGTGATCCTAAGGGGATGAGAAATGTTGCAGGTGAAATTAAAGCTATTGAAGAGGGGATCAAGTGGGCACGCAGTAAAGGCTTTAAACGTTTAGACATCTACTTTGATTATGCAGGTCTAGTTGGCTGGGCTTATGGCTACAACATTGATGATTCCAAAGCTGTTGAGAAAAAAGACGTTAAGACGAGCTATTATAATCTAATTAAAGAAACAAGTAAGTATATGAAACTTGTCTTTCATAAAGTATCTGCTCATACTAACGTTAAATATAACGAAGAGGCAGACCACTTAGCAAAAGATGCTGTAGAAAACTATGGCAAATAGTATTAAATAACTAATCTATTAAATAACTTTTTATTTTCATTAATATTTATATTCTTCACAAAAGAGAACATACACTCCAAGACTTGAGTGATATGTTCTCTTTTTACATATAACGAAAAATTCTGTTGATAAAATGATGTAAATATATCTTGGTAATAAGACTTATTATAGAGACTAATATTGCCGCAAGGCTTTTTGAGTATAAAGAAGATCTATGGTAGTAGATATAAATTTAATATACTTACCTAGATAATTGGATTAGCGCTCGGAGCTTTATTTGGCGTTTTAAGAACTTCTAAGAGTCGACTTGTGAAAATGATATTTAGACTATATTTAGAGTTTTTCCGAATAATGTAATGAAGAATGGTCGTGCTGCCGCTTTAGCAGACGATAATTCATACTTGTATGCTTGGGCAAAGAACAATCCTAAGTATACTGTTGGAATTAAGCATTTAGGTCCCAATTCATACATCGCTCCTGCAGTTAAGAAGGGTAACAAGTCACTTCTCGATTGGACTAATAAGCACATCAATAAACTTAATAAGGATGGATTCTTTGTAAATGACTACAACCAAGAATTGAAGCCTTACTTTGGTGATGATGTTAAGCCATCTGATATTATTATGAATAAATAAATTGATTTTAAAGCAACAGAAGTTTAATTGATCTTCTGTTGCTTTTTTTGTTAAAAATATTTTCAAGTAAGTTTTAAGCTATCTATGCTAAAATTTTTAATAAGAGGTGAGAGTGTGTTAGAAGAAAGACTAGCTCAAATTGGTAAAATGGTAGATCCTGAAAGCCGATTGGCTGATATTGGTACCGATCATGCATATTTGCCAATTGCATTAGTAAAAGAAGGAAAAATAGATTTTGCGATTGCAAGCGACGTTGCTGCAGGTCCTTTGAATAATGCAAAACAAGATATTGAACAAGCAGGTTTAGAAGAGAAAATTGAAACAAGATTAGGATCAGGCTTAGAGACTTTAAAGGCTGAAGATCGAATTGATACCGTAGTAATTGCAGGAATGGGCGGAAAGCTGATGACTAATCTTTTAGAAACGGCTTATCAAGAAGGTAAAAAGTATCCAACCTTAATTTTGGAAGCTAATATTGGCGAACCATTAGTAAGAAAGTGGTTGATGGATCATCAATATGAAATTGTAGCTGAGCAAATTATTGAGGTGGCTGGCCATATTTATGAAATAATTAAGGCAGAAATTAAGAGAGATAAGCTTGATTTATCTGAGCAGGAATTAGCCTTTGGTCCATTTTTATTAAAAGAAAAGAATTCTATTTTTATTAAGAAATGGACTAATCAACTTAGATACTATAAAAATTTAAAGGCTAATTTAAATAAGGCTAAAAATAAAGATCAAGAAAAGATTGATAAGATAAATGCCTTAATTGAAATGATTGAGGAAGTATTAAAATGACGAAAGTAGCAGATATTGTAAAACGCTTAAGAGAAGATTTTCCAGAAGAGATTGCTTCTGAAGGCGATCCTGTAGGGATGCAAATTGGCTCAATGGATGCAGATGTTACAAAAGTAATGACAACTTTGGATGTACGTCCACAAGTAGTTGATGAAGCGATTGAGAATGGCGTTGATTTAATCATTAGTCACCACCCCGTAATGTTTAGACCAGCCAAAAATCTTGATTTTGCGGATCCGCAAAATGCAATGTATGGCAAATTAATTGCTAACGGTGTTACTGTGTATTCAATTCACACTAATTCTGATAAAGCTCAAAATGGCTCAGCTGATTGGCAAGCAGAAGAATTAGAGTTAAGAGATCTTGAACCCTTTGCTTTAGATGCTGATGGAATCGCAATTGGTCGAAAAGGAAAATTACCTAAATCAATGACTGCCAAAGAATTTGCTTACTATGTAAAAGATAAAATGCAAATCCCAATGGCAAGATTAATTACTGCTGATAATGACAAAATGATTTCTACGGTAGCATTTATTTGTGGTGATGGTGGAAAATTTTGGCGCCAGGCCTTGGTAGATGGTGTCGATGCATTTATTACTGGTGATATATATTATCACGTTGGGCATGATATGATCTCTGCAGGTTTAACAGTAGTTGATCCAGGTCACTATACTGAGAAGCTCTTTAAATATAAAGTAGGTGAGCGTCTTGAAAAGTGGAATAAGGACTATAATTGGAATGTGCCTGTAGTAATATCAGAAGTATCTACTAATCCATTTCAAGATTTATTTTAGGGGAGATTAAAATGACAGAATATCCAACTTTATTACCAAGATTTTTAAAATACGTTAAGGTAAATTCAAGATCTGATGAACATTCAGACCGTTTTCCATCAACTGAAAGAGAAGAGAACTTTCAAAAAAATGTAATTATGAAGGATCTAGAAGAATTGGGTCTTAAAGATGTTCACTATAATCAAAAGAGTGGTTGCGTCATTGCGACTATTCCTTCAAATATTGATTATGAAGTGCCAACGTTTGGACTGCTAGCTCACTGTGATACAGCAGATTTTAATTCGGTTGACGTAAAGCCTCAAATTACAGAAAATTATGATGGTAAGTCTAAGATTCAATTGGGTAATAGTGAATTTTACTTAGATCCTGAAGTTTTTCCACATTTAAAGAATTATAAAGGTCAAACTATAATTTCTGCATCAGGTGATACATTGCTTGGCGGAGATGACAAGTGTGGTATTTCCGAATTAATGACTTTTGCCGAGTATTTAATGGAGCATCCTGAAGAAAAGCACGGTGAAATCAAGTTAGCCTTTACTCCAGACGAAGAAATCGGAACAGGAGCAGAGCATTTTGATGTTGAAGAATTTGGAGCAGATTTTGCTTACACAGTAGATGGAGAAGCACCAGGTAAACTTGACTGGGGAACTTTTTCTGCAGCTCAATTTGGTTTAGACATTCAAGGTGTTAATGTTCACCCAGCGGTCGCTAAAGGACAAATGATTAACGCAATTCAAGTAGGAATTGATTTTCATAATCAATTGCCTGAACATGATCGTCCAGAACATACTGACGGACGTGAAGGATTCTTTCATTTAATGAATTTTGACGGAACTGTAGATTCCGCTCATATGGACTACATTATTCGTGATTTTGAACGTGATGGTCTTGAGAGAAGAAAGAATCTAGTTAAAGATATCGTTAAGAAAATGAATGACGAATTTTGCACTGAGAGAATTAAGCTAAAGATGTGGGATCAATACTACAACATGGCTGATGAACTAGAAAAGCACATGGAGATTGTTGACCTAGCACGGGATGCATATAAAGCTGAAGGGCTTACTGTTAATGAAGATCCAGTTCGTGGTGGTACAGATGGCTCACAATTGACTTATATGGGCTTACCTTGTCCAAATCTTTTTGCTGGTGAAGAAAATATGCACGGAAGATATGAATATACGGTCCTCGAAAGCATGTGGAAAGCTGTGGATGTTTTACGTAAGATTAATCAATTGAATGTTGAAAGAAACAAGAAATAAATAGTTGGTGAAACATTTTTTAACTATTTTTGATTAAATTTAATGATTTCTGGTTTTCTTTGAGGACAATTGAATGCTTTTATATCAATATTATTAAATTAATTAAAAATTAAAAATTGTTTTGCACTGATATTATTAATTTGCTAAATAGTAGATGAAATACTTGATGCTTTAGTATTTCATCTACTATTTTTTTATTAAAAAATCCAATTTAAAAATTGTGAAACATAATAAGCATTTGCATTTGAAAATATATATTGGTATTATATTAGTGTTATAGATAAATCATACACTAGTAAAGAGGGTGTAAAGAGTGCAATTTCAAGATAATATTCCAATCTATGTACAAATTGAAAAGTATCTTTATCGACAAATTGCCTTAGGAAAAATAAAACCAGGAGAAAAAGTCCCTTCAGTGCGTCAATTAGCAGTTGACCTAACTGTTAATGTAAACACGGTTCAACGAGCTTTGAATCAGATGAATACAGAGGGAATTCTTGAGGTTAGACGCGGGCTAGGATCATTTGTTACTACAGATACAGAATTAATTTTACAAAAGCGTAGGGAGTTAATTAAAGACACAATGAGCGAATTTTTAGAAAGTACCGCGCAATTGGGTCTTACGCCTGAAAAAACGCTTGAAGAGCTTAAAAAGTTCATTGAAGAGGAGAAGGGGGATTAAAATGAATAAGCTACTTGAAGTAAAAGGATTGACGTACAAAAAGAATTTAAGAACTATTCTTAAAGATGTAAATTTAGATGTTGAATCTGGTAAGATTATTGCTCTTCTTGGTGAAAATGGTGCAGGTAAGACGACATTAATGAGAATAATCGTGGCTATTGCCAAGCATTATCAAGGAAAAGTGCTTCTTAATGGTGATGGAAGTGAAGTTTACCGTAAGGCCAATATTGCAATGACTGACAATTTAAAAGGATTAAGCGATTCGACAAAAGTTGGAGAAATAGAAGAATTTTATCAAAAATTGTTTGTTGATTTTGATAGTAGTAAGTTTGAACAATTACGTTCTTTTATGAAGCTAAGTAATGATATGAAATTGGGACAACTTTCTCGCGGAATGCGTGAAAAGTTAGAAATTGCTTTAACATTGAGCCGAGAAGCTAAGCTATATTTACTTGATGAGCCTTTCTCTGGAATTGACCCAATGTCAAGAAAAAGGATTATTAATTCCATTTTGCTTTGGAAAAGTGCTGATAGCACAATTATTATTTCTGATCACTTTGTAAATGAAATTACGACGATCTTGGATGAAGTAGTAACTGTTAAAGATAAAAAGATCGCTAGTCATCTATCAGCAGATGATATTAGAGCAAAAGGACATAGCATTGAAGAATACTATGAAAGTTTATATGCAGATGAAGGAGCTGAATAAAAATGACTACTTTTAAAGCATTATTTAATCAAATGGGCAAAAAGAAGCGTCGTAGTGTATATTTATTAGCTCTATTGCAACTAGTAGCTGGATCAGTATTCGCGCTTTGGGCATTCTTTTCAAATGGTGGTGCATTTTCAAATACTGATAAGCCAGTTGCATGGTTTGTAATGGTGGCTACGTTTACTCCTTTTACAGATATAGCGTATGTTATACTTTCTGCGTGGCAAAATGAGAAAGAATATAGTTCTCAAACTTGGCGTTTAGTACCAATTTCTTCAAGCAAATTTTATTTGGCTAATATTTTATCAGCAATTGTTAATGGACTCTACTTAGTTTTAATCCAAATTGGAATGGGAATTGTTACTTTTTTGCCTGCTTTCTTGAGTAAAGATATTAGAACTAATATCTGGCAAATAAATCAGGCATTTGGGAAAGAAACACACTTCTGGCAAAAAGTTTCAGATTCATTTCCAATTGGAGAAATATTGAGCGCATTCTTAGCATTTTTACTATTTGCTATTTTAGTTTATAGCATTATTACCACACTAAATCTTTCAAGTAGAACAATTACGGACTTTCTTCCCGATAAGCATAGTAAGCTAGTGCATTTTGTAATTATGATTATCTTAATTTTTATCTTTATTGTTCTGACAAACAACTTAGGTGGCTTATTGAACCAATTACGTTGGGGTGATACAGATAATGGTTTGCTTGCTTTTGCGGAAAGTAATCTAGTGATGGCCTTGATTGATATCATTTTAGGCTCAATTAATATTTGGCTACTAAAGGACTTTCACGAGGGAAAGTAGGAAACTAGTATGGTAACATTTTCGTCAATTTTTAAAGAGTTAACGCAAAATAAGGCTAGATTAGTTCGCCGCTTGGCTTTTTTACAGGTAATTACTGGAATTTTATTTGGCTTCTGGGCACTATTTTATTCAGTTTTTGAAGGTGAGAGTAAGGCCTATATGATGGTTGCTTTTATCAGTATTACACCTTTCTTTGATCTAGCATATCTTGTTCTTTCAAGTAGAAAAAATGAAGAGATATATGCTTCTCAAACTTGGCGCTTAGTCCCGATAAAAGAAAGTACATTGCTATTTGCCAATTTGTTCTCAGCAATTGTTGATGGATTATATTTAGTTGTTTTACAAATAGGTATGATTGCTATAGCAGGATTGCCGGTCATTACTACAAATGAATTTTGGAAGACAACATTTAAGAATTTTGGATCAATTGGTGAAGGAAAACTATGGCAAGAAGCTCATCTAACTGATCTAGCTTGCAGTGTTATATTGCTAATTTTAATTGCAATTTTTATCTATGTTGCTATTAGTTCAGTTAATTTTACTGGAAAAGTAGTCAGTGACTTTTTACCAGAAAAAATTAGTAAGATGGTTTACTTTTTAGTAGTTGTCGCATTGACTTGTGTCGGCTTGATAGTTTTAATAAACGTTTATTGGTTTGTTTTGAACTCACTTACTGGATTTTTACAGAATGGAATGTTTTTAACGACCTTGAGTAGGGATGCACTCGAGGTGAAATCTAATTTAAGTTCTAATTACTTAACTATGCTTGCAATTTTTATCGTAGATTTGATCTTAATTGCGATTAATATCGTTTTATTAAATAAGTACCATGAGGCAAAAATATAATAAAAAAGAATAAGGCTTTGAATATTTTAAAACTTCAAAGTCTTATTCTTTTTTATTTAATATCATATTTAATTTTATAATTATGAGTTAGCTTGAATATAATCTAAAACTTGTTCCGCTTCTTCCATAGTGTATTTAGCTTCACCAGTTTTCATAGCGTGGAGTTTTTCAACAGATAAGTGACTTGAAAAGGCTAGAGCAGTGTCATTAACATTATTCTTTACTTCAAATTCAATAATTGCATCAGATAATTCTTCAGGACTCATTTATTTCACACTTTCTAAAATACTAATTAAAACCAGTTTACTTGATTAAACGGGAAGTAACGTAATTTAACTTCGCCAATAATATCTTTTTTATTGATAAAACCAATCATTCTAGAATCTTTAGAGACATTCCGGTGATTCCCCATTACAAAGTAGCAATCTTTAGGAACTTTTTTCACATGATAAAGTTGTTCAAGGCTAAAATTATTTGTGTAAAGCTGACCTTTAGAGAGCTTTTTCTTATATTGAGTTAGATAAGGTTCCCTGATTGGCTTCCCATTAATATACATTACATCATTTTTTGATTTAATGCTGTCACCAGGCACTCCAATAATTCTTTTAATGTAAAGAGCACCTGGTTCATCGGGAGCCTTGAAAATTACAATATCACCACGTGATAACTTTGTATGCCTTACCGCGATGACTCGATCGTTGTTTTCAAAGGTTGGCTGCATTGACGGACCACTGATTGTTTCATTAGCAAGAAAAAATCGAAATACTATAAGGTATAATCCGAAAATAATAATTGCTAAAATAAATACTTGCAGGAGCCAATGCCCGAAGGACTCAGGTTTTTCAGTTTTATGTTTTGACATAATTATTGCTTCCTTAATTCTGCATTACTTTTATTATACCTGTTTTTATTAGCTTTGCATGGTAAAATCATTTCATAAGGAAAATATAAAATGAAAAATTATCAAACTAAACTTAATAAATTAGATAAAGAATTAAATTATTTACCTCTTCATAGACAAGTTACCACAATTAATCAGATAATTGCTAGTGTAGAAAGGGGAAAAATTTTATCAAAATCTCCAGATGAACTTGGCTTTTTACCTGATAGCTTAGATATAATGATAGAGAACATTGGTGACAATGTGAAAGCACAGGAAGCCAATAATTTGCTTAATAATTTTCGTAGCTTTCTTTCAAGAGAGTATGGAATATGGTCTTTGCCCAATTTAGAAACTGCAAGGCTCATTAAAGAGGAATATAACATTAAGTCAAGCTTAGAAATTATGGCTGGAAATGCGTATTGGTCAAAGGCCTTAAGTGAAGTTGGAGTAAAAGCAATAGCAAGTGATTCGTTTACTTGGGCTAAAAGTTCAACTACAGGAGAGAATCCAATCTTTAAAACAGAAAATTTGGATGCTCTAGAAGCAATTAAGGCGCATCCTGAGGTAGATTTAATTTTATGCTCGTGGGCACCAAATTTTGGTGATGATGATCTAGCTGTTTTGGATTTTTATCGCAATTTAAATACAAAGCCTGCATTACTTTTTATTGGTGAAAAAGACGGAGCAACTAACTCTGCATCCTTTTGGCAAGAGGCAGAAATTACTATAAATCCAAAAATTAATCGTAGCTTTCGTAGTTTTGATTTCATAAATGAAACGGTGTTTAAGGTAAAATAATGAAAATAAAACGGATTATTCTTTTAATAATTTCTTTTTTAACTTTTTTGGGATTAGGCTTGATTTTGTCACGTCATCAATCTCAAAGGGCTGATCAAGTTTTAAACAATAACGGTTTATCAAGTACTTATTATGTTTTTAACCCTAAAAAGAAACACAATATTAAACAGCTATTGACCCATGTTAATGAAAAGTATTTCCGTGATAAGGTGCAAATCCATTTTGAATCTGATTATATTCCTGATCGAGTATTAATTTGGGCTAACTATAATTTGAAAAGTCAACCTTTAGCCAAGGGTAGTTCACGCTACTTTACTAAAAGTGATTTTACTGGTTCAATTCCGTTTGCTGTTATTTCTGCTGATACGAAAAGTCGAGTAGTAATTCTCCAAAATAATCATTATCTCAAAGAAAATAATGATTACGTCACTATCATCGGTGAGTTAAAAAAGAATAATGAGAGTCAAAATGGACAAGCAGTCTATTATTTATCAACGGGAATTAATCAACCTACTGCTAAAGAATCTATTCTTAACTATAAAGTAGTAGTTGATGGACTAAATAGAAATGAAGCTAATTCCTTGCACCATTATTTAGGTGGTAAGATGCAGGTTGTTGATTTTAGCAAGACTTATAATAAGCAACATGGTATTAGTCCAACTAAAAAGTTAATTGGGGCTATTTTTTGTGCAGTAGTTGCCCTTATAGTTGCTGCACTAGCGGCGATATTAGCTGAAAACCCGGTAAATTTAAAGTTTGTGCCAGGTAAGATTTGGACGCATTTATTAGCAGATTCCGGATTACGTTTCTTTTTAGCAGATGGTCTAATAGTTTTGGTGACTACGTTAGGCTTACAAACTTGGAAATTTTATTCAAATCACAGCCAGCTTTATATCTTATTTTCAATTATTTTTGTAATGCAGATTTTGACTTATGTATTAATGCTATTTTTAATAAAAATTAAGAAGGGAAAATAATGACACTACCAGCTGAATTTATTGAAAAATATCAAAAGTTATTAGGGGAGGAAAGTAATAATTTTTTTGAAGCAATTGATAAGCAAAGTAAGAAGGGCTTTCGTCTAAATCCTTTAAAATATAATTATCAAGATGTTCAATATAGCCTTAAAGAACCAATTGAGTTTACCAGTGATGGTTACTATGGCGGAGTTTCAGGACGGGATAGTGAATGGACGGGTGGTTATGTTTATTCTCAGGATCCGTCTGCAATGTATCCTGCAGTTGCCCTTGATGTAAAACCTGGCGATATAGTGCTTGATTTATGTGCGGCTCCAGGTGGAAAATCAACTGCTCTAGCAAGTGCACTTAGAAATGAAGGAGTTTTAGTAGCTAATGAAATTTCTAGAAGTAGGGCAAAAGATTTAAGAGAAAATCTTGAACGTTGGGGTGCAACTAATGTAGTTGTTACAAATGAAAGTCCTGATCGTTTAGCTAAAAAATTACCAGCTTTTTTTGATAAGATTTTAATTGATGCGCCATGTTCTGGTGAAGGAATGTTTAGAAAAGATCCAGACGCAATGCAATATTGGTCTCAAGAGTATGTTATAACTTGTCAAACTCGACAAAAAGAAATTTTAGCTGAAGCAATGAAGATGTTAAAGCCAGGTGGTGAAATAGTTTATTCTACTTGTACTTATTCGCCTGAAGAAGATGAAGAAATTGTTGCTTGGCTGGTAGAAAATTATAATTTAAAGGTTGAACCACTTAAATTATTTAAAGGGATGTCTTCGGGAAGACCAGACTGGACTGGTTCTAATCTACCTGATCTAAAAGAAACTGTACGCCTATGGTTTCAAAATGGAGTTGGTGAAGGACAATTTGTAGCACGTTTAAGAAACACTGAGAAAAATAGTAATAATGAGTCTAAAACTGAGAAAAGGAAGAAAAAGCGGCAAAAAAAGACTACAGTTACACGTTTAAATAAAGAAGAAATTGCGACTGTAGAAAAGGTAATAACTAATTTTGTTTTACCAACTGGTTTAGAAAATTGGCAAAAAGAAGTTTTACAGAGTAATGGCCATGTTTTTGTTCCAGCGCTTGATCCAGAAATTTTAAATGACTTACATATTTTAAATAATGGAGTGGAATTAGGCTTACTTAAAAAGAAACGTTTTGAGCCAAGTCATCAATTAGCAGAGGTTTTGGGACAAAAAGAGCAGAGACAACTAATTAATTTTGAGGATAAGGCAAATTATGAACGGTATTTACATGGTGAAACCATTAAGGTAGACAGTAAACTACGTGGCTTTGTTTTAGTAGCTTATCGAAATCATATTTTTAGCTTTGGAAAAATTGGAAATGATCAAATTTTGAAGAATTTTTATCCAAAAGGCTTAAGAAAGTAAAAGAGGACCGGTCAAGTATGACCAGTCCTTTTAAATTAGTCGATAAATTTTACTGCAGTTCCATATGCTACTACTGACTGCATGTCACCTGCAATTGATCCTGAGTCAAAGCGCATCATGACTACAGCGTCAGCTCCCATTTCTTTTGCGTTTTGACGAAGGCGGTTAATAGCTTTATCTCTTGATTCAGTTAACATTGAAGTATAAGCTTTGATTTCTCCACCAACAATGCTTTTTAAACCAGCTCCAAAATTACGAATTGCATTTTTTGATTGCGTGGTAACACCGAATACCTCACCGATGATTTCATATTTTTGATTAGGGATATTTTCTGTAGTAGTTACTAAAAGTTGATCTGCCATTTTTATTCCTCCTAGAAAGATTTTCTTAATTATACTTAAGTGGTAGTCCTAGGGCAATAATTTTGTATAATGAAAAAGATAAAGAAAAATTTTGATGATTGACATTATTGAGGCTAAAGACATGTGTAAAATAAAAATGATTGCAATTGATGTTGATGGAACTTTACTGAATTCTAAAAAGGAATCGACTAAAAAAGTAAAGGATACCATTTTAAGAGCGCAAAGTGCAGGAATAAAAGTTGTAATTGCTACAGGACGTCCTTTAAGTGGTATAAAGCCGCTTTTAAATGAATTAAACTTAGCCAACCAAAAGGATCAATATGTAATTTGCTTTGGTGGTGGAGTAGTAGAAACCACTTCTGAAAATATTTTACTTGAAAAGACTTTAACTTATGATGACTATGTAGATTTAGAAGCAATTTCTCTTAAGTTAGGGCTACATTTTCATGCTTCTACTCCTGATAGAATTTATACTGCTAATCGAGATATTGGCGATTATACTTTATATGAAGCAAATTTGGTCAACCTGGGTATTTCTTATCGTACACCAGCTGAAATGAAGAAAATAAAAATAGTAAAATGTATGTATGTTGATGAACAAGAATTGTTAGATCATAAGATTGCTGATCACACGCCGTTTGCACATTTAGATAATCAAATTGCTTTTACGAAAACAGCACCATTTTATTATGAAGCTAATCCTAAGGGAGTTTCTAAAGGAAGTGCGTTAAGATTTCTTTGTCAGAAATTAAATTTAACTAGTGAAAACTTAATGGCTATAGGTGATGAAGAGAATGATTTAAGTATGATTAAATATGCTGGAGTTGGCGTAGCAATGGGAAACGCTGTTCCAGCTGTAAAACAAGTTGCTCAAGTCATAACAGAAGATTGTGATCATGATGGAGTAGCAAAGATAATCGAAAAGTATATTTAGATAATACAAATATAAAAAAACGGGATTGATCTTAAATCTGATCAATCCTGTTTTTTATATTATTAGCGATGCTTCGGTGGCATCTTTAGTTTTCTCTGTTTAAACAGTTCCATTATTAATTGGAAGAGCCCGTAGACAATTAATAAAATACCTAAAATAATAACTGTTTGTCGACTAAAATAATCTGGGTTTACAATTACAATAATTCCAGCGGCAAAAGCAATTAAACTTTCAATGGTATCAACGATATTTCTGAAAATACCATTTTTCTTATTTTTAACTATTACACTACGTAATCGTACATAAGCAAAGCCAATTAAAAAGATTCCTAAAACATAGTGAGCTAAGAAAGTAAGCAAACGATTGTTGGAAATAATCGCAATAGCTAAACCAAATACTATTAGATACGTAATAATGAAAAAGCGCTTAGGCTTAGCTTGCAAATTAGAATTAGCCGCTTCAACAATATGGTATCCGCTCCAGCCGACACAGAAGATAGCGACTAGTACACCAAAAGCGCGGTAAGCATAATCGGGAATCATTAGATCCACAATTCCTAGAATAATTAAAACCCATCCAATAATAGAATTAGGAGTTATAAAGAGTTTTTCTAAATGAGTTGCTTTAATGCTGTGCCAAATTGTTTCCCATAAGCTTCCTAGAACAAATTTAGTTCTTCTAGATGAATCGGTGAGTGAAAAAAGAATTGCTCCAAATCCTCCGAATCCATTTTTATTAAGTTCAGTAATTTTGGTTGCACCGCTGGCTGCAAAAGCATTAAATAAATCGTTAGTAAGAGCTTCTCGCTCTTGTAAATTTGCTTCACCTATCCATTGATTGATGATTTGATTATAGATTTTTGAAGTAGGATTTTGGTGTGTACGAGTGATAAAGTGAGAACCTGATACTTCCCAACTCATAGGATCGTGCTGTGCGAGCTTAGGCCGATCACTAACTAGTATGGTTGGAGCAATATTTTCTGGTTCAAAAAGTCTGCCTACAATACTAAATTCTGGAACATAACGTTTTAGTTTGTCGGTTACTCCATCAACCTGCGTACTTAGACCTGGGCTGTCAAAAGTATAGATGGTTTTAATTTGTTTTTTTAAATTATCAGGTAAATTAACAGCTGCATATTCGGCAAGATTCCCGCCTTTGGAATGGCCAGCTAAGCTGTAAACTTTCTTAGTTGTTTTTAAAATATTAGTTAGATACTTTAAGGCATATTCTTGTGCGCCTGTAGTCCTGAAACTAATTTCGAAGTCTTCTTTCCAGCCCACTAATGAGTCATCAGTTCCGCGAAAAGAAATAAAATTAGTGCCGTTATCAAGACTAATTTTAATGGCAGAAAATTGAATTCGATCAGTTAAAATATCTGTAAAATAAGAAAGTTTAGCATCCCTGAACCGAACTGAATCAGCCATTAGTTTCAGAAGATTCTGATATTTATAATGATCTAAGTTTGGATTAGATGAATTAAAATATTTCTTAGCTGCTTCTTTAATTGATATTTCTTTATTAGAATCAGGAACAATACCGTCAAGATGAATATATGAAAATGTGGCCATCACTAGTGCATCTACTTCGTCAAATGGTCGTACAGAAAGGGAAATATCGCCACGCCATTTTATATAAGACAAAATATTATTTGTATCCATATTTCATCCATCCTCTCTGCTTAATTATTTTTATTATAGAAATAAAAGTTGTATTTTTTGTTAACAAAATGTTAATAAAAAAGAAAACTCTCGTGTTCTTCTTAAGTCTAACACATGCTGAATAAAACGATGAATTAACTTTAGTGGCGCAACTTTTTTAAGAATGAATTGAATTTATAAAATCATAGGTAAGTTTGTTGACATTAATTCGATAAAAGAAACCAACGTCTATAGTAAAATCCCAATTTACTTTTTTAGAATAAATGGTTTACGGAGATCAGCAAGAGGTTGAGGAACTAAAAGAAGTTTATTATTCAATAATGTTTCATTAACTGTGGCACGATTATAGATGGTATAGGTTTGAATATTGATATTTTTACAGTGATCTTGAAGATAATGCTCGATTTTAGGTGTTTTGCTGGAAATATTCTTTTTGATAAGTAAAAGAGTCTGATTATTTAAATCATTAATATTAATGTTTCCCTTTGTAACTAATTTATTTTTTGGTGGAAAACCAATTAAAAGTGGAGAAGTTGCGACTTTTTTTAAATAAAAATTATTGTTATTGTGTTATTATAATTTCTCATAATTTGATTGGTTTCAGAAAAGAGATCCTGTATTTTCTTAGCTTGAATAAAAAATTTTACTAGCTTCGGTTAAATCTACGCCGTGCGAGTTTCTCATAAAAAGAATACAGTCTGTTTTTTCTAATATGTTTATTTGTTGAGCAATAGCTGATTTTTAAATATATAATTTTCGGGCGGCTGCAGAAAAACTTCCCAATTCAGCTACTGTAATGAATGTATTTAATTCTTGAGTATACATGATTTTAAGCCCTTTCAGAGTTAAGTCTAGACTTAACTCTGTGTTTATACAATATAAAAAGTCAACTTTCAGAACTTTTCTATAATAAGGTAATAACCTTAAAAAGAACTTGTCGTAAAAATGAAAGTCAATCCTGAGACCTTAAATAGTGAGGTAGCTCGATATAATAAATTAGTTGAAAAAGGTAAAAATACGGATTTTTATAAGAAACCTAAATTTATGAGTATAAAAGTGCAAAATGGGCCATTTTATGCAATTAGAGCTAATTCAACAACTTTAGGAACTGTTGGTGGTGGCTTAGTTACCGAGAACTTTGAAGCTTTAACTAATAATAGAGATATTATTCCTAGGATTTATGTAGTAGGGAGCAATGCCTCGGGCTTATTTGATTCTTTATATCTGACTATTAAAGGTTTGAGCAACACATTTGCTTGGAATTCAGGAAGAATTGCTGGTGAGAAGGCTAGTGAGTTTGTAAAAAATATTAATAATTAACCAAAAACAGACATAATTGTCATATTTAAACAATTATGTCTGTTTACTTTATTGTTAATTAATTATTGAATTTCTTACTCCAAGCCCATGGATCTTCATGCCAGGTCTTTAAAATATTGTATTGTTTACTGGAAATATGACCGGATTCATTCTCTTTTTTCAGTAATTCTGGATAAGAAAGGAGTGGGGCATATTTTACGTTAGCTTTCTTGAAGTTTTCTTTAGCGTCTGGTAAGTAATATGTGAAAATTGAAGAAACACCAGCAACATGTCCACCGTCTTTTTCTGTGGCCTTAACTGCATTAAGGACTGATCCACCGGTAGTAATTAAGTCATCGATTAAAACGATTTTGTCATTTTCTGAAAAACGTCCTTCAATTTGACGACCTTTTCCATGATCTTTGGGTTTTGGTCTAACGTAAATCATTGGTAGATGCAATTTTTCAGCAACTAAAGCAGCATGTGGAATTCCTGCAGTTGCAACACCGCCAATAATTGTTGCTTCAGGAAATTTTTTAGCAATTAAATTTGCTAAGTCACTAGCGATCATATCACGTAATTCAGGATAGGAAACAGTTAAGCGCAAATCGGTATAAATTGGTGAAAGCATACCGCTTGCGTATGTAAATGGCTTATCAGGTGAAATAGTAATAATTTTTTTTTGAATTAATTGGCTGATAATTTGATTTTTATGCATTCTAGTTGAACTCCTTCTTAATTGCTTCATATGCTGCTTCTGGATTAGTTGCGCGGGTAATGGGACGTCCTACAACAATGGCAGTTGAACCCCATTCTTTTGCTTGGGCTGGTGTAGCTACTCTAGATTGATCATCTTTGGCATTTCCTGCTGGGCGAATGCCAGGAGTTACATATAAAAAGTTGTCACCAACATTTTGACGCAAGCTCTTAACTTCCAGCGGTGAACAAATCACTCCATCAGCGCCAGCCTTTTTAGCAGTTTCAGTTAGACTTAAAACTTGCTGCTCCATTGATAGATTACAATTTTGTTCTTCATGCAGAATTTCATCGGAAATTGAGGTTAATTCTGTAACAGCTAGTAACTTAGGGACATTTTTACCAATAGGAGTGCCAGCAATTAAACCTTCTTTTGCTGCTGTAATCATCTGACTGCCACCAAGAGCATGTATAGTGGTATAAGTGATTCCTAAACTAGCTAAGGCTTTGGCGCCATTATAGACGGTGTTAGGAATATCATTCATTTTTAGGTCTAAAAAAATACGATAGCCTTGTTTAGATAGTTCTTTAACAATTGCAGGACCTTCATTGAAAAAAAGTTCCATTCCAATTTTAATGAAAACATTTTCTGGTTTACCTAACTTAGGTAAGAGTTCATTTAATTTCTTTTCATTGTCTAAATCTAAGGCAACGATAACTGGTCTTGTCATTTTTCCTCCATCAAAAAAGTCTATACCAAGCGCAGAGAGACACTAGGTATAGACTTTTCCAGATAATTTAAGCCAATAATTCTAACTTGCGGTCTCTCTGTACCGTTTAAAGTTTAATCAAAATGAAGTTTAGCACCTTCAGTAAAGAATTACAAATAAAATTTTTAACTTTGAAAAAAATAAAAAAGCGTGTACAATCAATTTTTGAAAAATAATTGAATGTCAGTGAGCATTCGTTTTGGAGGAAAATATGATTAATACGCATGTAAAATTACCTGGTTTAGATTTAAAAAATCCAGTTATGCCAGCAAGTGGCACTTTTGGTTTTGGAGATGTTCCAGCAGCCAAGAAGTTTGATTTAAATGATTTAGGAGCAATGGTTATTAAGACCGCGACTCCTCGTGCAACAACTGGTAATCCTCAACCGCAAATAGCTGTTTTAGATACTGGAGTTTTAAACTCAGTTGGATTAACAAATCCTGGAGTTGATGCGGTAATTGCTGATAAATTGATACCCTTGCGTAAGAAGTATCCTGACTTACCCATCATGGCTAGTGTTGGTGGCGAGGATGAGGTAGGTTATGTTGAAGTAGCAAAAAAATTATCTGAGTCAGGTTTAGTTAATGCTTTAGAAATTAATGTTTCTTGTCCCAACGTAAACGAAGGCGGAATGAGTTTTGGCGTTCATCCAGATATCGTTGAATCGTTAACTACGAAAATTAAGACAGTAACTAATGTTCCCATTTATGTGAAACTAACTCCAAATGTTACTGATATTACACAAATTGCTAAAGCCGCTGAAAAGGGCGGTGCAGATGGTTTATCCCTAATTAACACTCTTTTAGGAATGGATATTGATATTGAAACTAGAAAACCTGTTTTAGGTCACAACGTTGGCGGACTTTCTGGAGAAGCTGTTAAACCAATTGCGCTTAGAATGATTCACCAAGTCCGTCAAAGTACAAGTTTACCAATTATTGGGATGGGTGGAATTAATTCAGCCCAAGATGTAGTTAAATTTATGCTTGCTGGTGCTAATGCGGTTGCTGTTGGGACAGCTCATTTTAAAGACAGTATTGCATCAAAACATATTGCTGATGAATTGCCAAACGAGTTAGAAAAACTAGGTATTGAAGATATTAATGACCTTGTTAATCAAGCTGAATTTAATTAAATTGCTTGACAAAGAAGATAATTTACAGTAATTTTAAAGCAATGAATGTCCTTTAAAATTAGTCCCGTGAGGCTAGCAAGGCAGGCTTAAATTAAGTATGACTTTACTATAAGCTCCTAGTCTCTTTGACTAAGAGCTTTTTTCATGGGTGAAATCAGGAGGTTAAAAATGGCAAAGCAAATTTGGGATGCACTAGCAATGAAGCGTGCATTAACTCGAATTACTTATGAAATTATTGAGCAAAATAAGGGTACTGATAATCTTGTTTTAATTGGAATTAAGACAAGAGGAGTTTATTTAGCTAAGAGAATCCATGACCGAATTCAAAAATTAGAAAATGTTGATGTTCCAATCGATGAGCTAGATATTACTCTTTATCGTGATGATCGTCATGATGCTTCATTGAAACAAGATCCAGTAGTCAATTCTAACCAAATTGACGTTGATATTACCGATAAGAAAGTAATTTTAATTGACGATGTAATTTATACTGGTCGAACAATTAGAGCAGCGATGGATGCTTTGATGGATGATGGACGTCCTAGTTCAATTAAAGTTGCAGTTTTGGTAGATCGCGGTCACCGTGAATTACCAATTCGTGCTGATTTCGTTGGTAAAAATATTCCGACTTCAACTGATGAACAAGTTGCTGTTAACATGGTAGAAAAAGATGGCAAGGATTCGGTTGAACTGAAAACTCTATCAAAATAATTAAGAAATATTAATTTAATAGTCAACCATTTAATTGACTCCAGAGAGGGCCAGAAGGGTTGCTATATTTTTCGTATACAAGAATATGAAAAATAGGCCTGGAGCAATTAAATGCTTCAGGCCTTTTTGCTTTAGAAAGAATAAAAAATGGAAAATTTAAATCTTGTTAGTTTACCAAATTTTGTTAGTGTAGAAAATCTGAGTGTTGAAGAAGTTGAAACTTTAATTAATCAAGCAGAATATTTTAAAAATGGTGGGGCTACACCTAATCTAACAGAGCCCGTTTATATTACTAATATGTTCTTTGAGGATTCAAGTAGAACACATACTAGTTTTGAAATGGCTGAAAGAAAATTAGGTTTAACTGTAATTCCATTTGATCCTGCTCATTCTTCGGTTAATAAGGGAGAGACATTATACGATACATCCCTGATTATGGAAGCTGTGGGAGTGGATATTGAAGTGATTCGTCATTCACAAAATGAATACTATCAAAATTTAATTTATCCGCACTCCCATCAACATTTAGATATTGGAATAATTAATGCTGGGGATGGTAGTGGGCAACATCCAAGTCAGTGCTTGTTAGACATGATGACAATTCATGAACATTTTAAACAATTTAAAGGTCTAAAGGTAGCTATTGTTGGTGATATTACTAATTCCCGGGTTGCTAAAAGTAATATGGAATTACTCCATCGGTTAGGAGCTGAAGTTTACTTTTCAGGACCTGAATATTGGTACTCAAATGAATTTGATAGGTTTGGTAAGTATGAAGAGCTCGATAAGCTGATTCCTGAGATGGATGTGATGATGCTGTTAAGAGTTCAACATGAAAGACACAGTGATGATCCTAATGAAAAGAATTTTGATGCAAAAGCATATCATGAAAAATACGGAATTAATAAGGGGCGCTATCAAGCATTAAAGCCAAATGCAATTATTATGCACCCAGGCCCAATTAACCACGATGTTGAATTAAGTGCAAATTTGGTGGAAAGTGACAAGTGTATGTTTACTCGTCAAATGCAAAATGGTGTGTTTATGAGAATGGCAATGATTGAAGCAGTCTTACGAGGAAGAAAATTAGGAGGACACAAGTAATGACTACTGTAATTAAAAATGGAACTGTGTACCAAAATGGCCACCTAATCAAAGCTGATGTTTTAATCGATGGTCAAAAAATTAAGGCTATTGGAACTGGCCTAGAAGGGGAAGAAACAATTGATGCTAGCGGGATGATAGTTAGCCCAGGCTTAGTAGATGTTCATGTTCACTATCGTGATCCTGGTCAAACCTATAAAGAAGATATCAAAACTGGTAGCCAAGCGGCAGCACGTGGAGGTTTTACAACAGTTGGTGCCATGCCTAATGTAACTCCTGTTCCTAATACAGCTGAATTAATGGAGAAGATGGTTAGAGAAAATCAAAAAAAGGGATTAGTCCATATTCTCCAGTATGGCCCTATTACTAATGATGAAACAACTGATATTATTCCTGACTATGCGGCACTTAAGAAAGCAGGCGCATTTGCATTAAGTAATGACGGACATGGAGTTCAAAGTGCGCAGACAATGTATCTAGCCATGCAAAAGGCGAAAGAAAACAACTTAATTATTGCAGCACATGCCCAAGATGACTCACTTTTTAATAAAGGAATTGTTAATGAAGGAGTAGCAGCTGAAAAATTAGACTTACCACCAGTTACAGAACTTGCTGAGACTACACAAATTGCTCGTGATCTCCTTTTAGCACAAAAAACAGGGGTTCATTACCATATTTGTCATGTTTCGACAAAAACCAGTGTAGAATTAGTTCGTTTAGCAAAAGCACTAGGGATTAAGGTAACGTGTGAGGTTGCACCACACCATATTTTATTGACAGATAGCGATATTCCAGAAGACGATCCTTACTTTAAGATGAATCCACCACTAAGAAGTAAAGAAGATCAAGCAGCTCTTTTAGTTGGGATGCTAGATGGAACAATTGATTTAATTGCTACTGATCATGCTCCCCATGCTAAAGCGGAAAAAGAAGGTAGTATGCGAGAAGCCGCTTTTGGAATTACGGGAAGTGAGACAGCATTTAGTACTCTTTATACTAGATTTGTAAAAGAAGAAAAAGTTTTCACGCTTGAACAATTACTATCCCTTCTTACTGAGAAGCCAGCTGCAGTATTTGGCATAAAAAGCGCAGGTCTTCTTGCACCTGGTGAGAATGCAGATATTGCGATTTTTGATATTGAGCATCAAAAAGAGATTAAAGAAGAAGAGTTTAAGTCTAAAGGAGTAAATACACCATTTACTGGTCATAAGGTATATGGAGAGACAGTGATGACGTTTGTTGATGGTAAAGTTGTATATCAAAGGGGAACAAAATGAAACGCTATTTAATTTTAGAAGATGGTAGTATTTATGAAGGCGAGGATTTTGGCGCTGATTGTGAAAGTAGTGGTGAGGTTGTTTTTACAACAGGGATGACGGGCTATCAAGAAGCAATTACGGATCAAAGTTATGCCGATCAGATTTTGGTTTTTACTAATCCTTTAATTGGAAATTATGGAATTACTTTAGCAGATTATGAATCACTTGAGCCACAAATTAAGGGCGTTATTTGTCACCAAGTAGCACGTCACCCAGACAATTGGCGTATGCAAACAACCTTGCCAAAATTTTTAAAACAATTGAAGATCCCTGGCTTGCAGGGAATCGATACTCGTGAATTGGTTAAGAAATTAAGAATTCACGGTACCCTAAAAGGAAGAATTACTGATTCAAAGGAAAATGCAGTAAGTATTTCTCAAGAATTAAAGCAAAGAAACATTACCCAAGGTGTAATCAACCGTGTTTCAACGAAGAACTCTTATCCAGTACCTGGCTCAAAAAGAAATATAGTTGTTGTTGACTTTGGTATTAAGCACAGTATTTTACGAGAATTAGCAGAGAGAGACTGTAACTGTATTGTCTTACCTTACACTGCAACAGCCGAAGAAATTTTAAATCTTAATCCAGATGGTGTGCTTTTATCAAATGGACCTGGAAATCCAGAAGAAATGCTTATGGCTGCAAAAATGGTCCAAGAAGTTGAAAAACATGTTCCGCTATTTGGAATTTGTATGGGCCATCAAGTCTTTGCACTCGCAAATGGGGCTAGTACCTACAAAATGAAGTTTGGACACCGCGGCTTTAATCATCCTGTAAGAGAAATTGCTACTGGCAATATTGGTTTTACTTCACAAAATCACGGTTATGCGGTAGATCCTAAATCTATTAATAAAGGAAATTTGATGATTACTCATGTTGAAGTAAATGATAGTACAGTTGAAGGATTACGTCATAAAAAATATCCTGCCTTTTCAGTCCAATTTCACCCTGATGCAACCCCAGGACCTCATGATGAAGACTCATTGTTTGATGATTTTATGTCAATGATTGACCAAAGAAAGGAAGAAGAGCGTCATGCCTAAGAGAACAGATATTCATAAGATTATGGTAATTGGTTCTGGTCCAATTATTATTGGCCAAGCTGCAGAATTTGATTATTCAGGAACTCAGGCTTGCTTAGCTCTTCGCGAAGAAGGCTATGAAGTAGTATTAGTTAATTCAAACCCAGCTACGATCATGACTGACACTACTATTGCAGATAAGATTTATATTGAACCCCTAACAGTAGAATCAATCTCAAGAATCATTAGACAAGAATATCCGGATGCAATTTTACCAACGCTTGGTGGGCAAGTTGGATTAAATATGGCTCTTTCATTAGCTAAAACAGGAATTTTAGATGAGTTAAATATTGAGTTATTAGGAACAAGACTTTCTTCGATTGAACAAGCAGAAGATAGAGAGAAGTTTAAAGAGCTATGTAAAAAATTGGGTGAGCCCGTTCCACCATCAACAACTGTTAATACTGTTGAAGAAGCCTTAGAGTTCGGTGATAAAATTGGCTATCCAATTATTGTTCGTCCGGCCTTTACGATGGGCGGAACTGGTGGTGGTATTTGTAATAATCATGAAGAGTTAGCACAGATTGCCAAGAATGGATTAGAACTGTCACCTGTTACTGAATGTTTAATCGAAAAATCAATTGCGGGCTATAAAGAAATTGAATTCGAAGTAATGCGTGATCATGATGATAATGCAATGATTGTGTGTTGTATGGAAAATTTTGATCCAGTTGGAATTCACACTGGTGACTCAATTGTTTTTTCACCTAGTCAAACCTTAAGTGATAAAGAATACCAAATGCTTCGTGATTGCTCTTTACGTTTAATTAGAGCTCTTAAGATTGAAGGAGGCTGTAATGTTCAACTAGCCTTAGATCCTAATAGTTTTGACTATGATGTCATTGAGGTGAATCCACGAGTTTCGCGATCAAGTGCGTTGGCTTCAAAAGCAACAGGTTATCCAATTGCAAAAATGGCCGCAAAAATTGCAATTGGTATGACCTTAGATGAGATTAAAAATCCGGTAACTGGAACAACGTATGCTGAATTTGAACCAGCTTTAGATTATGTTGTCTGCAAAATTCCTCGCTGGCCATTTGATAAGTTTTCTAAGGCCGACCGCACTTTAAGTACCCAAATGAAGGCTACTGGTGAAGTAATGGCAATTGGTCGAACAGCTGAAGAGGCAATGCAAAAGGCGGTAAGGTCCCTTGAAATTGACGAAAAAGATCTCTATTCTGAAGCTGCTCATCATGCAAGTGATGAAGAGATAGAGCAAAAACTAGTTAAAGCGCAAGATGATCGACTCTTTTATTTAGCAGAAGCCTTTCGCAGAGGTTATAGTCTTGAAGATGTCCATGAATTAACCAAGATTAACTTTTATTTCTTAGATATTGTTAGTTACATGGTAGAGATGGAGCAAAATATCCAAGAAAATAAGGATAATCTTGAAACTTTACGTTTAGCTAAGAAATATGGTTTTAGTGATACAGCCATTGCTACTTTATGGAATGAAAGTATTGATCAGATTAGAGACATGCGCAAAAATAATGGGATCATTCCAGTCTACAAGATGGTTGATACTTGCGCAGCAGAGTTTGAATCAAAGACGCCATACTTTTACTCAACTTATGATGGTGAAAATGAATCACATAAGTCTGGTAAAAAATCAGTAATTGTTATTGGTTCTGGTCCAATTAGAATTGGACAGGGTGTCGAGTTTGATTATGCAACTGTTCACTGCGTAAAAGCACTTCAAAAGATGGGCTATGAAGCAATTGTTATTAATTCAAACCCAGAAACTGTTTCAACGGACTTTTCAATTTCTGATAAATTATATTTTGAACCATTAACCTTAGAAGATGTATTGAATGTTTGTGATTTGGAAAAGCCCGAAGGTGTAATTGTTCAGTTTGGAGGACAAACTTCAATTAATTTAGCTGCTGGATTACAAGATCATGGAATTAAAATCTTGGGAACTAGTGTTAAAGATCTTAACCGTGCAGAAGATCGTGAACTATTCGATCAAATCATTAAGAAACTTAAATTAAATCAACCCAAGGGCTTAACAGCAACAACACATGAGGGAGTTATTAAAGCAGCTGAAGAGTTAGGATATCCGGTCTTGGTTCGTCCAAGTTATGTGCTTGGCGGAAAGGCAATGGAAATTGTTTATAGCAAGAGGGAACTTGAGGAATATTTGCATGATCATGTAGATATTGCGGCTGATCACCCAATTTTAGTTGATGATTATTTAGATGGTCGTGAATGCGATGTTGATGCAATTTGCGATGGCAAAGATGTCCTTTTGCCAGGAATTATGGAGCATATTGAGCATGCTGGTGTTCACTCAGGTGACTCAATGGCTGTATATCCTCCACAAACATTTACTGATGACGTCAAAGAGAAAATTATGGATGTTACTCGAAAATTGGCACTTACTCTTAACTGTGTTGGAATTATGAATATTCAGTTTATTATAAGAAATGGCGAAGTTTATGTAATTGAAGTAAACCCTCGTGCAAGTAGAACAGTACCATTTTTGAGTAAAATAACTGGAATTGAAATGGCGCAAGTTGCAACTAAAGTAATTATGGGAGAAAGTCTAGCTCAGCAGGGCTATAGTGATGGACTTGCACCTGAACCAGAAATGATTAGTGTTAAGGCACCAGTCTTTAGTTTTAGCAAGTTGGCTGATGTAGACTCATATCTTGGGCCAGAGATGAAGTCAACTGGTGAAGTAATGGGAAGCGACCATACTTTTGCTAAGGCTCTGTATAAGGCTTTTGCCGGAGCTAAAATGCAGCTACCTGAAAATGGAAATGTTTTATTGACAATTGAAGATAGAGATAAAGAGAAGATTTTACCAATCGCTAAGCGTTTTGCTAGAATTGGCTATCGAATTTTTGCAACAAAAGGGACAGCGGACTTCTTAAAGAATAATGGGTTACATGTTGATCTTGTAACTAAAGTTCATGAAAACGAAAATGCAGATGACAATATCTTAAATGAATTAAGAGAGGGAAGAATTGACTTAGTGATTAATACCATGGGTCATGATATTGAAAAGAATTCTGATGGTTTTATTATCAGACAAATGGCTATTCAACAGAATGTTCCATTACTAACAGCTCTTGATACAGCTGACGCACTCTTAACATCTCTTGAAAACAGATCATTTGCAACAGACGCTTTAAAATAGTAGAAATAATCCCTGATTGAGGAAAAGAGACAATGGTAAAAGAAATTTGGGATAAGCCTGCAATGCAACGAGCTATTGTGAGGATTACATATGAAATTATTGAGAGATATAAGGGAGTAGAGGATCTGGTTTTAGTTGGAATCAAAACTCGTGGGGGTTATTTAGCACGTAGAATTGGAGACCGACTTGAAGAAATTGAGAAGAAGATTGTGCCAGTAGGTGAACTAGATATAACCTCTTATCGAGATGATCGTAGAGTTGATATTAATCAAGAAAAGATTTCAAACTTAGAACCAGAAAATTTAAATATTACTAATAAACATGTTGTATTAGTAGATGATGTTCTTTATACCGGAAGAACTATTCGGGCTGCGATGGATGCTTTGATTGCAACTGGACGCCCAAAGTCAATTGCAGTTGCGGTTTTGGTGGATCGAGGACATCGGGAATTACCAATTAAGGCAGATTTTGTTGGAAAGAACATTCCAACAGCCTTGAGCGAACAAGTAGCAGTTAATGTTGAAGAAATCGATGGTATTGATAGTATTGAGTTAATTAAATTAAAGTAGAAAAAAACTGTATCATTCTGAAAAATCAGATGATACAGTTTTTTTGCCCTATTATTCTATTACTTTTGCGCCTAAGGAATTTTTAAAATGATCCAAGGCCCATTCCTGACCATGTTCAGTAAAGGTAGTAACACCTTTACTTGGAATAGTTAAATCATAGTTTAAATTATAGGCAGCCATAGCCGTATGAAGAACACAAATGTCTGTACATACCCCAGTTAGCCATAAATCGTTAATTTTACGTTCACGTAAGTAATTATCGAGATTAGTATTTTGGAAAGAAGAATAGCGATTTTTGTTAAATTTATATACTCGGTCACTAGACTTGTGAGCTTCATACCAATCTTTTAACTTACCGTATAACTCTTGTCCTGGTGTACCAACAATATTATGTGGTGGGAAGAGCTTATATTCCGGACTAAATGTATCACCGGTATGTCCATCAGTTGGAAAAATTACATAGTCTCCATTATCATAAAATTTATTTGCTAATTCGATTAAATAATCTTCCAAAGCTTGAGCCGGTTTTCCACAGGTAAGAGAACCATTATCTGCAATAAAGTCATTGGTGTAGTCAATAATTAATAGTGCTTTTTTCATATTTTGTCCTTAAAAATTAAAATTATCCCGAATTACGTAAACCAGAAGTTACACCATTAATGGTAATTGGTAAAATGCTTTCGTAAACGCCAGCAATATCGTCGACCCGATCACGTTTGATCATTTCAACTTGAATGTAGTTAAGAATGTTAAAGTATGGCATCCGGTAATTCAAGCTCATTTGAAGGCTTGGATTATCAGCCAACAGCTCCTGATTACCCTCAATTTGAAGGATAACTTCTTTAGTAAGTTTCCATTCTTGGTAGATAGTGTCAAAGACTTTTTTAGTGTCTTCATCTTCACATAAGTCCGCATATTGCTTAGCAATATTCATGTTAGACTTTGATAAAACCATATCTACGTTAGAAAGTAGAGAATGGAAGAATGGCCAGCCCTGATACATCTTTTGTAAAGTATCTAAGTTGTGAGAATCAGCATCGATAAAGTGCTTAAAGGCAGATCCAACTCCATACCAACCTGGGAACATAATTCTACTTTGTGACCAGGAGAATACCCAAGGAATAGCTCTTAAGCCAGAGAAGTCAGTGATTTTCTTTCTTGCAGCTGGGCGAGAGCCAATATTCAAGTTGGAAATTTGCTTAATTGGGGTAGCTTGCAAGAAGTAGTCAAGAAAAGCAGGCGTTTCAAAAACTAATTTGCGGTAAACTTTATTGCTATCAAGTACAATCTTGTCCATTGAAGCACGGAATTCGCCAATGTCGTCTTCGCTTACGATTTGTTTAGAAACAATTCGATCGATTGTTGCTGAAGCGAGCATTTCTAAGTTGTAGTAAGCAGTATCCCGATTACCATATTTATTTTGAATAATTTCACCTTGTTCAGTCATTCTAATTCGGTCATTGATTGAGCCGAAAGGTTGAGCAGTAATAGCTTCATATGAAGGACCGCCCCCTCGACCAACGGTTCCGCCGCGTCCGTGCATAAAAGTAATGTTAAAACCTAATTTTTTACCCATAGCAGTTAAGTCTTTTTGAGCTTTATAAAGGTTCCAGCAAGAAGCTAAGTAGCCACCATCTTTGTTAGAGTCAGAATAACCAAGCATGATTTCTTGATAATCATTTTGAGAAGCGAGCCATTTTTTAACAATATCTAAGTTCAAAAACTCTTTCATGATTTCACGAGAGTTTTCCAAGTCTTCAACTGTTTCAAATAATGGAACTACTTGAATACGGGCTCCTTGGTTATCTAAAAGATCATATTCTTTAAGCATAATTGCTTGCTCTAAGAGATCAGATACACTTTCAGTATGAGAAATAATATGCTGCTTAATAACATCTTCACCAATACGATCTTTAAGTTGACGTGCAGTCTTGTAGATCTTCAATTCTTTTTGAAGTAATTCAGATTTAGGCTTATTATTAGCGTGCAAATTACGTGGATCATTATTTAGTTCGTTAAGTAAGACCTTAATCTTGTCTTTTTCTGGCAATTCACTATAATTGTCACAAATTCCAGCACTCTTGAGTAATTCGGCAACACATGCTTCATTTACACTAGAGTCTTGACGCATGTCAATTGTTGCCAAATGGAAACCAAAAATATCAATTGCTTCTAAAAGCTCAGTGAAGAAGCTTCTAATAACTGCTTGGTCATGGTCTTGTTCAAGTGATTCTTTAATCGTAACTAAATCTGCTTTAAAATCTTGAGGATCATTATAAACAGGGATCTTATCTAAATTCTCTAAGTCGCGCTTTTTAACGAAGCTATTCTTATCAGCTGTACCCAAAAGTTGATATTCAGTGTGAAGTAATCTACTTTCGATATAGTAGAAGGCACGACGATAAGGTTCATTTGTTCTAAATGGTGAGTCATCATTTGAAAGCTCTGAAAGTCTTTCAACAGCCGGGGAAGTCTTCATGTAAGATGTGGACATTGAAATAGTACGGTAAAGTTTATTGAGCTTTTTAATATAATATTCAAAAATTACCTGGCTTTGTAAACTTGCACTTAATTTTAAGGTATCAGCTGTTACATAAGGATTACCGTCACGGTCACCGCCGATCCACATCCCCATCGTGATTGGAGTTGCACCTTTGAGA
The DNA here is from genome assembly GCF_001436695.1 of Lactobacillus taiwanensis DSM 21401. GTDB lineage: Bacteria > Bacillota > Bacilli > Lactobacillales > Lactobacillaceae > Lactobacillus > Lactobacillus taiwanensis. Next base: position 56,188 of record NZ_AYZG01000051.1, read on the forward strand.
TCTAAGTTATGTTTCTCAGCTAATTCTTGGTAGCGGGCAGTAAACTTAGTAATTGCAGGAATCAAAGCTTTAGGATAGTAGACTAAAACATTGGTAATTTCGTTAGATACTTGTAGTTTGTGACTACGAATAATATCTGTCTGCATTAAAATTTCAATGTAAGCACGGAGTTTTTCAGTCCATTCAGCTTGATTAATTGTTCCATTCTTAACTTCACGGTAGCTACGCAATAAGTTGTGGATTTGATCAGTTAGTTCAAGAACAGTCTTTCTTTGCACTTGAGTAGGGTGCGCGGTTAAAACTGGAACAACATTAACATGTTTCAGTATTTCACTAGCATTTTCTTTTTGAGCAACTAAGTCGATAGTATCTTCAAGCTTACCAAGATAATCCTGATCAGTATTATTGAGTAAGTTAACCTGGCTAGCTAATTCTACATCTTCAGAAATATTTACTAATAAAGGTAAAGTTGCGAAATAACGAGCAACAACAATCATTTCTTGATTTGTTAAGTTAGCAATTCGCTTTTCAAGGGTATCGTAATCTTTTTGAGCAGAAATTTTGATTAAGTCTTGAATTTTATTAAAAATTACATCCCCACTTAATTGACGCGTACTTTCGTTAAGTAGGTTGGTCAAAATTTTAACTTCTTCAGCAACCATTGCATGATCACTGCTATTTTCTAACTTCTTGATAGACATTAAAATGATTCCTCCTTTTTTGTGAAAGATTTAACATAAGGATATCACAGATTTTTATGTTTGAATATTAGTTTGAAACATAATTTTTTTGAGCTTTTTCAAACATTGTTAAAACCTTTCTAGCTGAGTTTTCAATCGAAAGAGATTGGGCATAGTTTTGATAGTTCGCACTCATTGTCTTTAATTCTTGAGGATGAGTAATCCAGTAATCAATTCTCTTTGCTAAAATTTGGCTATTGCCAGCTGGAAAACGATTTTTTGGACTTAAAGCATAAACGCTAGTTGAAGAAAGCGGACTTTCCGCAATTACTGGTACACAACCAGTAGCGAAAGCTTCCATGCAAGCCATCCCTTCAACTTCGACATTTGCACAATGAACAACAATACTTGATTGATTCATTATATGTTTTAGTTCATCTCTATTATAAAAAGCAAGATGAGCGTTGACGTTTAGTTTATGACAGAGGTCGATATATTCAGACTTGAGTGGACCTTTACCGGCTAAAATAAGATGAATTTTATCTTTATATTTACTAAGTGAAATAGCTTTAATTAGAGTCTTTTGATCTTTTTCATTAGAAAAACGCCCAACTGAAAGAAGCGTAAAGGAATTCGACTTAAGATTTCTTTGATTATCCTCTAAGTAATAATTGCTAATTCCGTTTGAAATAACAACTAACTTAGACCTAAAACTATATTTTTGTAGCCTTTGTTTAACCTTGGTGGTTGGACATTGTAAATAATTGCAGTAGTTAAAAGTTGTATCACGAAAAATCTTCATGAAAGTAGAATTGATACTATGATGATCTAAGATAGGTACAGAGGCAGTTAAGTTCTCGGGATAAAGATGAAAAGTTCCAGTAATTGGCTTTTTCAGCTCTTTAGCAATTTTGCCTGCGTATGAGCAGACAGGAAAGGGATCTTCCAAGTGAACTAAATCTGCCCATTTAACAGCTTTTTTAATTATTGCTTTTTCCGGTTTTGCAAAATGAAATCCTTCTTTAGCAATTATGTCTTTAAAGATCGGAATAGTCATTACTGAAAGGGGGTAGTCTGGTTCTCCACCAGCAATAGAGGCAAGCACACGTACGTCTTGTCCCATTTTTGAAAATTGTTTAACAAAGCGTTGAGTAGAAATTGACATACCGTTACTTTTATTGAAATAATCATCGATGACAATTAAAATTTTCATGGTTATCACACTCTCTAGTTACTAGAATTATTTTAACAAGTAAGGGAACTGAAGTGAAAGAAATACATAAATATTAAGAGTTAAAATAGGAATTAATAAGACAAAGTGATCCAGAGATAGCTAAGCAAATGGAAAGCTATATAAGAAATAAGTTTAAGTTTTATGGCTTAAAAACACCAGAACGCAGGCAAAGTTATCATGATTTCATTAAACGAGAAAAGAATAATAAAAAGATTGATTGGGACTTGCTTAATCAAGCATGGAAAGATGAACATCGTGAAGCTCAATATTTTGTTTGTGATTATTTAATTGCACTTGAAAAATATCTTACTTTTGAATACATTGACCATATTTTTTATTATGTAAAATCTAAGTAATGGTGGGATACAATTGATAGTTTAATTAAACGGATTGGAAAACTTGGTTTAAGAGATGATCGGATAGACAATTTAATACGGTTAGAAGGATAGCGATCGAGCATCAACTTTTGCGTAAAGATAAAATGAATGTTGAATTATTAGATAAGATTTTAAAAAATAATTTAGGCAGTTCAGAATTTTTTATCAATAAGGTAATTAGTTGGGCATTACGTGATTATTCCAAAATAAATCCAAACTGGGTTCGAGACTTTATTGAAGCTCATCATACTGAAATGGCAACTCTTTCGATTAAAGAGGGAAGTAAATATTTACAGAAAAACTACTTTGCGTGTTCAAAGTGGTTTTTTAGTATATAAGTACTTTTTGTACATATAATTAGTCAATTTTTCATACAATATAGTTATAGGAAATACTAGAAATAGGGGATGAATAAATTGGCTTTTATTGAATTGAGAAATTGCTAAAAAATATGGAACAGGTGCAACTAAGGTCTGGGCAAATAAAAACCTTAGCTTCGATATTGAGCAGGGTGAATTAGTAATTATCTTAGGTTCATCTGGAGCAGATAAGCCTACTTTATTGAATATTTTAGGAGGGATGGAAAGTACAACAGATGGGAAAGTCGTTGTTAATGGCAATAATATTGCTACATCTTCTGCCAAGAAATTAACCAAATATCGGAGAAACGAAATTGGTTTTGTTTTTCAATTCTATAACTTGGTACCCAACCTAACAGCTAAAGAAAATGTGGAGCTGGCAAATGAGCTTGTAGCTAATCCGCTTGATGCGGAAGTTGTCTTAAAAGAAGTTGGGCTTGAAAACCGGATCAATAACTTCCCACTAAAATTGAAAATGACTTTTGGAATTATTTAAAGCAGTTTGAGATGCCAAATCGGAATAATTGATTTAAAAGATTGAATTGATAATTTCTTTATTTAGCTCGTATGATGTAAGAAAAGACTATATAAATAGGAGAATTTAATATGACTGATTTACCTAAAGATCCTTGGGATTTAAGAAAAGTATTGCGTGAGATTAAAGATAATCCAGCAGATTATCATGAAACAGATATTGAAATTGATCCAGATGCAGAAATCTCTGGAGTTTATCGCTACATTGGAGCAGGTGGTACTGTCGAAAGACCGACTAAAGAAGGTCCAGCGATGATGTTTAATAATTTAAAGGGCTTCCCTAATACTCGAGTATTAATTGGATTGATGGCAAGCCGAAAGCGTGATGGTCGAATTTTACATCATGACTATAAGACACTGGGGCGTTTTTTAAAAGATGCAGTTGAAAACCCAGTTCATCCGATTAAAGTTGATAAAAAAGATGCTCCTGCTCAAGAAGTTGTTCATTTAGCTAGTGATCCTGATTTTGATATTAGAAAATTAGTTCCAGCTCCAACTAATACCGAATACGATGCTGGTCCATACATTACTTGTGGTTTAGTTAAGGGATCTAATCCTGATAAGACGATGACTGATGTGACTATTCACCGGATGGTATTAGAAGATAAAGATACACTTGGAATGTATATAATGCCAGGCGGTCGTCATATCGGACATTTTCAAAAAGAATTTGAAAAATTGAATAAGCCTATGCCAATTACAATTAGCATTGGTCTTGATCCAGCAGTTACAATTGGAGCAACTTTTGAACCACCTACAACTCCATTAGGTTATGATGAGTTAGACGTTGCTGGAGCTTTAAGACAAGAACCAGTTCAATTAGTTGATGGTGTTTCAGTTGATGAATCAGCTTTAGCTAGAAGTGAATATGTTCTTGAAGGCTACATTATGCCTAATGAAACAATCAAGGAAGATATTAATACTGATTCTGGTTTTGCGATGCCAGAATTTCCTGGCTATAATGGTCCAGCTAATCCTGCTGTAAATGTAGTAAAAATTACTGCAGTTACTCATCGAAAAGATAATCCAATCATGCAATCTGTTATTGGACCTAGTGAAGAACATGTTTCAATGGCTGGTATTCCGACAGAAGCTTCAATTTTAGAATTAGTTGATAAGGCTATTCCCGGTAAAGTCGTTAATGTTTATAATCCTCCAGCAGGTGGTGGTAAGTTAATGACTATTATGCAAATTCATAAGGGTAATCCAGCAGATGAAGGAATTCAAAGACAAGCTGCAATTTTGGCCTTTGGTGCATTTAAGGAATTGAAGACAGTTTGGTTAGTTGATGAAGACGTTGATATCTTTGATATGAATGATGTGGTTTGGACTATGAATACACGCTTTCAAGCAGATCAAGATTTTGTCTGCATTCCAGGGATGCGTAATCATCCGCTTGATCCAAGTGAGCGTCCACAATATGATCCAAAATCAATTCGTGTTAAGGGAATGAGTTCAAAGACTATTGTTGATGGAACAGTACCGTTTGATATGAAGGATCAATTTATCCGTGCCAAGTTTAAAGAAATCCCTGATTGGGAAAAGTATTTGAAATAGGGTTGATTAGTTTTGAAAAAGATAATAGTTGGAATTTCAGGTGCTTCAGGTAGTATTTACGGGATTGATTTACTAGAAAAATTAAGTAAGGTAACTAACATTGAAACGCATTTAGTAATGAGTAATTGGGCCAAAGAAAATATTAAACTTGAAACTGATTATTCTGTAGCTGAAGTAGAAAATTTAGCAGATTTTGTATATGACAATCAAAATTTAGGTGCTGCAATTGCTAGTGGATCTTTTAGAGTTGACGGAATGGTTATCGCACCAGCTAGTATGAAGACTGTAGCTGGAATTAGCATTGGTTTTGATGAAGATTTAATTATGCGTGCTGCAAGTGTCATGCTTAAGGAGCAGCGTAAATTAATTTTAGTTCCAAGAGAAACGCCGCTATCCCCAATTCATCTGGAAAATCTTACTAAGCTAGCTAAATTGGGTGTTCACATTATTCCACCAATTCCTTCTTTTTATGATCATCCAAAAACTATTCAAGACATCATTGATCATCAGACGATGAAAGTTTTGGATAGTTTAGATATTGAAGCTGATTTTGCCAAACGTTGGGATGGTGAATAGACTTGAAAAAGACGCTTACAGTCGCTAAGAGTTTTCAGCTAAAGGCAGATTGCTTATTGAACAATCAAGATTTATTAGTAAATTTGACTGGTGGCAATATTCCTCATATTGGTGGAGTCGTTACCTTTGATCAAAAAACGAAAGAAGAGACCGTGGTTAAATTTGCTTCTCATGATGGTAGATTACATAAAGATATCTTTTTAGCTCAACGTTTAGCTGAAAAGATTGAGAAGAAATTGCCAGGTAACTTAGTAATTAACGCAGGAGTTCATATTGATGGAATTTCTAAAGAACAAATTGATGACTCTTTTGTAATGACTGATGAGATTGCCAAAAAAATTTTAGTTTGGGTACAAGAAGAAACTGCTAATTTTAAAGATCCTACATATACTACCCACCTTAAACGAGATGTTAGTGGTAAGTTAATTTAATAAATGAGTTATAAACAAATAAACGGTAGCAAGATTCTTTCTTGTTACTTTTTTGATTTAAAACTCTTAGAAGCAAGAAAATAAAAATTAGCTTAATATCTTTAATAATGATATCATTTACCTAATTAAAGAAATGGGGTAAATAATTATGAGAAGATACTTCAGCGTTCGCGGTGGTGCAGGTGATTTAACTAAGCCAGATGTTAATACAAGACCGCAAGATAATTTATATTTAGCAGTTAATTCAGAATGGCTTTCAAAAGCAAAAATTCCAGCCGACAGAACTTCAACTGGAATTAATTTAATTTTAGACATGCGAATTGAAGACAAGCTTATGAAGGACTTTGAAGATTTTGCTAGTGGCAAAAAGTCTCTTCCTGATGTAACAAACTTCGATAAAGCGATCAATTATTACAAGTTAGCAGCTGATTTTGATAAGAGAAATAAGGATCAAGCTGAGCCTATTAAGAAAGATCTAAACAGACTAACTTCTTTGAAAGATTTTGAAGAATTTAATCAAAAAGCAGCTCAATTAATATCAAGTGGTTACGAATTACCATTTGATATCTATGTATCTGAGGATATGAAAGATACAGATCATAATGCCTTATATGCAACTGGTCCACAGCTTTTCTTGCCAGATACTACCGCTTATCAAATCTCTGATGCTGAAAAGTTACTTTCTGTCTTAGAAAAACAAACTATAAACTTGCTTACTATGGCTGGAATAAGTGAAGAACAAGCTAAAACTTGGGCTAAGAATGGTATTGAATTTGATAAAAAACTTTCTAGGATTTTGAAGTCAACAGAAGAATGGGCTGATGAAGTGGCAATGTATAATCCAGCTAGTTTGTCTGACTTTGGAGCAAAATTTGATCAGTTTGATATCAATTCATTTTTAAAGCAGCTTTTGCCTGAAATGCCTGAAAAGGTAATTGTTGCAGAACCACGTTACTTTAATCATATTAATGATTTCTTGAGTGAGAGCGAATTTGATGAATTTAAGAGCTGGATGATTATTAAATTTATCAATAAAAGTGCAACCTACTTATCTCAAGATTTTAGAGAAGCTGCCTTTCCGTTTAGACAAGCAGTTTATGGTGTCCCAGAATTACCATTTCAAGCTAAGCATGCATATCGGCTAGCTAATGCGGCTTTTGATGAAGTAATTGGTATTTACTATGGTAAGACCTATCTCGGAGATGAAGCCAAGGCTGACGTAATTAGTATGATTAAAAAGATGCTTAAAGTTTATGAACAAAGAATTCAAAATAATTCTTGGCTTTCAGAAGATACTAAGAAACAAGCTATTATCAAATTAAAAGCTTTAAAGTTAAAGGTTGGTTATCCTGAAAAGAACAGAGCTCTATTTGATAATCTAGTTGTCGATCCAAATAAGAGTTTATATGAAAACCATGTTTTGATTAATCAAGAAAGAATTAAAGATATTCTTCAAAGATTAAACAAAAAGCCTGATAAAAGTATTTGGGAAATGCCAGGCAACTTGAACAACGCTTGCTACGATCCTTATAAGAATGACTTAACCTTCCCAGCAGGAATCTTGCAAGCTCCATTTTATGATGCAAAACAATCTCGGGCAGCTAACTATGGTGGAATTGGTGCAACAATTGGTCATGAAGTTTCTCATGCTTTTGACAATAACGGTGCTCAATTCGATGAAAAAGGTAACATGAAAAATTGGTGGACGAAGAAAGACTTTGCGGAATTTAACAAGCGTACTAAGGCAGTTGCTAATATCTTCGATGGCTTACAATATGGTCCAGTTAAGTTGAATGGTAAGCAGGTTGTTTCTGAAAATATTGCTGACTTAAGTGGACTTTCTTGTGCAATTGCTGCTAATAAGGCAGAAGGCGGAGAGATGAAAGATCTCTTTGAAACTTATGCTAAGAGCTGGATGCAGAAGCAACGTCCGGAATCAATTAAGGCTGAGGTACAATCCGATGTACATGCACCGCAACCAACTAGAGTTAATATTCCAGCACAGAATCAAGATGAATTTTATGCAGCTTATAATGTAACTCCAGAAGATGGTATGTGGCTTGATCCAGAAGACAGAATTACTATTTGGTAATAAGAGACCTAATGAAAAGAGCGATGAAGTGAATCATCGCTCTTTTTTGATACTATAGTTTAATTAAAAAATGTTTGATAAATAGTTCGAATTACTTCTTCAGCATCTTGTCTTTTAGTTCCGATCATGATCGAAATCTGGAATGCACCTTGGTTAATCATTTGAATTGAAATGTTCTTTTGACCTAGTGGGTAAAGAATGCTTGCACAAAGAGTTAGCTTATCCTGCATTCCTTCACCAACTACCATTGTAATGGCATAATCAGCAATCCACTGCATTTGATCTGGATTAGAAACTATTGCTGGATTAGCTGAAAAGATAGCATCTACATCGATAAAATTTTCGTACAATTCGGCATTGAAGTCTCGTGCTAAAATCACCCCTGTAATATCTGATCTACCACGCGAAAAAGTAGCCACGTTTCCAGATGGAGCAATTTCATAAAAGCTAGGAAAGATAATTTTTTCATCCGGATCAAGTTGAAGATTGTGCAGGTTAATGTAGGTTTCAGGATTAACAATGGCATCGTTTGGACTACCAGTAACAATTAATCCAGATTAAGAAAATTATGACTTGGAAGTTTCTTAATTAAAGCTCTGATTTCATTAAGCCCTTGCATACTTAAGCTGAAATATTCTCCAATTTGAGCAGAACGGCTGTAGATTTGTTCTTGAATTTCTTCACAGTTTTGTTTGCGAAGGGCAAAGTTTGCATATTTTATGAGGAGATCAGTAACTTTAGTACGCATAGTGCTAGTTAAATCGTTTTAGTTATAAAAAGTTCAATTGGGTATAAAGCTACTAAGAAGATTTACTATTATGGCTTCAAAGTACACGCAATTGTCAGTGGCGATGATTACATTCTTGATTATGTAGTTACTAAAGCTTCCGTGCATGATGCTAAAGAAACAGTTGAGTTAATGAGGACGCCCATCCAGGCAATCGTTATCTCCTTGCAGATGAAGGCTACTTAGATAAAAAGATTACATAATCAGCTAAAAGAAATGGGCTACATACTTTGGACGCCTTATCGTAAGAATATGGCAGAGACCAAGAAGCATAGTAATCGTCTATTAATGGCTATTCGTAGAACAGTTGAAAGTGATTTTTCACTTTTAACATATTATAATGCTGAAAATAATCGAGCTTGTAGTCTAACAGGATTTTAAGTTCGCCTAGAAATTGCCATACTTGCATATAATTTAGCTCATTGTCTAGAGAGATTTAACTAGCACCACGCGTAGTTTTAGTCTATGATAATATATGTAAGCGCTAATATATAGGAGGTAAATTTGATGACTCAATTTGAAAATAATAATTTTGGGGATGTATTGCTTAATCGCCACTCAGTTCGACACTTTCATAAGGATATAAAAATTCCTCGCGAAGAACTTAGAGAAATGATTAAAGAAACAATTACTGCGCCATCTGCATGTAATTTGCAAGCTTGGCAATTTGTAGTGGTTGATACTGATGAGGGAAAGAAGAAATTGCATGAATTTTACATGCCATTCAATAATCCTAAAATTGATACTTCAAGTGCAATTATTCAAATTTTTGGCAATACTTTAGCATTTAAAAAGTATCGTGCATTATGGGACCATATGTATGAAGAAAAAAGAATTTCTAAGGAAGAATTAGATGAAGTTTACAATACTTTCTTACCATTGTATGAACATGCTGATAAGACAATGCTTACTGCTGATGCCATGGTTGATTCTTCACTTGCTGCAATGCAATTGATGCTAGTTGCTAGAGCACATGGCTATGAAACCAATGCCATGGCAGGTTACGATGCTAAAAAAGCTGCTAGTGTGATGGGACTTGATCCAGAACAATATGTTCCGGTGATGGGAATTGCAATTGGCAAGCCAGACACTAGTGTAGAAGAATTGAAATCAGTTCGATATCCCGTTGATGATGTTTTAAATTTTGAATAGGTAAAAAGCATTCTGAAATTATTGATTGAATTTTAGAATGCTTGTGTTATGATATTTACTTTTTAACTTTCTCCTTGTAGGATTAACAATGACAATTGTCGCAACTATCTTATGTGGATTTATTTTGAAATAGGTAAGAAATAGAAATGACTAAGTATGTATTAGCTCCGGATTCTTTTAAAGAAAGTATGACTGCTAAAGAAGTATGTGATGCCATGGAAATTGGAATTAGAAAAGTAGAAGAAGATGCAGAAATAATTAAGGTACCAATGGCTGATGGCGGTGAAGGAACAGTCGATTCCTTAGTAGATGCAACTAGTGGAAAAAAGATTGTCGTAGAAGTTACTGGACCATTAGGAAACAAGGTAAAGGCTTATTATGGTTTATTAGGAGATGGAAAAACTGCGGTCATCGAAATGGCTAAAGCTAGTGGTTTAGAAATCGTGCCTAAAGACAAGCGTAATCCATTAATTACTACTACTTATGGGACTGGTGAATTAATTAAAGATGCACTTGATAATCAAGTTAAAGAAATTATCATTGGTTTAGGCGGCAGTAGTACTAATGATGGTGGAAGTGGCATGGCGCAGGCTCTTGGTGCACATTTATTAAATCAAAATAATCAAGAAATTCCTTGGGGCGGAGGAAATCTAGATAAGTTAGTAAAAATTGATGTTTCTAACTTAGATCCGCGTTTAAAGAATGTAAAAATTATTATAGCGAGTGATGTAACTAACCCATTGATCGGTCCAGAAGGAGCCTCAAATGTCTTTGGACCGCAAAAGGGCGCTAGTCCAGAAATGGTTAAACAACTTGAAAGTAATTTAAATAAGTATGCACAAATAATTAAAAGAGATTTAAACAAAGATATTGCGCAAAAGTCAGGAGCAGGTGCTGCCGGTGGTTTGGGTGCAGGATTAATGGCTTTTACTACTTGTGAAATGCATCAAGGCGTTGAGATTGCAATTCAAGTAACGCAATTAGATGAGAAGATTAAAACTGCAGATTATGTTTTTACCGGAGAAGGTGGGACTGATTTTCAAACAAAATTTGGAAAAACTCCATATGGTGTAGCAAAATTAGGTAAAAAATATCATAAACCAGTAATTTCTTTAGCTGGCTATCTTGGTAAAGGAATTGATAGTTTATATAGTGAAGGTTTTACTGCAATATTCGGTATTCTTCCCGGTGCTTGCAGCCTTGAAGAGGCCTTGGAAGATGGTCCTGTTAATGTAAGTCGCACAATGGAAAACATAGTTCGCTTACTTAAGTTTTAATTAATTTTTCTTACTTTACGTTAGTGAAAAGATGAACTATAATTAAAATTTCAAACTAATAAAAAGTAAGAAAAATGGACAAGAAAATGAAGAAATTATCAGATAAAGTGACTTTTAAACATGGTGCTGTAATTAGTAACCGTATGGTTCAACATAAAGATAAGTGGGGAGAGGCAGATGCCTTTCCAATGGCAGTTGCTAACGCAGTATTTGGGGTAGTTAAAAAGTATGTATTTGATAATTTCATTATTGGCTATCGAATTAGTCCAGAAGAAATTAATCCAGATAACGTTGGTTATACTTGGCATGAGGCTACTAAGTTAATTGATGAGTTAACAAATAAATTTGATTTTGATTATATTCATTTATCATTGCCAGATTATAAGTCTAAACCAAAAGATTCGAATAAAACATTTGCCCAATTAGTTAGACCAGTAATGGGACAAGATACCAAATTAATTATTGTAGGGAATGTAATGAATCAAGCCGATGCAGAAGATGCATTGAACTATACTGATTTAGTTACTGCTGGAAAAGCTCAGATAATTGATGCTAGCTTCTCAGCAAAAGTAGTGGCTGGCGAAGACGATAAGATTATAAAAAGATGTCGGCTCAGGAAGAAGAAAGTCAAGTATTAACACCGGGATTACGCGAAGTAATGGATATGAATACGAATCGACCTAATTGGGGGAAGAAGTTAAAAGAAGTGGATTATAGTAAAGCTATTAAAGTGGGAGAATATTTTTACTGAAACCACTTTACAAAAGAAAAAATTATTTTATTATAAAAATGCAAATTGTATATCAAATTGTAACGTGGATTGTAACTCTTTGAGGCATTACTGCAAACGATAAATAGAAATAGAGATATTTCTAGGTTTGTTTGTGATGCTTCAAGGAGTTTTTTTGTGGCTGAGCAAACTAGAAAGGTTAAAAATGTTTAGTTTGTTTAAGAAAAAAGAGAAGATAAATGTTGTTGCTCCGATTTCTGGAAAGTTAATTGAATTAGAGAAAGTAAAAGACCCAGTTTTTGCTAAAAAAATGATGGGTGATGGGTTGGTATTTGTACCAAATGTGCAAAGCTCAACTTTTGATGTTTATGCACCAGCTGATGCAAAAGTCATGTCATTGCTTACTACCAAACATGCCATAGGATTGAGAAATAGGGAAGGACAGGAAATTTTAATTCATATTGGGATTGATACTGTTGACTTAAAAGGAAAAGGTTTACTTCTTGTATAAATCAAGGTGATTATGTTCATCAAGGAGAAAAATTGATTTCAGTTGACGATAATGTGCTTAAGCAGAATAAACTTGATGATACGGTAATGGTGATTCTGGTTAAGGGTTATGATAAGGATTTGCTCATCAATTATTGATTTCGGGATGCATACTGATATTACTAATGGCAAATCAGATTTTACTAACTTAGATGAAGTAGTAGCTGAAATTGACGCTCAATATCATCGATTTTTAGAATTGATTGGCAAGAAACTAGATTATTTTGAAGGCCATGCAGTAGGGAAAAGAAGTGACATTGCCATTGTTAATATGGCTAAACAGAAAAGCATCTTGCGGGGTAGGAAGATAGCCACATTGGATATTAGGGAAAGGATTGCAGTCTAGCATCATTCCTTGACATGATATACAGCCAGTAACGACGCAGTCTAAAGAACGACTGTTAATTAATAAAGCAATTGCTAGTGAAACTTGAAACATAGGATAACTCAATCTTGCTATTTGGATAAATACCGAAATTAATTAATTCATCGTTTGAATTAATTGCTTCATTTAAATAATGTTCTAAAGTTTTGTTCTTTTCTTTTTGAGAACTAGCTTGAATAAGACCGAGTTTCATATTTAATTCTTTCCAAAAATTTTTAAGTTACATTATTTTTATTATAAGTTCAAAACTCTGGCATAGTGAGTTATTCATAAATATAAGTATTAAAACTAATTTCTTTATCAACGTTAAAACAATTAAGTACTCTACTTGCTACCCAATCTGTATCGTCTGCTTCAAAGAAAATGGAGGAATACTTATTGAACAATTTGCTTAAACTAGCTTGAATGAATGGATCACAGAATTTTTCATTAAACGAACAGATATAAGCTATTTCGTTTTTCTCAGTAAAAACGAAATTTTCAATTGTACCTTCTTCATTTCTACTATAGTAGCCAGTTTTGGTAGGAATTTCTTTAACAAAAGTATCCTCAGAAACAGTTAACGGAGAGACGGCTTGATGCGTTGCTTGATAATATTTATATAGTAAATGACAAAGTTTTCCATAGTTTTTATTGTTAATATCAAAGGGATAAAGAGAATAGGTAGAGTTTAGTTTTATCCTCAAATCGTTTTTAGTTACTTTTGGAGTATAACAATGACGTTTACATTTAAAGTCATTTCTAAGCAATAAATTGACTAAATCTGCATTAGTCGAATCAGTCATTACTTGAAGGGATTGACCTTCGGCTTGTTTAATTTCATTAAACGGGAAGTAAGGAGGATATTTAGTCAGGTTAAATTTTAGGTAAAGATACTTATTATGAAATTCGTTATGGTAGGTAGTAATAGTGCCTATATCTTGTTCATCGCAACGAACAATGTATTGATTATTTTTAATCTTTTTAATTTTTACAGACATTTTTCCACTCATCCCTTAATATTCCATATTTCATGGAATCATAATATTTTCCATTGTAATATCGTACTTTTCTAATTTGAGCTTCCTTTTGAAAGCCAAGCTTTTCTGCAACGTGCATCATCGAAGGATTACCAGACCAGGTTGTTAATCCGATATGTTCCAATTTATTAGTATTTTGAAAAATGTGATTAATCCAAATTTGTAGTGCAGTTGTGCCATATCCGCCACTCCATTTGCTTGAGTCATAGATCACAATTCCGATTTCAAGCCAGCGTGTTTGTTTATCAATCCAATCTTTTGAAACCATACCAATTGGTTGATTGTTTACTGTAATACAGCGACATTCTTCGCTTAATAAAAATTTAGCGATAGGACTTTCTTTGAATGATTTAAAATCTGTAAATTTTTGATAATCATTAAAGTACGGTTCATTAAATTTGGTCCATGCAGGTTGATTGACTGAAAAACCTTGTTGCCAAACTTCTTTTAACGAGTTTTCTGTAAATTGGGTTAAACTAACTTTTTCCATAATGGACTCCTTGATTATTTATTATAGTAGTATTTTTTGAAAGCGCTCTATAATATAGATGATGACAGAAGAAGGCGATTGAGATGAAAAATGCAAATGAAATAATTATTGGTAAACCGGTAAAAATTAGCCATGTTTTAATCGGAGCAACTACAATTGTTATACTTTCATTATTTGTTACTGGCTTTGGTTATTTGCCTTGGTGGGTATTTCTAATTGTTTTGATACTAGGAATTTTTATTACTTTGCCGACATGCTTTAATTCCTATTGGAGAATTAATAAGGAAGAAGTAAAGATTACTTCTTATAGCAATAATGATGCTATTAAATTGATGCAACTGTTGGGTTTGCATAAAAAAGACGAGCAAATGATAAAGTTGCCTAATATTGAAAATGCAGAAATTATCTATAAAAAGAATATCAGAATAAGTCCTGTTGACTTTAATCCAGATTACCTTAACTTATATCTTGATACAAAAGATGGACAGAAATACACATTGTCTTTAGGGAATATCGACTATCAAAAGCTTGCTACAATTATACAGTTTTTAAAGGATAGTCAAATAGAATTAATAGATAAGCAGGGGATTGTGCAACTTTTAAGAGAAAATAAGAATTTATTTACTCATTTTCACAATAAGAAATGGACAGCTGTTTAATGACAAAAGAAGATGTAATTGGGCAATATTTCTGTAGTGGGCTTAAAAAAGATATAAATTTATGTAAGAACTTATTTGCTGAGAATGCAACGTATAGTGAGTGCTATGGCCCAATTTATAGAAATAAAAGAGAAATTTTAACTTGGTTTCGTGATTGGAATAAAGAGGAAAAAGTTCTTAAATGGCCAATCAAAAAAATATTAATTATAAGAAATGCAGCAATTGTAGAATGGTATTTTAAATGCAATTATCATGATAAAATAAGTGAATTCGATGGAGTATCACTTGTTGAGTTTGATAATCAAAATAAAATTAAGAGTGTAAAAGAATTTCAATCAAAATCAGAGCATTATTATCCGTATTCCTAAAAATACGATCTAGGGCAGTGAGTCTTAGATCGTATTTTTCTGATATCTTATTTAGTTTTCCTCTTTCTTAAGATATTTATCGCCTACTAAGGTGCGATAAAAGTTAGCAACAGTTTGACGATAGTATGGTTGAAGGTAAAGAGAGAGTAAAAAGTTGATGATAGCGATTAGAATGATTGCAATTAAAAATGCAAACAATGCTTGAAAAGCAATATCAGCTAACATAGGTTTACTAAATGGTTTTAGAGAAAGAAAAGCGATAATTATTCCCGCTAAACCAGTAATAAAATACCAAATATTAAAAGTTAACCAAATGATGAATAAGGTAGTTTTATTGCCTTTCATAACCTTGCGTGATTCACTTATCGCTTCTGTTGCAGTCATTTCGTATTTTGAATCAATCATATCCTTCATAATGTAAGGTGCCATTGCGTAAGAAAATCTTTTAATGATACCAGGAATTATTAATAAAAGACCCCAGAAAAAAGTAAATAGGGTAGTTAGCAAGCTGGTAAGAAATGTTTTAGAAAAATAGCCATTAGTAAAACTAGAAAACATTGCTTTAAAAATATTGGGCTTTTCACCTGTATCTCTAAAAGCTAATGTTGCATACTGAACTCCCCAAGCAATCATCGTAGCAATTAAACCGGTAATGATAGTAAATATGCTCCATCCTAAGCCTCGCCACCATGAGACAAGAAAAAGATTATCAGTATTAAAACTACCAGTCCAAATATAGTTAGTTACGTATTCGAGAAGTAAGTTAATAATACCAGGAATAATTAATAATCCAATTACCCACAGCCAGTTGCCTTTTAGCTGTTTGCGAGCAGTTTTTCTTAATTCTTTGCGGTTGATTTCCATTAGTTGATCCTTTCTTAGAAAAGCAAAAGGCTCCTAGCTTAAAAAGTTAGAAGTCTTTGATTTTTCAATCTTTATTTTTGCTTTGATCCCAGATTTTTTAGCGGTCGGAATTTTTCCTAGATCACTAATTTCATCTTTGTCAACAACAATCAAATTGTTGGGACCTTGAGCAAGTTGGTTGAAGCTATCAAGACTTTGATTTCTAAAGTAGCCTTCGCCAGCGTTATCAAGTGATTCTTGTAATTTCTTAATTCGGTAGGCATCCGCATCAGCTTGAGTTTTAATTGCTTCCGCATTTGCCTTGGCTGTAGCAACTAAGGCATCATTTTTTGCCTTAGTCGTTAATTCGATATTTCTAGCTTCACCTTCAGCACGTGCAATAGCAGCAGTCTTTTCACGGTCGGCCGTTAATTGCTTATCCATTGCCTTTTGAATTTCTGGACTAGGAAGCAATTCATCAACATTGACACGAACAACGCGAATGCCGTAAATATCAGTCAAATCGCCAATTGCTTCCGCAAGTTGCGCGTTAATCTGACTAGTTGAACCTAAAGTTTCATTTAATTCCATTCGACCAATAATGTCACGAAGGTGACCGCGAATTAATTGCACCATTGATTCAACAGAATCCGTGTTGTTGTAGGAGTATTTGTAAGAATCTGTAACAAGATAGTTTAAAGTTAAGCTGGTAGTAATTTCCGCGTTATCTTTAGTAATAATTCGGTATTTAGAAATTTCTAAAGGCTGCAGAGCTAACGACACTTTTCTAATTCTCTGAACTCCAGGGAAAATCATCACAAAGCCTGCCTTTACAGTGCGTGAGTACTTACCTAGAGTTTTAACTAAGCCCTCGTAATTTTGCGGAACAATATGAAAACTTAAAGCCAATAGAACAAAAAGTAAAATCACTAAAACAATTAGTAAAATTCGCATTAACATGATACTTTAACTCCTTTCATTAATTTTGACTTATATTATCCCAATATTTTTAGTAAAATGAAATAGTTTTTTTAAATATTTTTCAGATAGAAATTATTGAAGTGGATAAAAATCGATTATAATTGTAGAAAAATAGAAGACAAGGTGGGTATGGAATGACTATTGGCGAGTTGTTAAAACAAACAAGACAATCACTTGGTTTAACGCAAACAGAGATGGCAGCTGGCATTGTTTCAACTTCTTATTATTCAAAGTTTGAACGAAACATTCATCAAAATAAGTGCAGATGAATTGATTGCTATTCGGAATAAACATCATATTGATAGCTCAACTTTCTTTGCTCATTTTTCTAGTTCTCAGGAAAAGAGAGATTTTATGAAAGAAATAGGGGATGCGTATGAAAAGAAAGATAAGCAAAAACTTTTGACAATCAAAAGGGATATCGATCAATTACCGAATTCGAGACAAAAGAAGTATTATCAGCTGCAAATTGACCTAGTTTTGAATGTCTATTTAACAAAAGCAGCTGATATTCCAGATGAATTAAAAGATGCTACGGTTATTTTCGTAAGTCATCAATTGCATCAAGAAAATAAAGGTCTGTTTAATCAAATAATCAAAATTTAGCTGAGCTGTTATTAGGTAACATCTAATAAGACAAAAAGGGCATTGACTTGAATTTAGTCAACGTCCTTTTGTATATATTAGTTATTAAATTTAATAATTCGATCAAACATTGCTTTTTCTTGATCAGAGATTTTGTGAGCAACTTCAATTACTGCAAAATCAGGATTTTTCAGTAGAGTTTGATGAATCTGTAATGATAAGTCAATGTCCAAAGCGCTCGTTGCTTCATCCGCTAATAAAATTTGACGTCTAGCTAAAATAGCGCGAGCAATTTCGACTCTTTGAATTTGACCACCAGAAAGATTATTACCATTTTGACCAATTTGGTAATTGAGACCTTTTTCATTAACAAGTTCGTACAAGCCAGCTAATTTAATTGCATTTTGTAATTCAGCTTCTGAATATTTTTTACCTAGGGTTAAATTAAATAAAAGACTGCGATCAAACATGAACGGCTTTTGATTAATATAGCCAAAGTAATCATGAGACTTTAGCCAATTGCCTGTTAAATTATTTTGATCGATAACAATGGAACCAGCACTCGGCGTCAGCTGGCCTGCTAAAAGTTTTAAGAGAGTAGTTTTACCAAAGCCGCTGGGAGCCATTAATAGGACTTTTTCTCCAGCCTTAACTTTGAAGTTAACATTATTTAGAACTTTTTTATTGTTTATTGAGTAGGTTAAATCTTTAACTTCTAATTCATTGAACGTGAGAGATGGTTTAGAAGTGGCATTAGATTCTTTGAAATTCATTGCCTGTTTAACTTTATCCCAAATCGGTTTAGTCGAACAAATTTGATTAAGCTGGTCAAAAATCATTGTAATTGGATTAATGAAATCATTCGATAGTTGAACAATCATAACTAAAGTACCAGCTCCAATTTGACCGTTAAACATTAGCATTGCTCCAACTAAGAATGGAATAATAAAGCTAAAGATATCAGCAATAGTAATAATTAGCGTAGAAATTGCTCCTTGAGTGTAGTTTAAGGCTCTTAATGCATTTTCCATTTGTTTCGCCTGCTTAATGACATAAGAAATAACAGGAATCTGTGCGTCATACAGCATGGCTGTTTTTGATCCATTAATTGCATCAACTGTGGCTTGAGTATATTCGGCGTTTTGCTTTTCCCAGATAGCAGATTTATTTTGAATATCCTTAATGAAAAATTTTTGAATAAAACTAGGAATAATTGTAGCAATAACGAAAATGATAGTTAGAAGCCAAGAATTGATTAGACCAACAAAAATCGAAATTACAAAGGCAGCAATCTCAGAAATAATCATTAATTCATTCGTAATTTTCAGTGATTCGATTTGCTTAAGGTCATTAGTCATTAAATTTAGACCGTCTTTTTGTGAATCATTTTGCTGAGCAATTAAATAAGTGATAGTTTTCTCTTTTAACTTCAAGTTGATATCTCGCGTAATATCAGAGCGTAAATATCTATAAGCAAAATTGAGAAACATAATAATGATTAGTGAAATTGCTCCTAACGCAGCAATAAGAATTAATTGACTTAAGGAGCCACGATGATATTGAGCACTGTTAAGCATTATCTTCGTGACATAAGCGATGACGACATTACCACAAGCACTTATGCAGGCCAAAAGGGCATAAAGTGCTAGCTTCTTTTTGTTAGCAAACTTTAATGACATAAATATACCTTTCTAGACCCCATCAAAGTGACTCATTTAGTCGTTTCTTCTTTGATGAAAATAATATAGCATATTTTGTTGAAAATTAAAATAGTATTAGATATTATTTTAATAAAAGAATTTGGAGGAAGTGTAAATGCAAGAAAATGTAATATCGTTTATTAATACCTCACCTTTATTTATTGCAATTATTATTGGCTTTGTAGTTTCACTTAATGAAAATACTTCTATAAGAGTACCGATCATTATAGTTATTATTTCAACAATTATTAGTTTCCTTTTGCCAATTTTTAATTTAAAATCTTGGGTTACTTATCCAGTAATTATCTCTGAAAGTGCAGTGTTTGTTTTGGCCACAATGTTATTTAGTCAAAAGATGAAAAAGTGGCTGGCTTGGATTTTGGGTTTGATTGTAGGATTCGTGTGGGCAATTGTACTGCTTATTTTGCTAGGAGTGACTTTTAATATCTAATGTGTATTAGAAAGTATGAAAATTCTGATTTCGATCAATTGTGTCATGTGATGGATAGGGCACGACTGCAGGAATTAAAGACAGCTAATATGGAGCAAGTGTTTATCCAATTGGGGAATGCCCCATATTTAGGATATTTGTTAAAATGCAAAATTTATGTGGCCACTAAAGAAGAAAAAATAGTCGGATTCGTTGGGTTGCGACCACATGAACTATCGTTTTTATATGTAGATCCAACTTTTCAAAAGCATGGAGTCGGAAAGAAGCTAATGGAGTTTGCTTTAAAGCAATTAGAAAGACCAATAAAATTAGACGTGTTTACTGATAACTTGGCAGCCAAAATATTGTATGAAAAATATGGTTTTAAAGTAGTAAAAACTGTGGTTGAAAAGTGGTCTAATGAGTATCCAATAGAATTTTCACAGGATACGATGGAGATGAAGTAAATTAAAATGATTATTGATACTAAACAATTACAAAAAGCCGTTATTGAAAATAAGAAAAAACATAATTTTAATACTAATGATGTTAAATTTGAACTTCTTTTGTTGTACGGCGAAGTAAATGAACTGTTTCAAGCTTGGCTTAAAGAGGACCAAGAAAATATCAATGAAGAGCTTGCTGATGTGGCCATTTTTCTATTAGGAATTTCTGAAATGCTTGGGAATGATCTTGGTGAAGACATTGTTAAGAAAATGGCGATTAATGCAAAACGAAAATATGTGCATGGAAAGAAGATAAGTACTGATGACTAAGATAGAACTTACTCGTTTTAGAATTAAAAAAGGGAAAGAAGCTAAAGCTCAAGAGTGGATGGACTTTTTGAATGAACATCATGCTGATACTGTAGCCACAATGGCTGGGGAAAAGATGTATATTGAGAGTGTGTTCAAAGAAAAAAATCCAGATGGATATACATATTTTTACTGGTATTCAGTTCAAGGCGAAGGCGGAAATGCTGTTGAAGAATCAGAAAGCTATATTGATAAGAAACATATTGAATATTGGGACGAATGTATCGATATGGAGTATAAGCCAGTTGATATGGAATTGGAAGAAGATTTGATTGCACCGGCTGTTGAGAAGGTAATTGAAAGTGATGCGTAATGCTAAATGAAAAAGATTTTATTATCAACAGTTCACCATCCTGATGTGTCTTTAAAAAATTTAGAATATGTTTGTGATAAAGTGCAAACAATTTTTGATGAGGTTTACTTAACAATAAGTAATGTAACATCATCCAAAATCCAAGGTAGCCTTAGTAAGAAGTCTTTTCATTATCTTACAATTTTCCCAAATGGAGCAGCAGATGCTAGAAGAAAAGTTTTGAAATTTGCATTAAAAAACGTTAGTGAAAAAGATAATTATTTTTATTGTGATTTTGATAAAGTAATTGTTGCACTATTAAATCGAAATTCTGAATTTAAAAATTTTATTTCAACATTAAATTTAAAGAATGAATATCGAATTATAGGAAGAAATAGTCAAGATATTGAATCATATCCTGATACTTGGATTGAAACAGAAAGAATTACTAATAAAGTTGCTGCAACAATTTTCAAAATTGATAATGTTGATTTATTAGCAGGTTGCTGCGCGTTTGATAGTAACGTTGGAAAAGTAATCGCCGAAAATTCTACAGAAATATTAACGGATACAGAATGGCCATTAATTTGTAAAGACAGCCAAATAATAGTTAATTATAATGAAGTTTCATTTCTGCCATTTAATTTTCAATATAACAAAGGTAGAAATGATTATGACTGGCTGGGGTATATTCCACGATTAAAGTTGGCTTTGCAGGCTTTTGAGTCTTTTAAGAGACATATATAGATTATAAAGTTTATTTTTAAGGAGAAGATTTTTATGGAAGTAGATGTAAATGCATTTTTCCCTTATTTAGCAGCTGTCGTATATTTTTTATTCCAAGATTGGTTTAAGAAAATTCCAAAAGAATGGTATTTATCCGCAGCAGTTATTATTCCAATTGTAGTTATAGTTTTTCCTTTAAAAATACATGCTAGTATCATTCGACTTATTTTAGAATCATTATTATTAATATTGGCTTATCACGCTTTTTCGAAGAAATTAAGTGTGCCTGTTACTTTGGGTATATTTTTATTATCGGGATTATTAATGGCAATTTTGATATTTTGTTAGAATTTCTGAGAGGTAATGCTAAATGAAAGCATGGAAAATTAGTGGCAGTATTGTATTGATCTTATTTATAGTGATTAGTATATTTCTTTGTGTTAGAAAAATTGACGGTGCAGGTGTAGTACAAACACCTGAAATGAGAAATATTACTTTAATTATCTGGGGAGTATTTGGTTTAATCATTTTAATAGGCTATTTAATTTGGCTAGCAGTTTTAAAGCATAACAAATAGCAGAGGAACAATATGTACTCAAATCTATTACCAATCACAACAGCCATTAATCCGCGTGAACTAGGGAGATTAACTGGTTTTAGTAATCGTAAAATCCAGATGCATCGTTTACTTAGAACTGGCGATCTTAGTAAAATGTCGCCAGAAGACAGGCAATTTCTAAAAGATTACGGTGTGGTTAAAATTATTGACCTACGTTCAAAAGCAGAAAGCATTTCTCATCCTGATCCTCAAATTGACGGCGTTCAAAATATTTCTCTACCACTTTCTAGTGAAGAAGGGACATTAGGAGGAGAAAACAACTTAAAACAAGAAGCAAAATTATATAATGAGAATCCGTATGCTGCATTTAAAATGATGTGTGATCATTATAGAGATCATGTTATTGAAATACATGATCAAGAAACTGTTCGTCAAGTATTGAAAATATTGTCTGAAACTGACGAAGGAGCAGTTATTTTTCATTGCACCGAGGGAAAAGATCGGACCGGATTTGTTGCCTTATTTGTTTTATATATTTTAGGCGTTGACTTAGAATTAATACGACAGGATTATCTGGCGTCAAATGAGATTTTGACTGAATATCGCGCAGTCAGAGATAAGAAATTTCAAGAAGCTGGTAAAAGTTTAACTTTTAGAGCTAACATGAGAATTTTAAGTTCAGCATCTGATTCACTTTTTGATACAATTCTTTTAACTATTGAAAAAGAATATGGAGATCTCGAAACTTATTTAAGGGATGTTCTAAATGTGACTCCTGAATTAGAAAATAAATTACGCGAACTTTATTTGGAAAGATGATGCTATAGAATCAAAAGTTTTAGGCAAGAATAATTGATGATTTTATTTACTGAAAAAGGATAATGTATCATCATTTTTTCTAGGTTTTGTTTTATTATTAATTATGTTAGATATTATCAATTAATTTAGAGTTAAGGTGATAGAATGCAAATTTATACTAAATTAACTGATCTTCGTGATAAAAGGAAGTTCTTTATCCAAGTATGAAACTGCTGCTTTATTAGAAACTGGTTTAACAGCACATGGAAAACCGCTTGCAGATCATTTGGCAGCACTTGATTTGAGTAGAGCTTACGATTATGTTCAAGAATTAGCGATTGGAAAATTGCCTCTTGACGAAATTACTATTCGTGATATTAATCGCCTTGTAACTTATTCTGATAATCCTACTAAACGAGCAGAGGCTGGTCAGTATCGTCAAATTAAGGTATGGCCTAATGGCGCACCAGAAGTACATTATGCGGATCCAAGTGATATTCCTAATGACATGCAAAAGCTAATTCAGTGGTATCAAGAAGTAGAAGGAAAAGAGCACCCAGTGAAAGTAGCTGCTATGCTTCATTTAAAGTTTGTTACTATTCATCCCTTTAGAGATGGAAATGGTCGAACTGCACGACTTTTAATGAATTTTGAATTAGTAAAGCATGGTTATTTGATAATTAATATTCAACCAGATAAGATTAGTCGAATGCTTATATGGAAGCTTTAAAACAAGCACAAATTGAGGATAATTATGAGTCATTTATTGAATTAGTGGCTGATTATGAGCAAGATGAATTAGATCAGCGAATAGATTTATTAACTAGGATTGAAAAAGAAAGAAAATTCGCACAAAGTCAAACTAGATTGGATAAGTTTGATAAGTAATTAGTAAGACTAAAGCAGATTCTTGTATGAACCTGCTTTTTTTATTTGCCGTAAAGTATAAAACTAGTATAAAAAAAGCATAAAATCATTTGCTTAAGTATAAAATAAGTATAAAATAAGTATAAAATCTGTATTTTATACTTATTAATTGACTGAGGTGAGATTGATGGTTCAAGAAAATGAAGTTTTAAAAAATCCATTTATGCCAAGTTTTGGAAGAATTCCGCCAATGGTCCTAGATCAACAGACGATTATGAATAATTATATTTTTCATTTAAATCTAGGTGATGCAAAGTATCAGACATCATTAGTTTATGGAGTTAGAGGTAGTGGAAAGACAGTTTTTCTTTTAAATGTCCAAAGAAATTATGAAAAAGAGAAAAATCATTATTTTGTTCGGTTAAACTTGGGTCAAGGAAATCTGCTTTTTCAATTATTGAGCAGTTTGCAACAAATTTCAGGTATTGATTGGAAAGAAGTTTTAAAATCAATTCAAGGGATAAATTTATTTGGTAATGGAATGAGTTTTAAATCCGTTGAAGACATTGGAATAATAAATTATAGCGACGTTCTAAAACATATTTTAGTAAAGCTGAAAAAAAGAGGAATTTCTATTTTAGTTGGTATTGACGAAATTGAAGTAAGCGATGATGTTAGAGCTTTTGCCTCAGTTTATCAAACTTTAATTGGGGATGATTTAGATATTTCATTAATTATGACTGGTCTTCCCAGTAGAATTTCCGATTTACAGCATGAAAAGACATTAACTTTTTTACTGAGAAGTAATCGTATATATTTAAAGCCACTTGATAAAATGTCAGTTGAAGATAATTTTACAATGGCATTTAAGAGAGGAAACAAGACAATTTCTCCGTTAGTTATGAAAAGACTAATTGAGGGTGTAAAAGGATATGCTTATGCATTTCAGACAATAGGTTATTATGCTTGGGAGGAAAGTAAAGATGATATTAATAATCAAGTTGCTAACGAAGTAATTGATTTATCTAAATCCGATTTGTATCAAAATGCATATGAAAAATTATATACTGAGATTTCAAGTACTGATCGAAAGTTTCTAGATATAATGGCGCAATATCCGAGTTCAATAGTGCCAATTTCTTATATTGTTGATGAGCTAAAGAAAAGTAAAAATTATATTTCTGTATATCGAGCACGTTTATTAGATGATCAATTAATCTATGCTCCAGAGCGTGGATATGTAAGTTTTACGCTACCTTTCTTTTCAGATTTTATTCGATGGTATAAAGAAAATCATTTAATTTAAATAGCATTAATAAGCTAAGAAAAATTTTTCTGTAGCTTATTTTTTTAATTTGTTTATGATATAATTTTATCAAAATATTACGAACATATGTACGATAGTGCGATTGGAGGGACAAATGTTAACTATTTATGATTTAAAGAACAAGGTAATGCTAAATCAACCTGATTTTTTTAATCTGGTTGAAGGCTTTGACTCTTTTAAGGGTGTTAGTTTTGTTGGTAGTTTTAAGATAATTGAAAAAGAGTTAATGCCACGCTTTAAGCAAATTGATCTAATTTTAGGAATGGAAGACCAAAAAACTGGTAAAAATTTAGATCAGCTTTTTAATGTATCAAATAAAGTTAAAGAACTTCTTTCTGTAAGTGCTGACTTTTTGGATCGAATTGAGAATCAAACTTTGCAATTAAAATTTACTAAAGATGAATTATTTCATAGTAAATACTTTATTGTTGAAAACAAAACTGATTTTATTATCTTTAATGGATCAATGAACCTTACTCAAAAAGCTTTAAAGCATAATCATGAAATGCTTTGGATGTATCATGGTAAAAAGAATGATTTACAAGATTTAAAAATTTATGAAGAGCATCAAAAGCTTTTTAAGCATAATTTCGAAAAAGATAGTGTTGATTATCTAGATAGAAAGATTATTAATAATCTTTACGGCAAGACGAGAAAACAAATCACGGCAATTATCGCTGATGAAGTTGTAGATAAGATTCAGCAGAATATCGTTGAAGTAAATCCAGCAGACGTTGTTAAGATAACCAACGATGCTCAGCAAAAGGAACAAACTTATGAACTTCATCCTGAAACTGTCCAAAAAGTAGCTAAGGAGCTTTTTACTGAAAAAGGAAATAAGCGTCGAAACGAAGAAAAGGCAAGAGAAGAAGTTAAGAAAATTGTTTTTCAAGACTTTAGTGATTCTTCAGAAAATAGAGTAATAAAAGCAAGTGAACTATATCCCAAGCCTATTTGGGCACATCAAGAAGATAAGATTATTGTTGAAGATGAAAATAAATTATTCCATCCGCTTAAAGTAGATGAAAATCTTGTAACTGAAGATGATGTGCGGACTTTTGTAAGAATAATCGAAAGTTTTCGCTTTAACAAAGTAAAAAATGAAAGTCACCAAGCACTCTCGGCGTTTATCTATTTAATGACTGCTCCAATGATTTGGAAAATTAGAGAAATATATCGTAAGTCTAATTTTTCAAAAAGTGCTGATCAAATTCCGCTTTCTATGGTATTAATCGGACGTGGGACAACTGGAAAAACTTTATTAGTTCGTGATTATTTTAAGAAATTTACCGGGGACAATTCGCATAGTTTACAATATACCGAAATTAATGACGGAAATGCTTCTAGAACTGATAAGGCAGTGAAATTCTTAGATAATTATTTGCACTCTGCTCGTTTTATTTCTCCAATGATTGTTGATGAGTTAAACAGTAATTTCTTACACAGTAAGGTTGCACTTAATGCAATTAAACAATGGTCCAACACTATTCAAGGAATTCATAATATTAACATTTTTGCGATGAATC
The DNA here is from genome assembly GCF_001436695.1 of Lactobacillus taiwanensis DSM 21401. Classification (GTDB taxonomy): domain Bacteria; phylum Bacillota; class Bacilli; order Lactobacillales; family Lactobacillaceae; genus Lactobacillus; species Lactobacillus taiwanensis. Next base: position 82,893 of record NZ_AYZG01000051.1, read on the forward strand.
ATAATGCTGGTAGTAGGGAAATCAATAATCTGGAAGAAATTACGAAACGTGTTTATTATCTATCGTTTGAAGCTCCATGGCTTCCATCGAATCAGCAAGAGATTAACTATAATATGTTAATTAACGATAACAATGACCATATTTATCGATACGTTGTTTATGAATTGAATAAACGTCTTGTCAATCTTACTGGTGAAGAAGAGGCTAATTTAATCGATGATTATTTAAGTTTAACTAAAAAAATTTTATCTAACTTGTTAAGGAAATATGGTTATTACGATAGATTAAAAGATATTTTAGGCAGTAATTATGATTATAAGATTGATCGTAATCGAATTACTTGGAAGATGTTAATTTTAGATGATCACTATGAACACATTGCCTTTACAGATGGTGATGATAAATATTTCCACGTTTCAAAAGCAATTTTTAATGATTTTAAAGCCAATGGGTATGAAAATATTAATCAGACTTTAGATAATTATTTTAATATGTTTCCTCGTGAAGCCGGAATTGCAATCGAACAGTACGGCAATGGGATGCGTCTTGACATCGATAAGTTTGATAAATTTGTTGGTGAACCTTTAATTAGAAATCACTATAAGAAATTACACAAAGATGAAACACAGCAAGATGATATGAAAGAATTTCTTAAAATACAGACTAAACAAACACAGGTAATGCAAGAAACTATGGAAAAGCTAACTAAGCAACAGGAAGAGAAAAATAGGAAAGGATTTTTTTCTCGTTTATTTAAACATTAGCTAAATAAGTTATAAGCAGAGATTGTAAAAAATCTCTGCTTTTTAATACCTGAAAAAAATATAAGTAATCTATTGAAAAAATTATTATACTTAAGTAATATTTAATTTAAATCAAAAATATAAACAAATGAGGTGAACAAATTGGGAAAATATCCGTTTATTTTACATAATTTTAAAACTAGAAAATATGATGTTGAATTAGTTTTACCTGAAACTTGGCAGGCAAAAGACTTATTTGATCAGCTGCAGAAAAATTTAATTGAATTTTCTAAATGGTTAGTTTGGGCTGACAAAATTGATTCTGTTCAAAAGGAAGTAGATTCAATTAAGCAATTTCAACAGAAAATGGTTGATGGTACAGCATTTAATTTGGTAATTTTAGTTGATGAAATTCCAGCTGGCATGATTGACTTACATGACTTAAATTCAGAGTCAGGTGAAGTTGGATATTGGCTGTCGAATGATTTTCAGCACTTAGGAATTATGACTGAATCTGTCGAATTTCTTAAAAAGTATGCATTTGAACAATTAGGGCTCAAATATTTAATTTTAAGAACTCATCCTCAAAATTTTGCAAGTCAGAATGTGGCTAAGCGAAGTGGATTTGAATATCAAAAAAATGATAATAATGGTCATAAAAAGTTTATCTTAAAAAATAATGTTAGGAGAACAGAAACATGGAACTAAAAAAGGTAACTAATCAAAATCTTTGGGATGTTGTAAATCTTAAAGTTAAGTCAGATCAAAAAGAATATGTTGCAGATAATGCGACTAGTTTGTTAGAAGCATACGCAACTCAAAATGAAGGTGAAAAAGTTGAAACCTTTGCTGTTTATGAAAAAGATAATTTGGTTGGCTTTGCAATGATTAACTTTAATGTATGCAACTGGGAAGGTGCACCAAAAGTTGCTCGTAATAATTATTGCTTGTGGCGTTTTATGATTGATCAAAAATATCAAGATCAGGGATTAGGAGTAGATGCGCTAGCTACACTTATTAAATATATGAAAACGATGCCTTTAGGAAATGGAAATAAAGTGTATCTTTCTTACGTTCCTTCAAATGTTGCCGCTCAACAGTTATATAAGGCTGCTGGTTTTGTACCTAATGGTGAGAGAATTGAAGAAGAAGTTGTTTTAGTTTTAGATTTGGAGAAATAAGTTTATGAAAGTTTTATCTAAATTAATGATTAAAGGAATAGGAATATGTTTTGTCCTATTAATGTTCTATTTTGTGATAAATTTATTCATTAATTTTAATGTTTTTCAGATCTCGAATATTTTCGGCGTACAATTAATAATTGACGTATCAAAAGGAAGAACTGTAACAATGAACAGCATTACACCTAATTTTTATATTAGTTTATTACTTTTTACTCTTTTTTATGGAGGAATAACATTTTGGATAAACAAGAGAAGAAGCAAATTATGAAGCAGGATCAACTTATTGACTGGGCAAAGAGACTTCAAAGTTTGGCGCAAGCTGGCTTAACGTATGGGAAAGATAATTTTGACTTAGAGAGATATCAAGAAATTCGCGATATTTCAGCTGAAATGATGGCAGAAAAATCTGGTTTGCCAGTTGAAAAGGTAAAAGAACTTTTCTGCAACGAAGTGGGATATCAAACACCTAAGCTTGGAACTCGGGCAGCTATTTTTAAAGATAATAAAATTCTGCTTGTTCAAGAAAATGATGGTACTTGGTCAATTCCTGGTGGTTGGTGTGAAGTGAATCTTTCTGTTAAGGAAAATGTAATCAAAGAAATCAAGGAAGAAGCTGGAATTGATATTGCTGTTGAAAGATTAATTGCGATCCATGACAGTAATAAGCATTATAAGGGAATGTATCCTTATGGGATTACAACAGTATTTTTCTCATGTAAACCAACAGGCGGTAGTTTCACAGAAAATGATGAAACAATTGCTAGTGGATATTTTGCATTAGATAATTTGCCTGAATTAAGTGAAGACAAGGGATCAAAAGAACAAGTAGAGATGTGCTTTAAGGCATATCATAATCCTACCTGGCAAGCGGAATTCGAATAGGAAAGGAGCATTATGCAGAGAAGAGAGATTGAAACTGAATTAGGTAAAATTAATTTTGCATATCGAAAAGGAGACCCATTAGTTGTTTTCTTGAATGGCTTTGGTAGCTTTGGTACAGGTCAATCCTTTTTAAAAGTAATTGAATCTTTGCCAAATGAGTATGGTTATTTTGCACCGGATTATTTGAATAGTGGCTTCAGTGGTACGTCTTTAAAGGACTATACGGTAGCAGATGAAGCTACTGAATTAGCAAAAATTATTAATGATTTTAAAGCAGAAAAAGTTATTATTTTGTCTCATAGCATTGGTGGTGTATATGCTATGCAAATGAAAGATAAGATCAATAATTTAAAGGCTTTTGTAGGAATTGAACCAACTACTAGAGAAATTATGTTAAATCCTCCAAAGGAACCGGCTTATATTGAGAAAAATAAAAACATGGCAAAACTTCAAGAAAAAATTGAAGCTGATCTTAGAGAACTTTTCACTCCAGAAGAAAATAAAAAGTTTTGGGCAATTACAGAACAAAATGCAAAAAAATTTGATGAAAAAGATAATTTGAATGCACAAGCAGCTTACGAAAATGATTCATTTTGGAAAGCTGATACTAGGATAAGCGATAAAACACCAGCTATTGTTATTACAGAGAAGTACCGTGAAAATGAATATAAGCGGTCAGAGTATGCTTCAAATAATTCGAAATCTAAAGTCATAACATTGGGTAATTCGCATTATATTCATTTTGAATATCCAAAGAAAATTGCAGAAATAGTTGAAGAGGTTATAGATTTTTAAGAAAAAATAATAGGAGTTGATGATTATGAGGTTAAAGAGTGTAAGCTTTAAAATTGTAGTTTTATTTTTAGTTTTTACAGCAGTTTTTACACTTTTCCGATCATCAATGTCAGGAATTTTTTCATTATTTTATGCTAAAAATGGAATCCCAAATGCAAATATTAGTTCAATAAAATCTTTTCAAAACATCGGTATTATGTTTGGGCTTCTTCCAGCCGGATATTTGGCGGATAAAGTTGGAAGATTGAAAGTTCTAGCTTTATCATCTTTAGTTATTGCCACGAGTTTTTTCATTCTAATTCTATTTAGAAACTTCTTTTTCTTTTCAATGGCAGAGCTTTTATATGGTATTGGCTTGGCACTTAATTCAGGTACTTTGCTTGCTTACATAACTGATTTACAGGAACAAAATGAAATTGCTCCTAGTAGCAAACTAATGGGGATGCAAGTAATCGTTTTGAATTTAACTACTTTAATTGGTGGAAATATTGGTACTTGGCTATTTGGAATTAAAGACACTGCACCGATATGGTTTGCAATGCTTGGACTTGTGTTATACCCAACCCTTATTTGGTTCATGATAAGTTTCTTATCCTTTTCAGATAATAGAGCTTCTAGTAAAAAGAAAGATAAATATAATATTAAAAATATTGTTGGCTTTTTTAGAAAAAGAAACTTTTGGATATTATTGTTGCTGAATGTGGGCTATGATTGTGGAACGCAATTTATCCTTATCTATTGGTCAATTATTTATGTTGAGAAATTAGGCTTTAATCTTTCACTGGTTTATACGTTATTTATGTGTGCACTAATTCTAGGTTCGGTTTTATTTAGTAGAATTTCTACTTTCCTTAATTCAAAAGGAATTACTTTGTTAAATACTGGAAGTATGATTGGAGCATTTATATTAAGTGGGACTCTAAAAAATAAATATTTACTGCTTTGCCTTTTTCTATTAATTGAATTATTAATGGGAATGATGTCAGGACAAATTTCAGCTACTAGTAATGAAGCTATTTATGGAGAAAGCAATAAGTCGACTATGCTTTCAACTGTTTCATTTATTGCAGAGATCTTAGTTAGTATTTCATTATTTATAAGCAATAGTATTATGAAAGTATTTGGAGATTTAAAAGTAATGTTTTTTGTCTCCGCAGTGTATTTTGGTGTTGTTTTGCTAACAATACCTTTAATAAAGGAAAAACAAAATGTTAGATAAAACTTGGCAAAAGATGTATGAAGAAGCTAAAAGTGTACAGGGATTTAGACAAATATCTGATCATCTAGAAGCAGGCGGAGTAGCAGCTGCTGTTTTGAGTAATACAGGAAAAATTTATACAGGGGTTTGTATTGATACCGCTTGTACTTTAGGAGTGTGTGCAGAACGCAATGCTTTATTCAGCATGATCACTTGTGGTGAAAATCATTTCAAGAGAGTCTTAGCCATCATGTCTAATGGAAAGAATGGCGCACCGTGTGGAGCTTGTCGTGAATTTATGGTACAGCTTATGGAAAAAGACTATAAAAATATTGAAGTATTGATGGATTACGACAGGGAAGAAATTACTACTCTGGGCAGGTTAACACCTGATTGGTGGTTATAGTCATGATTACAATTGAAGCATTGCATAATTTCCCTAAGATAGAGAAAAATTGCAATTTAGGTACAGAAATAATTAAAACAATCAAAAATGAAAATTTTATTCTTCATAATAATGATGTTTTATGTATTGCTTCTAAGTTGATTTCTAAATCTGCAGGTCTGTTTATTGATTTAAAATCTATTAATCCAAGTCAATTAACCTTACGTTTGCATCAGCAAATACCCAGAAAAGATCCAAGACTAATTCAGGTTATAATTGATCAAACCGAAGATAAGAATGGTAAGAAACTACAGATATCTAAGAACTTTATTGGTGGGTGGCTGCCGAATGGGTTGTTTTTAACCAGTGCAGGAGTAGATAAACTTGATGCGAATACTGCAATGGTTTTACCCCGAAATTGTGATGAAATTGCTAAGAAAATTAGTGAAGATATTTTTGATCAATTAAAAGTCAGAGTAGCTATCATAATTACCGATAGTGATGGGAGAATTGATAAAAAAGGTGCTACTCAAGTAGCAGTTGGACTGTATGGTATTTCTGGCTTAAGAAAAAGTCGGTATGAAGATAAAACTAATGTTGAAACTATCTGTGATATGTTAGCGGGTTCTGCAGGCTTATTGATGGGGCAAAGAGGGAAAAGGCTGCCTATTGTTAAAATTCACGGTATGGATTATGTGTTTGGCAAGACTGCAACAGTTAAAGATGCAGTGAACTAATTTTTTATCATATATAAAAAGATCAACTTCTAATTGAAATTGATCTTCAAAGTTTATTATTTAATAGTGTCTTTGGCTTATGTTTAGTAAGAATTTCATGATTGCCTGTAGAAACTAAGGTAAGTATTAATTTGTTTTTTGAAAAAGTATAAATTACAATCCATTGATCATAATTCAGATTACTATTAGAACTTAAACGTCCAGGATGAAATTCGTTAAATCCCTTCCAATTTCCTTGCAGAGAATGGTGCTTAATTTTCTTTAGAATTTTATTATCTTGAGCAATTATTGCTTTTAAACACTGGGTAATTAATTTAATTGGATAGTTTTTCTTTTTTAGTTTTTTTAATTCTTTTTTATAAGTTGGAGAAAAATAGACTTCTACTTGTTTCATAAGTTATCCATCCATTTATCTAGATCGTCTAAAGAACCTATTTTTTCAATATTGCCATTTTCTACTTCAGATTTTCCTTGTAAAGCTTCTGGTGTATCGAGAAAATTAAGTAACTCAATATCATCATCAGCAGCTTTTCCAACTGCGAATCTTAGAAATTCTGAAAGTGTTATTCCTCGTTTAGCTAAATTCTTTATGGCCTTATCTTTAACAGATTTTGATACACGAGTAGATGCACTACTGTTTCTTACTATCATATTATCCATAAAATCATCTCCTTATTTGTAATACCATTGTATTACATTTATTAAATATATCAAAATTATTTAATTATTGTGAAGGGAATTCTAATGATATCAAAACTAATTATAATTCGTGGAAACTCTGGCAGTGGCAAAACTACATTGTCTAAAGAAATTCACCATCGATTGCCGCACAATACACTATTGATTCCGCAAGATACAGTTAGAAGGGAAATGCTGAATGTTAAAGACGGAGAAAAGACATTTGCTTTGCCATTATTAGAAAACTTGCTTGAATACGGTTATCATCACTGCTCTTACACTATCTTAGAAGGAATCCTAAATGCAAAATGGTATGCTGACTTATTTAAAGAAGCACAAGAACTTTTTGGTAGCCAAATTTATGCCTACTATTTTGATATTCCATTTGAAGAAACAATGAAGCGGTATCAAACACGGCATGAATATTCTTTTGGTAAAGAAAAAATGCGCTCATGGTGGAATGAAAAAGATTATATTGGCTTTATTCCAGAGTATGCTTTTACTAGTCAGATACATTTAGCTGATGAAATCTCAATTGTAATGAATGACATTCAAGCAGGAGACTGAGAATGATTTTGATTGAAAAATTAAATCAAAAATTACAAAGTAATCTGAAGCCAATCGATCATGAATCTCTTAATAAAACTTTTATTGGGTATAGTAATTTGTATCATGAATCGGTTTTTGTAAAACAATTTGCTAAAGAGCAAGGATGTTATACAGAAGAAATAGTTACAAAACAAATGAATGATCGAATGATAACGACTTTTTCAATTGATAATAAATATATTTTAGTATTAAAAGACGTTGAACCTAGAGACATTTCCTCCATTATTGATCAAAATTTAGCTTTCAAAATGGGACAAGTTTTAGGTAAGTTTCATATGCAAATTAAACCATTTCCTAAAATTAAGATTGTACGAAATCAATTTGATGACTATCTGTCAGAGATAGATACTTTTCAAGATTCTTTCTATAGAAATCAGTTAAATAAAGTAGCAAAAAAATTTATGACGCATAAAAATGAAATTCAAAAAGATCTGAAAAACAATTCACATTTTGTTTTACATGGGGATGTAGGAATCAGAAATTATAAGTATATCGGTGGGAAGTTGACTTTAATTGATTTTGAAAAAGCACGTCTTGGTCCCGTATATCAAGACTTTATCAAATTGTTTTATCAAGATTTCTCATTGAATCCAGATTTAATTGACTCATTTTTAAAAGGATATTCTACTAAAAACTTGAACTATCAATTATTGAGTTTGACTAAACAATATCTAATTTTCACAACAGCAATTGGAATATTTAATTATACTGAAAAAATTGAAGATCTGGCTTTTAAAAAAGTTGGTGAGCGAATGCTCGCCAGTATAGAGGACTAGCAATGACTCAAGACTACATTAAAACTTTACGCAAAAAAGTTGGTCATGAACCAATTATTTTAAATTTTTCCGGTGGAATTTTGACTAATAATCAGAATGAAATCTTACTTCAAAAAAGATCAGATTTTAATGCATGGGGCTTACCTGGTGGTGCTTTAGAATTTGGAGAATCAGCCCAAGAAGCATGCGTTCGAGAATTTTTAGAAGAAACTGGCTTAAAAGTAAGAACTAAATCATTATTAGGCCTTTCAACTAATTTTATCCAATATTATCCAAATCAAGATGTAGCACAGGCAGTAACTATTGAATTTATTGTTGAACTAGTAGAAAAAACATCAAAAGAAGTCAGCTCTGAAACTCTTGACTTGAAATATTTTTCTAAAGATAAATTACCCAAGATTTTTAACAAGCAACATCAGCTTTTTATTGATCATTACTTTAATGGCGACTATCCATTTATTGATTAAGGAGGGGGAGAGGGTATACATGAATGAACAACCATTTATTTTAGATATTGATTTAAATAAACAAGCTGTAATAGAACCTGGAGTCGAAAATTTACAGTATAAGTTTCATGAAAAATTGCTTTTTGCATTTGTTCCAGATGATGAAATTAAATCTTTTTTAGATAGACACTCTCATAAGACTTTGGGCAAATTTAAAACTGTTTCGTTTAGGCCTAAGGTATATGAAGTGGAAATCAATAATCAACTAATTACGTTATGTCAAGCCCCAGTGGGAGCATCAGCTTCAACTAAATTTTTGGATTGGTTGATTAATTATGGAGTTAAACAAGTTTTATCTGTTGGAAATGCAGGGGCACTGACTGATCTGCCTGAAAACACGATATTTGTTCCACAAAGAGCGATTCGCGGAGAAGGTACATCCTTTTATTACAAAGAACCAAGTAAGATGATTACATTAAATGAAAAGTTTGTGCGAAGCGTTGAAAGTGAAATAAAGAAATTAGGTCTTAAATATGAAGAAGGAATAACTTGGACAACCGATGGCTTTTTTAGAGAAACACCCAAGCAAGTTTTACAAGCCAAAGAATTAGGTGCAAAAACTGTCGAAATGGAGTGCTCAGCTTTAGCTGCTTGTGCAGAATTCAGAAACATAAATTTTGCGCAAATTTTGTTTACTGCCGATAGTTTGGCTGATATGGATAATTATGATAAACGTAACTGGGGCCATGATTCATATAGTGTTGGTTTGAATATTGGATCTCAGGTATTAGTGAATTTATAATATTTCAACTAAAAATGGAGTGGAAAACTATGAATGAACAACCATTTATTTTAGACTTTGACAAAAATCCGCATGCTGTTCTTGAACCAAATCACGATCAAGAACCATTTCATTTTCATCCAAGATTGCTTTACGCGTTTGTGCCAGAAAAAGAAATTAAAGCATTTTTAGATCAACATCTTCATCGCACTTTAGGCGAATTTGAATCATGCTCTTTTAATCCAAAAATCTATGAAGTTCAAATTGATAATGAATTGTTTACTTTGTGTCAGGCACCCTTAGGAGCACCAGCAGCTGTGCAATTGCTTGAATGGTTAATTGCTTATGGCGTAAAAAAAGTTTTAACGTTTGGTACTTGCGGTGCCTTGAATGACTTACCAGAAAATGAGATGCTTTTAGTTAAAAGAGCGATCCGGGATGAAGGAACATCTTTTCATTACATGGAGCCAGGACAGTTTGTTGACTTAGATCGTGATTTTTTGAATCAAGTAGAAGGCGTATTATCTGAATTAAGTTTGAAATATGATGAGATCACTACTTGGACAACTGATGGTTTCTTTAGAGAAACGCCTAAAAAAGTAGCACAATTTCGTCGGCTAGGAGCAGCAACTGTTGAAATGGAATGCGCTGGGTTGGCAGCATGTGCGAAGTTTAGAAAAGTGGATTGTGCGCAAATCCTATTTACCGCCGATACCTTAGCTGATATGGAAAATTATGATGAACGTGATTGGGGCAGTGAATCACATAGCCTTGGTTTAGAAATTGGATCTAAGGTTCTGACTAAGATCAAATAGTAGTTTGTTAAAAAGGTTTGGAATTAACTCCAAACCTTTTTACTTTTTTTGGTCATTATTTGGAGTTATCTCCAAATTGCATGTTAATATTTAGATATATAATGTATACTATACAAAAGCTAAATTTAATTGGTTATTGGTAGATTTAATGAGTGAACAAATAAAACAATATTGGCATGGATTTTGTCGAAGCCATAATTTAGACTATGAAACTCCTGTTGAAGCTTGGGCTTTTGGAGCAACACAAAAAGATGCTAATGAACTAGCTTCTTTGGTAGATAAAGGCATTAAGACGGCTACTACTTCAGCATATGAATTGTATAGTAAAGATGAAGCAGTTCCTAAGGCAGGCGAATGGAGCATTATTTTAGATGGAAACCAGCAGCCAGTTTGCGTAATTAGAGAGTGCTGTGTAGAGATTATCCCTTATAATTTAATTTCGAAAGAACATGCTTATCATGAAGGCGAAGGAGATCGTAGTTATGAATATTGGCGCAGAGTTCATGATGATTTTTTTACGCGTGAATATAAGGAAATAGGGAAAGAATTTTATCCGCAAGCACCAATGGTGTGTGAAGTTTTTGAGAAGGTAGAATAATGAAGCTTTTAATTATCAGACATGGTGAAAGTGAAGCGGATATTTTAAAAGTTTGTGAAGGATGAGCAGACTTTAGTTTAACTCCACGTGGACATAAACAAGCTGAAGCAATGAGCAAATATGTGTCAAAACATTATCATGTAGATAAAATTTATACAAGCTCCTTAAAAAGAGCGTGTCAAACTGCACAATATTTAGAAAAATTGACTGGTCTTAGTGCAATAAAAACAGATAAACTAAAAGAATTTAATAATGGACTTCGCGCAGGTTTACCATATGATGAAGCATATAAAAAGTATCCGAAAGTCGAGCTTCCAATTCATGCTTCACATTATGGACAAGAAAGTAAATTAAATTTTAGAATGAGAATAGAATCTATTTTATCTGAAATTCTTAGCCAAAATTCTGATGATCAAACAATCGTAATTGTTACGCATGGTGGAGCAATTACGCAGCTATATCATACATTATTAAAACTTCCCATAGATTCTAAAATCAAATTTGGAAGTGGAGATGCCTGTGTGCATGAATGGACAATAGAAGGAGATAAGTATTATATAAATTTTGCTAATTATTGTCCCTATAACAACAGCTAAAAGCAATAGTAAATACATAATATGAAAAAAGCAGGAGGGCTCCTGCTTTTTTGCTATAAATTATTATCTTTTCGTCTAAACCAAGTTTTAGCAAAATCTACTAATGGTTTTACATTAATAGATTTAATAAAGCCATTATTTAAATTGACTTGTCTAAATTCACTAGAATTATGTGTTTCAAAAGCTAAACCTAAATCATTAAAGTCATCATATATATCCATATCAATATTTTGATAGCTTGTCCAAATTGTTTTACCATCTTGGTCTATTCCCGTTGCTGCAGTATACGTTTCTGTTTTTCTTTCAATTATTGATTCAGCATAATGGAGCATTGTACAAGTTTCATAATTAGTTCCCAGAAAGAGGATTTTACCATTATTTTGGTACAGATAATCTAGCGGACTATTAATACCATAAGGTAGGTCAAGTGGCTGTTTTTTAGCAATTTTATCTTTATCCTTACCCCAAATAGCGATAGGTAGATAGGGATGAGGACTGCGAACTACATCTGGTAATTTTCGAAAGTATTCTGGCGTGATACCTAAACCTTCACTTGGAGAAGTATCAGGGTTATATGGAGGCATATTGTCACGAACTACTTGAATTAAATCTTTTCTAACAGGAGGATATTCCCAACTTGCTGGATCACAGTTAGTACTGACTTCTGATGGCATCATAATTGTGCCTTGAGTTATTACTCCTTTTAGCGCCTGAACTAAGCTTTCAGGGCCACCAGGCACATAGTAAAATTTACTTAAAGCAGTATGGACGATAACCTTGTCAGTTGAGCTAATATTAGCAGCAATCAAAGCTTTTTCAAAGTCATGTTTTGTTGTAATAGTAGTAATTATATCTTGAGTCATGATTTTCTCTTTTCTTAAATTTAATTAATTATTGACTAGGACGATATGTAACTACTCTTGTTTTAATTTCCGCATTATTTGTTTTATTTTTCTTATTACTCATTTTTAACTCCATATATTATTCAATTTAAGTGTTTAGAAAAGAATTATGATTTATTTTTTTGTTTTATAAAGAGAACCAAATAGAAAAATGCCGTTATTACTTGAGCAATTCCTTCAAGAATAATAGATGGTCGTGCACCAAAGTCCTTGATGATAATCCCATCTAAAAAAGATCCCACGGGAATCATGCAATTAACAATACTGCTAACTTTAGTTAATTTTTATTTTTTTACAATAATAGGTAATATTTTATCTTCAGCTGAATAGATTAAGGTTGGGCCAATAGTAGATAAAATGTAGACAACAATTAAAAGAAAAATTGCAAAAGTATGTAATTTTTGATCGTTTAATAAAGGAACAATTGCCAGACTAAGTCCTACTTGAATAATAGTTATTATCTGAAGTGATTTTTTAATATCTACTCGATCAATTATCGGACCAGAGTAAATGAAAACATATCAATTGTTGATCCCGCAATGAAAATTATTGAGAGCAACATTGGTGAATGAAAATGACTTTTGAAATACCAAAGAATTGCCATGTAAAAAAGTGAATCTACAATATTTGTTCCAATTCGGCCAATAAGTAAATTAACAATCGTAAAATCATTTTTCTTAGTTAAGTTTTTTAAACATTTTCCATTTCCTTTTGAATACTTATTTTTTTGTATTTTGAAAGTTCAGGGAAAAATTAGCTATTTAGTTAACAATCCCCCCAAACCTTCATCAAATTTGGGGATGTTTATTAAATACAGCTTAATAACTGAAAGAAAAGAATTCAGTTTTAAGCTTAATCCTAAGTTATTTAGAATAAACACCTAGTTTTCACCTCGATTTTTTTAGATAAAGTTAGTATACCATAGTACAAAGTAGCTTAGAATTACCGCTTAGTTAAAAAATATTACCACTTAAAAAAATATGATTGAAAATTAAAAAAGTATTAGTAAAATTAATAATAACTAAAGCGAAGGAGGAAAAATAATGACATTTAAAGAATTAATAAAAAGTAATATTCCACGTTCAATCTTAATCATTGCTTTATATATTCTTTATGCCATTGCAGGTGCATTAGGAGAATATCTATTTAAAAATTCATTGAATAATATACTTAAGGGAAATTTGAATGGGTATATTTATTGGACTTTTATTCAAGCAGGGATGGAAATAGGAGCCGCAATTTTACTACCAATTGCAACAATTGCCTTTACTAAACAAACACAGAGCTATTTACATCATATTAGAGAAGATATTATGCAACATTACTATAATACTAGTAATGATGAAAAGGTTTCTGAAATGCAGAATCAGTTAACAGGAAACTTAAAAATGTTAACGACTGATTTTGCTACTCCTTGGGTGTCTATTTTAAGTGGAGTGCTTGAAATGTTTATTTCAATAGGAATTTTACTTAAGATGAATTGGAGTTTGGTGTTAGTTAGTGCAATATTGTTAGGGATTAATTTTCTAATTCCTAAGATTATGGAAAAGAAAACTGCACAGGCTGCTAAGAAAGTTAACGTTAAAAATGAGAAATTACTCAATGCGATCGAGCATTGGCTTGGCGGTTTGCAAGAATTAAGACGCTTTAGTGCTTATGGACGGTTAAAAAAACAACTTCATCAAACGAGTGATGATTATGTTAAAGCAAGTAAGGAAAGCTGTAAGTATAATACGATTTCGTATCTTTTAAATGGCTGGGCAAATGCCCTAGCACAAGTAGGTTTGTCTTTCTTTGCTGGAATTTTGTTTATAAATCGTGCACTTTCTTTTGGTGAATTTGCGGTTGCTGGATCATTTGGATTTACAGTTTTTTCAGCTATTTGGGAAATTACTAGTGCAATCACACAAATTAAGTCAACAAAAGAATTACGTCAAGAAATTTCTGAATTACGTCGCAATAAGAAGCGACCAGTCAAAGCAAGCGCATATGGTGTTTCAGTAAAAAATCTGAAGACTTCATATGACCAAGGTGAAACCATTTCTTATCCTGACTTTACAATTAAGGCTGGAGAAAAAGTGTTACTGACTGGTGATTCAGGAACTGGTAAGTCTACATTATTTAAAGTTTTGCTTGGAAAGTTGAAGGCACAAAATGGAATTGTTACTTACTTAGACAAAAATAATCAGCCACTTGAAAATGCTACAGTAGGTTATCTGCCACAAGATCCAATAGTTTTTCCAGTTTCAATTAAGGAAAATATTACGATGTTTGCTAAGAAGTTTGAACAACAAATACTTAATGTAGTTAATAAAGTTCAACTAAGTACTGATTTAGCTAAAATGCCAGCTGGAGTTGACACAATTGTTGATTTGAAAAATGAAAATTTATCAGGTGGACAAAGACAAAAAGTAGTTTTAGCAAGAAGTGAAATACATCGTCAGCCATTTGTTCTGATGGATGAGGTAACGAGTGCGATCGATCAAAAGGCTACTGAAAAAATTATTGATGAGCTGCTAAATACTGATCAAACAATTTTAATGATTGCACATAATTTCACGCCAGAATTAAAGGCTAAATTTGATCATGAAATAAAACTAGAAAAGAAAGGAGTGCCAAGAAAATGAGTTTAAAGGAACTTATAAAAACTAATCCAGTTAGGTTTTGGCTTTTTATAATTATTACTATCTTAACTCCTATTACAATAATTAGTAGTACGACTCTAATTCAGCTTGAAACAGCAATTCTTCTTTCACGTAATTTACGTAATTTTTTGATTATCTCAGCAGTAAGCTTAGTAGTTTTTGCTTTGGGCTATGTATTTATAAATATCAGTCAATATTTGATTACTTATCAAGCACAAGACTTAAATAATTCAGTTAGAGATAAGATTGTTAAGCACTATTTTTACGATGGCAAAAAACATCAAGTTCCTGAAATGCAAAATAGACTAACTAATGATTTACAAATGGTTAATGAAAACTATATTGGTGCTATTTTTAATTTACTATATGGTAGTGTTATGATCATTTCAATTGTCATATACTTAATTATGTTAAATTGGATTTTGTTACTTACGATTTGTTTAATTGTGGCAATTACTTTAATTCTTCCAAAACTAATTGAGAAACCACTACAAAAAGCAAATCAGCTTATTTCTGATAGCAATCAAGTTTATCTAGATACTTTGAATAATTGGCTTCAGGGGTTAGAACAATTAAGACAATTTGCTGCTGGAGCAAAGTTATTTTCAGTTTCTCAGTTAGCAAGTAAAAAACTTGAAGATGCAAATGTTAAACAGACCACTTATACTAAATTACTTAATGCCATTACTGGGATTGCCTCCGCAATTTTTGGCTTAATTATCTTTTTATTGTCAGGTGTTTTAGTTAAGAATGGTTTATTAGAGATCAGTGCACTTATGGTTGTTGGTAATTTTAGATTTTATCTAAATCAAGCTATTAATCAGATTTCTAATGCTCGAGGTCAGATGAAAGGAGTTAAAAATTTAATTACAGAAATAGATGAATCTACAAAGCCAGTACAAAATTTGCGTAAAAGTGGGTTTACTACTCCTGCAACAATAAAAACAAAAGGTTTAGGTCTGCAGTTTTCAAATGGAGAGAGTCTATCTTATCCTGATCTACAAATTAATCAAGGTGAAAAAATACTATTAACTGGTGATTCGGGTGCTGGAAAATCAACATTGTTTAAGTTAATTCTTGGAGACATAAAACCAAGCAGAGGGGAAATAATATTTGAAGATAAAGATGGAAATGAAATTGTTCCTGATTTAAGGAAGATAGGATATCTTCCTCAAGATCCGGTAGTTTTCCCAGCTTCAATTTTAGATAATGTCACAATGTTTAATGAAAAACTAGATAGTAGAGTAGGTAAGGCAGTTGAAGAAGTGAATTTGGCTTCGGATCTTGAAAAGTTTGATGAAGGTCTAAAGAAGAAAATTGATTTGGATAAGTTAAATATTTCAGGAGGTCAAAGACAGAAGATTGTTTTAGCTCGTGCTAAAGTTCATGATAGCGACATTATTTTGATTGACGAAGGAACCAGTGCAATTGATCAAAAGGCGACAATGGATATCCTACATAACTTATTGAAGAGTAAAGCAACTATTGTATTTATAGCTCATAACTTTAATACCAAAATGAGAGAACTATTTGATCGAGAAATTCATTTAGTTAAGGAATAAACGAAAAAAGCTTTCGCAAAGTGTGAAAGCTTTTTTGTTACAAAAAATATAGCAATGTAATTGTTACTTTAACATCAATATTAAAATAAACCAAAAAAGGATGGCTGCATACGCAGCCATCCTAGAAACAGCACTAATTATAAATTTGTTTAGTAAAATTGTATAGATCAATATCTAAATAATATTTAATTTCATCAGCCTCAGCAATATTATCTATACCGAAAAGAGCAGTTAGAAGACTTAATTCATATTTTAGATTTTGAATAGCGACAATTAATGAGTCTAAATCTTGGCTAGCAAATTGCAAAAAGTAATTTGCTATACCAACATATTTAGCACCTAGAACTAAAGATTTAAAAACATCGAGAGCATTCGTAATTCCACCGGCTGCAATAATGGTTTTATTAACTGGAATAGTTCGAGCCGCAAGGAGAGTTTTTACTGTAGAGAGTCCAATATCTTCTAAAAACATTAGTTTTTGATTTTTACGTCTCTCATTTTCAATCTGAGCAAAATTTGTTCCGCCACTTCCACCTAAATCAATAATTGAAAAGTCATTAATAAGAAGGGTACGTAAAGATTCTGGATCAATACCCATTCCAACTTCTTTAATGATAATTGGAACATCAATTACTTCACGAATTGCTTTTAGATTATCAAGCCAGTGAAAATCACGATCTCCTTCAGGCATTACAGCTTCTTGAACGCTATTCAGGTGAATTTGCAGTGCATTGGCATCTAATGCACCAACAATTTCCTTAGCTATTTTAGGATTTGTAGTTGGATTTACGTTAGCAAAAACTAATCCATCTGGATTTTCTTGACGTGCAATTTTGAAACTCTTTATTTGATCAACTTCTTTTTCAAGGATACTAGCAGAACCTAGAGCCATCGGAATATTTTCTTTAGCAGCAGCTTGAGCTAAACGTTTATTGATTGTATAAGAAGAAGTTGAACCTCCAGTCATAGCATTAATAAAGAATGGAGCACTAATTTTTTTGCCAAACATTTCAGTTACAATACTATTTTCGCTTACTGCACTTTCTGGAAGAGCAGGACGAATAAGGTGGATATGATTAAAATCATTGGTTTTATTACTATTAAAAAACATCTTAGCTAATGCTAGATGTTCTTCTTTTCTTTGAGATCGTTGTGACATATATTGTTTCCTAGTATTTAAATTTATTAGGCAATTGAGTGCACTAAAAAGTTTAAAGGCATAATTCCATTTTTACGCCAGTTATTTTTCATTTCTTCAATGTCTGTTTGTTCATCAGCAATTACAATTCCACAATCACCATTTCCGGCGCCAGAAGTTTTAGCTGCACCATTGAATTGCTCAGCAATATTAATTAATTTTGTTAGGCGTGGAATTTCGATAGCAATATGATTGAGACTAGCAAATTCTTTCAGTAATTGACGATTTAAACGAATTTGCTTTTGAATTAAAGCAATATTCTTCTCATTAAATCCTCTGATCATGTCAAGAACGCATGCTCGCGATTCCTCTAAGAAGGTATCATATTGATTTTTGATAAACTTTTTCTTAGCGTTAGTTTTATCAACTAATTGAGAAGTAGAAGCGGGTTTTTGACTCCAACCAATTACTAAGTTCAAGCCTTCAGGTGGTGTTAATAATTGAATCTTAAGACCAGGCCATGCCTCATTTAATACCTCGCTAAGAGATTTAGTAGCTAATTCTTGCTTAAGCCATGCTTTATCAAAAGTCTGGTAAGCTAACCAACCACCATAAACGCTTGCTGCAATATCGCCAGCAGACCCGTTTCCTTGAACACTATAGTGTGAGATTGCAGAAAGTTTAAAAATAAGGTCTTTAGTACAATTTAAACCATAGAAATTAAGAATAGCTTTAACGGTAGCTACAGTAACTGCTGCTGAAGAACCAAGACCATATTTTTTACCATCTGCTGAATCAAGGTCAGAATTAACATGTAAGTCATATAAAGACATCGGAACTTTTTGTTCTAAGCAAAAACGTTCAGTAAATTTAATAGCTGACAAAATATATTCAAATGGATTATCACGATTATCAATAACCATTTGATTGCCTTTACGAATCCAGTGAATAGAATCTTGAGAGTATTGCTTAGAGTGAATTAAGCCACGCGAACCTGTGCTTTTTGCAATAGAAACACGTACGAATTCATTTACTGCAACTAAAATGGCAGGGCAGTTTTGCTCAAGAACTGCATATTCTCCCGCAATATACAACTTTCCTGGTGCTTGTTCTGTAATCAACGAATATTCCTCTAATCTTTTTATTTTCAAATTACTAAAGCAGAGTAACGCCTGGGCCGAAACTCGCAACGACTATTTTAACATTAGACAATGTTTTCTGAACAGCTGAAATGATTTCTTTTCTATTTCTTAAGGTACAGAGAATTTTGACATTCGGACCAGCATCAATTGTGTAATAACATTCGATACCTTTTTTTCTTAAATCTTCAACTAGTTTAATAGCTTTAATTGTCTCTGGTTCAAAATAAGTGAAGGGTTCTTTTGCTGTTAAATTGCAAGCATGCATTTCATTGGCGCTCAGCTCACTTAGTTCTCCAATTTTGGTAAAGTCTTTGTCAGAAATAGCTTGTTTAATTTCAGCAATTTCTTGCTTATTTCTTTTAATCCAAGGCTCATAGAAAGGGGAAGTTTGTGCTAATTTCATTCCTTCTGTTGAAGAAATTTTCTTTTGTTTAGTATCAACCTCAAGAGCTAAAAGTGAAAGATCAAGATCAGGATGTTCATCAATTGGAATAGCATAAGAACTTGCATCATCATTTCCTTTTTGCCATTCAACAAAGCCCCCATAAATTGATCTAGTTGCTGAACCAGAACCCAGTCGAGCCAATCTTGAAAGTTCTTTTTTTGAAAGATCTAAATCATAACTTGCTGCAAAGCTTGTAGCTAGAGCTGAAAAGGCGGAAGCAGATGAGGCAAGACCTGCAGAAGTAGGGACGTGGTTGGTAGATTCAATTGTAAAATGATCATTAAAACCAAAGCGATCTTGCAATAAATGAATATAATTAAAAACTCGTTTACTAGCTTCTGGTGTCTGCTTTTTGCCATTCAAAATAAAAGTATCTTCAATAAGAGATGAATCGTGGTTAAAAGTAGTATCAGTATAAAAAGCATCTAGAGTCATTGATAGACTAGACATCAATGGCGTTTTAAGTGCAGAATTTGCTTTACCCCAATATTTAATTAATGCAATGTTTGTGTGCGCACGTGCAGTTTTTTTCATTAAATAATCCTCTAAATTTCCTCAATCCAGTAGTTATCAAAATTAGCACTAGCCTTTTTAGCAATTTCTTGGGCAGTTTTTTGGTCAGGACATAATGCAATAACAATTCCGCCAAGACCACCACCTGATAATTTAGCACCTAAAGCGCCATTTTCATTAGCAATTTTACAAATATTATCAATTCTTTTAGTAGAAAGTTTGAAAGATGCTAATATACTTTGAGCTTCATCGAATATTTTTCCTACTTCTTCAGCATTTTGTTTAAGCCAATTTGTCTGAGTTGCAGTAGCAAGTTCACCAAGACGGGCAATTTGCTTCTTTTTAGATTCACTTTCATCCATCTGCTTTTTTACTGATTGAACTGCAATTTTGGTGTTGCCAAGTTCACCGGTATCCATAATTAGAAGAGTAGCACCTAATTTTTGTGATAATTGTTTCGGTCCATCTTGTTTATTGAAGAAAACTAAATAATTGGAATTTACTGTAGCAGCATCCAGTCCGGAAGCCTTACCATGATTGATCATTTCTGCATGATTTGTGATTTCCATAACCTCATCTTGCGTGAGATTTAATTCTAAAAATTGTGATAGAGCTTTTGTAGTGCTTAAAGCTACCACAGCACTAGAACCTAATCCGCGTTCCATAGGAATTTCACCGGTATAAGTAATTTTAACGTTAGGTGCATCTTCTACTTTTTCAAGTAGCGTTTTAACGATGTATTTAATACCATCATATTCACTTGGAGCATCAAAAAAAGCACCATGGTAATGATTTGTGTCCATCCAAGTAGCTCCATCAGTTTGTTCAACAGTAGTGGTAATATTTAAGGCTTGAATTGGAAGAGCCAATGCATTATATCCATAAACTACTGAATGTTCGCCAATAAGAATTACTTTTCCATGTGCTTTAATTTCTGTTTTTTTATTCACAATTATCTTTCCTATATTATAAATTTCATTAGTCTATTTTGTTTTGCTCCATATGCTAAAATATTTGCTAAGGAGACACGAGACTTATGATTAATGTAATTACTGGTAGACAAGTAGACAACTTGCAAAATGAAATAATTGATCAAGCTGTTAGGTCATATTACCAAGATAAAACGCACGATGTATTTATTATCGTGCCAAACCATATTAAGTTTACCACAGAAGTACGCGCACTTAGCAAGCTCTCTGTTTTAACAAATAAAAAACAAGTAGCAGTTAATAAATTGCATATTCTTTCATTTTCACGATTAGCTTGGTATTTCTTAAAAGATGAAGCAATTAGATTGCCTCAAATTCTTGATGATGCCGCTAGTGTAATGCTTTTAGAACAAATTGTTACTGACTATCAAGATGAATTAAAGTTGTTCCAGAATAAAACACAAATTACATCTGGTGCATTAAAACAAATGTATGAGGCTATTCTATCTGTTAGAGCCGGAAATATTGAACTAGATAATATTGATAATGAAAAATTAAATGAAGAAATGCGTTACAAAATTCATGATCTTCAAATTGTTTATGATGAATTTATCGAACGATTATCAGAAAAATTTGCTACAAAAGATGAAATGCAGTTATTACTTAACGAATTTTTAGCTAAAAGTAATAATTTAAGTAAGATGGATTTCTATTTTTCTGACTTTTCACACTTTTCTCTACAGGAATTAACCTCAGTGCGGTTAATTTCAAAAAAGGCTAATAATACTACTTTAGCTTTTAAAACAAAAATTGGAAAAATAAATACAAATACTGAACCAGGAGATTATGATTACGTAGTTCAACGGACAATTAAACAATTAGAACATTTTTGGCAAAATCAGGAATTAGATTATCAATGTCAAGAATTCCCATTATCTTCATCTAGTCCAAGTTCTTTATTAAACGGAATTTGGACTAAAACCGGTAATTTTGATGAACAAGTAAGTAAGTTTTTACAGCCAGTTAAGGCAGATTCACGTTATGCAGAAGCTTATTTCGTGGCTCGAACAATCTATCAACAAGTAGCTTTAAATAATTATCGCTATCAGGATTTTTTAGTTTTGGCACCTAACTTAAGTGAATATGAAACATATCTAACACCGATTTTACGTCAGAATAATATTCCATTCTTTAAT
The DNA here is from genome assembly GCF_001436695.1 of Lactobacillus taiwanensis DSM 21401. Taxonomy (GTDB): domain Bacteria; phylum Bacillota; class Bacilli; order Lactobacillales; family Lactobacillaceae; genus Lactobacillus; species Lactobacillus taiwanensis. The sequence continues at coordinate 104,588 of NZ_AYZG01000051.1, forward strand.
GACTTACAAAAAGAGATGAAATATCATCCCTTAGTGGTTGCTGTTGAAAATTTACAGCAAATCTTTAATCGCGGATTTCAAACTGATAATGTAATTGCTTTAATGAAAACGCAGCTTTTCATCCCTGAATGGTATAAAAGTTCTGCGCGCTTTCAAAATGATGTTGACTTACTTGAAAATTTTGTTTTAGCACATGGAATTAAAGGTACTCTCTGGACAAAACCACTAAAGAACTTTGTTGATGCCAATGTAATTGCCTTAGATAAATCTGAACAAGAAGTAGAGGAACTAGATCACTTAAGAAAATATTTCGTTGATATTTTAAGTACTTTCTTTAAAAATTTAGAAGACGAAAAAGATCCTCAGACAGCAGTTACAATCTTTTGGAACTTTTTAATAAAAAATCGAGTAGCTAAAAGACTAGAAGCCTGGCGAAAAGAAGCAAACGATGCTGGAGATTTGCAACTTGCTCAGCAGCCAGAACAAGTTTGGTCAACTTTAAATGATTTATTGAAAGATTATCTATTAGTAGCAAAAGAATTTTCATTAGATCAGTTCTTTGAATTGCTAATTAGTGGTTTTAGCGAAGCAAACTTCTCACAAATTCCATCTACGCTTGATGCAGTTAATATTTCTGAATTAGGAATGGTTCAAGGGCAAGATTATAAACAAGTCTTTATTATTGGTGCAACTAGTAGTAATTTACCGCAAATTGAAAAAATACCTGGTTTCTTTAGTTCAGAAAACTTAGAACAATTAAACGATGGAATTAATGCTAGTGGTTATTTAGAAGATCAGCAGAAAATTAATAATTTAGATCAGAATTATCAATTTGGAAATGCTTTAAGTTTAGCTAGCGATAAAATTTATATTTCCTATCCCGTAATTAATACAGCTAACGAACAATTGGAACCTTCTATTTTTTATAGACAGCTCTTAAGATTAACGAAGGCGGAAGAATTTGCACAGCATGATTTACCAACTAATAGTGATGATGTGCTAACGTTTATGACTAATCCTGAGGCAAGTCTAGGCTATCTAACCTATTTAAAGGGCAAAGAGGATGTAAATGTAGATTCTCTGTTAGATTTGACTGAGAAAAAAATAGGCAAAGTGACACAAAATGTAGTTGAAGGCAGCAATTTTAAAAATGTTCCTGAAGATTTATCTCCAGAGTTAGCTCAAGAATTATATGGAAATAGAATTGAAACTTCAGTTTCTCAGTTAGAAACTTATTATCAAAATTCTTTTGAATATTTCTTGAATTATGGCTTGCATCTAAAGAAACGTTTTGAAAATGAGCTAGATGTAATTCAAGCTGGAAATTATTATCATGAAACTTTTGATTATCTGGTTAAAAAGATAAAAGAAAAAGATTTAAATTTTGCTGATTTAACCGAAGAAAAGCTAGCAGAACTATTAATTGAGGTAAGAGAGGAGTTAAAAGAAAAGGGAAGATATCGGCAACTTTTGAATGATCCTTTTAATAAATATCTGTTCCATAAGCTTGACCAAACAACTTCTAATGTTGCGTATTATTGGCACAGTAATGCAAATAAAACAGCCTTTAGACCGCAATATTCGGAATTAAGTTTTGGTAAAAATCAAAGAGTAGAAGGTCTCTCTTATGACTGGAAAGATGATAATAATGAAAAGAAGGTTGTCGATCTTCGTGGAAAGATGGATCGTGTTGATTTAGCCAAAGTAAATAACCGCGTTTTAGGAGAGGTAATTGATTATAAATCTTCTGCTAAGAAATTTGATTTAGGTTTATTTGCAAATGGAATTTCAATGCAGATGATTTCTTATCTTGAAGTTTTAAAAAAGAATAATAAGTTTTTTGCTCAAGGTAAAGATTTAGACGTTTTAGGTGCCTTTTACCAGAATATAACTAGTAGCTTAGATCGTTTAAGTAGCGACAAAATGATCTTAAGTAACTATCAAATTAAGGACTTAATCAAAGAAAGCACTAAGAAATTAATGTATAACGGAATTTTAATCGCAGATGAAGAAATGCTTGATTTGATTGAACCAGGAATGGAAAAGGATCGAGCAACTTCTGAGCTATATAATAGTGTTAAGCGAAAAGCAAACGGTGATATTAGTTGGCCACGAAATCAAAGCTTTACTCCTGATCAACTTGAATTATTGTTAGCTTATAATTCTTACCTAATTAAAAATGCAGGTAGTGAGATTTTATCAGGTAAGATTAAACTTGATCCTTACGCTTATGGTCAACAGACATCCCTTACTTATTCTGACTTTAAAGATATCTTCTTTTTTGATGCCATGTTAAAAGAAAATAATTACCATAAAATTAAAGCAATTGATAAAAAGACCTTATTGAACTTAATTAAAGAAAAACTAAATTTGGATGGTGATGAATAGGTGACAAATTTTACTAGAGAACAAAATCAAGCCGTTAATGATCATGGAAGAGATATCTTAGTTTCTGCATCTGCTGGATCTGGTAAAACTACAGTTTTGGTTGAACGAGTTTTGAGACGTATTCTTTCAGGTACGCCAGTTTCATCGCTTTTAATCATTACGTTTACAAAAGCTGCTGCTCGTGAGATGAAGGAGCGTATTAAACAAAAAATAAGTGATCAGCTTGAAATAGAACCTGACAATCAGTTTTTAAGAAATCAATTATTAGACATTGATACCGCTAATATTTCAACGATTGATTCTTTTTGTTTAGACATAATTAGACGCTTTTATTATGTTATTGATCTTGATCCACAATTTAGTGTTTTGACCGATGAAACACAAGCTGAACTTTTAAAAGAGCGTGCATTGCGTGAGCTAGAAAGTGAATATTTGGAAGAGGATAATCAGGACTTTCAAGACTTCTATGATAATTTTTCAGGCGATCGAGACGCAGAAGGTGCTAGAAACTTATTGTTGCAACTTTATAACACTGCCACTTCTGAACCCAACTATGAGAATTTTCTTAATAACTTAGCAAATTATTACCATGTAAAAGATAAGTTAGTTGAATCTTCATTATGGCAAACACAAATAAAACCTTTGCTGATCAAAGAAGTCAGTGATTTGAAAGATGAGGTTAAAAAGTTATTTACTTTTCCAGAAATAGATGGAGCCGATTTAAGTAAGGTAAAAGAAAATTATGATATATTTGCTAATAGATTAGATGAATTTTTAAAAGCTTTAGAAGATGATTATTCTTATAATGAAATTCGTGCTAGCCTGATGAACTGCAAATTTGAAAAAACTGTTCGAAAATCAAAAAAATGGTCAGAAGATAGTATTGCCGTTTATCAAGAAAGTCAAGATCTAAAATCAGATTTGAATGATCAATTAAAGAAGATTTTTGCTAGTTTTTTTGTAGTAGAGGAAAAAGAGCAAATAAAAGTTCTCAAGAAGTCTGAAAAGCTAGTTGAAACGATTATAGGAGTAGAGAAGAAACTTATTAAAAAATTTAGTCAATTAAAAAGAGAGCAGAATTTAATTGATTATAGTGATATGGAACAGTTCGCTTTTAATATTCTAACTACTGATACCTCTAATGCACATCTTGCGCGAGAATATTATCAAGAAAAATTCAATGAGATTTTGATTGATGAATATCAGGATGTGAATGCTCTGCAAGAAAATATCATTAGGGCTATCAAGAAAAAAGGACAGAACACTTTATTTATGGTTGGGGATGTGAAGCAATCAATATATGGTTTTAGACAAGCACGTCCTGATCTATTTTTGAGTAAATACCATGCTTACGGACAAGATGAAAATAGTGAACGAATTGTTTTAGCAGATAATTTCAGGTCAACAAAGAGAGTAACTGAGACAGTTAATGTACTATTTGATCCAATTTTAACAACGAATTTTGGTGGAATAGATTATAAAAAAGAAGGTCAATTGCAATTTGGTGCTGATTATTATCCTGCTGATTTACCAACAGCAAGTGAGTATATTTTTAGTGATAAGAAGCGTACACAATCTGCTTATGAGGAGAAATATGGGGATGAAATAGATTTTAGCGAAATTCAGATGGTTATTGCTAGAATCAAACAATTAAAGAAAGAAAATTTTCAAATTTGGGATCGAAGAACTCAGCTTAAGCGTCCTCTGGAGTACTCTGACATTGCTATTATTACACGAACTAGAAGCGACAACTTACAAGTAATGCAGGAGTTTGCAAAAGCTGATTTACCATTATTTGTTACTGATGCTCAAAACTATTTTCAAACTTTTGAGTTAATCATGATTATGAATTATTTAAGATTAATTGATAATCCTCAACAAGATATTCCTCTAGTAGCAGTTTTAAGATCACCGCTTTTTAATTTTAAAGAACCTGAACTCGCCCAAATTCGAGTTAAAAGCAGAAGTGGTAATTTCTATACTGCGTTAGCAAGTTTTGCTTCAGTTAATTCTGATCTTGGTAAAAAATGTAAAGGATTTTTACAACAGCTTGAAACTTTAAGAAATTTTGCGGCAACGCATAGAATTTCTGAATTAATTTGGAGTATTTATGAAAAAACACATCTATTAGAGATCGTTACAGGATTGCCAAATGGGCAACAACGTAGAGTTAATCTGGAATCTTTGTATGAAAGAGCAACTTCTTATGAAAGTGCAGGGTTTAAAGGGTTATATCAGTTTATTAGCTTTATTGAAAGAATGAGAAAAAATCAGAAAGATTTAGCTCAGCCACTTTTAAGTGATAAGGCAGATAACGCTGTAAAATTAATGACAATACATGCATCTAAAGGATTAGAATTTCCAGTTGTTTTTGTTATGGGTTTAGGCCATAAATATCAAACTAGGGATTTAAGTGGTAATTTTACTATCGGTAAAGATTCGCTAGGCCTGACAGTAAAGGAAAAAGATTATCGCATTGATTCTTTGGTTAAGTCTGTTGCCGATGTAGAGAAGCGACAACAAATGCTGGAAGAAGAAGCAAGAATTCTGTACGTTGGTTTAACTAGAGCGCAGCAGAAACTAATTTTGGTTGCAAGTGTTAATGATCTTGAAAGCAAACAGAAGAAATGGTTAAGTGAAATTGATCAACGCACTAATACTCTGCCTTTGGTTAAAAAAATTAATGCTCAATCTCCTTTAGACTTTTTAGGACCAAAATTAGAACAAAAGCATGAATTTGATCAAAAAATTGATGATATGACTTTGGCATTAGAAGAACAAGATAGATTATATTATTTGAAATTTAATCTTGATTTTAAGTTAGAAGAGATAAGGACCCATAATGAGGATACTCAAGAGTTAAGTTCTAAAATAAACACGGTAGTTAAAGATCTTTATGACTTTTATTATCCATTTGGGGATGCAACAAAAACGACGGCTTATCAATCAGTTTCTGAAATAAAAAAGGTTTTCAATGATCCGATGGACACCGAACTTGAAAACTCAAGATTGATTTCCTCAAGTAATCGCTATCTACAACCAATTGATGAAACGCCTACTTTTTTAGAAGAACAGAAGTTTACTGGAGCAGAAATTGGTACCGCAATGCACTTGGTTTTACAATATTATAATTATGAAGGCAGTAAAAACGAGAAAAATCTAGAAGAAGAGATCAAAAAGCTTGTTGAACTAGGTAAGCTAAATCCACTAATGGTACCTTATTTATCTAAAGACGCTTTAAATTGGTTTGTAATGAGTGAGTTCGCTAAAGATTTTTGGAAAAAACCAGCTAACCTACATCGAGAAAGTCAGTTTTCTAGTTTAGTTAATGCGAGTGAATTATTTAATAACTTCTCCGATCCTGCGGCAAAAATTTTAGTCCACGGGACAGTAGATGGATATTTTGAAACAGATGAAGGACTGATTTTGTTTGATTACAAGACTGACTTTGTTGATAAAAAGCATGAAGAACAAGCAATCAAAAAAATTAAGCAAAAATATACTGGTCAATTGCGTTTATATGAACAAGCCTTAAATGAAATGACGGATAGTAAAAAGGTTATAGGAAAATATTTAATTTTGCTTGACGCAAAGAAAGTAGTCCCAGTAGACTAGAGACAGAATAGAAGGGAGATTATTATGAAAAAAGCCTTTACAGATGATGTTTTTGCTGTGGTCGATTTAGAAACTACAGGCACGCAACGTAACCAAGGCGATCATATTATTCAATTTGGCTGTGCGATCATCAAAAAGCGTAAGGTAGTAAAAACATATTCATTCTTAATCAATCCTCATCGTGAGATCCCTCCTGCTGTTGAAAATTTAACTCATATTAGTAATGAAGATGTAGCTGACGCTCATGATTTTCGTTATTATGCGCCTAAAATTCGTAAAATTTTAGAAAACACGATTTTTGTTGCTCATAATGTAAATTTCGATCTTCCATTTCTAAACTATGAACTAGTTAGTGCAGGATTAGAGCCTTTCACTGGAAAAGCAATTGATACAGTTGAATTAGCCCAAATTGCTTTTCCAACTTTTCCTTCGTATAAATTAAGAGACCTTACTAGTCGCTTAAAAATTAAACATTTGGATCCTCACCGCGCTGACTCAGATGCCTTAGTGACGGCTAAATTATTATTAAAAGTAATTAAAAAGTTGGAAAATCTTCCTCAGGCGACTCTTAATACTTTAACGTCATTATCAAAAGGACTTTTAAGAGACACAGATTATATTTTTCATGAAATAGGTCAGGTTGCTCGTCAAACAAAAAGGCCATTAGACAAAGATCTGATTCAGGTAAAGCATTTGATTTTAAAACGGCAAAATATAGCTGTTCGTAATAATGAAGCTGTAACTAAGGGCTCATTTCCTCAAAGTGACGATGAAAAGAAGGAGTTGTTCAAGAAGCACCTACGTTTTAGGCGTGGTCAAGTTAGTTTAATTAATAGACTACATGACTTTGTATATAGCGATTCTGATGATTCATTAGTTGTTGAAGCGCCTAATGGGAGTGGAAAAACTTTTAGTTATTTGATGGCATATGCCTATGAGCTTTATTCTGGTCGAAAATTAGTAGTAGCTACCCCAACTAAGGTTTTACAAGAACAAATTTTAAAGCAAGAAGTTCCGCAACTTTTAAGAATTACGCATCTAGATTTAGATGCTCAAATTGTTAAATCAAGTAGTCATTATCTAGATTTAGATGGTTTCTATAATTCTCTTTATCAAACTGATAATCCTATTCAGCAAACATTAATCCTGCAAATGGGGATATTAATTTGGCTAACTGAGACTGAAACTGGTGACTTAGACGAATTACAATTAACTAATTATCAAGCTCCATTATTTACGTCAATTGAACATCCTGGAGATGCAAGAATTGGAACAGCTTTTGCAGACTATGATTTTTGGAATTTAGCTCGCAGTCGTCAAGAACAAGCAGATATTTTAATTACCAATCATGCCTATCTTGCTAATCATTATATGGATTCAATTTGGGGACAAAATCCATTTCTAGTAGTTGATGAAGCCCACCGATTTGTAGAAAATGTTGCAAGTTCTAGAAATGATTCGCTGCAATTTGAAAGTTTTTGGGGTATGTGCAGTCACTTACGTAATTTACTTTTTTATGCTGATGATAGTGCTAAGGTTAGGTTTGGAAATAAATTAGAATTCAAGTTAATTCTAGATAAACTGGAAGATCATACTACCGATTTAATTCATGCCATAAATAATGTTCAGAATGCACTTTATGACAATCGACGTTTTGCGACAAGTAGGGAAGAAAACCGCCAAAATGCTATCAGCTTAGGTTTTCAAGGTAAAGATTTATTCAGGGACATCCCTCAATTTAGGCATTTGTTAAATCAAATGCAGGATAATATCGAATTAGTACGCCAAGAAACAAACCAAATTTTATTTTTACTTTATCATCAACAAAAGAATTTATTGACTAGCGATGATGTTTTAATAAAAGATTTGCAAGATGAGGTTGATCATCTCGATTATTATTCAGAACAGAATTACTTATTGCTAGATCAACTAAGTGAACCTAAAAAACTAGATCATAAGGGCTTTGTCTTGGAAATAAGTAATAAAGACGATCCTTTGTCTACAAATTTAACTTGGTTAATGCTTGATCCTGAAGAGGAAGTTCAACAACTATATCATTATTTCAACAAAAAATTATTTATTTCGGCTACTTTAGCAGAACAAGATAATTTCTCTTACACAATTAAAAATTTATATTTAGATCCTAAAAAGACACTAACTTATCGAGCAAAACCCTCTTTTAAAGTAGAAAAGCATTTAAAAATTTATGCTCTTTCTGATATTAATGCTCCTGAAAATCCAAATAGTCCTGAATATGAAGAATTTGTAAGTAATTTGCTGACTAAAATTAAAAATTATGATCATATTTTAGTATTATTTACAAACTTAGATGTGATTAGAGACGTCTTTAGTAGATTAAGTGAAGATACTGATACTTTGAAGGATTATGAAATTTTAGCTCAAGGATTAACTGGTTCTAACGAAAAAATAGCTAAACGATTCGGAATAGCAGAAAAAGCACTATTACTTGGAGCAAATAGTTTTTGGGAGGGAATAGACTTTAAGCACAATGGTGTTGATTTAGCTATTGTTACGCGTCTTCCATTTGAATCGCCTGATCAGCCAGAAGTAAAACTACGAACTGAGTCGTTGAAAAAAAAGATAGGAGCCGATAAAATTTTTGATGCTGACACTCTTCCGCGTGCCATTTTACGATTTAGGCAAGGATGTGGTAGATTGATTAGAAATGAACGTGATCATGGGACCTTTGTGGTTTTAGATCAACGTGTTTGGAATAAGTCATATGGTGAACAATTTTTAGCAGGTCTTCCTGTGAGCGCTAAAAAGGTAAGCCAGCAACAATTACTAAATATTTTAAGGAATAGCAAACAAAATGAATAAATATGTGAAAAAGAGTCTTAAAATTACAGGAATTGTAGTCGGAGTAGCTGCAGTAATTTATTTATTTATCTGTATTATTTTTTACTTTGCAACTAAACCTATGAGCGATAGTATTAAGCAAACAAATGATATTGCCCTTCAAAAAACGCCAATTACAACAATTACTAAAAATTATCATCTAAGTCGCAGCGTTGAAAGTAATAGCTTAGTCGGTACTAGTGAAAAAGGTAAAAAGTATTACTTTATCTATCTTCCTCATAGTAAAAAAGCCTATCTTTACCAAGCAAGTAAAGGTAAAAGTGAAGAACAAATAAAGGAAATTTTTAATGACGCTCATCCAGGGCACAGTAAAGTTAAGTGTGAACTAGGCTGGTATAAAGGAGTACCTGTATGGGAAATAACATATAAAAAGGAAAATGGAAATTATGGGTATGTTATTTACGACTTCAAAACTGGAAAAGAATTAGTCTATGCAGACAATTTATAAATTTGTTAAACTAAAGAGTGATTTTTTAGTATAATAAAATTGAATTTAATTAAAAAGGTTGGTAAGTAATGACAGAATTAATCTCAATTAAAGATTCTTCTAAACATGTAGACCAAGAAGTTAAAATGCATGTTTGGTTAACTGATAAACGCTCAAGTGGTAAGATTATCTTCTTACAATTACGTGATGGAACAGCATTTTTCCAAGGCGTTATTCGTAAGAATGATGTTTCTGAAGAAGTTTTCGAAGCTGCTAAATCTTTGCGTCAAGAAGCTAGTTTTTATATCACTGGTACTGTTCACGAAGATAAGCGTTCCCACTTCGGCTATGAAATTCAAATTTCAGATTTAGAAATTGTTTCTAACAACGAAGGTTACCCAATTGGTAATAAGGAACATGGTGTTGACTTTTTACTTGATAATCGTCATTTATGGTTAAGATCTAAGCGTCCATTTGCTATTATGCAAATTAGAAATACTATGTTTAAAGCAACTATTGATTTCTTCGAAAAAGAAGGATTCATTAAGTTTGATGCTCCTATCTTTATGCACTCTGCTCCAGAAGGCACCACTCAATTATTCCATGTTGAGTACTTCAACAATGACGCTTACTTGTCACAATCCGGTCAATTATATGGTGAAGCTGGTGCTATGGCGTATGGAAAGATCTTTACTTTTGGACCAACATTCAGGGCAGAAGAATCTAAGGGACGTCGTCATATGACAGAATTCTGGATGATGGAACCAGAAATGGCATGGATGCATCAAGATGAATCTTTAGATATCCAAGAAAGATACTTGGCTTATATGGTTAAACAAGTCCTTGAAAATAATGAGTACGAATTAAAGATTTTAGGTAGAGATCCTGAAAAATTACGTCCAACAACAGAAGGTAACTTTACTCGTCTTTCATATGATGATGCTATTAAAATGCTTCAAGAAGCTGGCCGTGATATTAAATGGGGCGATGACTTCGGTGCACCTGATGAAGGATACATTTCAGACCAATTTGATCGTCCAGTCTTCATCGTTAACTACCCAACCACAATTAAGCCTTTCTACATGAAGAAGAATCCTGATAATCCTAAAGAATACTTATGTGCTGATGTAATTGCACCAGAAGGATACGGTGAAATTTTCGGTGGTTCTGAACGTGAAGGTAACTACGAAATCTTGAAGCAACAAATTGAAGAAGCTGGCTTAGATCTTAAAGATTATCAATGGTATCTTGATCTTCGTAAGTTCGGTGGTGTTCCTCATTCAGGATTTGGTATGGGATTTGAACGTACTATTGCCTGGGTATGTCACCTTGATCATATTCGTGAAGCAATTCCATTCCCAAGACTAATTAACAGAATGCAACCATAATTTAATATAATTTAGAAAGTTGAACTAAGTTAGTTCAGCTTTTTTTGAAAGGAAAATCATATGGCATCTTTTGCCACTATTCAAAAAGAAGGCTTTACAGTTATTTCTAATAGTCTTTTACGATATTACCCGACTTTAAAATTATCTGAAATCGAAGCTATGCTTTTATTGCAATTAGAAGCTTTTAAACAGGCAAATAATTTTTTCCCTAGTGATAATGAATTGTCTGAACGAATGAACTTATCTCCTGTTGAGATTTCTCAAATAATTCAAGATTTAATCGATAAGGAAATAATTGAACTAGGTCAAAAAAGGGATAAAGAGGGTAGGATTACTAATTTTTATGATTTAAATCTCTTGTATCAAAAATTAGATAAAATTATTGATGAAAATGACGCAAATAATGACGATCAATTTAATCTAACTTCTGACGTGGAAGAAAAAAGAAAAGTAAATCCTCTTCAAGAATTGGTTAGACAATTTGAAATTGAATTTGGACGACTTTTAAGCCCAATAGAAAAGCAAGAAATCGCAGCGTGGCTTAATATCGACCACTATAATCCCGAAATTGTAAAATTAGCACTTAGAGAGGCTATTTTGGCTCAAGTGTATAATTTTAAATATGTTGATCGAATTTTATTGAATTGGCAACGTCATGGTCTTAATACACCAGATCAAATTAAGAACTTTCTTCAACGAAACTAGGTGATTAGATGGAAAAGCTTTTATCTGATGAAGAGGCACGATTAGTTTTAAAAAGAATTCTTGCACTTTATCCAGACGCAAAAGGTGAATTACACTGGGATACAAAGTTTCATTTGTTATGTGCTGTTTTAATGAGTGCACAGACAACTGATAAAATGGTTAACAAAGCAACGCCTAAGTTCTTTAGCGATTATCCAGATAGTGCAAGCTTGGCTCAAGCGGATATTAAAGATATTGAAGATCATATTCGGACAATCGGCTTATATCGTACTAAAGCTAAGCATTTAAAAGAGACAGCACAAATTATTACAGAAAAATTTAATGGTAAAATTCCCAAGGATAAAAAAGTTTTAATGACTCTTCCTGGGGTAGGAGAGAAAACTGCAAATGTTGTTTTAGCTGAGGGCTTTAAAGTACCTGCAATTGCAGTTGATACACATGTTTCCCGTATCTCTAGGCGATTTAAAATAGTGGATGAGAAGGCTACGCCACATGAAGTAGAAAAAAGACTAGAAGAATTGTTGCCAGAAGATGAATGGATTAGAACACACCATGCCATGATTTTATTTGGTCGGTATACAATGCCAGCTAGAACTAAAAATCAAGATCCATATTCTTTTTTGCCACCATTAAAATAGCTTAATTTTAAGTACAAAATAAGAAAATACCACAGAAGTTTATTATCGCTTCTGTGGTATTTCTTTTGCTATATTTTAGTGATTATTGGAGTTGCTTTTCTGATTCTGTTGTTGGTTTTGATTGTTGTTTTGATTATTTTGGTTTTGTTGTTGCGAATTGTTGTTATTTTGTTGATTGTCAGATCTGTTTTCGTTTTGTTGATTATTATTCTGATTATTAGAATTACGATTTTCAGAAGTAGATGATTGTTTTTGACTAGAAGATTGTTGAGATCTACTTGATGATGAAGAGCTAATTTGGGAATGAGATTGTCCCTTAGAAGAAGTATCATCTTCAGTATCAATTCTTGTATCAATGTCATCGTCTTCTTCATCTTTACGTTTGTCAACAGTTACTTCGCTGTATGGATTACTTGGCGCATGTCCCTTAACAAATAATTGCCAACTAGAGTTACTTGCATTTGGAGAAACAACTTTATCCTGTGTACCATTAGCAATTCTGCGTCTAACAACTGTACTTGGTTTGTTCCAATCTTTATTAGCTTTGTCTTTCATTAGGTAGGACATCATTTGTTTATATAAAAGTTGAGCCGATGAGGCACCAACGCCAGATGGTGTACCATCTTTCAAATTATCGTAACCAGTCCAAATTCCTATTGAATAAAGTTTAGTATAGCCAACAAACCAAGAATCTTTTGGAGAATTCTTATATTGAGGATATCTCACTAATTCTTCATCAGAATATTTAACTGTACCTGTTTTACCAGCTTCATAAAGATTTTTAATTCGTGCCTGTGTTCCTGAGCCTTTAGTTAAAACGCCTTTCAGCATATCAGTCATTATGTAAGCTGTTGATTCTTTCATAACCTTAGTACCATTGCTATCATAATTTCTAGTCAAGCCATCGGGTGTTTCAATTTTAGAAACAAATTGTGGTTTATGGTAAATACCATTATTAGCAAATGCTGCAAATGCACCAGCCATTTGCAGAGAAGAAGCATTTGCACCGATCGCAACTGATAAGCCTGAATCAGAGGGAACATTAACACCCATTTTTCTCGCAAATAGTGAGGCACGTGCAACACCAACTTTACTTAAAGTTTTAACTGCAGGTACGTTTCTAGATTGTTCTAGGGCGTGACGCATGGTTATTTTTCCCTCGTATTTGTTATCCCAGTCATATAGCTGAATATTAGTACCAGGGTAGACATATTTAGAATCATCTAACATGTGAGATGTTGGCCAATTTAAATATTCAATCGCTGGACCATAATCTAAGACAGGCTTAATAGTAGAACCGGTAGAACGCCCGGTTTGAACCGCACGATTTAAACCTAATTGAACTGATGGAAGTTTACGTCCACCAATAATAGCAATAATATGTCCTGTTCTTGGATCAACAATTGTAGCACCAACTTGCATCTTATCGTTTGTAAATGGTACAGAACCATCATTTACTAGATCGTAGAGTTTTTGTTGAGCATCTTGATCAATATTGACAGTAATCTTTAAGTTATCGTTATAAGGATTAAATCCTTTACTCTTAACCTCACTAATTACTTCTTTAATATATGGATCATCTACTTTTCTTAATTCTGAAGTAGCATTATTTTTTCTAGGTTGTAATCCTTGAGTGATTGGTTCATTAATTGCCTCTTGGTATTGGGCTTTAGAAATCTTATCATTTCTAAGCATTGATTTTAAAACAATATCACGTCTATATTTAGCTTTTTCAGGATATACATATGGATCATAAGTAACAGGAGCATTAGGCATGCCTGCAAGAAGAGCAGTTTGTGCTAAATCAAGATCTTTTAGATCTTTACCATAGTAATAATCTGCGGCAGTTCCCATACCGTAATTACCATAGTTCATATATACTTTATTAATATAGAATTCTAAAATTTGTTCTTTGCTAAATTCTCGTTCAACCTTCATTGAAAGCCAAGCTTCTTGAGCCTTTCTTCGAAGGGTTCTTTGAGAAGCAGCTGTAGAGAAGACTGAGAGTTTAACTAATTGCTGAGTAATAGTAGATCCACCAGCGGCTACACCTTTACTTCTAGCATTAACTAAAACTGAACCGATAATTCTGATGGGATCAAGTCCAATGCCTTCTTTATAAAAACGTCTATCTTCGACGGAAATGATGGCATTTTTAAGTTCTTTAGGAATCTCTTCATTATTAACATAAGTTCGTTTTTCAGATCCTAAAGAAAGAAGAAACTTACCATCTCTGGTGTACAGACTACTTGTCCCTCCACTTTGAAGTTGAGCTTGCGAAATGCTTGGTGCATCTTTAGCGTAGTATGCAAATAAACCTATGCCAGAAACAACAACTAACATTGCTACAATAAAGAACCACTTAATTACTTGTAGCCAAATTCGTTTGCGAGACTTACCTTTATTAGGGTGAAGGTTTGCCATTCTAGAATTAGTTGGCCTTTGATTATTATCTGCCATTCTTTTTTGTTCCTATCTATCTATAAAATTATCTATTGCATCCAAGTATGGAAGCGTTGGTTGAAATCCACTCTCAATTTCAACAGAATTATCAATCAATTCTTGAAGGGTCATTGAACTCTTATGCGGTGTTCTCCAAGCCTCAATTACGAAGCTGGCAGGAGTTACAAAGTAGCGATTAAGAGTTACAAAACGAATAATTGTAAAGCAGATTCCTTTTTGCTTTAAACATCTTTCAAGATGAATAATTTGATGTTCATGGAAGTTCTTTAAAGGAAACGATCTTTTATTTCTGGTTTCCTTTGCTTCAAAGTCTAAATATTTTCCTTGATATACGCCATTATAATCCGTTGTAGAGGCTTGCCGAAAGTATGCTTCTTTAATAACTGCACGGGAGCGTTTAGGATAATCAACTTTAACAATCTGAACCGGAGTTGGCTTTTTGTGAACTACAGCAATATCTTCAAGAAGATAATATTTATTTGATTCATTTATTTGCTGTTCAAGGTTCATTCCACGATCAGAGAATACTACATCTTTGCGATGTTTTTGTTTTCTTGGATGCAAAAGGTCAGTTTGATCTTTAGTATAATGTGTTAAACTGCCTGTTGGATATTTTACCATCAACATCACTCCTGTTTAGAATTATAGCAAAGATTTTAAATCATTTTTAGAGAAAGAGGAATCAGTAATGAAGCGTTTGTGGGTTACTGGATATCGTTCTTATGAATTAAGTATATTTAGTGATAAAGATCCAAAATTAGCTGTAATTAAATATGCACTAAATAATTATTTTAAAAGATTACTTGAAGAAGGAAAAATAGATTGGGTAATTAGCGGGGCAAATCTTGGAATTGAACAGTGGGCTTTAGAAACAGCAGTTCAACTACAAGATGAATATGATATTCATACAGCCTTAATGACGCCATATCTTGAATTTTCTAAAAGATGGAATGAAAATAACCAAACGAAATATCAAAATTTACTCGAACAAGTTGATTTTACAGCTTCTACGTCGAATTATCCTTATATGAGTCCATCTCAATTAAAAAATTATCAGAATTTTATGCTGGGGCATACTGATCGTGCGGTTTTAATCTATGACCCAGAGCATCCTGGTAAGCCTAAGTACGATTATGATGTTATAGAAAAATATCAAGAACAACATGATTATCCAGTTGATATAATTGATTTTTATGATTTGCAAGAAGCTGCAGAGGAATATGAAGAAAATCATCGACAAGAAAATGATTTTTATTGATTATTTATCGATACTTAAAAATATAAATCTAATATAATAAAAAATCTTTTAGAAAATCTCACTATTATTGCTTGAAGAAAGCTTATAACTTATACTAGTTGTATACGATAAAGTGAGTGCCATTGAGCTATAAACTAGTTAACACTTTATCGCCTAAATAAAAAACAGACAATTGTCTGCAAATAAGGAGTTTGACGAAACAAATGGCAAGTTTAAATGATATTCAATTAAATCCACAAAGTATTTTAAAAAAACAATTTAGAACTAAGATGAAGGGCTATGATTCGGACGAAGTTGATTCATATCTTGATACAATTATTTCTGATTATAGTACCTTTGCTACAATTATCGAAGATTTACAAACTCAAATTAGTGAGTTAAAAGAACAAAATAAGAATAATCAAGCATCAAGTCAAAGTACAGCGCCAAAATTAGACTTTAAAAATGAAGAAATTGAAGATGACGTTAAAACTTATACGCCTCACACTGTACAAAAGCCTGCTATCAGTAGTAATACTGATGACAAGGAAACACCAGAATTAACTACCAATGTTGCTATGATTCAACGTATTTCTACTTTAGAGCGTAAAGTTTACAATCTTGAACAAAGAATGAATCAACAAGATAGAACTTACCAAGCTAATTAAAACTATGATATAATAGTTATTGCAAATTTCGAGCGATCGCGGTTAACTTATGTTAGCTGAGGAAAGTCCACGCACGCACAAGCTGAGATGCTTGTAGTTTTTGTACTCAGCCCAATAAGCTGGGGGACTTGTTTTTAACAAGTTACGGCGGAAAAAGCACTAAATCATTTTTTGACATGTGTGACTATCCTGAAAAGTGCCACAGTGACGAAGCAGTAAAGGAAACTTTACTGGTGGAACGAGGTAAACCCTGCAAGCGGGCAACCCAAATTTGGTAGGGGCGCTTTTGTCTAAGCAAATGAACTAAAGACAAAGTCATTTTTATGAAGATAGATGGTCGCTGAAGATAGGATTTAACCGGATCCTGTTGGAACAGAACGTGGCTTATAGAAATTTGTAGGTTAGGGTTGAGCTTTGGCTCAACCTTTTTTTATAGAAAAGTTTAAGAAGATAGAGAAAATAACGATGAAAGAATATACATTATATGCAACAATGGGAGCTGGTTTTGAGAGCGTTGTTGCTAAAGAGTTAAATAATTTAGGCTATAAAACAAGTACAGAGAATGGACGTGTCTTTTTCAAAGGAACACAGGAAGATATTGTTAAAACAAACTTGTGGCTTCGAAGTGCTGATCGAGTAAAAATTTTGCTAAAAGAATTTAAAGCTACTAGTTTTGATCAACTATATGATGAAGTCTATAGTTATGATTGGGCAGAATTATTACCAGTAGATGCTCAATTCCCGGTAAAAGGAAGAAGTGTACGTAGTAAATTACATTCTGAGCCAGATGTACAATCAATTGTAAAAAAGGCCATCGTAGATAAGCTAACAGATCAATATCGTAGACGTGGCTTTTTACCAGAAAGTGGTGCCGAATATCCATTAGATATACATATTTATAAAGATGTGGCACGTCTAAGCTTAGATACTACTGGACAAAGTTTGTTTAAACGTGGGTATCGTGTTGAACATGGTGGTGCACCTTTAAAAGAAAATTTTGCTGCAGGATTAATTGAATTAACACCATTTGATGGTACACATCCCTTTATTGATCCAATGACTGGATCAGGAACAATTGCCATTGAAGCTGCTTTAAAAGCTAAGAATGTGGCCCCAGGCATTTGGAGAAAATTTGCTTTTGATAATTTTGATTGGTTTGATAAAAAACTTCATCCTGAATTAGTAGAAAAAGCAAAAGCTCAAGAAAAGCAAGATCATGCACCAATTTTAGCAAGCGATATTGATCAATCAATTTTAGAAATTGCAAAGGTTAACGCTCATAATGCTGGAGTATTACAAGACATTAAATTTAAACAAGTTGCTGTAAAGGACTTTTCAACTGACTTAGAAAATGGCGTTATTATTGCTAACCCTCCTTACGGTAAACGACTTAAAGATCGTGAAGCAGCTGAAAAAATTTATGAAGAGATGGGACAAACTTTACGACGACTTTCTTCGTTTAGCCAATACTATTTAACTTCTGATCCGCAATTTGAAAAGTATTTTGGTGCTAAGGCCACTAAAAAGAGAAAATTCTATAATGGTAATTTAAGAACGGATTATTATCAATATTGGGCAAATAAGAGATAAGAATGTTAACGCAAGATAAAAAGACAAGCTTTTGGGTCATTAGCGATACGCATTTAATTGCCGATAGTCTACATGACCATGGGCAAGCTTTTTCACAAATGCAAAAAACTAGTCAGGGTAAAGATCTTTATTATCAAGAAATAGCACTCAGCGCTTTTGCAAGAATGGCAGAAGAAAAGAAGCCAGCAGCAATTATTGTTACTGGGGATATAACCTTTAATGGAGAAAGAGTTTCTGCTGAAAAATTCGCTGAGCTTTTTAAACCACTGACTAAGACAAAATTACTAGTTGTTCCTGGAAATCACGATATTTATGATAGTTGGGCTAGAGAGTTTCGTGGTAAGAAACAATATTATGCTGGTCAAATAAGTCCTAGAATGTGGCGCAACATTTTTAAGAAATCATATGAAAATGCACTTAGTATAGATCGCAATTCGTTAGCTTATAGTGTTCAGCTTAATCCTGATTATTTGCTGATCTTGGCCGATTCTAATGATTACGGAAAAGAAGAATCATCTACTGCACCAGCTACAGCAGGTTTTTTAGGTAAGGAACAAAGAAAATGGATTAAAGAACAACTTCAATATGCGAGTCAAAATAATTTACGCGTGATTTTTTGTATGCATCACAATCTTTATGCTCATAATCTAGCGGTAAATAAGGGATATGTAGTTGACGATTATCGAGAACTACGTAAATTATTGGCTCAATATAATGTAAAGCTAGTTTTTTCTGGTCATATTCATGCTCAAAATATTATGCCACCACAAAATTCGTGTCCGGCTACTGAAATTGTCACAGCTAGCTTTTGTTCTAATGATCAAGGTTATGGTGTAGTTAAGGTTTCTCCTAAAGAAATTAGCTACACTTGCCATCATTTTAAAATGGATGGCTATTTAACTGATAAAGAAAAACAGAACTGGACTTTAACTCATTTTCATGATTATTTAGAAAATATTCAGTTGGGAACTATTTCAGCTGAACTCATGCAGAATGAATTGTATCGAAATCACGATGATTTAATGACCGTTCGACAAATGGGACGTCTTTTTGGCGAGATGAATTATCATTTCTTTACCGGGAAGAATCATATTGACTTAAAGGAACTGCAAAAACTTAAAAAGTCTGTAATTTATCGACGATTAATTGCAGAAAATCCACAGTATGAACTCTATTTACAGACTCTCTACGATACGTCTACGCATGATAATTTACATGTGAAAATTAGATATTAAAAAAGGCGAATACTACATGAGATTTGTAGTGTTCGCCTTTTTAATCTTTAACTGCCTGAGAATTAACATTTAGAAGTGGTTTACCATTTTCATCAAAATAGGAATCTAAGTCTCGACACCAAATCATTGCCATTGTGTGTTGACCAACATGAACTCCAACTACTGGACCGATAATACTTTGATCAACCTTAACTTTAGGAAAACTTGTTTGATAATCGTTAATCCATTCAGCTTCCCTTTCTGCATCATCTGCATGGAAAATTGTTAATTGAATTGGATAAGGCATATTCGACGTTAGCTTATCAAAGTCCTTTTTAATATGATTGTAGGCACGCTTGTATTGCCTTTCTTTAGCAATTGCAGAAATTTTACCTTCGTTTTGTACATCCATTGATAAAATGGGCTTGATTTTTAGAATAGAACCGACAAAGCTAGCCGCATTAGATAAACGACCTGTTCTCTTCAAATGATTTAAGTTGTCTACCATAAATCTTACATCTGTAGTGTTTCTTAAGTCTTTTAGGTCATGCATGATTAAGTCAATATCAGCACCAGCTTTTACTAGTCGCCCAGCTAAAATAGCAGCATCTGCTTCACCCGCACAGGTGATTTTACAGTCAAAGGGATGAATCTTAATCCGTGTTTCTTCATTTGCTACGCTTAATACATTATTGTAAAAACTAGAGATTCCACTTGAGAGCGTAATAATAATTAAATCTGTGTAACTCTCATCAACATATTTATCAACATACTTTTTAACTGTTCCGACTGAAGGTTGAGACGTAGTAGGAAGAGTAGTAGATGTATTTAGCTTCTCATAAAATTCATGAAAACCAGTATCAATTAAGTCTAGATATTCTTTTTTGTCCCAGATGATTGGAATCGGTAATACATCAATACCGTATTTTTCACATTGTTCTTTAGTTAAATAGGATGAACTGTCAGTTAAAACGCCAATCTTCATAAAGTTATTTACCTCCATATGTTTGCTTAACATTATAGTCTAGAAAGCCTATTTAAACAAAAACGTAAATTTGCGTTATTATTTGTTACAATAAAGGTAATCAATAAATAGGGTGTGACCTAAATTCTAAATCATGAAAAAACATTTTATTTTTTTAGGAGCTCCTGGAGTAATTTATTACTCTTGGCTCTTAGCACTGATTTTTGTAGCCTTTATCATTGGATATGAAAGCAATAAATCAATTAGCTATCCTGCAATTATTTTAGGAGCTATTTTTGTGGTTATTGTTATCTATACTTGGCTTAATTCTTACTTTCAAAAAGAAACAGATGATTTTTGGGTAAAACTACCGTACCGTCAAAAATTTAAGCTTCAAAGTTTAGAAATTAAATGTCAATGGAAGGCATTCGTAATCTATAAAGCAAAAAGTAAAATTAATACTTATTTGTTTTTAGCACTTAAAAGAAAGAAGAAATGAATTTGAAGTCAGATATCGAGATCGCACAAAGTACTAAGGAATTACCAATTACAGAAATTGCCAAAAAAATTGGCCTTAAGCCTGAAGAAATTGAACTTTATGGCAGCGATAAGGCTAAGATTAGCTGGAGTGGTATTAAGCGAATTAAAAAAAATAATAAGCTTGGTAAGCTAATCTTAGTCACTTCAATTAGTCCAACTCCTGCTGGTGAAGGGAAGTCAACCATTACTATTGGGTTAGGGGATGCGATTAGCAACCAACTTCACAAAGATACCTTAATTGCATTAAGAGAACCCTCAATGGGACCTGTTTTTGGGTTAAAGGGTGGAGCTACTGGTGGTGGTTATGCGCAAATTATCCCCATGGAAGATATTAACTTGCACTTTACAGGAGATATGCATGCTCTAACTAGTGCTATTGATACTTTAGCTGCTTTAGTTGATAACTATATTTATCAGGATAATAGCTTAGAGCTAGATCCAAATCGAATTTTGTTAAAACGTGGAATTGACGTTAATGATCGTACTTTAAGGAAAATCACTATTGGACAAGGATCACGTTTTAATGGAATTGAACATGAAGCCAGCTTTGCAATTACAGTAGCTAATGAATTGATGGCTATTTTATGTTTAGCAACTGACATTAATGACCTAAAGAAACGAATTGGAAATATTTTAGTTGGCTTTTCTGTTAAAGATGAACCTGTTTATGTTAAAGACTTAGGGTTTGAAGGAGCTATTGCTGCTCTTTTAGCAACTGCATTAAAGCCTAATTTAGTTCAAACGCTTGAACATACTCCTGCAATTGTTCACGGTGGACCATTTGCAAATATTGCACATGGTGCAAATTCAGTTATTGCTACTAATACAGCTTTACATTTAAGTGACTATGTTTTAACTGAGGCTGGCTTTGGCGCAGATCTTGGTGGACAGAAATTTATGGATTTTGTTTCAAATCACCTAGATAAGCGTCCAGATGCAGTTGTCGTTGTTGCAACTGTTAGAGCATTGAAGTATCAAGCTGAAGGAACAACTGATCACTTAGATGAAGAAAATATCCCAGCACTAGAGAAGGGATTTGCTAACTTAAAACGTCATATGGAAAATATGGCACACTATGGTGTACCGGTAATGGTGTTAATTAATAAATTTGCTAGCGATACTGATCAAGAACTGTCTAAGCTAAAAGAACTTGTTCAAAAGGATGGGTTTGAATGTGAAGTTGTTTCTTATCATGATGAAGGCTCTAAAGGCGGAATTAAGGCAGCTGAGAAGGTAGTAGAGTTAACTAATAAAGTTGGTGACTTTACCTCCGTTTATCAGTCAGAAGATTCTGTTGAAGAGAAAATTAGTAAAATTGCTCATAATATCTATCATGCTAAGGATATTGAATATTCAGATAAGGCTAAGACGCAATTAGCTGAAATTAAGAAAATTGATAAAAATCACTTACCAGTAATTATTGCTAAGACGCAATATAGCTTTACTGATAAAAAGAAGATTTTAGGAGCACCAGAAGACTTTACTTTGCATGTTAAAGATCTGGCATTAAAAAATGGTGCTGGTTTTATCGTTGTTGCAACTGGTTCAATTTTAGATATGCCAGGATTACCGAAACATCCTGCTGCCTTAGATATTGATGTAGATAATGATGGAAAGATTTCAGGATTGTTCTAATGAATAAAGCTAAACAAGCCTTATATTTAATAATTTCTTTATTAGTAGTTATAGCTGATCAGGTTTTAAAAAGTTATATCGTCTCAAATTTTAAAATCGGTGAAGAAAAAACAGTTATTCCGGGTATTTTATCATTTACTTACTTACAAAATGATGGGGCTGCCTGGAATATCTTTAGCGGTCAAATAGTTTTATTCTATTTGATTAGTATCGCTGCAATTGCAGTTGTAATTTATTATCTTTTTAATCCCAGATATAAAAATGGTCTCTTTGATACTGGTTTAGCCTTAGTCTTAGGCGGAATTATTGGTAATTTTATTGATCGCTTACATCTCAAATATGTAATTGATATGCTGCAGTTAGATTTTATTAATTTTAATATTTTTAACGTTGCGGATAGTGCGATTACCATTGGAATTATCCTAGTTTTTATCTATTTAATATTTATTAGTGAAAAGGACTAGAGGACAAGAATTAAATGACTAAAGATTATAGGTTAGTAATTAACGGAGAAAAGGGACGTTTAGATAAAATTATTGCGGATAAAGTCACCGATTTGAGTCGAACTAAAATTAAAGAATTGGTAAATGATCAAAATATTTTAGTTAATGATAAAGCTGAAAAGGTATCTTATAAAGTTCAGTCTGGGGATGTAATTAAGATTACAATTCCTCCGGTTAAGCCATTGACTTTAGAACCCCAAAATTTGCATCTTGATATTGTATATGAAGATGAAGATGTAATAGTTGTTAATAAGCCTCAAGGGATGGTTGTTCATCCCTCAGCAGGTCACCCTGATCATACTCTTGTAAATGGTTTGCTCTACCATACCAAAAATTTAGCTGACAGTTTTGAAAGCTTTCGCCCAGGAATTGTACATCGAATTGACAAAGATACTTCTGGCTTATTAATGGTTGCTAAAAACGATCGTGCTCGCGAAAGTTTAGAAAAGCAATTGGCTAAAAAGATTAATAAAAGAGAATATTTAGCAATTGTACATGGTAATTTTGAAACTAAAAATGGAGTTATTGATGCGCCTATTGGTAGAAATCCTAATAATAGAAAGCAAATGGCGGTTAATCCTAAAGGGAAAGCTGCAGTAACGCATTTCACAGTACTAGAACAATTTAAAAACTATAGTCTAGTTAAGTGTATTCTTGAGACAGGAAGAACTCATCAAATTAGAGTTCATATGAAATATATTGGGCACCCTCTGGCAGGAGATCCACTGTATGGTCCTAAGAAGACGTTAGCTGGTCATGGACAATTTTTACATGCTAAAACTTTAGGTTTTTATCAACCATCAACTAACGATTGGCTTGAATTTACTGCACCATTACCAACAATTTTTGAAAAACAATTAGAAAATTTACGACAAGAAATGAAGCATTAATTTATGAAACGATATTTGATTCTTGAAGATGGAACAGCTTTTTCGGGACATGGATTTGGTGCACCAATTACTGCAACAGGTGAATTAGCCATTCAAACCAGTAACTTTGGTTACCAAGAAGCAATTTCAGATCCAGCAAACTTTGGTAAAATTTTAGCTTTTACAACTCCAATGATTGGCGGTAGTGGAATAAATGCAATTGATTATGAATCGATTGATCCAAGTGTTAGAGGAATAATTGCTAATGACATTGCATTTCATATTTCTGCAAATCCAACTTTTCAAGATCTAGACGATTTTTTAAAAGAAAAGAGGATACCAGCAATTTATGGAGTTGATACCCGAGCTTTAGTCCAAAAGTTAAAAAATAAAAGGGTAATTAAGGCCTCAATTATGGATACTGACGATGCACATGCCTTCGATCAAATTAAGGCTCTTGTCTTACCCAAAAATAAAACGGCACAAATTTCGACAACTCATCCCTATGCGGCACCAAATGTTGGAAAAACCGTAGCAGTTATTGATCTAGGATTAAAGCACTCATTATTACGCTCGCTTTCTTTGCGCAAAATTAACAGTGTTGTTTTACCGTATAATGCATCAATTTATGACATTATTAGTCTTCGTGCAGACGCTATTGTTATTTCTAATGGACCAAGCAGAGTAGAAGAGATAGCACCTTTCTTAAAGCCAGTATTTGATAAATTTTATGGTAAATTACCTATTTTAGGAATTGGGTTAGGCTTTTTAGCTATTAGTAATTATTTGAATTTAGAATTATTAGATTTAATTCCCGCTTATAATGGCAGTAATTTCCCAGTTATTGAACAAACTAATAATCGTATTTGGCAAACAGCCATGAATATCGATCAGTTAGTTGTTCCTGATAGTTTGTCATTAAATTTATCTCGTAAGTATTTTGACCTAAGATCAGATCTTTTAGCTGGCTATTGTATTAAGGAAGATAAAGTATTAGCGGCTGCGTTTAATCCGGAAGGCTCACCCGGAAATTTTGATGCTGCTAGTATCTATGATCAGTTTATGAATATGATGGAGTAAAATATGCCTTTACATAACGAAATTAATAAAGTACTTGTCATTGGAGCTGGGCCAAGTATTGTTGGAGAAGTTTCAGAACTTGATATTCTTGCTAAACAAGCCTTAACAGCATTTGCAGAGAGTAATGTTCAAGTAGTCTTAATTAATCCTAATCCAGCAACTGTTACTACAGATCCTCGAGCTAATGTAAATGTATATCTTGAGCCAATGACGCTACCTTTTGTTAAGCGGATTATTAGAATGGAAAAACCAGATGCAATTATTCCTGCTTTTGGTGGAAAGCCAGCTTTAAAACTGACTAAAGAACTATTAGAGTCTGGTATTTTAACTCAAATGAATATTGAGTTGTTAACAATCAATAGTTTAGCTCTTAGCTTATCAAGCCCACATAACTTTTATACTTTTCTTAAGGCTAATAAGATTTCGGTTGCTAATCAATGGCTTCTTGAAAAAGAAGATGATTTAAAGCGTGTAATTGAACATGCACACTTTCCATTACTTTTGGCAAAAAAACAACACTATCGTCCTGATAATACGATTTCATTAGAGAATTTAAAGCAATTAGAACAATATTTTTTGGATGAAGAAAATGACGATCATTTTCAGTGGAAAGATTATCGTATAAGCGAAGATCTATCAAATTGGGAAGAATTGATCTTTGATATTATTCGAGATAATAATGGTAATTTTTGCTTTGTTGGAAATACTGGAAGCTTGGAGCCTGTTGGTATCAATTCATCTGACTCGTTATTAGTAACGCCGATTTTAACCAGAAATAATAATCAAATTCAGCGATTAAGAAATTGCTGTCGTAAGATTGCTAATTGCCTTAATTTACATGGAGCACTGAGTATTCATTTTGCAGTTAAACAAGCAGGTGAGGACTTTAATTTTAAGGTATTAAGCGTAAAACCACGTTTAACACAAACTAGCTTACTTTCGTATCGAAGTGGCGTATATTCAATTGGGTATGTAACTGCTAAGGTTGCGCTTGGGTATAACTTAAATGAAATTACTGATCCACAGTCTGGAATATCAGCAGCAGTTGATCCGATTCAAGATGCTTGTTTTGTAAAACTACCATATTGGTCATTTACTGAGGCTGGTTATAATCACTATTTTCTCAATAATAAAACTGCTTCTGGAGGTCAAGCATTAGGAGTAGGACGCAACTTTGAAAGTGCATTTTTAAAAGCTTTGCAAGCTACTACAGGTTTTTCAAATAATATAAAAACCTTTGAAAAAGAGTGTAAAAAAAGTGAAGAGCAATTATTGCAAGATCTAAGTAAACCTACTGAACTACATTTAATTATTCTTTTGGCAGCTATTGCTAAAGGAATTAGTTATCATACTTTGCATAAGGTTTTGCATGTGCACCTAGTATTTTTGCAAAAGTTTAATCATATTTTGATTTTACTTAAGAAATTGCAAAATGATGAACTTACTGCTGATTTACTACTTAAGGTGAAAAAAAATGGCTTTTCTAATCGATTAATTGCTGAAGTAACGCATCAAGACGAAAAAGACATTTCTAACCTATGTAAAAAATGGTCAATTAAACCAAGTTATATTGAAATTGATGGGACAGCTGGTTTAATTCATCCTAATATTCAAGCTGTCTATAGTAGTTATGGAATTGAGGATGAAATAAAACCACTTTCTAATGCAAAGAAGTGCCTTCTCTTGGGATTAAAGCCATTTCAGGTATCATTAACAGATGAATTTGATTATATGCTTTATCATGCTGCCGAGACTCTAAAAGAGCAAGGAATAAGCCCAGTTATTATTAGTAACAATCCTGAAAGTATTAGTGCAGCATACAATGTATGTGATCGAGTATATTTTGAACCGATTACGCTAGAAAATATCTTAGATGTAGCTAATAAGGAAAATATTAAAGAAATTGTAACTCAATTTTCTGGTAAACAAATTAATGAGTATCGACTTCAATTACTAGAACATGGATTAGCAATTTTGGCACAAAATAACTTGAATGAGATCTTAAAAGAGGATCATTCTAATGAAGTATATCAAGCAGGCGTTAAACCAGTTCCTGCACTTCAATGTGATAATGAAGATAAAATTTTTGATTTTGTAAAGCAAATTGGATTTCCTGTTTTAATTGGCGGTTCAAGCAATGGTAAGAAGCAAAAATCCGCAGTTGTTTTTGATTTACCTGCACTACAAAGATACATTGCTGAAAATGCATTAGAGCACATAAGTATTTCTAAGTTTATTGAAGGTAAAAAATATGAAGTGACTGCTATTTCTGATGGAGAAAATGTTACTATTCCTGGAATTATTGAACACTTTGAACAAACTGGATCTCATGCCAGTGATTCAATTGCCGTTTATCGTCCGCAAAATCTATCTACTAATGATCAACGTAGATTGAGGGATAGTGCAATTAGTATTGCTACTAATTTACATTTAAAAGGACCAGTTAATTTACACTTTTTACTTGCCAATAATCAAATATATTTGCTACAAATAAAAAGCTATTCTGGTCATAATGTTGCTTTTCTAACTAAGGCATTAAAACGAGATATTACGTCAATTTCTATGCAAGTTTTACTTGGTAAAAAATTATCTGAATTAGAATTATCAAGTGATATTTGGCCTTCGAATGATTTAATTCATGTAAAGATGCCTGTCCTTTCATATTTATCCTATCAGAGTGAAAATACATTTGATTCTAAAATGAAAACATCTGGTAGTGTAATGGGACGTGCTAAACATTTACCTACAGCTTTATTTAAAGGTTACGCAGGCAGTGATTTGATGATTTCAACTTATGGAACGGTCTTTATTTCAGTTAAAGATTCAGAAAAACATAACGCGATTAAAATCGCTGCTAGATTTCATAGATTAGGATTTAAACTTTTAGCAACTGAAGGAACAGCAAATGTATTAGCTGAAGAAGGTATTACAACGGGAATTATTGGGAAGGTACAAGAAGGAAGTAATAGTTTGCTTGAAAAGATTAGACAACATCGAATTAATCTCGTAATTAACGTCACAAGTCTCTCGGATTCGGCTAGTCATGATGCCATTATGATTAAAGATGCCGCCTTGAGTACACATATTCCTGTCTTTTCTAGTTTACAATCAGCACAAGATATCTTAGCCGTTCTAGAAACTTTAGCTATGACTACACAGCCATTGTAATATTTAAATATTTTTTATTATGTAATATAGATATAAAAAATGCTCAAGTAACAGAGGCAACTTCTATCACTTGAGCATTTTTAATTTTATATTTTTTTATTTAAAACATCTTGTTCATTTGGTGTAACTTCAATTGAATTTTGACCAGTATAAATTACAAAACCAGGTTTAGCACCATTAGGTTTCTTAATCTTTTTAACTTGAACATAGTCAACAGGAATATGACTAGAGTTTTTACCCTTTGAGAAATAAGCAGCAATTTCAGCGGCTTCAGCAATATCTTTATCGCTTGGATCCCTGTCTTGTAAGATAACATGGGAACCAGGCATATTTTTAACGTGGAACCAGTAATCTCGCTTATCGGCTTTCTTTAAAGTTAACCAATCGTTTTGATAATTATTTTTACCAACAAGAACTTTTTTACCATCACTTAATTTAAAGGTATTTAAATTCTTTTCATTAATTTTCTTCTTACGACGACGATTATGATTTTGAGATTTTAAGTAGCCTTGATTAATTAACTCGTCGTTTATAGCATCAATATCTTGTGGATCTGCATTATCAATAGCAGTTTGAATTGAATCAAAATAGTCTAGGTTTTCATTTGCAAGTTTAATTTGTTCATTAACATGCTTAATAGAATTTCTTAACTTTTGATAGCGAGTAAAATATTTTTGCGCATTTCTAGCAGGAGAGAGGGCAGGATTAAGTTTGATACTTAAAGGCTGATTATTTTCGTAATAATTAGGTAAATCAATACTAGTCATACCTGCCTTTACTTCATGTAAATAAGCATTAAGTAATTCGCCCTTAATGCGATATTCTTCTGAATTTTCTGCTTGATCCAATTGTTTACGAAGCTTAATAATCTTTTTCTTAAGTTTTTTAATTTCATTATTAACAATATTTTCAATTCGTTTAGATTTTTGTTTTACCCATTCTCGATTAGCTTGTTCACGATAAAAATCATCAAGAACCTTGTTGACGTCATCATTTGAGTAAATTAATTTTAAGTCAAGATGATATGGTAAATAGGTGTATACACGATCTTTATGTTTAATAGTCTGTAAAACATAGCCCTTAGGACGTGCAAATTGATTAAAAAATGTCTGCAATGAACTATAAGAAAAATCATCTTCTAAATAGCCAGTAAATTCTTTTTTATCATCCCCATCTAGTCCATTGAATTGTTTTACAAAGTCCATGGCTTCAGGATATTTATTTTTTAGATCATTAAATTGATCAGCAGATAGTTCAAATCCATTAATTCCTGGCAAAAGTGGTGGTAATTCATAAGGTGCATGTGGTAATAACAACCGAGCACGATTCTCATCAGGATTAATTCTTTTCAGTAAATCAATAATCTTATTATCTTCACTATTATACAAGATAACATTGCTATGCCTACCCATTAATTCGACTGATAAAACAAGTTTCATTTCATCGCCAAGTTCATTACGATTGGAAAAATAAAAATTAACGATTCGTTCTACACCAACTTGTTCGATCTTTTTAAGAATTGAACCCTCTAAATACTTTCTTAATACCATTACAAATGTAGGGGCAACATCAGGGTTAACAATAGAATCATTTGTAAGATAAAAACGAGGTGTTTGAGCATTTGCTGAAATAAGTAAGCGTTGATTTTTACGGTCTTTTCGAAAATTCAGAACTAAATCTTGATCAAAAGGCTGGTATATTTTAGTAAGCTTTCCTCCAACTAGGGTAGGAGAGAGGTCTTGTAAAAGACTATGAATAAATAAGCCATCAAAAGCCATAAGTATCCTCCTTAAAAATAGTACATATATTATACTCTTTAATGTAAAGAATTGTTTCATTCAACAATGTGATTTCTTCACTAATATTGTTAAATCTTCACAAATCTTGTGAAAATTTAAATTATGTCTTAGAATTATTGTTGAATTAGAAAAATTGGGAAAATAAGTATAGGTGGTAAATAACATGAATGTCTTAATATTTAATAGCGTTCGTGAGAATATTAAGCGAGTTATTAATAAAAAGTGTGGGTTAAATCTATCGCAAACTCGTTTATTACTCTTCTTCGATCGTCATAAGAATGAAACTTTAACAATGGGAGAATTAGCACAGGCATTAAGTATATCGCTTTCTACCCTTAGTAGACAAATTAAGCAGAAAAAAACTGCAGCTTTGATTACAGTAGAACGATCAAAAAAAGATTCTAGCAAGTCTTTAAATTTAAATAATGATGGATTGGCTAAGGCACAAGAACTGAAAAAAGTTTTAAAACAGATCGAAGAACAAATATTTTCTACGTGGAGCGATGAAGATATTCAGGATTTTGATAATAAATTGCAAGTTATTGTAAATAATCTTTCGGCAGAAGAAGTATAAATCATCGATTATATTTAAAAATCATTCGTTTTTATGATATAATTTCATTTTGATAAGTAGTATTGCAGCATGCAACTTAATGCTGCCATTTTAAATTTTAAGGTAGGTTTTCACACGTGAAGATAGCACTTATTACAGATAGTACTAGTGATATAAGCCCAGAAGAAGCCAAGGCCAACGATATTACTGTAGTACCTATTCCAGTTATTATTGGTGATAAACAGTATATGGATGGGGTAGATATGACTGCAGAGAAACTTTTTGAGTTGGAGCGCGATGGAGCACCTTTTCCTAAGACTTCTCAACCTAGCCCAGGTACTATGCTTGAGTTATGCCAAAAATTAAAAGATGAAGGATATGAAGCTATTATTGCTATTCCATTAACATCTGGAATTTCTGGTTTTTATAATAGTTTAGTTACTTTGGCTCATAATCATCCTGAATTTAATTTATATCCTTATGATCCTGCAATGACAGTTCGTTCTATGGGAAATTTAGTACTTGCAGCTGCTAAAATGATCAAAAATGGATGGGAACCTAAGGAAATCTTAGCCAAATTAGACAAAATTAGAGATACAATTGATGTTCTATTTGTTGTAGATGATTTAAATAATCTAGTTCGCGGTGGTCGCTTGAGTAACGCTAGTGCGATTATTGGTACCATGCTTCAAATTAAACCTTTGTTAACCTTTAAAAAAGATGATTATCAAATTGTAAGTTTTGATAAGGTTCGTTCAATGAAGCGAGCTGTTAAAAAGGCTGAAAATATAACTATTGAACGGATTAACAATTCACCAATTAAAGATAACTTAGCATTAACAGTTTACAATTCAAACGATTTAGATCAAGCTACTAAAGTTAAAGATGACTTCCAAGCCGCTTTTCCTAATATGACCATTAAGATGTTCAACTTTAGTTCTGTAATTGCCACATATTTAGGAGAAAAATCTCTAGGCATTACTTGGATGGCAGATATAGATAAAATGGACTTTAGTAAAAAATAATCATATCAAAAATAGGAAGGCTAAAGTTGCTTTCCTATTTTTTTATAAAGATATACACTAAAAAATGTTAAAGATGAGAGTGAACTGTAAATAAATGAAAAGTAAATTTTTAAGGATTTTAGGCTTAGTTGCAGCTGTAGGATTGGGATTAGTAATTGTTTTTCAAGTAATTCTAACAATGAATACAAATACAATAAAAAACTCAAGTCCAGCAACTGTTAATTCAGCAACAAGTAATAGTAGTGATAAAGAGATAATTGCTGAAGCATTAAATACAGACTTTAAAAGCTATAGGTTTAAAGTTAAAAACTCACCTGGTATTCAGGCAACTCGAACTTGGACGGGAGAATATCAAAATGATCCCTTAAAAGCTCAAGCTAAAGTTGATAAAACCTCTATGTGGCTTAATGATGACAAAGTATATCAAAAGATGTGGGATAATACTGGTAGTCCTAAATGGAAAGCTTCATCTACTATGACTCCTAATAAGGTTGTGAGTCAGTTTGATCCTGCTATTATTCTAAGCGGTAGTAAGGCTATTAAAAGTGATATGAAGCTTAAAAAATCAGGCTCTATTTACAAAGTAAGTTACAGCGGCAATAGTTTACGCTTTTGGAATAAAACACATAGTAAGTTGATCAAAAAGCTTAAAGGTAATGCTTCAGGTTTAGACAATGAAGGTGCTCTTAAACAATTAAAGGTTGAGTATACCTTAAAAGAGAAAGGTGGACATTTAGTCTTAACTAGCTTTACATTCTATCTTCACTTTGCTTACGCTGGTTACGACATTTCTCAAGAAGGTACATACACTCAAATTAATGCTATAAAGGTAAGTACCCCAAGTGCATTAAAATCTAAGACTTCAAAGAAGAGTCATCGAGTATATCATCCAAAAGCTGATGATAGTTTTGATATTAATATTGACACAGCAAAAGAAAATAGTCAGTCTAGTCAATCATCTAGTTCAAGCTCAAGTAGTCAGCAATCTAGTTCGACGCAGAGCAGTAAATCTGAAGAACATAAAGATGAAAAACAAGAATCTCAGAGTCAGAGTCAAAGTCAAAGTCAAAGTAGTACACCAGCGCAGTCATCAGACAATAAAGAATCTAATCAACAACCACAACATAATGAGTCACATACCAATAACAACCAACACCAAGGACAAGCACAGAATAATCAACAAGCTTCATCTAGTCAGAGTCATTAGTATTTAGTAATAAAAAGGCTTTGAAATTCCAATTTTTGTGGGTTACTACATTTTGGATAATTTCAAAGCTTTTTTAATTTTCTTTTTTTATAGAATTTCGCATTAATTTAAGGAAAAGATTAGCAATATTCGATTTCGTTCAATTAAACTATTTATTTCTATTATTATAGTTAAATTAATCAGATAGGTTATACTTATTAATTTTATTTAGAGCAGCTTTCTGTTTTTTCTGATCGACATGAGTATATAGGTCGGTAGCCGTTGTTCCTTTTTGCCCCAATTGCTGTGCTACTAAAACTTGGTCTTTGGTTACTTCATATAATTCACTAGCTAGTGTGTGTCGCAGTTTATGCGGAGTAAGAGGTTTTCCAAAAGCAGCTGAATACTTATTGACCATCTTTTCAACGGCATTCGTTGTCATCCGTCTAGTTTTTCCATGCCATCTAGTTAAAAAGAAAGCTACATCTGCTTTTTCAGCGTGATAACGATCAGCACGTATGTCTTTATATTTTTTCAAATAAGGAATAGTCCAATCAGCAATAGGCACACTATCTTTTTGACCGCCTTTTCGTATTACGTCAAGCATAGCATCTTTAAGATTGATATTACGTACATTTACGCCAACACATTCAGAAACTCTAATACCTGTTCCTAGAATCAGTGCAATTATTGCCATATCACGTTCATGATTTTTTTTAAAAGAAGGTAATGATTGTTTATTACATTTGTGTTCATACTCATTTTCGATAAAGTCTAAAAACTTAAACTTTAAATCCCCCATATACATATGTGATTCTAGAACATGAGCTCGATAGTTTAGAGTTTTAGTATCATTTAGTGAGTTTATTTTTAACATTACATTACGATCAAAATATGGCTCGCCCTGGTTATTATCAGACGTAATTGTCAAAAACTTATAGAGAGAACGCAACGCATTGATAGATCTATTAATAGTAGTAGGAGAGTTTAGTCTTCCTTGTTGATTTTTCATATGCTTTAGGTGATGAATATAAAGCATAACATCGTTTCGCTGTAAATTTTCTAAAGTAGACACACTTATTTTCTTGTTGGAAGAAACTGTAGAAATCCTACTTTCTCTTAACCAATCAAAAAAACGTCGAAGTTCAGTTAAATATTGATATGTTGTAGTTAACGAATGAGTAGTACCAAGATTATATTCTTTTACAAATTTTGGCATATTTTCTAATTCTTGATTAATAAGGGATAGGTATCTATTAGTTTCCAATTTTTCGGTCTCCTCGAACGTAGGTTTGTATATATTATATCTTATTTGCCAATTCTTTGCTATTATCCCCTAATCTTGGCAAAGTAGGAGAGAGGGGGACGGAGTATGTGTCGTCGGTAGATAAATACTGAAAAATGATTCTTAGTAAAGTTTTATCATTGGTCTATGAAGATTTTAAGATAAATTTCTCAAAAATAAGTTTAAAAGTCTTAAATAACTATATAATTAAACAATATATAATAATCATTGATGATTTAATACTTTTTTATGTACTGTGCGAATATAAAAAGTAAAATTAGTTTAGTTTTGCTTATACACAAGACTTTAGCTTGTTTTTATTCTCTTATCAGAGAAGGAGAGCCATAATAAAAGTGTATTTTTTCAATTTTACAATAATTTACTGCAATAAATTAATTGATTAGATTGGTAAAAAATTATTCAAGATAGATCATAGCTTACTTAAAATTTCTGATTTTATATAATTATTTACGAAAATTAACTTTTAAAAGTAAAAGACATATAGCTTAAAAAGCTATAATTTCAATAGTATAAGTGTATACCTATCAGTAAAATTATTGTTTTAATGATAGGTACTATTAATGGAATTACTCTTATTTCTAGTAGTAAAATGTAGATTTTATGGACTTTGTTTGTATTCTACGTCCAGGAATTATATAAGCTATTTAGATAACTAAATTTAGTGATAATAAACTTATGGAATATTATGTGATATTGTCGTTTAATTATTAACTTATTAATCAATAGATGATTTAGAAGCTGTAGAATGGCCGTCTCAGTATGTAATTATTGATAGAGAAATTATCATACTCGGTAAAAATAAATTTTAAAAATAATCTATAATACTTAGACTGAACGAAATCAAAATTTTAAATTGTGATTTATAAAAATGCTTCAGTGTATTAAAAAATAAATATAAATCAAACCGTTTGTAAGAAATAAAATTAATAATATCTGTATTTAAGTTAAATTGATGATGGTTAAGTATCTTGGTAGTTTGTTCTCTTCATTTTTATACACTACTTTACATAATATATATTACACGAAGTATATGTAAAGTAATAACCTCTCAATTAAGAAT
Organism: Lactobacillus taiwanensis DSM 21401; assembly: GCF_001436695.1. GTDB lineage: Bacteria > Bacillota > Bacilli > Lactobacillales > Lactobacillaceae > Lactobacillus > Lactobacillus taiwanensis. Next base: position 139,489 of record NZ_AYZG01000051.1, read on the forward strand.
ACTTCGCCAATAATAAAAAAAGTTTTGAGAGTTAAACTTTTACTCAAAACTTCATTAAATTTATTTATTTTCTGAAAATTTAAATTTCTTTCGTTTACTTAATGAAAATGTATAAATAATATTAATCACTCCCAAAAGCAAAACTGCAAACCAAATCGTTTTTAAAACAAAAATTTTCTGTAGTAATGCAGACACAATTGCCCCAAAGGCGAAAGCAATTACTAAAAACATATAGTTAACGGCTGCGTTATGCTGAGATTTATCCTCACCAAAGAAATATGCGCTCCAAGCAACTACAGATTTTTTTAAATTACCGGTTGTAAATGCATTATTATAGCCCATACCTTCAATTTTACTAAAGGATGCATTTTGAACAGCTAAGCCAAAAGCAATTACTGGAACCACATAGTAGTTTGGAACACTTTTAGGTACAAATCCTACTCCTAAACAAATAAGTAATATTGGAAATAGACAAAATACTCGCCAATAATTACTTTTTACGTATTTATGGAAAAGACCTACTAATAAAAGACCTAACGTAAATGCAATAAATGTTGTAGCACGGTTTAACATGCCAGCGACATTATGATCAGCCAATGCTGACGCAAAAAAGATAACGTTTCCTGTCTGACCCGCAGATAGAGTGTGTCCCCTTTGAATATATGTGTAAGCATCAATAAATCCAGCTGAAAAGGTTAAAGCAGTTGCTAAAATTCTTGATTCGGATGGACAATATTTATCGTTAAAAAATAGATTCATAAAATTAAATTCTCCCACGTTAATGAATCTAAATTAGTCTTCAATATGAATATCTTTAATAATTACATCTTCCTTTGGCTTATCGGTTGCCTTATCACGCGGAACTTTTGCAATTTCATCAACAACATCCATACCTTTAATTACTTGTCCAAAAACAGTGTGACGGCCATCAAGCCAAGGTGTTCCGCCTTGTTTATATGCTTTAACGACTTCTTTTTGATAGCCTGCTGTATCCATTTCTTTGATCATTCTTTTAGGCACATTCTTATTTTGAACAATAAAAAATTGACTTCCATTAGTATTTGGACCAGAGTTGGCCATTGAAAGTGCTCCACGCATGTTGAATAATTTATTTGAAAATTCATCTTCAAATGGATGACCCCAAATACTTTCACCACCAGTACCATTACCTTTAGGATCTCCACCCTGGATCATGAAGTCACTGATTACACGATGAAAAGTAGTGTCATTATAGTAACCCTTTTTTGCTAAACGAACGAAATTTTCAACAGTCATTGGAGTTTCTTTTTCAAATAATTGGACTTCAATATCTCCATGATTAGTTTGAATAAGAGCTTTGGGGCCTTGTACATTTTCTAAATTTAATTGTGGATATTCCATTTTTATCCTCCTAATTCCATATTACCTTATCTATTTTACCCTTTATTTGTCTATACTTCATTAATCTATCTTTTCTTTTAAGTAATTTCTTATAGCCATAATCATTATCTGACCATATGCTTTTAATTTTGCCTGCCCTACTCCTGAAATATTTAAAAATTCTGATTGTGTTTGTGGCTTCTGTAGTGACATCTCCCTTAGAGATTTATCTGAAAAAATATAAAATGCTGGTATTCCTTGCTTTTTAGCAAGAGATAAACGAATCTCTTTCAGGCGCATGAATAAGTCATTTTCTTTTTCAGCGGAATTAGTAATTCTTTTAGGTATTTTAGTATTCTTAGATGTTTTTTGTATTACTTTCTTTTTATCATCTAGTACGTCCCAGCCTGAATTAGTTACATGTACTACAGGATATTGGCTATCAGTTAGAGTAAGATAATTATGACTGATTAGAAAATTAATAAGATCAATTACTGACTTTTTACTCCGCTTCAAACTATCATAATGCTTCAAATTTTGAGCATGAATTTCATTCATTCTTTGATTCTTTGCCCCAGTAACTACATCAGCAATCACTGTTTTACCAAAGCGACTATCTAGTTCATAAATGGCTGAAATTATATTCTTACTGTCATTGGTAATATCTTTCTCTATGAATGTTCCTAAACAGTTTGAACATTTACCACACGGATTACAATTTTGACCAAAATAGCTAACAATAAACTGTTGCAAGCATTCTGTTGTATTAACATATCTAGTTATCATAGCTAATTTCTGATATTGAATTTTCTTATATTCATCATCTAAATCAGATTGTTCAATGAACCAGCGATATAGTCGAATATCCTTTGGATGATAAATCAGTATTCCTTCACAAGGTTCTCCATCTCGCCCGGCTCTTCCCGCTTCTTGATAGTATGATTCTAAGTTTGGTGTACTATTAGCATGAATAACAAAACGAACATTACTTTTATCAATTCCCATTCCAAAGGCATTTGTAGCAACGATTATTTGAACTTTATCAAATTGAAAAGCATCTTGTACATCGGCCCTTTCTTTATTTGATAAACCTGCATGATAACTAGCAGTTAAAATTCCATTTTGTGCAAGATAATCTGTTAATTCTTCTACGTTTTTCCTTGTACTAGCATAAATAATCCCAGACTGCTTGGAATGCTTTTTGATATAGTCTAAGAGATATAGCTCCGTATTTACCGGATTATCAACTACTTTAAAACTCAAATTTGGTCTGGCAAAAGAAGTAATAACATAGTTTTCTGGTGGGATGTGTAGTTGTTCAGCAATGTCTTTTTGTACTGAAGGTGTAGCTGTCGCAGTTAAAGCCAAAATATTAGGCTTACTTTTAATGGAGTTAACGCCCTCCATTATTTGACGATAGGCAGGTCTAAAATCGTGTCCCCATTGAGAAATACAGTGCGCTTCATCAACTGCCACTAATGAAATATCTAAAAAGTTCAGTTGATAGCGAAAATATTCCATAGCTAAACGTTCAGGAGTAACATATAAAAGTTTTATTTTTCCTTCGTAAGCTTGTCTTAAGATAGGATTAACCTCATCTTGAGGTGTAGCCGAATTTAGAGCAGCAGCGCTGATTCCATTTTGCTTTAATGAATCAATTTGATCCTTCATTAACGAAATTAAAGGTGAAATTACTAAAGTTAAACCTGGATTAACTAAAGCTGGGATTTGATAGCACATTGACTTCCCGGCACCAGTTGGCATTACGGCTAGAATGTTTTTTCTGTTAAGAACCTGATTAATAACTTCTTCTTGCCCTGGTCGAAATGAAGTATAACCAAATACATCTTTTAATACTTCTAGTGATGATTTCATTTTTTCCTACTAAATAAAAAAACAAGTATGAAAGATCATACCTGTCTTCTCTAAAAACACAACTAATAGCTATTAAGCTTCAAAAGCGTTAGTTAAAGGCGGAACAACTTGTTTCTTTCTTGAAACAACACCTGGCAATTTAACTTCTGAATCTGATAATTTAGTATTGAATGCTTTTTCAAATTTAGCTTTTGATTCATCACTACCAACTACTAAAGCTTCAGAATCTGAATCAAGAATATTTGTAATCAAAAGCATAAACATGTCATAGCCTTCACTCTTAGAAGCAGTATCCATAGCCTTTAAGAAAGCATCTTTACGTTCTAGAGCTTCTGGTAAATCAACAACGTTAATTTGAGCTACGCGAACATTACTACCATTCAATTCAAAACTCTTAGCATCTAAGTCAATTAAATCTTCTTCTGACTTATCAGCAATGTTAGTACCAGCTTTGAGCATCTTAAGACCGTATTCCTTGTAGTCTACTCCAGCAATGTTAGCCAAAGCTTCTACAGCTTCTTTATCTTGGTCAGTAGTAGTTGGTGACTTTAAAAGCAAAGTATCTGAAATAATAGCAGATAGCATAATTCCAGCAATATCTTGAGGAATTTCAATTTCTTTTTCGTTGTACATTTGCCACATAATTGTGCTAGTACAACCAACTGGAGCAGCACGGTAGTATAAAGGATCAGCAGTATTAAAATTCATAATACGGTGATGATCCACAACGTGAGTAACTTTAACCTTGTCAATATCAGAAACACTTTGTTGTGGTTCGTTGTGGTCAACAAGCATAACTGCATTAACTTCATTAGAAGCAGTTTTAATTACACGAGGTGCTGTAAAACCAAATTTATTTAAAGCATATTTAGTTTCATCATTAGCTTCACCTAAAGCAACTGCTTCCGTGTCGTAGCCTAATTTGTTTTGTAAGTATGAATATGCAATTGCAGTTCCGATTGCATCGGTATCTGGATTTTGATGACCGAAAATTAACTCTTTTGCCATTTACATTGAGCTCCTTTAAAAATTATATCTATCTAATATTTTAGATTAAATGTTACACTTAAGCAAATCAATCTCACATTAAAAGCATTGCCTTTTTAACAAAAGCAATGCTTCTTAATTTAGATACTTACTTTAACATTTTTTAAACGACTATCGTAGTCTCTTTCGTCAATAAATTTATCCCATTCTTTCAAGAAATTAGCTAATCGAGGTATTTCACTCTTGTTTTTACGATAAATGAAGCAACTTTCAAAATTGGTTTCATCTTTGGTACTTACCGGTGAAAGTGCTATTTCAGCTTGATGAGCCTTGTAGAAGCTCTTTGAAACATAAGTATCATAATCTGTTTGTTCAGCAAATTTTATTAATTGGTAAGGAGAAGTAAACGTTACTGGCGTGCTCAACTTACCATCTACAAACTGACCAGCATAGAAACGATGAACAATTTGTGGTAAATAATAGTCTTTAGGATATGCTACCCATCTATGATGAGTCATCTTATCGAATTTATCTTCAGGATCATGTGTTAAAAAGACAACCGATTCAGAATAGATTTGTTTAGCCATATATTGTTTCATATTCTTAACTGTCGCATTGTGATCTGGCAGATAAAGAACTGCTAAATCTAGCTGATTATTATCTAGCTTGTCCCAAAGTTCTGTTCTATTATAAAAGCCGACATGTAATGTAATATCTGGATATTTTTGATTAAATTCAATTAAAAACTGATCAATTACTCTAGCTTCAACAGTTGATAATATACCTAAAGAAATAGCGCCAGTATCAGATTTAGTATATTGCTGAATACTATCAACTGCATTATTTACCGTTGAAAATAATGCTTTGGCTGTTTCTTCCATCTTTAGTCCAGCATCAGTTAAGTATAATTTCTTTCCCATTTGACCAAATAAGGGTGAGCCAACTGCTCGCTCTAGTTTTTTAATTTGTTGAGTTAAAGCTGGCTGAGTAATTCCTAATATTTGAGCAGCTTGAGTATAGCTCATACTATCAATTAATTGTAGAAAATAACGTAATGATTTTGCGGATAAAACTGCATCAGTATTTGTTTTCATGATTGAATGCCTCTTATATAAATTTGGAATAATATTTAATAAATATAATTTAAAATGTATGTAATTATTCTCTGATAGCCCTGTATAAAAGCTTACTATTCATCCTATACTTCTTATAATAACACCTGTATCTACATAATGAAAATATTTACATAAAATACAAACTATTTTCCTATAATTATTTGTATTATCAAAAAAACTATAAATAGCTTAAAAATACTATTTATAGTTTTGTTATCTAAAACAATTCTTCAGTTTTATCTCTTCCATCTGCTAATGGTCTACCAAGACTTAGTGTTACTGGTGTTCCATCTGTCATTGGGTCTAATACAAATGATCCATTTGAATAGCGATCCCCTAATGGAAATTCAGAAGTATTAATTTCAATATGACGATCACTTGACGTAGTTAGATTGAGAATATGATTTTCACCATAACTACTAATTGCCATAATTCGATGAGGTTTAGATTTAAGTTCACGTAATACTAAAACTCCACGTTTCGCACGTGTGACTTTATTAATTAATTTAAGTTTTAGCTGTTTAAATGCACCACGTTGAGTAATAATCCCAATATTAATTAAATCAACAAATTTAGAATCAGCAAGCACATAATTTACGATATAGTCATCAACTTTTAAATTAACTGATCTAACACCTGCAGCTTTTGAACCAGAAGTAGGAATTTCATTAATATCAAATCTTACTGCATATGCTTGGTTAGTAATTAAAGTGATTTCTTGCTTACTATCTGGTTTAACTTGATCAATTCTTACAACTTTACTGTCATTACTCTTAAGCTTAATAGCAGTAATGGCACGAGACTTATATGTTCTCGTAGGCTGTAAATCAGCTAATGTAACTTGTTTAATATATCCATCATTTGTAGCAATCAAGAAGTTCAAACTTGCATTTAAATCATTAACTTCAAATACACGAATAATTTCTTCATCACTATCAAGTCCAATTTCTTGAGAAAGGTGCTGGCCTGTTTCTTTCCATTTTGTTTCGATTAATTCATGCACGGGACGATAAATTAGATTTCCTTTATTAGTAAAAATATAAAGATTATCCAAAGTAGACATTGTTTTTTCAAAGACAACCTTATCACCAGCAGGCAATCCATTCTCTTCATCATCAGTTGATTGGAATGAGCGAAGAGATGAGCGCTTCAAATACCCGTCCTTGCTTACTAGTACTCGTACATCTTCATCAGCTACAAGAGCTTTTTCATTAATTTCAATTTTAGCTGCTTTAGCAGTGATTTCTGTTCTTCTTGGTGAACCAAATTCTTTCTTTACCGCATTTAATTCTTTAACTACAACTCTTTCAAGAACCTTGTTATCACTTAATATTTCATTGAACTTTTCGATTTTTTTATTTAAATCTGCTTGTTCCTTTTTAAGTTGGTTAACATCAGTATTAGTTAAGCGATATAACTGTAAAGAAACTATAGCTTCCGCTTGGTTAGGAGTGAAATCATACTTAGCAATTAAATTCTTTTTAGCATCTTTTTTATCTTTAGAAGATCTAATAGTCTTAATTACTTGGTCTAGGATATCTAATGCATGAATAAGGCCTTCAACTATTTCTAGACGTTGTTTAGCCTTTTTTAGATCAAATTCTGTTCTCTTAGTTACAACATCTTTCTTATGTGCTAAGTAAGAAGATAAGATACGCTTTAATCCAACTTGTACGGGGGTCATACGGTCAATAGCCACCATATTGAAATTGTATGAAACCTGTAAGTCGGTGTTTTTAAATAGATAGTTTAAAATGTTTTGACTATCTGCACCCTTTTTAAGTTCAATTACAATTGAAAGACCGTGACGATCAGTTTCATCTCTTACTTCTGAAATACCGTCAATTTCTTTATTTAAACGAATTTCGTCAATTTTCTTAACCATCATTGCTTTGTTTACACCGAAAGGTACTTCAGTTACAACGATTTGCTGACGATGACCTTTAATTTCTTGAATTGTAGTCTTAGATCTAACTTGAATTCTTCCACGACCAGTTTCATAGGCCTCTTTAATTCCCTTAGTTCCTAAGACGATACCACCTGTTGGAAAATCAGGTCCCTTAACAAACTTCATTAGCTCATCTGTTGTAGCATCGGGATACTTTAACAAATAAACTGCTGCATCAATTACTTCAGCCAGATTATGTGGCGGAATTTCAGTAGCATATCCTGCGGAAATACCAGTTGAACCATTAACTAATAAATTAGGAAAATGCGCTGGTAAAACAGTAGGTTCGTATTCAGTATCATCGAAATTCAAGATCATTTGAACTGTTTCTTTATCAATATCTTGAAGTAGCAAATTAGAAATTTTGCTTAATCGAGATTCTGTATAACGCATAGCTGCTGGACCATCCCCATCCATTGATCCATTATTACCATGCATTTCAATTAATGGTTCACGCATCTTCCAATCTTGAGACAAGTGAACTAAAGCACCATAAATAGAACTATCACCATGAGGGTGAAAATTACCCATGACATTTCCGACAGCTTTAGCAGCTTTTTTATATGGTTTGTCATATGTATTATTATCTTTATACATCGCATAAAGAATACGACGCTGAACCGGTTTTAAACCGTCTCGAATATCAGGAAGGGCACGTTCTTGAATGATATATTTCGAATATCGTCCAAAACGTTCTCCCATAACTTCTTCAAGAGGTAATTCTCTAATTCTTTCTGTTGTTTTTGACATTTAAAAATCTAACCTCTTAATCTCTACTTGTTTCTAGAATGGAGCCGTCTTCACCCATACGGAACTTAACATTTTCATCAATCCATTTTCTTCTAGGAGCCACTTTATCTCCCATTAAGGTTGTTACACGCTTTTCAGCAAGTTGAGCATCGTCAATCTTAACTCTAATTAATGTACGAGTTTCTGGATTCATGGTTGTTTCCCACAATTGATCAGCATTCATTTCACCCAAACCTTTGAAACGCTGCAGAGCAAAACCTTTACCCATGTCTTTAGAGTCTTCGCTCAATTCTTCATCAGTCCAAGCATACTTAATCTTAGCTTTTGCTCCATTACCCTTTTGTAATTTGTATAAAGGAGGTAGAGCAATATATACCCGACCTGCTTCAACCATTGGACGCATATATCTATAAAAGAAAGTTAAAAGTAAAATTTGGATATGGGCACCATCGGTATCTGCGTCTGTCATAATGATAATCTTGTCATAATTGGCATCTTTAATTTGAAAATCTGAACCAACACCAGCGCCAATTGTATGAATCATAGTATTAATTTCTTCATTTTTGAAGATGTCCTGCAACTTAGCTTTTTGCGTATTCAAAACTTTACCACGTAAAGGTAAGATAGCTTGGAATTTTCTATCTCTTCCTTGCTTGGCAGAACCACCGGCTGAGTCCCCTTCGACTAAGAATAATTCGTTTTTCTTTGGATTACGTGACTGAGCAGGAGTTAATTTTCCAGAAAGGATTTCCTTCTTACGTCTCTTCTTTCCAGTTCTACTCTCATCTCTTGCTTTTTTAGCGGCTTCCCGTGCATCCCTAGCTTTTTGTGCTTTTTGAACTAGACTTTGTGCAAATTCTCCGTTTTCCATTAAGTAGTAAGAAAGTTGTTCATAAACAATACTATCTACCACACTTCTAGCTTGAGGAGTTCCTAGCTTACCTTTAGTCTGTCCTTCAAACTCTAGTAATTCTTCAGGAATTTTAACAGATAGAACCGCACTTAGTCCTTCTCGATAGTCGCTACCTTCTAATCCTTTGTCTTTATTCTTAAGAAGTCCTTGCTTTTTAGCATAATCATTAAAAGCCTTGGTAAATCCACTTCTAGCACCAGCCTCATGACTACCACCGTCAGCAGTACGAACATTATTTACAAATGAAACAAAGTTTTCTGAATAGCCATCATTATATTGACCAGAAAATTCTACTTCAATGCCATTTTGTTTTCCAGAAAAGTAGAAAACATCCCCCATTGTATCCTTATCTTCATTTAGGTAGGACACAAAAGACTTAATCCCATCTTCATAAAGAAATTCATCATGATGTTCAGGATCACGTTCGTCAGTTAAAGTAAACTTAACGCCCTTTAGTAAAAATGCTGATTCACGAATTCTTTCTTGAATTGTTTCATAATTATAAGTAGTCGTTGAAAAAATAGTTGCATCAGGTTTAAACGTAATGGTTGTCCCATTCTTATCTTTGGTCTTGCCTAAATGCTTAAGTGTTCCAATTGGATGACCACCATTTTCAAATTCTTCTTCGTATGCTTGACCATCCCTAACAACTCTTACTTTTAAATATGAGGATAAAGCATTTACAACAGAAGAGCCTACGCCGTGTAATCCACCTGAAGTTTGATAATTTTTCTCAGTAAATTTACCACCTGCGTGTAAAACAGTAAGGATAACCTCAATAGTGGGGATTCCTGATGCGTGCATCCCTGTTGGCATTCCACGCCCAAAATCTTGAACTGTAACAGAATTGTCTTTATGAATAGTTACATTAATTTCTTTACCATAACCAGCCATTGCTTCGTCAACAGAATTATCGACGATTTCATAAACTAATTGATTCAAACCATGACGATCAGTTGAACCGATATACATTCCTGGACGTTTTCTTACTGCTTCTAGTCCATGAAGAATCTGAATCGAAGAATCATCATATGAACTGGTAGTTTTATTTGTTTTAGCCAAATAAATGCCTCCATTTTTAACAGACGATCAAAATCAACCCCACAGCTATTATAATCTTTGTTAAAATAGCTTTAGATTCTAAATGGGGTTGAAAAGTGAATGTCTACGTTGAATTATTTACTAATTTTTATTTTAGCATACTTAATAGGGTCCTTTCCTACAGGTGTGTTAATGGGAAAAATATTTTTTCATGAAGATATAAGAAATTTCGGATCAGGAAACATTGGAACTACTAATTCATTTAGAGTAATGGGACCAATAGCTGGTAGTGTAGTTTTAATTATTGACGTATTAAAAGGAACACTTGCTACTGACTTGCCATTAATTTTCCATTTAAAGGGTCCAAAATATTTATTACTAGTTGCCGGAGCCTGTGCTATTTTAGGTCATACATTCTCAATCTTCCTAAAGTTTAAGGGAGGAAAAGCGGTAGCCACTAGTGCAGGAGTATTTCTAGGCTATAGTTTAAAATTCTTTGGACTTTGTGCTGTAGTATTTTTACCAATGCTGTTTATTACTTCTTATGTAAGCTTATCTAGCTTAATCTCAATAGTAATAATTTTTATCTGTTCTTTTTGGTTTCATGATATTTTCCTCACGACCATTACTGGGATTATGATGATTTTACTTTTTGTAAGACACCGTTCTAACATTAAGCGTTTGATTAACCATCAAGAAAACATTGTTCCTTTTGGACTATGGTATTGGTACAAGAAGTCTCATGGCTTACTAAAAAAGAATGCTAAAAATAAATAATCAGAACAAAAGACTGTTAAGGTTAATCCTTGAACAGTCTTTTTTCATAATTATTATACTTTATTCAAACAAATGTTCGCAAGATAAAATTATAGCAAATTATTAATATGGATAATTATCTAAACGATCTTTATTGGTTATTTTTCTTACTACTCTTCCAGGAACACCTAGAACTAAAGAATTATCTGGAATATCTTTAGTAACTACACTGCCAGCTCCAATAACGCAATTGTTTCCGATAGTTACTCCAGGGCAAACTGTTACGTTACTTGCTAACCAACAATTGTCACCAATCTTAATTGGTGCGCCATATTCTATATCTGCTATCTTTCCATCTGCCTGAAGACGAGCATTTCTTTGCTCTGGCAATAAGGGATGCAGAGGCGTTACTAATGAAGTATTGGGACCACACATTACATTGTCTCCAATAGTAACTGGACAAGTATCTAAAATAGTCAAATTAAAGTTAGCATAAAAATTTTTACCTAATTTTGTAAATTTACCGTAGTCTACTTCAATTGGTCCTTGAAGGTAAACTCCTTCTCCATGGTCTGGAAATAAATTATCAATAATTGCTTTTCTTACTTCTTTATCTTCATCTGCTGTTTGATTATAATCTCGGCTTAAGCGATGCGCTTTTGTTGAGATTTCTCCTAATTCTTCTGTGTCTGGACGATAAGGTAATCCTGCTAGCATATTTTTAGTATTTTCTTCCATTTTTACACCTTACTTTCTTATGCTTTTTAATATCTTTAAAATATCATATTTGGTATTGGAATTATAGTGAATAAAAAATAGATAGAAACATAAATAATGCTTCTATCTATTTCTATTAGATTAATAGTACTGGCTATTCTGAATCACGTAATTGCTTTAGACTTTCGCCGAAAATATCATCAATTACTGCTGGATCACGGTAGTCAAAGAATTGACTTTCGCCCTTATCTAATCCTTTAATCTTATCCATTTCATCCTTAGTTAATTCAAAGTCAAAAATATCAAGATTTTCTTTTTGACGTTTTTCATGAACAGATTTTGGAATAACAACAATATCTTGTTGGGTAAGCCAACGCAAAATAACTTGAGCAGTGGTCTTGTGGTGAGCTTCAGCAATTTCTTTCAATGTCTTGTTATTGAAAATATCATGTTTTCCTTCTGCAAATTGAGCCCAAGCTTCTACAGCTACATCTCTTCCTTGGAAGAATTTAACATCGTTAGTTTGTTGGAACCATGGATTAATTTCAATTTGATTAATTGCTGGCTTATCTTCATGAGCAAGCTCTAAGTTCATGTATTGATCAGGATAAAAGTTCGATAAACCAATTGAACGAACTTTACCAGCGCGCTTAGCAGCAGCCAAAGCGTTCCAAGCACCGAATGTATCGCCATATGGTTGGTGGAGTAATACTAAGTCTAAATAATCCGTTCCTAATTCTTTTAAGTCATGATCAATTGCTTTAGTAGCTTTTTCAAATGACATGTTTGAAACCCAAATTTTTGTAGTTAAGAAGATATCATCTCTATTAACTGCACTTTCTGCAATTGCTTCACCTACAGCAATTTGATTTTCATATACTTCTGCAGTATCAATCATCCGATAACCATTTGCTAACGCCATCTCTACTGTTTGTCTTGCTTTTTCATGATCTGGTATTTGGAAGACGCCTAAACCAAGTAAAGGCATTTTATTGCCATCATTTAATGTAATTGTTGGAACTTCTGTCATTTTAAGTCCTCCCTTTTCTACTCATTCTCCTTCATTCTAAGTCTAAAAATGCAATAAATAAACTAATAGAGCTTATTTTTCATTATCTTTGATTTGGTCAGTGAAATAATGGCTAAGTTACTCATAAAACTTGTTAAATAAGTCTTCTAGTGAAATTTTCTCAACAGTAAATGAAATGTTATTTTCAAGTAGTATATGAATTATTGAGTCAAATTTATCTTGACTTAATTCATCAATTGATAAAAGAATCGTTTGATTGGGTAGAATTTGATAATTACTTTCTTCGAGAATATCATTAATCAAACTTGAATCATGAAATTCTAGATATTTTTTTGTTTCAGCTTTATTGTTTAGATTTTCAATTATTTTACCATTCTTTAAAAATAAAACTTGATCTGCATATTGCTGTAAATTTTGCAACAAATGTGAGGCCATAATTATTAACTTACCTTGTGCCCGTAAATTTAACAATACATGCGAAATTAACTGAACGTTTTGGGGATCTAATCCATTCATTACTTCATCTAAAAGCATGACTGACGTATTGGTAGCCACTACCATTGCAAAACATAAACGTTGTTTCATCCCTAGTGAATATGTTTCTACTTTACGATCAATATAAGTTTCCATTTTTAAGGTTGAAATAATATCTTCCACTTTTTGCGGATCATTATGCCATAAGTTAGCATAAAGTTTTAAATGATCTCTCCCAGTCATAAAAGAAAAAAGTTCACTTTGGTCGGGAAAAGCACAAATTTCTTGATGCAATTTAACTGTTGTCTTTTCGTTATTATACTGTAATTCATTATATTCTACGTATCCCTTTTGAGGTTTCAGATTGTTCAATATAACATTGATCAAAGTCGATTTTCCTGTACCATTTGGTGCAACTAAGCCATAAATTGTTCCATTTTGAAAATTATAATTAAAATCATCTAAGACAATATGATTACCAAAAGACAAGGTAATATCTTTTAATTTAAGCATTTAATTTCATCCCTTTACTAATGAAACTCTATTTGAGTGACTAATAATTATCATACAAATTTCAACTATTAAAATAGCAAAAATAAGAGGATAAAGTCCTGCTACAAATCCCCATCCTGGAGAATCCATTAAATATGCTAAATTTCCAGTTAAACTTTCTCCAATAGAGAAATATGTCATTGGTAGATTTTGTAAAAATGGATATACATATCCCATTCCTAAAGAAAAATAGAAAACTTTTCCACTAACTGCAAACATAGTTGCTAATATTTCAGCAATATATTCATTTCTAAAAATTATAGAAAATAAAATCGTGAGTCTAATAAACAAAAAAACAATTAAAATGGCAAAAATCCCAAACTGCCCAAAATATTCTCCTAAAGTTGGATATTTAAAAGGCTGTAAAAAATACAATCTTCCCATATAAAAAGTCGTTCTCAAATTAAATGAGCCAAAGCCGTATTTTGGAGCGGTACATAAAGTAATTATCACTAAAGCTAGTAAAAAATTTATCCCTACGCCTATTTCAACTACCATTGTTTTAATCCAAAGGATAGAACTTTTACTTAAAAGAAATATAAAAGAAGATAATGGTACCTAAAAATGATAAAACATAAATTAAATATGTTGCTGAACTTTCATTATTCATTACAATCGGAATCTTATGCTTAATTAAATAATTAATCCGATTCAATTCTTTACTAATAAAAAATTGTGATGGTACATTTAATGTATTAGCTCCAGCATAGTGGTTCGTATAGCCTGCTTGCATAGTAGTTAGCAAATTGCGATAGCTGTTTAAATATTGCACAGGATCGGTAAATACTTGACTATTTTGTAAACTAGCTAATTCTTGAGCTTGTTTATTTAAATTGTCATAGGTATTCTTATAAGTAGATTTTTTTAGCATTTCACTATCAAAATAATTAGAATTAGCCTGCAAGGATTCGCTATAAGTTTCCCAGCTTTTAGTTCCATCTCCTATTTTTTGATTTTCGACTATAAATAAAGAAAAGGTGAAAAATAGGACAAGAATAACAATAAGAAGTTGGTTTTTCTTTGATTTTAAGACAATTAATAAATTGGATTTAAGATATGTTAGATTCATTGGTGCAACTTCCTTAAAATTTGTTTTAGTATAATATTAGCATAAAATAGTAAAAGTATTAAAAAATTAATATTTCATATTTTTTATCTTTTCGTATTATTTTTAGTTAAATCAGACCAATCAGACAATTATTGATCAACAAAAAAGCCCATGTAAAACATGGGCTTTTATTTACTGATAAATCTCTCAATAAGCTTTCAGTTATCCTACTCAAAGGATAGTTCTAGTCTATTAATTAATATATCGCTAATATCGTAAATACTATAAACAAAGATTTTTAATTATTATTATCATTTGAACCAAAAATAGTTAAAAATTGCAAAAATAGGTTAACAAAGTCTAGATATAACTGAAGTGCTCCCACAATAGCTAATCCATTAGTAGGAAGCTCACCACCAAATTGTAAATAGATATTCTTCATTCTTTGTGCATCCCAAGCAGTTAAAACAGTGAAGATAATAACTGCAATGAATGAAAAGATGTAATTAGCTGCTGAACTCTTTAAAAACAAGCTGATTAACATAGCAACAATTAAACCAATTAATGCTGCTGACGCATAGGAGCCCCACCTACTCAAATCTTTTTTAGTAACCGTACCTAAAATGGCCATTACAACGAAGACGGTTGCAGATGCAACAAAAGCAGAAGCAATATCTTGTCCGGTATATGTGCCTGCAATAAAAGCAAAAGTTACTCCATAAATAATCGCTGTAATCATCAATAAAATAAAACTTGCTACTGGATTTCTCGTAGCTTGAAAGTTAATTGCAAATGTTAGAACAATCGGAATTAATAATAAAAGCCACATCGTCCATGGATGATGAATCATTAAAGAAACCATTTGTCTAGCAAATACAGTCATCGTTAAGTAAGCACTCAGAGCAGATACAAAAACTGCAAGAGCCATATAACCGTAAATTTTACTTAAAAAGCTATTTAATCCAGATTCGTCAACTAAGTGGCGACGTTCTGGTTCTTGGTCAAAATTATACATAACCATTCCTCCAATTGTCCTATTATTCTTTTATCTTTAATGTAGCACTTAGTGTATTCAAATAAAAATATGAGCTATTATTTTATGAATAATAAAAAGCAATCATCAGTAAGAATTGCTGAAGATTGCTTTTACAACATTTTATGTTTTTTCATTCGTTCTTCGAAAATACCGTTTACTATTTTTTTCATTTTTTCTTTTTCTTCCGCACTAGCTTCTTCTTCAAAAGCTTTATATAAATCGGAATGCTCCCTCGCAATTAATTTACAAGTATTTTCAGTTGCGTGCTTACGAAAAATCTTAGGTATTTTATTTAAATATTCTGGCTTAACTAGTGCGATAATTTTTTCATTTGCAGTCATAATACTCACTCTCTCCCTTATTGTCTCTCAAGCATATGATAATAATTAGTTTCAAATATTTTCTTATCATATAAATCCGAGATATCTAGATTTTCAATTGCATTAGATACAATCTCATCAGCTCCCGATGGCATTACTGCAAACGGAGCATCAGTTCCAAACAAGACATGATTAATGCCAAAATAATCTATTGTTAATTGTAAAGCTGGCGTATTACCTAGAATAGCCGTATCAACATAAAAATTCTTAAACATCTCAGCATGCTCTGGATCTAAAATGTGATTAATTCTACCACTAAAGAAGGGAACCATAGCACCTGCATGGTGAACTAAAATTTTCAAGTTAGGTGCTTTTTTAAAGATATCATTTTGTACTAATTGCAGCATCGCTTGCGATAGTTCATATTCCCAAGAAAATACTAGATTATTATCTGGCTTTCGATTATCAAAAACGGGATGTAGCCATAAAGGAAGATGCAGTTCAGCTGCTTTCAATAAAATTGGTTCAAATTCAGGATCAGCAATGCTTTTACCTAAATGACGAGTAAAAATCTGTGCGCCAACTAAGTTTTTATCGGCCTTAATATTCTCTAAGATTTCGAGCGAAGCAGGAACATTATTTAACGCTAGCATCCCTACTCCCGCTTCAAAATAATCAAGATAAGAAGCTACAATAGTGGACAGTTCTTGATTTGCTTCTTGTGCAATTTGACTAGCTTTCTTTCCATCTACAAAGTCTTCCGAATTGATATTAGCAAATGAAATTACCTGCTTAGTATTTTTATCCGGCCAATTAGCTATTCTTTGATTTAAATCAACTAGAGTCTCTATCTTTATAAAAGGATATTTTTGCGGAATTGTAGCATCAATTTTTAACATAGTCTGATAAAAATCAGGTGTTAAAATATGTGCAAATGCATCTATTTTCATCATATTACCTTCTTTTCTCTTTCACCTTCATTTTAGCATAATTATTAAAATGACCTACTTTCCATATTCCTTACCATAAATATATTTATGAAGTTTCAAATATTGTTGCTCTAGCTTTTTCTCATTAACATTATCTTTTGCAAAATAATATCTTTTTCCTTCAAGACCCTTAGGCATGTAATTTTGTTTTGCAATCTGAAAGGGCTGCGCAAATGGATTATCTATTAGTCCGCCACCAGTTATTTCTTCTGAATGCTTATAATGCATATCGCGAAGTCCTCGCGGCATGGGATGCTTACTTGGATACTCACTGTCTTCATCTATTTTTTGCCAAATTTCATCAAAAGCACCTGATTTTGGCGATAAACACATCAGTATGGTGGCAAACATCAAAGGATATTTTGCCTTAGGCATCCCAATTTTTTCTGCTTGATTAGTTGCAATTACAATTTGTGTGGCTTGCTCAGGATTAGCTAAGCCAATATATGTATAAGGAATTTCACGCAGACGTCTGACTACTGAAGGAAGATCGCCATTTTTAAGTAAAACTGCTAAATAATACAAAGCAGCATCAGTGTCAGAACCGGCCATCGAATCAGAATAAGCAGCTAAATAATCATAATGTTTTGTAGCTTTTCGGTCATAGGCAAAATGTTGGCCTTTAACAAATTGCTTAACATTTTCAACAGAAAGGTCCTCGCCATTAACTGCATGAATAGTTTCTAGAAGATTTAATGCCACACGTAAATCGCCATCAGCAGAAATTGCAATAATCTTAATTGCTTCTTGATCAATATTTTCATCTTTAAAATTAAAGACTTTTTTTAATGCTCGTATCAAAACTTGCTCAATATCATGGTCGCTTAAAGCCTTAAATTCAAAAATCTGACATCGTGATCGCACAGCTGGGACAATTGACATAATTGGATTTTCAGTAGTTGCACCAATTAAAAGAATTTGGCCACTTTCTAAGTAAGGTAAAAGAAAATCTTGCAAAGTAGATGTCATGCGATGAATCTCATCAATTAATAAAACAAAAGATTGATAAGGATACGTATTAATGATCTGGGTCAGCTTAGCTTTATTATCAATTGAAGCATTAAAATTTGCCAATTGATAGTTAAATTCACGAGCAATAATTTGAGCTAAACTAGTTTTTCCCGTTCCTGGTGGTCCCCAGAGAAGCAGTGAGATTGGCACATGTTTTTTAATAATTTGATAAAGAGGTTGGCCTTCTTTAATTAAATCTTTTTGTCCTACAAACTGTGATAAATCCTTGGGTCTAATTAAATCTGCTAATGGCTTTCTTATTGGCATAAAATTCACTCGCTTACTTATAGTAAATTATAATCTTACCTAATTATTAGCACAGTTGCTTGTTTCAGACAAACTTATCTAGCATTCTAACTTTTCATATAGTGGCAATAACTGCTCAATCCCGTTCAAAATAAACTCTTCCATATCCTTAACTTGATCTTGATTTCTAAAAGCAAACTTTCCAAGCAAGAAACTAGTTTTAACGGCTTCTTCATTAAATAGGGTTTGCTTTTTTGTATCTGCTAAATATTCACTCAAAGATAAATGATCAGCAAATTCCATCTCATTTTTATCCCATAAGTACCAATTATTAATTTTGCGATTCTTGGCCTAAGTTGGAATATCCGCGAGTAATTCATTATATTGTTCCGGATTATCGCCACGTTTTTCACTCTTATAATGCTGAAACATTAAATAAACTTGTAATTGTTTTTTATCAAGCATCACGCCGATGCATGGACTTTTATCAGCCATAGTATTTACGCGAAAAGCTGCCCAATAATGATCGCGTAAGTTCCAACCATTTGTCCAGCTTTCGACATGAACTTTAGCAAATTTATCTTGTGGTAATTTTTGATAGACATTTGAGTTTACCTCTTTCCAGGTCTGCCAAACTTCTTTAAAATCTGTTTTTACTTGCGCTAATTCATCTTCAGAATATTGCTGCTTCAATTTTTTAAAAGAAAATTCATTCCGATCAAAAATTGCATACATTTCTTCAGTTAACTCTGTCATTTTATAAAGTCCTTACCATATTTACACTAGTAACACCAGTTGGATCTGGAATATCGTCATTAGTTTCGCCTTCATTATGAAAACCACGTTTTTCATAAAATTTAATCAATTTCGGTAAACAAGTTAAAGATATAGCTTGACGATTTTGCTTTATGGCCTCTTGCGCTAATGCTTCAATTAATTTTGTCGCTACGCCTTGTTTGCGATATTCAGGCAAAACTGCCAAACTTAAGACCATTTGATAGTGATCGTTTTTTTGATTAGGATGATTTTTTAAATATAATTCATCTTCAATATAGCATTTACTAAAAGCAGGACCAAAAATATGACCAATCACTTTTCCATCCTCTTGCGCAACTAAAAAGGTATCAGGATAATTTTCAATCCGTCCAACCATATCGTTTCTGGTTTGCTGTTTAGTCATCTTAAATGCAGCAGATTCTAGATTTACTACTTCTTCTAAATCATCCATCATGACTCTACGAATAATCATGGTATTCACTTCTTCCTATCTTTTAATTAAAAAATATCATCATCTTGTTTTATCTTCAATATAAAAAAGCTACAAAAGTTAGTAACTCTTGTAGCTTATTGTGCCTACTAAATATCTTTAACTCTTTTTTCTACCTGTAAGCTAATAAATCCACTTCAACTTTAAAATCTTCGTTTCCTGGCATCTTTCCTGATTCATGTTTACAGAACTTAAATCCCTTGTGCAAATATAATTCTTTTGCTGGATTACCCGTTAATACTTCCAAATAAACTGGTCGTTTCATTTTACTTAGTGAAAACTCTATTAATTTACTCCCAACTCCTTGTTTTTGAAAATTTGGATCTACGTAAAGCCAAGCAAGTTCATCATCACTAAACGCTACAAAACCAATAACTTTTTTATCTTTTTGTCCAACATAAATATTATACGAAAATAGATCTTCTTCATATGCTGCAATTTTTAAGGGCTTAAAAGTCTCACTTAAATTAGCAGCTTCTAGTTCTTGTTTTCTTGCTTGATCATGAATCTGACATAACCTATCAAAATCAGCTTCATGATATTCTCTAATCTCTAGTTTATCCACAACAATTATATCCTCTTTGCTTTCACCAATTATTTCTATCTATTATGATAATTCTACCATTGGTAACTCAGCAAAACGAGTTCTTAGTTACAGCACAGCTTTACTTATTATTCTTCCACTTCAATCTGAGACGTTCTTTTTCATCTTTTTCCCGAAAATACGTCTTAACTTTAGGAACTACTTCTTCTCCATAAATTCTAATTGCGTTCATAACATCTTCATGTGGCATTGAAGCAATCGGTAAATGAAGATAGAATCGAGTCAAACCAAGCTCTTCCATTACTTTGATAATCTTGTTTGCAACAGTTTCGCTATCACCAACAAAAATTGCACCATTTTCTCCGACCGATTCAAGATATTGTTCATACGTCATTCCGTTCCATTGCGGTCTTTCCGTACTAATTTGATCAACTAACAATTTAGTAGGATAGAAATAATCTTTAATGGCTTTTTCTTTATCTTGATCTAACCAATCCCAAGAATGAGCAGCAATCGGCATCTTCGTTAAATCATTGCCAACTTTTTCTGCAACTCTTCTGTACAACTTAATTAGTGGTTTAAAGCGCAAAGGATCACCGCCAATTATCGCATAAACAATTGGCAAACCTAACTCTGCAGTGCGAATAGTCGATTCTATGCTTCCACCAGTAGCAACAGAAATAGTAATTGGCTTTTTTGTACGCGGGTAAATTTCTTTATGATCAACTCTAGGTGTAAATTTCCCTTTTGGCCAATCAAGAATTTCTTCTTTATTCATTTTAAGTAGCATTTTGAGCTTTTCAATAAATAATTCATCGTAATTATCTAAATTATAGCCGAATAAATCAAATGCCTCAGTGAATGATCCACGTCCTGCCATGACTTCAACTCTACCAGGCGCAATTGCATCCATTGTTGCGTATTGTTCGTAAACTCTAATTGGATTAATTGTTGGTAGATTTGTAGTAGCACTTGAAAGATGGATTTGCTTAGTTTTCGAAGCAGCTGCTGCTAAAATGATTTCCGGTGCTGAGACAGCAAAGTCTTTGCGATGATGTTCACCGATTGCAAATGCATCAATATTCAATTTATCTGCAAGAATGATTTCTTCTAATAAATCTCTAATTCTTTGATCATGGCTAATTGCTTTTCCTGTTGTTCCTAATGGTGTAGTTTCACCAAATGATGAGATACCTAATTCAATATTCATTTTTATCAGCTCCTAAATTTACTTACTTTTTGTAAGCAAAATAATAGCATATGATTTTTTGAAATGCAAGAGATGAAAAAACGTCTATATTTACACGGAAATATATGTAAATATAGACATCTTATGTATCAGCTCTTTAACAACCAATCAATCATGTTAATTTGTTTAACACCATTATCATCATAACTTCCTGGATCTTGAGTCAAAAGAATTTTGGGATAATTATCTTTAATTTCCAAAAATGGTGCAATTTCTCTTTGATATGTCTTTTCATCTTGAACCGTCAAGCTAACTTGATAGTACTCTTTTAGACCATCGTGAATAGCTACAAAGTCGACTTCTTTATTGCCAAGGCTGCCAACATATACTTCATAGCCACGTCTTTTCAATTCAAGATAAACTATACTTTCAAGTCGACTACCCATATTAGGACGCTTTTGACCTAATAATGCTCTTCTCAAAGAAGAATCAACAGCATAATACTTACTATTAATTTGAAGGTACTTCTTCCCAGCAATGTCATAGCGATCACAGCGATAAAACAAATATGAATTTACTAATTTTTCTAAATATGAAATAACAGTCACATTAGTTGATTTAATACCATTAGAAGTTAAAGTATTTGCAATCTTAGCTGGAGTAATCAAGTTACCACTGGCTTCAGTTAAAAATGTCGCAATTTGTTCTAATAAAGTTGCGTTACCTCGCTGCATTCTTGCCAAAATATCCTTAACTAAGACGGTGTTAATTATCCCTTGAATATAAGACAAGTATGTATTTTCATCATCTAATTCAGTAGCAAAAGGAAAACCACCCCGATCTAAGTAACGTAAAAAGGCAGCCTGCCTAGATAAATCAGGAACTGTATTAATAAATTCACTAAAAGAAAATGGATAGACCGGGATTTCAATATATCTCCCAGCTAATAATGTTGCTAATTCACCAGAAAGCATGAAAGCATTTGATCCAGTGATATAAAGATCAACGTTATCCTTGATAAATAGACTATCTACTGCTTTTTCAAAGTTAGGAATATCCTGAATTTCATCTAAGAATATATAATTCATTTTATTTGGAACTAGCCGATCATTAATATATTGATAAAGTTTTAAATAATCATTTACGCTTGCTAGTCCTAAATCTTCAAAATTCAAAACTTGAATCTGATCTTTTTGAATACCGTCTTTTAAAAGTTCATCTTGATATAACTGCAAGATCGTTGATTTACCTGATCTACGAACGCCAGTTAAAACTTTAATTATCTGTTTATCGCGCAATTTATTTAGTTTATCGATATAAGTCTGTCTAGGAATCATTTTTATCACCTACTAAGAAACTAAGCTAATTTAAATCTAGTCTCATTTTAGCAAACAAATTAAGTTAATTAAAATCTTCTAGTACTTTTATAATAAAATTTAAACTAATTAAAATCTTCTGGTAACAAAAATCAGGTTACTCCTATTGAATGATCTGCTTTATTTAAAATAACGGATCATAATATTGTAATTTTAAAAAAAGAGTCGCTGGTCAACTAACAGAGATTCACTGAATAACTAGAATTCTAATAATAAGTTTGCTAAGATAACCGTAATTAAATAAACACTTCCGCCGGGAAGTAAACAAATATATCTCATTAGGCCTTTGAAGAGATATACAATTGCTCTTTTCTTTTGGAGGAATTTATATGACTTATATTTATTTAGTAATTGCAGGAATTTTCGAAGTTGCATAGTCAACGACGATGAAATTGAGCCAAGGATTTACTAAAGTTGGTTGGGCAATTGCAACAATTATTGGAATGATAGCTAGTTTTGCAGGGCTAATTATAGCAACGAAACATTTACCAATTGGAATCGCTTATCCAGTTTGGACAGGAATTGGAGCTGTTGGATCAGTACTAGTTGGTGTATTCTTATTTCATGATCAAATGAATATGATGACCTGGATTTTTGTCATTTTATTAATTGTTTCAATTATCGGAATTAAACTTACTGCTGGACATTAAAAGTAATATCTATAAATCAATAAATATCTTTTTTAATTTTGGAGATTCTATATGGGAATTGTAGCTAAACGCATTGCAATGGCTAAAAGCCACTTAAAAATAATGGAAAACAAATATACTAATGAAACTAATTTAAGTATTAAGCAAAGTAAAATTTATAGTCCAAAAGATTTTTTACAAAAACCACATATAAAATATACTCATTATGCAAATTTATCTTTTAAAGAGGAAAATACAGCCCATGCTGCAAACAATTTGAAAAATATTTACCCTAATTTAAAAACAGCAATTTTAAATTTTGCAGATTATCTAACTCCTGGAGGTGGTTACTTAAATGGTTCAGGAGCTCAAGAAGAAGTGCTATGTCATGAATCTAATTTATATTCAGTATTAACTAATTTTACTGATTTTTATCAATGGAATCGTGAACACATTAATCATCATCTGTACCAAAATCGTGCAATATACAGTCCAAATATTGTTTTTACTAATTTAGACGGTACATTAGTAAATAAATTCGATGTTATAACCTGTGCTGCACCGTGTTATAACCGTGCAAACTTTGATAATATCTCTTATAGGACAGCATGCGAAGTTTTACAAAATAGAATGTATTTTGTAAAAACAATTGCTGAAGAAAATCACGTAAATAATTTAATCCTAGGAGCTTGGGGCGCCGGCGCTTTCGGCTTTCGAGGAAAAGAAGTGGCCAAAATGTGGCATCAAATTTGGGCAGAGTCCTCTTCTGTTGAAAACGTTTGTTTTGCAGTTATTGAGCATATAAGTACCAATAATGTAGATATTTTTGAAGCTGAATTTTCATAATATTTAAATTGAATTTGAATCTTTTAAACTTTTAATGAATGCCGTCAACAATATCAAAAATATGCTTAGACATATATCTCAACCAAATATAACAAACATAAAGATGTCTATATATCCAGATCTTTACCATTAATTTTTGATTCAAAATCTTAAAAATACTATCATCCTAATGCTACTTTAAAAAATCTATTTTTAATTACTCTCTTGACTATAACGCAACGTTACACTTTATACTGACTAAAATTGAATTAGGAGAGATAACAAAATGAAAACAACAATTTTTCTATTTCACTCCGACTTAAAAGAGTCCAGCGTAAACCAAGCGCTAA
This sequence comes from Lactobacillus taiwanensis DSM 21401, assembly GCF_001436695.1. Classification (GTDB taxonomy): domain Bacteria; phylum Bacillota; class Bacilli; order Lactobacillales; family Lactobacillaceae; genus Lactobacillus; species Lactobacillus taiwanensis. The sequence goes on from NZ_AYZG01000051.1 coordinate 163,836, forward strand.
TTAAAGATATGACAACAGAAGTTAGAAATATTTATGAACTTTACCCAGATGAAAATATCAACATTAAAGCAGAACAAGATGCCCTATTAAGAAGTGACCGAATTGTTTTTCAGTTTCCAATGTACTGGTACAGCGTTCCCCCACTTATGAAAAAATGGTTTGATTTGGTCCTCGAACATGGTTGGGGTTATAGCAGTAAAGGCCATGCACTCGATAATAAAGAAGTGCTCATTGCAGTCAGTACCGGTGCTCGTTTAGCTGATTATCAATTTGGCTCCAAGCAAAATCACACGATTAATGAATATCTATTACCTCTATTTGCCACATTTGCCTCGACTCGAATGAAAATTCTTCAACCATTTATCATCGATGGCAGTCTTTATATTACAAATACTGAATTAACTGCACGTGCAACTGAATATCAAAAACTAATTAAAAAAGATAATCTGCCAGAACTTAGCTATAAGGTTTTATAAGTAGAAAAATCTTAAACTAGCGCAACTACCGCTTAAACAAAGTCGTCATTTATAGTTAGCCGGTAGTGAAAACTTACTAATATCAATTCCTTCCAACTGCAAAAGTTGGATTTTTTTGTCAATTCCACCACCATAACCGGTAAGATTGCCATTACTACCAATTACACGGTGGCAAGGTACAATTAAAGCAATATGATTTCTACCTACTGCACTCCCTACTGCTCGAATGGGTAAATGATCTGCTCGCCCAGCTACTTTTTCTGCAATTTTTTTATAAGTAGTAACTTCACCGTAAGGAATTTCTAGTAAGGCTAACCAGACCTGATTTTGAAAATTTGTTCCAATTAAATGTAATTTAGGTAAAAACTTAGGATTCTTTCCTGCAAAATAGAGATCAAGCCATCTAATAGCATCATCTAAATATTTATTTTTACCAAGTTGATGATCTTTAGCTAAATTATCAGCATAAAAGCGATCACTACGAAGCCACAAGCCAGTTAAGCCTTGCTCATCACTAGATAGTAAAATTTGACCAACGGGAGAATTATAATAAGCAATTTTTTGCATTTTATCACCTCTTTCCATTAATAGTGATACGTGATTTAGATAATTAAAATATCATTTTAATATCAAAAATTATCATAAAAAAGGAAAATGAGCTTTACACCAAAAAGTGAAGCTCATTTTCCTACTTTTCTTCTAACTTTTTAATAGCTCTTACCAACAATTGATCAACTATATTAACTAATCTCTTAATTGCATCTGCTCATTAAAGTATTGTTTATATGCTAGGTAGCCACTAATCACTGCTCCTAACCCAGTCGCTGATAGCAACATAAAGGTAATAATAATCTGATATTTAATAGCATAAATCGGATTCACTCCCGCGAAGATTAAACCAGACATCATACCCGGCAAATTGACTAAACCAACGGTTTTCGCCGAATCAATTGTCGGCTGCATCGCAGTTTTAATACTTCTACGTATAATTGGCATTGAAGCCATTTTGATATCGCTCCCTAAAGCTAGCTTTTCTAAAACTTGTTGACGTAAATCATGAAAACTTTCGTTAAGAGCTTTATAGCAAAGGCCAATTGTCACCATTTCATTACCAGCAATCATCCCAGTAATGGGAATTACTTGCATGGGAATTGGCTTAATTACACCGGAAACGATTAACAAACTTAGGGTCACATAAGTCCCAACAGCTTCCGCAATAATTGAACTCCACAGTTTTTTATGCGAATCAGGATTCCGCTCATTGGCATTCCAAGAAGCGTTAAAAATAATGATTAAGGTCGAAAAAGCCGTTAACCAAAGGGTATCTATATGAAAAATAAATTTTAAAACAAAACCGATAATCACTAATTCCATGATTGCCCGAATTACGCTAATTAAAATATCTTTGGTTAATCCCAGCTTTTCTTTTGCGGAAATTGCAATTGATACTAATACTAGCGCAAAAGCTAAAACTAAGGATAAGTTGCTAACCGTTACATTTTTCATTTACTAAGCCCCTACTTTTAATTTCTAAAACATTTTTAGCTACTTGAATTTCACTCTGATCATGAGTCACTTGTACAATAGTTGTCCCTTGTCGATGGACAGATTCAATCAAACGATGAACTATTTCTTTACTTTTTCCATCTAATCCCGTTGTAACTTCATCAAGTAATAGCACTTTGGGTAAGAAGACAATACTTCGAATTAAAGCAACTCTTTGTTTTTCACCGCCTGACAAAGAATTTATTTCTTTATTTAAAAATTCAGCTGGTGAATCTACAATCTTTAATAATGAATCTAGCCTGTCTAAATCTACTTCTTTATTTCTGATTTGATAGGGAAAAGGTAAATTATCTTTAACAGTTTTGCCAAAAAGAACCGGCTGCTGAAAGCAGTACATTACTTGTCGACGATACTTAATTGGGTCTAATTTTTGAATATCGCTACCATGATAAAAAATAGTGCCCGAACTGGGACTGATTAAGTTCGCAATTAATTTTAGAATTGTACTTTTTCCCGCTCCCGATGGACCAATTAAAGTTAAAAAGTCACCATTTTTTATCCCAAAAGATAGATTATTTAAAATAGTTCGTTTTCCCATTTGATAATCAACGTTTTTCAGTTCAATTATTGTCATTGATTATTCCTTTAAATCTTTTCTTTCAATTATAGTACTTTTGCATAATCAAGATTTAAGTGAAAAAGCATAAAAAATAAAAGTTTGGAGCTAATTTCCAAACTTTTTACTATATTTTCTGTTCAACATCATGAATTTTAACCACTAATACTGCTCGAATCCAATCAAATTGTGCTTTCATTTGATCAAAATATGCGCCTTCATTAATAAATTGACCACTACCGTGAATATGATACCCGCGACCCATACCAGCAGTTCCTTGATAATTATAAGAACCAATCGTAATCGTTAATTCATGCTTAGGATCTTTCTTGAAATCTTGTTCAATTGAATGCATCCCAGCAGCCGGAATCAAAATAGTATCATCCGCAACCACATTAATATATTGTGACCAAGTATTAACCACACTAGCTGGATTGCCATTGATGGAAATAATCGTTGCTGGTCCTTTATCTTCTAAAACGTCTAAAAAATCTTCGTTCATTATCTTTGTCATAAATTCTACCTCCTAAAACCTTTCAGTTTTACTTTATTCCTTAATCCTGACAACCTATGTCAGAATTAGCAAATTAATATTGCTGAATTATTTCATTTAACTTTTCCAAATATCTATCCTTTAATTCTTTTGGCTTTAATACTTTTACTTCAGAACCCAGAGATATCAAATAGTCGACTAAATAATGTAGTTCTTCCTTGTTATATTTACCATTCAGATATATTTTTCCATGCTTATGGTCAATTTGCATGATTGGGTATGAATTATACTCAACTTTTTGTTCACCGATTTTGGTTAACTGACATTGATAAGGGATGCAATAATGCTCCCGTTCATATTGCCGGAAGCTATCAAGTAATTGCTCTTTATTCATCACCGATTGTTTAATATTTAGTAGCTTTACTGTTTCAAATTTATCAAGCCGCAAGACAAACCAACATTTTAAATCCAAATTATAAGCATGACAAAACCAATTCCCTGCTTGATAGAATATATCAAGCAACTGCAATTTTTGTTCTTCTTTAATAAACTGAAAATTTCGCGCTAAAATCACGCTATTATTCAGACAAGCTTTAAGTAGCAAAGTAAAAAAAGGTACTTCATTCAAGCTTGGCTGACTAATATAGTGAACAAATTCTTTTTGAAGACTAATTTGGTTTTGTACTTTTTGAGGTAGATTCTTTAGTAATTTAGTCTGAATCTTTTGATATTCATTACTGTATGGCGTTTCACTAAGATTTTTTATTGCCTGTAAAGCGAAAAAGATAGCGTTGATCTCTTGCGTATTAAAACGGATGGGCAATAGTAACTTACTATTAGTAATGTGATAACCACCACTACGCCCAGTTTCACTATAAAAAGCTAAGCCTAACTGCTCTAGATCGGTAATATCTCGCAAAGCTGTTCGCTCAGAAATTGCAAATTTTTCTTCTAGTTCTTTTAAATGAAAGATCTTTTTATCGGTTAAGTATAGTAGTTCTTGATTAAGTCGTTCAGATTTTTTCATAGTTGTGCAAGCTTTTCTGTCAAAAAATGTCAATCTTCTATTCTATAATAATGCTGATAGGCGTTCAGGACAAGGAAGGTCATACTATGGTAGATATTTTAACTAAACAAACCAGCAATCAAAAATTCTCATTTAAATGAAATTTACGTTGACGATGTTGAGGCAGTAAAAAAAGATTTAGGTGTTTTAGAAATCACGCCTAAAACCGCTAGTTACCTATACCACCAAACTCACCCAATCTTTATGAGAAAGTTTGAGTTTTAGCAGTTAAATTGATAAGAATAATCAAAATCAATAATTAATTTCAAATTTTATACATAAAGAAACATCACAGACTCCAGTATCAATCCACTGAAATTTGTGATGTTTCGTTTATTCTTTTACCAAATGGATTTCACGATCAAATAATTTATGCATCCCTTCATTGAAGTTATGTGCAATAAAAACAATCGTTGCTTTACTTTTCAGTAAATTCTTTAAAAGAGCCATATAAATATCATTTGACAAAAAAGAAAAACAGCTTTATGCTGAATGAGAATTAAATAAATGTTCTTCGAGGCAGGGTGAAATTCCCGACCGGCGGTAAAGTCCGCAACCCGCGCAAGCGGTTGAACCCTTAATGGTACCGATAGTTATAGTCTAGATGGAAGAAGGATAATTTTAATCTACGCTTATTTGCGTACTTGAATTATTTTTTAACTTGCATACTATTTCTGAACCTCGAAGTTTAGCTTCGAGGTTCTTTTTTTGTTCTGTTAGGAAGTGATTTAAATGGAAAAAGGCCAATATTATATGAATTTAGCTTTACAAGAAGCTAAAAAAGGACGCTTCCAAACTTGGAAGAATCCTTTGGTTGGTGCTGTGATTGTCAAAAACGATCAAGTACTAGCTACTGGTCATCATATTCACTATGGTAAAAGCCATGCTGAACATGATGCCATTTCTAAATTAACCCCAGAACAATTATTTAATTCAACTCTTTATGTCACACTTGAACCTTGCAATCATTATGGCAAACAACCTCCCTGTTCTGACTTGATTGTGCAGAGTAAGATCAATCGCGTTGTTATTGCCCAGGTTGACCCACACAAATTGGTAACTGGTAAAGGAATTGCTAAATTAAAAGCAAACGGAGTTGCAGTTATAACTGGTGTTTTAGCTCATGAAGCTGAAGAACTTAATAGGTTTTATACTTATTTTTATCAAAAGAACCAACCTTGGATTACCGTTAAGCAGTCAGTCTTGATTATCGAGTTAACAATCAGGTAAATACTCGCACAGCAATCACTAATCAATCTGTTTACGATCGGGTGCACCGAGAACGAGCAAATTATCAAGCAATTTTAGTTGGTTCTAATACAGCCATAGTTGATAATCCTAGCTTGTTAACGACTATTTCAACTGATTATCCGCCAATTAGAATAGTTATTGATCGTCGTGGACGGCTACTGCAACACAGAAATCTAAAGCTGTTAACTGATGGACAAGCTCCAACTTGGATATTTACCCGAAATGCTGAACTCCAAAACAGCTTAACCAATGAGCAAGTCAAAGTTTGGTTAATGAAAACAGATCAACTTTCTGAGATTATTCAAACCTTAACTGAAGAAGGTATTCAATCTGTCTACGTTGAAGGTGGTCCGATATTAGCTAATGCTTTTATGAATGATGAGTTAGCTAATGAACTAATTGAGTACTTAAGTCCTCATTTTTTAGGTAAAGCTGGAACTGCCGGTATTCTGCCAAGCTGTAAAATAATGCTCAAAAATGTAAAATTTGAACAGCTATCAGGTAATTTAAGAATTGCAGGTGAAATTGATGTTTAGTGGTTTAGTACGTGGGGATGCAAAAATTGCCCAAATTGATAAAGATAAAGAAACTATTACGTTAATTGTTAGATGTGCTCCCGATTTTATCAAGGATTTAAAAATTGGCGATTCTATTGCAATTAATGGTACTTGCCTAACCACTGAAAGCTTCACCTCTAATACTTTCACAGTCACCATGATGCCGCAAACTTATCAAAAAACAACATTTAAAGATTTGAATGTTGGAGCGCAGTTAAATGTTGAAAGATCATTACAAGTTGGTCAGCAATTAGAAGGACATATTGTAACTGGCCATGTTGACGACGTTGCCAAGGTAAAAGAAATTAGACAAAACAAAAATGCAATCGAAATTTGGTTTAGCTTCCCTGATCGCTTAGAAAAGCAAATTGTGCCACAAGGTAGCATTGCTATTAACGGCGTATCCTTAACTGTGATGGATACTAAAGACAATACCTTTTCCGTAGGCTTAATTCCCCATACACAGGATGAAACCAATTTAGCTCAATTAAAAGTTGGTTCAGAAGTTAATATTGAAACAGATATTTTAGGTAAATATGTTGTCAAGAACTTAGAAAAGAGAAATTAAAATGGATGTCAAAAAAATTCAAAACGCAATCAAATGGATGAAAAATGGTGGTTTAGTAATCGTGGCTGACGATGAAGACCGTGAATCTGAAGGAGACATGATTGGATTAGGCTCAAAAGTTACTCCAGAAAATGTCAACTTTATGACCAAACATGCCCGTGGTTTGCTCTGTACACCTGTAAGTAAGGAAATTGCCCAACGATTAAATTTGCACCAAATGGAACAAGATAATACCGATCCATATGGTACGGCTTTTACCATCAGTGTTGATTATAAGACGACCACTACAGGTATTTCTGCCTATGATCGTGCTGCAACAATTAAAGCAATCGCCGATCCTAACAGTAAACCAGAAGATTTCTTTAGACCTGGTCACTGTTTCCCACTTGTTGCCAAGGATGATCAAATTAAGCATAGAAATGGTCACACTGAAGCCTCAATTGCACTAGCCCACTTAGCTGGTGAACCAGAAGTAGCTTATATTTGTGAAGTAATGAAGAGTGATGGACACATGGCACGCCGTCCTCAATTAAGAGAAATTGCTAAGGAATATCACCTTCCATTCTTAACAATTGCGGAACTACAAGAATACATTAATAGTCAAGCGAGTAGTCGCTCAGACTTTGTAAATCTCCCAACAAAATATGGTCACTTTAAGATTAAAAGTTATGGTCACGGCAATGTAGCTTTGATTAAAGGAAAAATCGATTCTTCCAAACCGGTATTAACGCGTGTACATTCTAAATGTTCAACTGGTGATACCTTTGGTTCTAAACGTTGTGATTGTGGTGCGCAACTTCATACTGCTATGAAAGAAATCGAAAAGAATGGCTCTGGCCTAATCATCTATCTCAATCAGGAAGGTCGTGGCATCGGTTTAACTAACAAGTTGCGTGCTTACGCCTTACAAGACCAAGGCCATGACACCTACGAGGCAAATCAGATGTTAGGCTTTGCACCTGATGAGCGTAATTATGATGTTGCCGCTACAATTTTCAAAGAATTGAAGATCAAAGAAATCAATTTGCTAACTAATAATCCTGATAAAATTGACCAATTAAACGATTACGGTATTAAGATTAATAAACGTATTCCATTAGAAATTGCACCTAATGATGTTGACCGTTTTTACCTACAAACTAAGAAAAAGAGATTTCATCATTTATTAGAACTCAAGGAGGCTGAATAATGACTGAATATACTGGAAACTTCACTAATACTCATGGAAAAATCGCGATTGTCGTAGCTAAATTTAATGAAATTGTTACTAAAAATTTGGTTCGCGGTGCTAAAGAAACACTTCATCAATTCGGAATCCAAGACGATGAAATTGATGTCATCTGGGTACCAGGAGCATTTGAAATAGACTTCACTGCTCAAAAACTAATTAAATCTGATAAATATGCTGGAATTATGACTCTCGGTGCAGTAATCAAGGGGTGAAACTGATCATTATGCCATGATTATTCAAAACGTAACTAATGCGATTATGCAGATGAATTTACAAGCTAAAATTCCAGTCACTTTTGGTATTTTAACTACAGAAAATATTGAACAAGCTTTGCAAAGGGCGGGCTTAAAAGCAGGCAACGAAGGCTCTTCTACTGCCCAAAGTTTACTTGAAATGATCTCCCTCAATGAGCAATTGTAATTACTAACTATTTTATCCAAACACAACTAAGTCCAACAAAAAAACTAGCCATGTTGTAAAAACATGACTAGTTTTTCTTGATAACTTATCTTTATTAATGACTAAATTAGAATCTTGCCATACCTAAGGCATGTTGTGCAGCTAAGTTAAGCAAACTCCATTGACGATCAAATCCTGGTTGGAAGAAGAAGTCTTGTTCAGCTAAGTCTTCCAAACGCATCTTATGACTAATTGCTAAAGCTAAAACATTGCCTTGAGCAGTAATATCATACTTGGAAAGTACTGCACCACCTAGGATTTGGTGAGTGTATGGATTAAAGGTTAAGCTGACATATACCTTAGGATTATCTGCTTCTGGAACATAAGCTGGACGCATATGGTCTTCGTAGAAACTAGTTTGATAATCAATCTTATTTCTAGCAGCTGAGAATTGATTTAATCCAGCTGTAGCAAAGTGATAGTCAAATACACTAAGAGCTGAAGCACCGATAACACCCTTGAAGGCACGATCTGGCTTATCTTCGAAGATATGATCAACTACATATTGAGCTTCTCTTCTAGTAGTAGTGGCTAAGGCAATTGGCATTGGTTTACCAGCTGGAATTGAAAGTGGCAAAATTGCATCTCCAATGGCGTAAACGTCCTTCACATTAGTTCTCAAGTATGGATCAGTCTTAATCCAGCCTCTTTGATCTAAGTCAACTACGCCCTTTAGCCAATCAGTGTTAGGTGTTACACCAGCTGAAACGACAACTAGGTCAGCTGGTACATCGCCTTGATCGGTTTTTACGCTTTCAACTTTTCCATTACCGTTAAAGCCTTCGATCTTGACACCCATCTTCAAGTCCATATTTTTCTTAAAGGTAGGTTCCAAAACATCGAGTAATTCAGAATTAAGATAGGTTCCTAATGGGCGATCAATCATATCCATTAAGGTTACACGCTTGCCAGCTTTAGCAAATACTTCGCTAGCTTCAGTACCGATATAACCAGCACCAACAATAGCAACATTTTTAATTGCTGGATCGTTAACAGCACTCATCAACTTAGAAGCCCAGTCACGTCCACGCATCAAATAGATATTCTTGAGATCATTACCTGGCACAGGTAAAACTTTAGGAGTTACGCCTGAAGAAAGAATCAACCTATCATATTGGACTTCTTCTTCAGAATTATTAGTTAAGTCCTTAACTGTAACAGTCTTATTTTCAGGATGAATAGCAGTTACTTCATGGTTGGCATAAACATGACCGCCCTTCTTTTCAACATCTTCTGGGGCAAAGTTTCTAACGTCATCTTCTGCTGTAACTTTATTTTCTAAGTACAATTGCATCCCGCAGGACATAAATGAAATAAAGTCGCCAGCTTCATAAACAGTTACATCTACATCATTATATTTATCTAACAGCTCAATTGCTGATTCATGACCACCATGTGAAGCACCAACAATTACAATTTTACGTTTATCCATAAAATCCTCCTAACACAATAGTTTCTTCTTTACAGTTTTAATGGTAACACTTATTATTTAATATCCATCATATTTTGCTCAAAACTAATGAAAAGAAATAAAATTTTGAATAGGAAAATTATGGGAGATTCTAGCGAATTACTCTTATGCTTAGATTCTAATTTCAAGCTAAAACCTGCGAAAAAAGAAAAGAATTTCAAAAATAAATCACATTCTCCCATTTTTCTACAAAAATATAGAGCCCCACTATAAAAGCAAAGCTCCATTTTTCATTATCAATCTAAAATATATCGTTTAATCAAATCCACAATCTGTTCATTCTGCGGCAAACTTGAATGCTGGGCATTTTGAACCAGAAACCGAAATCGTTGTAAATCGTTTAACAACGCCCTGATAAATATATCTACCAGCAAAAACGCTCCCTGCTGGCACCAACCCATCAGAGTTATAAGTTTCAGTTCCCACCACAAAATAAACAACTAAGTTCTTAGGGAGTTTTACTCTTAGAACTTATTTTTCTCCACGCAAAAAGCCAGGTTATTGCTAATCAGGCTTTTTATACTGCATTTATTTGACTCTATTACTTCAAGTTAGATTTAAAGAAATCTTCCACCTTATCGAACGGGATTTTATCTCTATTATCATAAAGATCAATATGTTCAGCATCTTTTACTTCGTATAATTCTTTTGGCTCATTTGCCAATTTATAGGCACGCTCACTAAATGCCTTTGAATGAGCATGATCTCCTACGATAAATAAAATTGGACGTGGTGTGATTTCATCAACATAAGTTAAATTGCTCCATTGAAGCATTGATAAATCAGAAGTAGTTGTAAAACCACCGCGAGCATTTTGGTGGAAGCCACGTGGTACAGCATAGAATCTAAACCATTCTTTGGTAATTGGATCCATATCTGGAATTGCATCAACATTTGCATAAGGTTTATTGGGGAAAGAAAGGCTTATATTCTGGCATCTCATTTGCGTAATCTTCCCAGCGTTGACGCGTAAGCTTATCCTTAAATTCATCTAGTTGCTCTTTTGAGAAATTGTTCATTCCACGTACATCAGTCATGTCATACATTGATGCAGTTGCAATTGCTTTAATTCGAGTATCAGCGGCTGCAGCGGCTAAGCTAAAGCCACCAGAACCACAAATTCCAATTACACCAATCCTTTCACGATCAACAAATGGAACTTGCACACCCAAATAGTCAACTGCTGCAGAGAAACTTTCAGCAAATAAATCAGGTGAAGAAACATGACGAGGTTCACCGCTTGATTCACCCATATTTACTTGATCAAATGTTAAAACAACAAATCCACGCTGCGCTAGTTCATTGGCCCAAACGCATGGGCCCTGTTCTTTGGTACTACCATATGGTGCACCAACAATTAAAGCTGGATATTGTTTTCTTGAATCAATGTCTTTAGTGTAATACAAATCTTCTACCAACTTATAACTGTAGGATTATAAAAGTTAATATGATCTCTTTGGATTTTGTTACTTAAAGATTGAATGTATCCATATGCCATATTAGAAATCTCCTTTTAAATTTTATTTTATTAATAATTTTAAATCATATAATCTTTAGCAAACAATTATCTTTTTTATATTTTTATCTATAGAAGAAATATCTGTTTACCAACTTCATTGATTAGTATATTACTGCAGAAAATATATTAAAAATCAAAATAATTATTGGTAGTATAAATATGATTTATAGTATTAAAGTTTAATATGGTATTGAAAAATACTAGTCCCACCAACCAGTAATATTCATTAATTCAATCTTCATGCTATTCCAGTCATGGCCTAGCACTGCTTTACTTGCTCGTCTCATCTGCTTACCATATAAGTCTGCATCTACACTAAGTAAATTTTTTGCCATTTGAGATGCACATACCTTCCAGAATACTGCAACAACTGGCTGAAAATCAGGATAGGCCTTTAACCAGTCAATAAAATCATCCGTAAATTTACTTAACGCTTCATTAGTTTCTCTTTCCATGACCTCCACAGGAATTAGTTGATTTAATGCAGGATATTTTTCTTCGTCAATTTTTGATGAATTACCATATTTTGATAATTCTTTCCCCATGCAAGTAACTCCTTTTCATATTCCGGCTCTTGCGAGCGTTTATACTCGGATATTCCGCCGTACCAAATTACTTCAAACTGAAAATCAACTTTTTTGCTATATTCAGGATCAACAAAACTTAGCAAATTGACTAAATATCCGTAATCCCACCACTTTAGTTGCCCAATTTCTAACTTGGTTGCATAAATAGATTTATCTTGATAACTAGCTAATGGTCAAGCCATCTCATAAATTTCTCTCTTAGAAAAAGGAACTCTCATCTTTTTACGCCAACGCTTTTGATAAGGAATATTTTGTTCGGGTACCTCGAAATATTCAATCGAAGCATATTTATCGTAAATAGACTTTTCATAAATTAATTGCGCAATGAAGGTTAGGTTATTATACTTAAAATAAGAAAAAGCCTAGAATGTTACTAAGCATTCTAGGCTATATTTATGGAGAAAATTATGAAATTAGATATTCTTTCAAATCAAATCGACTTCACTACTTCTGAAAAAGTGGTAATTTTGTATTTAGAAAATCATCTTAACGAAATAGACGGATTAACTATTACTGACTTAGCTAAAAAGTCTTTAACTTCTAATGCGACAATTATTCGTCTCAGTCATAAATTAGGCTATGACGGCTTTAAAGATCTAAAAGTTAACATAATTAAAAATATTGAAACTAATCGCTTTACTAATAATCAAGTTGACTTTAGTTTTCCATTTTCACCCATTGATGATCTCAATACAATTAAGAATTCCATGACTGATCTATATTTAAATGGTTTAACACTTTTGCGCAACAAAATTAAAATGTCAGATATTAAGAAAGTAGCTAATTTAATTCTAACTAGTAAAAATACGTTTATTTTTGCTAACGGAGATACTGGAATTACTAGTAAAAGCTTTATTAATAAGGTGAACAAGTTAACCATTTATCCAATTTTAGCAACTGAAAACGGTGAGGAAAATAATATTACTACCAGAATGAATGAGCATGATTTAGCAATTTTCATTAGTTATGATAAATATGCCTCCCAATATAATGAAGAAATTGAAATTCTAAAAAAGAAACATGTTAATTTTATCATTATCACAGCTAATACTGATCCTGCTGTTTTTGCTCAAGCTACTGTAGGAATTGCTATTCCTAATGAAGAAAAATCAAATAAAGTAGCAACTTTTTACTCTCAATTTGCTTTTCACTTTGTTTTAAATTTGATTTTTTCAGTGCTATATCAAGCGAAAATGCTAAATTAATTCTGCTCAATCTTCTTAATAATCTTAGCTGGCACTCCTTCAACCACTACGTTATCAAGAATGTTCTTGGTAACAACAGATCCTGCCGCAACAACTACACCGCTGCCAATAGTGACACCAGGACAAATCGTTGAATGACCGCCAATCCAGACATCATTGCCAATATTAACCGGCTTGCCAATACCTAATCTTTCTCTTCTACCTTTGGCAGTTAAGGGATGGTTAACTGTATAGATGTCGGTATTAGGCCCAATCCATACATTATTACCAATGTTAACTGGTGCAATATCTAAAACCGTTAAATTGTAGTTAGCAAGAAAATTATCACCGACATGAATATTTTTACCATTATCAACATTTAACCTACTATGAACAACCAAGTTTTTTCCAGCAGAACCAAAGATTTCTCTCGCTTTAGCTTCTTGTTTTTTCGGTTCATTTTCAGAAATTGCATTGAATTCTTGACACAATGTTACAGCAGTTAATTTACGCTTAGCCACTTCTTCATCATTAACCTTGTACCATTCTCCAGCTTCAAGTTTTTCTAATTCACTTTTAGTCACTTATATTTACTCCTTTTCATTCATCAACATGTCCATTAACTTGATATGAATCCTTAGTATATTGCATTACTTCAAAATAATTATTCTCGGGATCATGACTCCAAAACTTCCACGTTCCAGCTGGTCCCTTACTTGATTCACCGAGTACTGGAATATCCTTAGCTTTAAATTCCTGATAAGTTTTTTGAATATCATTAACGGTTAAAGCAAAATGATTCAAACCTAAACGACTATTCCATTCAACATCATCTTGTTCGTTACCCATAGCTGGCGACATTTCAATGAATTGTCCTGGCGTTACTTCAAAATAACCATACATTACCTTTTCGGGATCTTTTTGGGCAAATTCTTTTTCAATTTGTCTATTATCGCTGTGCAAATATTCTTTATATTTCACAATTACCTTAGCTTTTAAACCAAGTTTATTTTGATAAAAATCAATCATTTTATCCCAATCTTTAACGCGAATATTAACATGCATTAAGGCATTAAGGCATTAAATTTCATTTTTCTTCTCCTAATCCAACTTCAATCCTGCACTTTTAACAGCTTGCTCTACAATCTGCATTACTTGATCACTATGTTCTAGCGCTTTTTTATCTTTATCTAAATCATTGTTATCAATCATCTTTTCAAAAGCTACAAATTCTTCGTACATGCGATGAATATAGATCTTATCGTCAACATGTTGGATTTTATTTTGATGGTTCACAATATCGAACGAATTCATGACATTAGCTGGTCCATTGACAATAATAGTTTCTTTTTCAGCTTCAATCAAAGAAGTGACCGGTGCTGCAACATCTTTAGCCGTAATTGAGACAGCCTTAAAATTATCATAATCTAAAGTCAATATTCCCGATGTATCAACTCCGCGTTCAATATTTGCATGATACTCAACCTTTTTAGGCATCCCAAATAATCCCACCAAAAAGTGAATATTATAAATATTTAAGTCCATCAAGGCACCACCACCCTTTTTGGGATCGAAGACTGGTAGAACTTTACCTTGTTCAAAAGCATCGTAGCGATGAGAGTATTGCGAATAATTCATTGAAACGATCTTTATTTCTCCTACTTCAGATAAACTTTGTTTTAGATTTTTGTAATTAGTCAAATATTGGTTAGTAATCGCCTCTACTAAAATCAATTGCTTTTCTTTAGCAATTTGCTTCAATTCCTTGAATTCATCATACTTAACAGTAAAAGGCTTCTCACAGATAACATTCTTGCCTGCTAATAAAGCTTTTTTTGCAAAAGAATAATGAAGAGAGTTAGGTACTGCGACATAAACTGTATCTGCATTTGTTTCTTTAAGCGCTTGATCATAGTCAGTATAAATTTTTTCAATACTATATTTCGCTTGATATTCTTTCATATGATCAAGATCACTAGTTGTCCCAGCAATTCCAACTAATTTTGTATTCTTTAAGTCCTTAGTAATTGGCAAAAAATCACTGACAATAAAGCCTGCTCCTGCAATTAATAACTTCATAATTATGCTCTCTCCTTAAATAATTCATTCTTATTAACTTTATTATCAATTTACTTAAACAATACTAAAATACAAAAGCCGCATTCTGGTAAGAATGTTCATTTCTTTACCAAAATGTGGCTTTTATTTTGAACTTTTAGTTCAATTTTGACTTAATAATCTTCATCTTCACGCATTTCTGCAGGCCAACCATCAATTGGCTTACGTTCGTCTAAAACGCGTAATCTCTTAAGATCGTCACTATCTAATTTAAAATCAAAGATATCAATATTTGATTTAATATGAGCTGGATTAGTCGAACGCGGAATAGTTACAACATCGTTTTGGACCAAGTAACGCAAAATTACTTGAATTGGTGATTTACCATATTTTTCGCCAATTTCTTTTAAAACTGGATTACTCGTTAGATTTTGCTGACCATTACCAAGAGGACTATAGCTTTCATGCACAATACTTTCTTTTTCTAAAAATTCGTGCATCTTCCATTGTTGCAAAAGTAAATGAGTTTCAATTTGATCAACCATTGGACGGACACTACTTTGGTGAATTAGATCTAAAGTTTGTCGACTATTAAAATTACTAATTCCAATTGCGCGCGTCTTTCCTGCTTTATATGCTGCCTCAAGAGCATGCCAAGTATCAATATCATGTCCCATCGGCCAGTGAATTAAAACCAGGTCAAAATAATCTAGTCCACTTCTTCTCAATGATTCATCTAAACCAATCTTAGTATCTTCATAACCATCAGTCATCGTTTTAGTTGTGATAAACACTTCATCACGATTTAGACTGCTTGCTTTCACTGCTTCGCCAACTTGTTGTTCATTTTGATAATATTGCGCCGTATCAATTAAGCGATAACCTTCTTCAAAAGCTGATAATACTGCTTGCTTTGTTTGATCAGGACTAATTTCATAAGTTCCAAAGCCAAAAATTGGAATTTTAACGCCATTATTTAATGTTAATTGCTTCATAGTTACCTCAATATATTTTCTCAGTTTATTTCTATAATCAATCATATATTAAAAATGATTATTTATTTCTATTAAACTTTTACCCAATTTCATCCATTTTTTAACTTATACACAAAAAAGAGCTGCTTTTTTCAAGCAACTCTTTAAGTTAGTTTATTTACTTTTATCATTCTCAGGTCTAGGACCAGGCTTAGGTCCCATTGAAACAATAAAACTAACAATTGGAAATCCTAGATATAAAATCAGCTTCTTTCTATATATTATTTCTTAAATTGATTATGAACGTACTCAGCATAAAGCGATGTTGACTTAACTAATTCTTCGTGCGTACCAGAACCAGAAACTGTACCATGATCAATGAAGTAGATTCTATCTGCATCAACAATCGTACTTAAACGGTGTGCAATGACTAAAGTCATTCTATTCTTCATTAAGCTAGTTAAAGCCTTTTGCACCATTGCTTCCGATTCTGAGTCAAGACTTGCAGTTGCTTCATCAAGCATTAAGATCTTTGGATCACGTAAGAATGCGCGAGCAATCGCAATTCTCTGTCTTTGACCATCAGAAAGTTTTACCCCTCGTTCACCAATTTGAGTACCCAAGCCATCTTCTGATTCTTTTACGAATTTATCAGCATATGCCATCTTTAGTACACGCCATAGTTCGTCATCATTTACTTCATGATCTAATCCATAAATTAAGTTTTCACGAATTGTTCCTGGCATTACTGCAGAATTCTGACCAACTAAACCAATTTGATGACGCCAATTAGTTAAATCGACATCATCAATATTTTCATTACCAATCGTAATCTTACCTGAAGTTGGTTTGTAGAAGCGTTCAATCAATGAGAAAATTGTTGATTTACCACCACCAGATGGTCCAGCAAAAGCGACAACCATATTTGGTTTAGCCACTACATTAATGTTATGCAAAATTTGCTTATCTTTTTCATAAGAGAAGCTGACATTTTGCAATTGCAATTCTTTACCAGCAACATCAACTTTTTGATCATCAGCAGATTCTTCAATGGGTTCATTGAGCATTTCACGAATACGCTCAGTTGAACCTGATGTCTTGGCTAATTCGTTAAAGAATTGGCTAACCATAATTACTGGTCCCATTAATTGGAACAAGTACATTAAAAATGAAATGAGGGCACCCATGGTAAGACTGCCTTGCATTACCCGAATTGCACCATAGGTTAAAATCCCGATTACCAAAATCATCATTAACATGTTAGAAATTGGTTGCATTAAAGAATCAACCCATGATTCTTTAAAGAAAATATTTCTTGTTGATTAAATCAAATATTTTTCTGATTTCAAATACCACTTCTTTACTAAAGTAGTTAAAGCAATATATAAGATTAACAAAAGAAATACAATTGCTAAAAAGTACATTGGAATTGGACCAAATTTTATTGCTTTAGCTATTGGTGTAATAAATGGTAAGACAGTTCCCACCACTGCCATCCCGATCGTTGCCCAAGTAACAATTGCTGTAGCATGTTGCTTAATAAATGGTAGTTTGGGATCTCTAAGTGCATGAATAACCATTTCTTGGGTCCAAAGTGATTCAATAAACCATCCTGTACAAAAGATGGCTGAGAAAATTAATTTTTGCGTTGCGCTAGCTGCTGTATAACTAGTTCCAGTTACTTGCGGACAAACCACAAAGAAAAGCAAAGCAAAAGTTATGATATCAAAAATAGAGGACGTTGGACCAAAGTAGAACATAAACTTCGGTAACTTCTTTGTACTCCACTTTCTAGGCTCTGATAAATAATGCTTATTCATAGTATCAAATGGAATAGATAGGCAACTAGTTCCATACATCAAGTCTAAAATTAAAAGTTGAATTGGAAGCATTGGTAAGAATGGCAAAAATGAAGAAGCTACTAAAATTGATAAAATATTGCCAAAATTAGAAGAAAGCGTAATTTTAATATATTTCATCGTATTGCCAAATACTTGACGGCCAATTTGTACTCCCTTTTCTAAAATCATTAAATCTTTGTGGAGCAAAATTATATCTGCTGATTTTTTAGCAATGTCCATCGCTGTATCAACTGAGATAGCAACATCTGCCGCTTTCATTGCAGGAGCATCATTGATTCCATCTCCCATATAAGCTACGGTATGACCATCTTGTCTAAGCAAGTCAATAATCTGAGCTTTTTGTTGTGGAGATAATTTTACAAAAACATCGCATGCTTGCACCATTTCTTTTAATTCAGCGTCAGTCTTATTTTCAAGGTCTTTTCCCTGATAAACTCGATCAATATTTAAACCTACTTGCTTTCCTACATTTCGCGTAACAGCTTCATTATCCCCAGTTAAAATTTTGACTATAATGCCATCTTCTTTTAAGGCAGTCAATGCTGCCTTAGCACTGTCTTTTGGTGGATCTAAAAATGCTAAAAATCCAACTAAAATTAATTCATTCTCATCATCAATGCTAAATTCACCAACAGGAGCAGGATTTTTTTTATATCCTAAAAGAACAACACGTAAGCCATCCTGATTCATCACACCAATTTCAGTTAAAATTTTCTGACGTTGATCTTCATCAAGTGGACTTATTGCACCATCTATTTCTACTCTATTAGAACAAGCAAGCATTTCTTCAGCAGCACCTTTAGTTACCAAAATATGTTCGTGTTGCTGGTTCATAACGACAACGCTCATGCGTCTTCTCTTAAAATCAAAAGGTATTTCATCAATCTTTTGGTAGTTTTGATTAATTTTTTTTGTATCTAGCTCTCCTTGAGCAGCATCAATAACTGCTTTATCAATTAAATCTTTCATCCCTGTTTGATAATAACTATTCAAGTATGAAAGCTCTAATACTTTTGGCCTTTCTTCTAAGTTTAAATTATAGTGTCGTTCCAAAACCACTTTATCTTGTGTTAAGGTACCAGTCTTATCAGTGCAAAGAATATCAGCTGAGCCAAAGTTTTGGATTGAATTCATTCTTTTAACAATGGTTTCATGCTTAGCCATTTCAACAGACCCCTTAACTAAATTGCTGGTCACAATAACTGGCAACATTTCTGGTGTCAGACCAACAGCCGTTGCGATAGCAAAAATTAAAGCATTTAGCCAATCGCCTTTAGTTAAACCATTAATCAAAAACACTAGTGGTGCAATTACAGCTGTCATAATTAGTAATATTTTAGAAACATTTTTAATCCCAATGTCAAAAGTTGTCTCTTTGTTTTTATTCTGAGCAAGAGTACGAGCCAAATTTCCAAAAACGGTTTTATCACCTGTAGCAAAAACGACGCCCATTCCAGAACCAGAAACAATATTTGTTCCTTCATAAAGGATATTTGGATAATCTAAGTAATTATCACTTTCTTTTGGCTTCTGATCTGCCATCTTTTCAACTGGACTTGACTCTCCATTTAATGAGCTCGCTGAACAAAATAAGTCTTTACTCTTTAACAAATAAATATCTGCTGGCACTAAATCTCCAGCAGCTAAATTAATAATATCGCCAACTACTACATCTTTAGTTGGTAATTCCTTATCTTCGCCAGCTCGTTTAACATTTGTAGTTACAGAAACCATATTTAGCAATGAATCAACCGCATCACTTGTTTTTACATTTTGAATAAAACTAGTAATTCCTGAAATCAGAACCATCATAATCATGATAATTACGGTACTCAAATCTTTTTGATCAGCTGGCACAAAAACATAGTTAGTTAAAAAAGATAAACCTGCTAAAAATAACAACACACCAGTAAAAGGTGTCATAAAAGCATCGATTAAAAAATGTAATTTTGGATGATGTTCTTTATTCGAGACCTCATTTAAGCCATCTTGCTCCAAGCGTTGTTTTGCTTGAACAGGATTTAATCCATTAATTGTTGTATGCAATTGCTTTAAGACTTCATTTTTTTCTTGTCTAGCAATTTGTTTAGCCAAAGTCGCATTAGTTACTACGCGATCTTTAGAGTTGAATTTTAACATAGTAATCTCTCCCTCTAAAAAATCGGCAAACAAACAAAAAGACCAACACAAAAACTGCATTGGTCTTAACTTAGCGATTTATACTCGTCGTTCAGTTTTAACACTACGTAACGTGAAGTTTTTCAACTAGCTGACTGGGAAAAGCCTTAAGTCGACAATTCCTGTTTAACCCGTTGGCATCTCTAGATGTTGCTGGGCATCAGCGTATATTTACGTAGGAGTCTCACCTAACAGTTCATTTGCTTCTTTATTCAATTAACAGTTACTAGATTAAACAATTATTCTTTATTATTCAAGGATGTTTATAAATTCTTTACTTTTACTCTAAATCCATACATCAAATAATTAATCTAAGTTAAATTGTTTTAGATAATTAGTTAAATACTCTACAGTTAAACTTTGCGGCCTTTTAACTAACTCTAATGGCTGCCCCTTGGCCACAATCTGACCACCATTTTCACCACCTCGTGGTCCCAGATCTAGCATATAATCTGCATTAACAACTAAATTCAGGTCATGTGCAATCGTAATAATAGTTGCACCTTGATCAAGCAATTTTTGCATGACTTCAACTAGGACTTTAACATCCAGGGGATGCAGACCAATTGTTGGTTCATCAAAGACAAATAAAGTATCGTCTTGCTTATGACTTAAGTGAGTCACTAATTTTAAACGCTGTGCTTCTCCACCAGATAAAGTTGGCGTACTTTCACCTAAGTGCAGGTAATCTAAACCAACCTCTTTAAGCAACTGCAAATCACGTTCAATCTTTGGCACACGCTTAAAAACAGGAATCGCTTCGTTAACATCAAGATCCAAAACATCCACAATTGACATATCATGCCACTTTATCTTTTGAATTCCAGGATTATAGCGGTCGCCATGACAAGTCGTACAAGTTTGCTGCATATCAGGCAAGAATTGAATATCTAAAGTAACAATTCCTGTTCCGCCACAAGTTGGACAAGTACCTTCTTTATTGTTGTAAGAAAAATAGCTTGGCGTATAATGTTTTTCTTTAGCCAAAGACTGGTTTTGCAAAAAGTTTACGCAAATTATCCATAATTGAGGTATAAGTTGCAACTGTTGAACGCGTACTCTTGCCAATTGGTGAAGCATCCACGCTAACCACATTATTGATTGGACAATCAAAACTCTTAATCTGTTTAGGGAGTGCTTCTTTTTTACCTTGTGCCTTAATTGCAGGAACTAATGAATCTAAAATCAAACTAGTTTTTCCGGCTCCAGAAAAGCCTGTCACACTAGTTAATTGATTTAAAGGAATACCTGCTTGAACATCTTTCAAGTTGAAGTAATCTTCTACTTCAAAACCAATTTGATCTGAATTAACCTGATCACTAACTTTTCTAGCCATTAAATGAGCTTTTCCATTTAAATATGGTGCAATTAGCGACTGCTTATCTTTCTTAATTTCTTCAGGACTTCCTTGATCCAAAATTTGACCACCTTGTTCACCTGAACCTGGACCAATTTCAATAATCTCATCAGCAGCTTTAATAATATCAACGTTGTGATCAACAACTACTAAAGAATTACCCTGATCAACTAATTTGCGCAAAACTTTAATTAAGCCATCACCGTTAGCTGTGTGCAAGCCAATCGACGGTTCATCTAAGACATATAAAACGCCAGTTGTTTCTGTACGTAGTGTTCTCGCTAATTGAATTCTCTGAAGTTCACTAGTTGATAAAGTGTTGCCAGCTCGCTCCATAGTTAAATAATCTAGTCCTAAATCAAGCAACGGCTGCAAATTATTAAGAAATTCATTGATCAAAGAGCTAGCCATTTTATGCATATCTTCAGGCAATTTTGCTAATACTTCCTTACTCCAAGCTGGCAAATCCCCTAGCTGCATTTGCTCGACTTGATAAATATTTTTATCATTAACTAATTGCTTCAAAAGTTCTGGACGAAGACGCGTACCATGACAAACCAGACAAGTTGAATAAGTGAAAAATTCTGCAATTCTCTTTTGTGCACGTTCACTTTTACTACTTTTTGCTGAGCGCAAAACTGCTTGGTGGGCATTTTCATATAAAGCATTAAAATCATGAAATACCCGACCTGTTCCAGACAAAAAGTCCATCTTATATTTTTTCTCAGGACCATTTAAGACAAAATCTTTTTCTTTATCCGTTAAATCCTTATAAGGAATATCAATCCTTACTCCAGCATGTTGAGCTACGCTTGGCATAAAGTTTCTTCCTGGCAAGCTCCATGAAGCAACTGCTCCGTCCTCAATTGATAAATTAGGATCAGCAATTAGTTTACTGTCATCAAGCTGACGAACTTTTCCAGTTCCACCACATTCTTGACAAGCACCATCAGAATTAAAAGCAAAATCTTCAGCGCTTGGTACATAAAACTTAACACCGCATGTTGGACAAGTAATTTGTCCCATTTCTTCACCTGACTTAGACATAGCTTCCGCGATATCTAAACTTGGAGCTACGCGGTGACCGTTAGGACAAACTGGCGAACCTAATCTCGAAAAAATCAAACGTAAAACGTTAAATGTTTCGGTTGTTGTCCCAACAGTTGCCCGTTCATTTGGAATACTTGGACGCTGGCGCAAAGCTAAAGCAGACGGAATATGTTTAACTGAAGTCACGTCAGCTTATGCGCCTTGCTTAATTCTCCGACACATATATGTAGAAAGTGCATCTAAATATCTTCTTGATCCTTCTTCATATAAAATTCCCATCGCTAAAGAAGACTTACCCGAACCAGACAAGCCTGAAATAGCAACAAATTTATGAAGTGGAATATTTACATCAATATTTTTCAAATTATGGACTCTTGCACCTTTAATTTCTATTTGAGTTGGTAATTCCAAATTAAACTCCTATCTAAAGCTTCAATTTCTTCTTTATTTTAAAATTTTATATGCTAAAATACCATTTTTTGTTAGACCAAGTTTTTCAATATTTAAGCCAATATTGAACTGCCACAAGTCATTGCAAATTTTTAAATTATTTTCTTTGGTATATTTTCTAATTACAGCTAAACCTTTTTCAATTCCTGCAACAGAATTTGCATAGGTATCAACTTTTGCCTGAGGTAAGTCTGTAATGAAACCAGATAAGTTCTTATTAGCCATGACACCAGCACCTAGTTCTTGGTAAAACTGACTATATGAAGAGGCAATTTTTGCTTCAGAACAATCAGCCTTAAAATCCAAACACCAAAAGTCGTGATCAGGTAAAAAACATTCTTTCACAACATAAAAATCGACATTAGTTAATTGAAAGTTGTCATTTTCTTTTTGCCGCAAAATATCCAAAACTTGCTTTAAATTTTGGATACGAAGTTCAACCTTATTCTTTAAAGGAACTAATTTTTTATTCAGGGCGTCACTGCTCGAATCACTCAAATAATCCTTAACTTCTTCTACTGAAAGCCCTAAATTGCGTAATCCTAAGATAAACCAATTTGATATAGTGGTTCATAGCTATAATAGCGATAACCATTTTCCTTGGTCTCCAATGGCTTAAAAATATCTTTTTGATCATAAAAAATCAAAGTTCGTCTGGTAGTTTAGCAAATTCAGAAATCGATAATAATTTATCGTCTGCCACTCTCAACATCTCTTTCTTAATTATTTCCTATAAATAGAATAAACTGTAACGCAAGGTTACAGTCGAGAGATTTTACTTTATTAAACCATTTTCAAATCTATTTACTCTCTCCAAGCGTACAATATAGATAAGAGAAAAGTTTTATTAGGAAGGGAACTCATCTATGGAATCTGCACTATATCCAATTCAAAATAAATATCGCTTTAACACTTTAATGAATGGCACTTGGAAATTTGAAGCTGATCCTAATTCTGTTGGTCTTGACGAGAGATGGAATAAAGAGTTGCCTGATCCTGAAGAAATGCCTGTACCAGGTACGTTTGCAGAATTAACTACTAAGCGAGACCGTAAGTACTATACTGGAGATTTTTGGTATCAAAAAGACTTCTTTATTCCTAGCTTTTTAAAAGAAAAAGATCTCTACATTCGCTTTGGGTCTGTTACCCATCGCGCAAAAGTATTTATTAATGGAAAAGAAGTTGGGCAGCATGAAGGTGGATTTTTGCCATTTCAAGTAAAAATTTCTGACTATATTCAATATGATCAAGCAAATCGAATTACTGTTTTAGTCAACAATGAATTATCGGAAAAAGCTATTCCTTGTGGGACCGAAGAAATTTTAGATAATGGACAAAAACTTGCTAAACCATACTTTGATTTCTTCAATTATTCTGGCATTATGCGTAATGTCTGGTTATTGGCACTTCCACAAAATCAAATCATTAATTTTAAACTAAATTATCAATTAGCAAATAATAAGGCAGCCATTACGTACAATATCGAAGCAAATAATAAGGCTGAATTTAAAGTTACGCTTTTAGACAATAAAAAAGAAGTCGCACGTGTTACTTCTAAAAATACTGGTAGTTTAACAATTAAGAATCCACACCTTTGGAGTTTAAACGATCCTTATTTATATAAAATAAAGATTGAAATGCTGGAAGATGAAAAAACAATTGACGAATATAGTGATCAAATTGGTATTCGTACAATTAAAATTGTGAATGATAAAATCTTGTTCAATAATCACCCAATTTATTTAAAAGGCTTTGGCAAGCACGAAGATTTTAATGTTTTAGGCAAAGCAGTTAACGAAAGCATCATCAAACGCGACTACGAATGCATGAAATGGATTGGCGCTAACTGTTTTAGAAGCAGTCACTATCCTTACGCCGAAGAATGGTATCAATATGCCGATAGATATGGCTTTTTGATTATTGATGAGGTTCCTGCCGTTGGTCTTAATCGCTCAATAACCAACTTTCTTAATGTTACTAATTCTAATCAATCGCATTTTTTTGCTTCGAAAACTGTGCCTGAATTAAAAAAGGTTCATGAACAAGAAATAAAGGAAATGATTGATCGTGATCAACGTCATCCTTCAGTGATTGCCTGGAGCTTATTCAACGAACCAGAATCAACTACTCAAGAATCTTATGACTATTTCAAAGACATTTTTGCTTTTGCCAGAAAATTAGATCCGCAAAATCGCCCATATACTGGAACTTTAGTTATGGGTAGCGGTCCAAAAGTCGATAAGCTTCACCCACTTTGTGACTTTGTCTGCTTAAACCGTTACTATGGTTGGTACGTTGCTGGTGGTCCTGAAATCGTTAATGCTAAAAAGATGCTAGAAGATGAACTAGACGGCTGGCAAAACTTAAAGCTAAATAAACCATTTGTATTTACAGAGTTTGGTGCTGACACTTTATCTTCGTCTCATCGTCTTCCTGACGAAATGTGGAGCCAAGAATATCAAAATGAATATTATCAAATGTATTTTGATATATTTAAAAAATATCCGTTTATTTACGGTGAATTAGTTTGGAATTTTGCTGACTTTAAGACGAGTGAAGGAATCATGCGCGTTGGTGGTAACGATAAAGGAATTTTTACTCGTGATCGTGAACCTAAAGATATTGCCTTTACATTGAAAAAGAGATGGCAACAACTAAATTAATATTTTAGTTGTTACAAAAAATCGTGCTCAATCAAAATAATCGATATCATTTTAGTACAGTTGATATCGATTATTTAATTATGAGCACGATTTTTTATTGATTTTAATGATAATTTCTAACTAAAAAATATTCCATTAATTTATAAAACTAATTAAAATAAAAAAATTCTCTTAAAGAAGACAAAACTATATTTATCTAACTTCAGGAGGATTTTTTCTGTTTAATTATAATTTATATACTGGATTTTCTGGTTAATATCAGTCTAATTTATCCTATTCTTCATCAGAAACAGGTTCAAGCCATGTGTTCTTACTATCACCTACCCTCACAGCAACATGAGCAAACCATGAATCTTTAGTAGCTCCATGCCAATACTTAGTATTAGGATTTGCAATTACTACATCGCCTAGAAGCATCTTTTGTGCAGCCTTTCCCTCTTCTAAGGCCTTGAGATACCTTATACCCTTAAAGAATTTGGCAAAAGCTTTATTTGAATCACCAAAATCAAAAACACTATTTTTTACTTCTTCTTCATTTTTGACATGTTATTATTTCATTTCTAACTTTGCTTTTATTTTAGAGTAGAAATGATGTCATGCAAAATATTTATTTGTAATATTGTATTATACGTTAAAGGCATGAATGCAGATTATTCATAATCTTCTGGATTAATAGTTGGCCTAGGTAAGCCAGGATCAAATGAAAACTCAATTCCCTGAATTCCGTTTTCATAAGTCCAATCTTTTAACTTATCCATTTTTCCAGTTAAGTAAAATTCACTAATTAATTCATTCCACTTATCCCATTTATTTAATGGCACATTAATTAATCCAGCGCCATTGTCAATCATTAACTTATTAGCTGCTAAAGTAGCAGTTCTCTTATTTCCATCCCAAAAAAGTTGATTTCTCATATTGTGATACATCAAAGTCATAGCTTTATCAGTAGTAGAAGTATCTTTTTGCATCAGTTCATTAAAGTACTTCTTTTCTTGTTCAAAATTAATTTCTGATGGCTGCCATTCTCCATTATCATTTCCTAATTCTACTGTTACATTTCCAGTACGAAAACTACCAGGATCTAATGAATCATAGCGTGCTACTAGCAAATTAATATTTTGCTCAATATTTAAAGACAAAGGCTTATCTTCCCTAATTACATATTGCCAGCCACGTTTTAATTGAACAATCACGTTAGTATCGTCAATTGAAACTCCTGCTGCACTCATACCGTCAATAATAGTTTGAGTCTGTGGTAATGTAGTATTTAAGCCTTCAAAACGTGAAGTAGTAAAAACTAATCTTACTAAATTTTTCTTTGCAAAACGTCGATTTTGTTCTTGAGTTAAATGAAATTTATCAGGATACATTGCTACGCCACTTTCTATCAGCTATTATTTAATAATATTTTATCACTCAACCATTACGCTTCTTAATTTGGCGATTAATCCGGCGAATGTCTTTTTCTTGAATTAATCTAATTATTAGCCAAATAATCGCATATGTAATAACAAAAATAAGTAAAGTTTGCCAGTTAATTAACCAATGATTTAAAAGCATCATTATTGAAAACAATACAAAAGTTCCTATCAGATGTAAAATCAATGCCCAGAAATATGATAAAGTTGTTTCAAATAAGAAACTCAATTCTCCAATTAATCCGCTACATACAAATACTATGAATACACTGTTTAAGGGGACTCTTAGATCCCCGATATTTTCATAAGTTACTCCCAAAATTACTAAATAGATAATTGCACCAAATCCCATGCCTGTCACAAAATAATCTAAAGCTTTTTGCCATGTTTTCATCTTATAATCCCAACTTCTTTTCTAACTTAGGTAAGTATCTTCTTGAAACATCTGTCTTCTGTTTACAAGCTAGCTTTGCAATCATATTACCAGTAAAACCCGCTTCAAGCGATTCAAGATAATTCAAATTAATAATTCCATGCTTTGATACTTGAACAAAATCGTTATTTAGCTTTTCTAAAACCTGATACAAACGACCATTAGTCTTAATTACAGCATTAGTCGTATAAAAACTTAATTCTGTCTTTTCAACTTCTACTTTGATAATCTCTTCTATCTTAATAGTTAAAATTCGATCTTCAGTTTTTACAGGTAAAAGTGAATCTACTTTTTTATCAAAGTTTTTGATATATGCTAAAAGATTATTCACCTTAGACGTTTGACTTGCAGAAACCACTTTAACCTCAATTTGATCATCTTCTAAATTAGGATTCAGCTGAAATTCAACATCCACGTATTATTTCTTCTTTCTATTAAGCAAAAGTGCCAAGATTGATCCAACAATTGCTAAGATAACAATCATCCCTAAAATCACTAAAGCATTATCAAAATTATTTAGTTGATAAGATCCAAATTTAAAATGAATTCCTAAATATTCAATTAATTGATCTCGCATTCTAGCTGGCACATCTTGCTGACTTAATTTATTCAAAAGCAAGCTTCTAAAACTTGCTGCCTCATAACTACTTGGAAATAATTTTACTATATTTTGAGCAGTTTTTGATAAAGTTCCATATGGCATATAAGTTGCCACCATAAATCCTGCTGCTGCACCAACCACAGCTGATAAACGGCTAAAAGTAGTCGAAGAATTAATAAACATTACAATGATCAAATTTAATAATGTTGCGCTAAGTGCTCCCAAAAGCATGAATCCTAAACAAGGTAAATATGCACTATGCACTACATCTGCTTTATCAACTACTGAAAAATATACTGCCATAACAGCAAATGTAATGATTTGCATTAAAAAGCTAACAATAGTAGCTGATACAACATAGGCCATACTTTCACTAACCGGCGTTAAGGCAGTAAGTTTCATATCATCAATTGCATGACTTTCTTTATCTCTCACCATTTGACCTAGTGCTTGAAAAGACGTGGTAATGCCTGCAATTGATACAATTCCACCTAGCATCCAAAGATCTAACAACTGTTTTGCATGATGAACATTTTGCCAGGAGCTAACAAGATTTTGCTGTAAAAACCCAATATAAATTACAAATGAAATCAATGCTCCAAAGCATGACATAATTACTCCCGGTTTATTAGCAAAGTAAATTTTAGTATTTCTTTTAATTAAAGCAAACATTATTGTAGCTCCTTTCCAGCAATATTAATAAAGGCGTCATCAATTGAACCTTGTCGATATTCAAAAGACTTTATCTTAGCTTGATTTTGATGAAGAAGCATAATCGCTTCATCTTTATCAAGTCCATTAAGTTCAATGTGCTTATCTTTGGCAATAACAGTATAAGCAGTCGTTAACTGTTGATTTTCATTTAGCTTTATTACTAATTTGCTTGGAGCATATTTATTCTTAATTTCATGAGCTGATCCATTAGCTAACACTTGTCCATTTTCTAAAATATACATTTGATCTGCATTTTCGGCTTCTTCTAAATAGTGCGTTGTTAGAAAAATCGTTAATCCCTGCTCTTTTTGAAGTTTCTGTAGGAGATTCCAGATTACAATTCTAGTCTGTAAATCCAACCCAGTAGTTGGTTCATCCAAAAACAAAATATTAGGACGATCAATTAAAGCTCGTGCAATATCTACTCTTCTCTTTTGACCGCCTGAAAGAGTGCCATACTTTTGATTAAGGAATTTTCGAATTCCAATTAAATCAATTAATTGCTCAAGCCAATTTTTAGAAATATCATGATACATCTGTGCTCTCAAATTTAGATTATCTTTTACGCTTAAGACATCATCAAGAACACTATTTTGAAAAACAACGCCAATTTTCAAATCCTTAGCATAAGTTATCGTGCCACTGGTTGGTTTTAACAAGCCAGTTAAAATATTAATCGTCGTTGATTTTCCTGCTCCGTTAGTTCCCAGATAAGCCACTAATTGACCACGATCAACTTTCAAATCAACTTTATTCAAAGCCAATTTCTTACCATATTTCTTAGCTAAATTATAAGTTTCAATTAACATAAAAAGTCTTCCTTTCTGAATTCACTATTAGAATATAGAAAGAAAGACTTAAATAATTCATTATTTAAATGAGTGGTTAAATTTAAAATACAAGATGCATAAATTTAAAATCAAAATTTTTTTAAAATCAATATCAGTAAGCATAATATTTAAGTTAATACAGTTAATTTGCTATATTTGAATTAACTATTAAAGAAAGTGTGATCTTATGAAAGTTACTTTTAAAGGTAAAGAAGTCAAATTAATCGGCATCCCACCTGAAGTTGGCGATAGTATGCCAAACTTTACAGTTTTAAATAAAGATAAGCATAAAGTTACTAAAGATAATTTATTAGGTAAAGTTAGTTTAATCAGTGTTGTACCGGATATCAACACACCTGTCTGCAGCATTCAAACTAAAACTTTTAACCAAACAATGGATCAATTTCCAAATGTTAATTTTTTAACTATTTCAACTAATACTATCCAAGATCAACAAAATTGGTGTGCAGCTGAAGATGTTAAAAATATGCAATTGATGTCGGATAAAAATTTGTCATTTGGTAAGGCCACTGGATTATTGATTCCAGAATCTGGCATTCTTGCTCGCTCGGTTTGGGTCCTTGATCCGAATGGTAAAATCTTATACCGTGAATTAGTTGATGAAATTACACATGAACCTAATTATGATGCAGTATTAAATGAATTAAAACAATTACATTAAGATTAACAAAATTAGTTTATAAAAGAAGTGCTTATCAGATTTTTTCAAATCTTAACGATAAGCACTTCTTTTTTTCTTTATTAAATTTTAATATAAAAGTGCTAAGGAACTACGATGGATGATTAAGGAGGATTAAATATGTCATTAACGGTTAATCTTTACTATACCGGTAAAAATGGAAGTGCACGGAAATTTGCTGAAGAAATGGAAAGTAGTGGTGTAGCTGATCGTATTCGAAAAGAACCAAGAAATGAAAAATATGAGTACTTTATACCATTAGATGATCCTGAAACTATTCTTCTAATTGATAGCTGGAAAAACCAAGAATCTCTTGATGCTCACCACGCTTCACCAATAATGCAAGAATTAGCCGATCTACGTAATAAGTATGATCTTCATATGCGTGTAGAGCGTTACATTTCTGATAAAAATGGTGTTCCAAGTAGTGATCAAAAATTTATTAGAAAATAATAGAGTTTTAACTATATTCAAAGACTAACAAAAAGGCGTATGCCTAACATCTAAAAAAGATATTGGCTTACGCTTTTTTCTCTATATAAACCTCTAAAAATGTACTATTGCTGAACTTTCTATTAATAGCGTAGGAACTAGAATCAGATTTTAGGACGATCATTAAAGCGTTAGATTCACCGTAGTTAGCATCTTCCCAAGGCATATAAATATTTTTAGTTTTTCCAGATTTAAAAATCAAATCTACATCAACTAAATCATGGAATTTAGAAATCCGGTCAGCTAAATTATATTCTTCCGAAGTTTCAATGGTATTTACTCTATCCCAGTCAGCAATCATAGTAAACCCATCACATTCAAGGCCTGTTTTAAGGACATCACTATCTTCTTCATGGTCCCAGCGATGGCTGAAGTTAGTATATACATTTTTAAAATTAAAATAAGGAATATACTCAATTGGAATTTGCTCAGACTCACAATTTTCAAAATTAAATTGAATTGCTTTTATCTTTTCCATACTATGCTTCCATCCTCTCAAACTTTACTGAATTGCCACTTTATTATACAAAATTATTTAACAATTTTAACTAATTAACAAGGATGAAAAACATTCTAAGCTAAATAGTGAATTAGTTATCCGACGGGATAGTTGATTCACTATTTTTTATTCTAGTCGTAGGATGGAAATAGTAGTAAAACAATATGTCATGAGGCACTTCATAGATTGAGTCTTCACCTTTTATTTTTACTTAAAATCATCTAACCTAGTTTGTTTTGCTGCAATCTTTCTTTCCTTTTCAATTCTAGTTAGCAATTGAATACGATCATTCAACTCAAACTCTTCATAATCAGCAACTAGATTTAAAAATTCATCATTTTGTTTCTTAACTTGTGCTACCCGTAATGCTTTCATATAAGCAGTACGACTATCCTTATCTGGTTGAATATTAATAATCAAATAGCCATGCTTGACTAATTCAAAATTCATTAACAGTCTTGCAATTCTGCCATTGCCATCTCTAAAAGGATGAATGGTCACAAATTTCAAATGAAGTAAGGCAGCTATTTTAACGGGATGTTCTTTATCTTCTATAGAGTGATACCATTCAAGAAGTTCATGCATCTTATTCGGTACTTCAGCCGTTTTTGCATAATGCACTTCAGGCACTCCATTGGACCATACTTCAATTTGTCTGTACTGCCCTGCTGCTTGTCGTTTAGTAGGATCATCAAAATATGTAACCAAACGATTAATATCTCGAATTGCAATTTCATCCAGAGGTAATTTACCAGTAGCTAATTCTTGAACGTAATCGTATGCACGACTCAAATCTATAGCAGCCAAATGATCAGCTAATGGTTTACCATGAACGGTTAATCCAGTTTCTAACAATGCAGCAGTTTCATATTTAGTTAAAGAACTGCCTTCTATAGCGTTAGAAGACCACACATGATCAAATTTCTTTTCCTTTTCAATTGATTTGATCTCGTCTTTAGTCAAAGGTCTGAGATGAAATACTCTGAATTTCGTTATAACAAAAATTGATACAAAATTCATAGTTAATCGATTAACTATGATTCATACCGTTTTGGAGGTTTTTATTATTTAGGCAAAATAATGACAAATCACACTTGCTGCAGATTTTGCACAAATAATTAGACAATCTTCATTCATCATGAACTTAGGACTGTGATGCGGATAAATTCCACCATCTTTAGGCTGGCAACCTACATAAAAGAAGCAAGCTGGCTTTTTTTGAGCAAAATAAGCAAAATCTTCTGAGGCATTTACTACACCGCTATCTTTAACGGCCCTTACTTCTGGAATATCGCTTTCCTTAATCCAAGTCTCTACTTCCTTAGTTAGGTCACGATTATTAATTAAAACAGGATAATTATCGTCATAATCAAGTTTTGACTTCACACCAAAAGTTACGTCAGTTCCTTTAACAATCTGCTCAATATTTTCTTTAATTACTTTACGAGTTTCTTTGCTCATTACTCGCACGTCACCTTTGAGTTTAACTTGACCTTTAATTGCGTTGTAACTACCTACTCCATCAAAGGAACCGATAGTTATACTTCCCACTTCAAATGGATTTAATCTTCTTGAGACAATTGTCTGTAATTGAGTAACAAAATACGAACCAGCTACAATTGCGTCATTGCTTAGTTGTGGCATTGAAGCATGTCCACCCTTACCAGTAAAAGTAAGATCAAAGTTTGCTCGTCCAGTTTGCGTTGGTCCTGCATGAAGCTGAACTGTTCCCGTAGGCATCGTGCTCATCACGTGAATACCACAAATATCATCAACGTCATCTAAGGCACCGTCTTTAATCATTGATAAAGCACCACCAGGTGCCACTTCTTCAGCCGGTTGATGAATTAAGCGAATACTACCATTAATTTTGTCTTTTAATTGAATTAGACATTTCCCTAAAACTAATAAATATGCAGTATGTCCATCATGCCCACAAGCATGCATTACACCAGGATTCTGTGATTTAAAGGGTAAATCATTATCCTCTTGTATCTGCAGTGCATCAAAATCAGCACGCCAGGCTAATTTTTTACCTGGTTTATCTACATTAATATCTACTACAATGCCATACCCGTCACCACAATCATGTACTTTACAATCTAAATCCCGATAGTAGTTCTTAATAAACTCTGCGGTGTGCTTTTCATGAAAAGATGGTTCGGGATGTTCATGTAGATACCGACGAATCTTAATCATTTCATCTTTATGTTCATCTAAAAGTTGCATTAATTCTGATTCAAAATTTGCATCCATAATAACCCTCCATTATGTGGCTTAACAATTAAATTATAATCTGAAGACCATTCGAAAGATAAAATTTGACACTGAAGAAGGCGTTATCTATTTATTCAAGTTAATAATCATATAAAATTATTGATTGTATCTAAAAAGCATCTCACCTTTTATTGGGATACTTTTATTATTTATTCTATTAGGTTCAAGCTCTTTTTCAGTCGCTAAACTTTTTAATTATTTAAGAAGCTTTTCCAATTCATAATTATTCTTCTCTAATTATATTTTGAATATTCATAGTAATACGTGCAAATACTTTATGGTCATTGAAATCATGCCCAACTTCAGAGAAATTGAATACTCTTTAATTTGTAGCCTTCACTGATAAAATAATCAAGAATAATAACCAGATAACTTTTTGGTACGTTAAATTTCACATTTTTATCACTTTTTTAAATAATCACGATACTCTTTTTCGATATTATTTTTTATTTCTTATAAGTTGATCCTCTTTACTTTTAACTAACGTCTTAAGTTCATTAAAATCACTTCTTAAATATTTTTATCTTCTTGTATCATTTACTACTGTCAGCAGTTCATAAATTTCATTAATATTTTTTATAGCCAAAATAATACTTGCATTTCAAAGAATTATTACTAGTTACCTCTATCCTCTAATGGAGAAATTTGGCCTTGATAGAACTTATTTAATCCTGCACGAACCTTCTTCCACTGAAGCATATTCATATCCTGATGAGTCTTACGAAACTTTGAACGAAAGTAACGCGTTAAGACCAGTTTGTTGACGATCAGCCTCATTAGGATCGTAATGTCGAATAACAAATCCCATTACTAAAAGCGCAGTACAACCCGCAACACCCAAGATTGTCATCAACATTCTTGTCTTATAGCGAAAAAGATTACGAGCAGTAACTTTGTAATTAAAGCTCATTCTGCTCCAAAGAGGCGTAATTCTTTCAAGTAGAATTCTGGAACCATTCTTTGGTGGTTTAAGTAGTAGCAACGCCGCTGGACGAGTCTTAAGTGTTGACCGTATATGAGCGCCTCCTAATTTTCATCAACTAGTTTAATATCTAAGCCAAGCTCATCTCGTAAGGCAGCACAACCTTCTTTTTCAAGCTTCTTAGCTAGATCAGGACCACCATCTTTTACAACACGTCCATCCATCATGATATGAACCACATCTGGAACAATATAATCAAGCAATCTTTGATAATGTGTAATCATCAGAACACCGAAATTGTCGCCTCGCATTGCATTAACTCCTCGTTAAACTATCTGCAAAGCATCAATATCAAGACCCGAATCAATTTCATCGAGTATACCAAAACTCGGTTTAATCATTAACATTTGTAAAATTTCATTTCGCTTCTTTTCCCCACCAGAACAGCCTTCGTTTAAGTAGCGTTCGGTCATCGTTTCATTCATGTCTAATAAATCAAGATTTTTATCTAGTTCTTTTAAAAAGTCCATAATCGAAATTAGATTGTTCTTTGGACGACGCGCATTAATTGCAGCACGTAAAAATTCCGCATTAGTTACACCAGGAACTTCTGCTGGATACTGCATAGCTAAAAACAGTCCTTTTCTAGCACGCTCATCAACTGGCATATTAATGATACTTTCATCATTTAATAAAATATCTCCTTCAGTAATGTGATAACGTGGATTTCTCATAATTGTTTCTGATAAAGTAGACTTTCCCGTTCCATTTGGTCCCATAATTGCATGAATTTCACCAGTTTTAAGAATAAGATTTACACCTTTTAAAATCTTTTATCTAGTCTTTTTACATTTATCTTCGACTTCAACATTTACATCTTTTATTTTCAAAGTAGCCATCTGAATCCTCACTTTTTATTCGTTGCTTTATATTTAGTGTTTTTACTTTTTGTAGGCACACAACATATAGATGATATAAACCTATTAGAAATATAATGTTAGGCTTGACTTTTACTAATCATTTTTAAGTCTTGTTATAAAGGCACTCAATCGTTATTTATTTTTTGCAAAGAAAAAACTCTGCCAAAATTAATTTAGCAGAGTTTTCTTTTAATCTTCCTCTAGTGTAGAAGCAACTTTCTTATTTTTAACAAAATGAACAACTAGTCCAATTGCTAAACCAACCAAAGCTGGTACAAGCCATGAAAGTCCCATATTAGCCAATGGTAAATGATTTCTTACAGAAGCCACTGCCAAACCAAATGAGCTTTGACTTACAACACTTGGAAATGCTACTACCATATCTCCTAATGCTGGAACAACTGTAAATACGATTACAAAGAAGTAAACAACGCCGTCTGTCTTAAACAATGGTGAGCAGACAGATAATAAAATTAACACCATTGATAAAGGATATAGGAACATTAGCATTGGGGTTGACCAAGCGATGATTGTATCTAAACCAAAGTTAGCAGCTGAAAATGATGCCAAGCAGCTAAGCGCTAACCAAGCATGGTAGCTAACTTGTGGGAAATGCTTGTGGAAGTCTTGAGCAAAAGCAGCAACCAAACCAACGGCTGTAGTCAAACAAGTAATAGTCAATAAGAAAGCAAGTAATGCTTGACCAAAGACACCACCATAAACATTAACAATTTGGTTAAATGCAACACCACCGTTATCAGAAACTTTGAAACGACCTAAGGACATTGCACCCATTAAGATTAACAATAAGTAGATAAATCCGATAGCTAAAACAGCTAAGAAACCAGACTTAGCAACAACTTTTGAAACACTTCTCGCATTCTTTTGTCCCATGCCACGTACTGCTGTAACAACAGTCACACCAAAGGCTAATCCTGCTAAAGCATCCATTGTATTATATCCTTCTAAGAACCCGTTAACTAAAGCACCATGCTTGTAAGCAGCAGTAACAGCAGCAGTTTGAGGGTTTCCTAAAGGACGAGCAAAAGCTACAACAAATACCAAAAATAATAGAGATAAAAATAGTGGATTTAATACTTTACCAACATTAGACAAAATATTATTTTGATGGTAAGAAAAGCCAAAAGCCGCTAAAAAGAACAAAGCAGAAAAAATTAATAAAGCAGGTCCTTGCATACTCTTAGGAACAAATGGCGCAATTCCTACTGTGAACGAAACAGTTGCTGTTCTTGGTGTACCAAATAAAGGACCAATTGTAGCATGGATTAAAACCATAAATACTACTGCGAAAGCTGCACCTAATGGTTTTCCGATATCATACACACCATCAGCATGTGTAATTGCAACAGCTAAAACTGATAATAAAGGCAGTAATACACCAGTGATTAAAAATCCAACAGCAGCTGTTCCCCAATTCGATCCAGCCAGTTGTCCCAAATGCAATGGGAAAATTAGGTTACCTGCCCCAAAGAATAAACCAAATAGCAAGGAAGCGACTACTAGATAATCCTTCCATGTTAATTTACGTGATGTATCTGTCATCATATTCTTTCCCTCCAAAAAATATCTCTGAATACAAAAAAATCCCTCAACTAAACTATTTAGTTGAGGGACGCTTCAGCGTGGTACCACCCTTTGTTTATATTGCTATCACTAGCAACACCTTTCACGTGCAGTCAATAACTTAACGATACGCAGGCACTATAATGGGTGCTCCCACTTCTTCTTACTTAAAATTAAGAATTAGAACTCGAAAGTGATTTTCATTTAATCTTAGAAATTATCTCCTCACACCTAACGAGACTCGCTGTAAACTAAAACTAAATTACTCTTCTTTCTCTTTGTTTTCAGATTAATTAAATTGTTATCAACTATTTTAATATAAACATCATAAATGTCAATATTTTTTTTATAAATTTATTTCTTTTCTTGCTTGTTCGATATTATGTTCGTTTAATTCAAGTATTTTTATATGATTCTTTACCGCTTTTTTCGCATATTCTCCAATTAAATTTTCAAAAATTTCAGGGTCATTCTCTCTTCTACTCTTTGCTAAAACATCCATGTATTTATTTCTAGATTTTTCGTCTGAAAACACGTTCACTGCTGGATACCCTGCTTCTATTAATGCTAAATTCATCAATAATCTAGCTGTCCTACAATTACCATCTCTGAATGGATGAATTGACACAAATTTAAAATATAAATCCGCAGCATATTTTACTGGATGGATTTTGTCTTTATTATTTGCCCAGTCAACCAAATCTCCCATTGCTGGTTTAATTTTTTGTATTCATAATTTTATCCTTAAATAATCTCTTTTATTTTTCAGAATATACCCTTATTATTAATCTTCATAATTAAAAAAAACGATTATTAATCTTCATAATTAAAAAAAACGCCATTTTTTAAATTATGGCGTTTTTTCATATTCTATTTTTATAATCAGCCTTGTTTCTTTTCAACTAAGTTACTTGACCGTATTATCTCCCGATAAGGTACTTAAAACAATAGTGCCTTCACTATTTCCACTATTTACTTTTTCAGTTGATCTATTTTTCCCAAAGAGTGAATTATCCCCACTTAAAGTACTCAGTCGATACTGAGCAGCTTTTACGTCTTTAACTAAATTATCTCCTGAAGTTGTAGTTAATTTTACTTCATCAGACTGAACTTTATTCAAATTTATATCGCCACTTACTGCAAAAATAGCTAAAGAATCAACAATCAAATTCTTAATATCTGTATCACCACTTACTGTAGTCGTTTTTATCTCACTTAAATGATGACCATCGGGAACTGTAACAACCAAGTTTCCGCTATCATTATGACTAACTACATTTACTTCAATAAAACCTTTTTTCCAAAATTTACCATGGTTACGATCTACATTTGGTTCTTTAACCTCAAGAACATCATTCTTAAATTCTACGCTTGGCTTTTCATCCAAGGGACCACGATAATGAATTTCAAAACTATTACCAAATTCAATCTTAAGATCAATATCAATCAATTCAATATTTAACTTATCAAAACTGTCTTTGCTTAAAACTTCATTAACTAACTTAGCTTTATCTTCTTCATTTTTACTGAAAAACATTTTATATACCTCTTTCATTATTCGTTCATTAATCTTATTTGAATTTAATTTTACTATCAGAGAGATAATTTTCAACGAAATTTAACTAAGTGGTAAAAAATTATATCTAACATGCAAAAAAAGGCAGCTGAGCTACCTTTTTATTAATCCTATTTAAGAAAATTACTTATCATTAACAATAATCAATGACTTAATAGCTTCACGATTGCTCATAGCTTCGTAAGCTTCTTGGATATGATCTAAATCAAAACTCTTAGTAAAGACCTTACCTGGGTTAATCTTACCATCAAGAACTGCTTGCAATAATACTTCCTTATTAGGCTTAGTTACTGATGCAATAGCTCTGCGAAGACCCACGTTCTTCCAAAACAATTGGTTTGACTTAGGTTCTGCATGTGGTACACCTACTCTACCAATAACAGCACCTGGGCGAGCAATTTGACCAGCTTGTTCATCTCGACTAGATACAACATCGATTGCACTGAATTCTTTACTAATTGTGCACGATCATCATGGTGAGATAAAAGAATGATCTTTTCAGCACCTAATAGCTTAGCACCAATTACTCCAGCAAAACCAACTGCACCGTCCCCAATCACTGCTACAGTGTAGCTTGGTTTTACTTCAGCGTTTACAGCAGCATGATAACCAGTTGCCATTACGTCAGACAAAGTTTGAAGGGATGCCAATTGATCATCAGTATAATCTTCTGGCTTAGCATAAATCTTTACTAAACCATAATTAGCTGGTTCATATTTCATGTGCTCAGCTTGATAGCCACCATTAGTTTCTGGCTTTTGATTTAAACAATTATCTTCAAAACCATTAATGCATGCGACACAGTGTCCACATCTATGAGTAAATGGAACAATGACAAAGTCATTTGACTTAATATCTTTTACATCATTGCTGACCTCCTCAACAACACCAATTGCTTCGTGACCAATTAATGAGCCACTTTCACGATCAGCAACCTCTCTAAACCACCATAAATCTGAACCACAAACACTGGCACGAATTACAAGAATAATAGCTTGATTTCTCCATCAATCTGGGGCTTTCTTTTACTTTTACTTTACCAGGTACTACAAAAACTGCTGCTTTCATATCTATATCCTTTCATTTCATCAACTCACATAATTAGGTTAAATGAAAAATCTTCTCAACAAAATTACTGAAAAAAGATGCTACTATTCAAAAAAATGTATAGTATCCACTATTTTCTTACCTCATTAACATCCCCTATTGGGCACTAATTCCGCCATCAATTAAAATATCAGATCCTGTAATAAAGGCTGCCTTATCACTAAGTAAAAATTTACCTAATTCACCAATCTGATCTGGTGTAGCTAGACGCTTGGTTACCATTGAGACAAACATCTTGCGATATCCTTCTCCACGAGGGCCATTAAGTTCATCTAAAGCTAGTGGCGTCATCACAATGCCTCGAGAAATAGCATTAATTCTTGCATCACGTTTTTGCCAATTAACTGATTCTGCAGCTACTCTTAGAACATTTTGTCTTTTTGTATATTGATACGCATAAAGTGAATCAGTAATAACATCTTCTTGTAAAATATCTAAATCTAATAAATCTTCAGCAGGTGTCATAGCTAACTTTTTATTAGCTTTTTCACTCAATTCTGGTAATTTCGACGAACTATTGCTTTCTCGATTGCTCCATTACCAAATAAAACTACAACTTGCTTCTCCATATTTTTGTCCTCTACATTTCTTAATTTTCTGGCGTGTTGATTCCAACACTATCTCGTGAATCTAAATTAAGATCTTCAACTAGTTTTTTAACTAAATCGGCAATTGAAGCGACTGAAACGTCATATCCGCCAAATTCTTCGTCCTTATGCGTAATTTCATAATCAACTGGACCCAGCCAGAACGAATAATAGTGTAATTGTCAGATGCCTCAATTACGTCAGCAGCTTCTCGATATGAACAAAGAACT
Source organism: Lactobacillus taiwanensis DSM 21401 (assembly GCF_001436695.1). Taxonomy (GTDB): domain Bacteria; phylum Bacillota; class Bacilli; order Lactobacillales; family Lactobacillaceae; genus Lactobacillus; species Lactobacillus taiwanensis. The sequence goes on from NZ_AYZG01000051.1 coordinate 204,302, forward strand.
GGACTTACCTTTTCAAGCGTTCCACCCATTGATAGTAGAACTTCTCCATAGATACCCATAGACGTAATAAAAATACGTCTTTGCACATCATTACGCTTCATTGCTACTACAATATCACGTGCAAATTCAGCCAAATTACCAGACAAGGCAGCAAATACTACCTCTTGTCCCTTCATTGCTTTATCTAAAGCTAAACTATTTGTTACTGAACCAGAAATTATCCTCTCTCTATCTGGATTTATATTTAATCTCTCGGCACTTCTTGAAAAGTGAGTCAAAAAGTCATCAGTTTCACCCAATAATGTTTTTCTAACAGTTGCGCCAACAGTACCAGGAGCTCCAATAATCAATACATTCTTTATTAACAAGTCACCTTTTTTGGATTTCATAGTTAATAATACAGACTAACGTTCTTTCAACCAATCGCAAATTGACTGTCCAATTAATAAGTTTTACTTATAGAAAAAGAGATCAGCTTTACCCACTAATCTCTTTTTCTACTGCTTATTTAATTGTCATCAGATTTTGAGTCATCTTAATCGTTAGTATCATTGCGTTCACTCTTTTTGTTCTTGTCATGATCACGATCTTTATTTTTTGACTCACTATGATCTTTAGCGTGCTTATCCTTGCTATCTTTTTTATCATCAGTTTCTACTTTTAGGATCTTTTGATCTTTAGCGTCGATTTTGACTTCAATTTCCTTATTGTCGTCTTTAAATTCAACTTTCCAAACTGGCTTATTATTGTCCATTTCTAAAGACCACTTAACAGCCTGACCAGAAGCTTTTGTTTGGGCTAACTTTGTAGCCTCACCACGACTCATAAGATTGCTAAGATCTAATGCTTCTTGTTTCTTTTCATCATCAAGTTTCTCTGACTTAGCTTTTAAAATCTTACCAGTATTAGCATCGATTTTAACTTTATATTCTTTTTCTGAATCAAAGCCCTCTACTTCATAAATATATTTATCTTTTTTATTTTTTACTTCAATTTCTTTAATTGATTTAGAGCCAAACTTTTCATTGAATTTATTAATTGCATCACTTTGAGAAATATTGATAGTTGCATTTTTAGTTTGCTGAGTAGTTTGTGCTCCTGTTGAAGCATGAACTTGATTAATTAAGGTTAAACTTGTTCCACCCATTACCAAACCTAAAACTGCAGCTGCCAAAGATAATCTTTTAATATTTGTTTTCATAAATAATGTCCTCACTTTTTTCTTTTTAATTTTTCTTATTACTTAACTTTGTATATTTAGTTTACGAAAAAATGAGGTTCAAAAAACTAAGGATACATATAAATTAAATGAAGATTTTTTCATTTTTCACTTAAAGTGGCAATTCAACTTTAAAAATTATCCCCTTCGGAAGATTAGCAGTAACAATGATTTTTCCATGATATTTTTCAATAATTTCTTTTACAATTGCTAAACCAATACCGGTACCCTTGATTTTACTTGAGTGTGCTTGGTCTTCTCGGTAAAAACGATCAAAAATTTTATCATGATTTTCTTTCTTAATACCAATTCCTTGGTCTTTAACTATTAATACTAAATTTTTATCATCTTTTTCCAATTCTACAGTTACTTTTATGTTATCTTTGGAATATTTTGCAGCATTATCTAATAGATTATGAATAATTAATCGAAAATCTTTCAGCTCAATTGGATAAAAAAGTTTAACAGGACATAAAAGATCAATCGAACAATGATATTCCTGGTCAATTATTTGACTTTCTTTATAAATAACTGAAACAAGATCAATAGATTCAATGGTTTGATGTTGCTTTTTTGCTCTTCCTAGCTCTAACAGTTCATTTACTAATACTTCCATGCGACCAGATTCAGAATCAATATATTTTAATGACTTAGCAATAATCTCCGGATGATCTTTCCCTCGTCGTTTAATCAAATTAATGTGACCACGAATAGCTGCAATTGGCGTTTTCAATTCGTGAGATGCATCAGTAACAAATTGTTGCTCGCGTTTTATTGCTTGCTCTTGATATTCTAATAGATCATTAAAAGACTGTGCCAGATGCCGAATTTCAGCTGGTTCTTGAGGAACAAAAACTTCTTTTTTTGAAATTCTTTGGTTTTCAATTGCAGCAATATCTTGATCAATTTTTTCTAATGGCTGGCTCCATTTTTTTGAAAAACGCTTTATTAAAGGAATTGAAAATATAATTGCTAGCAAATTTAAAATAATAATTGCTAACAGTAAATGCATAATTAGAGTAAATAAATCATTAACATTTAAAATTACAGAAATCTGATATTTATCTTCTTGTTCAGTTTGAAAATAGTACGCGCTATTGTTTAGAAAAACAACATGATTAAAATTTCCTCTACCTCGCGTTTTTTTAAATAATTCTTCACCATCTTCAGAATAAACTGTCTTTCCCTTAGGTGTCTTCACAGCGATAGCATCGTTACTTTGTCGAGCAAGATATGCATTAAGAAATAATTTCCACTCTTTTTTATTTTTATGATCATCGTGATCGCTAATATTGTCCCTAACTGTATCAATAACCTCTTCTGCTTGTTGGTGGGCATTATTATAAATAAATGTTATCGAAATCGCAGCAAAAGTTAAATTTACTAACAAAAGAAGAATAATAAATAGACTCAAAAAAAGACGCGTTAATTGCTGCGAAGTAGTTTTTATTTTTTTACTCATTATCATCCGGCTTTCTCAGACAATAACCATAACCACGCACGGTTTTAATTAAATTACGATACGTTCCTAACTTAGTCCGCAAAGCTCTAACATAAACATCAACTGTATTAGTTTGACCTACAAAATCATAGCCCCAAACAATATCTAATAACACATCCCTACTTTTAACTTTCTCAGGGTCATTCATTAACTCACACATTAATGCATATTCTTTTGGAGTGAGATAGATTTCTTTTCCATCACACCAAAATTTATGAGAAATTAAGTCAATTTTTAGAGCACTAAATTCTAAATTAGAACTAATAGTCTGCTTCTTTTCACGCTCTAGTCTTCTAAGTATCACTCTAATTCGAGCAAAAAGCTCTTCTATTTCGAAAGGTTTAGTCATATAATCGTCTAACCCTTGATCTAAAGCATTACTAATATCGGAAGCTTGATTTCGAGCAGTCAGCATTATTATTGGAACATCGCTGACCTTTCTAATTCTTCTTAACACGGTAATTCCATCATAAATCGGTAACATCCAATCTAACAGAATTAAAGTTGGCTTTTCCTTTTTAAAAAGTTCTAGTCCATCTTTGCCATTTTGTGCCCAAAATACACTGTAGCCTTCTAATTCAAGTTCAGGTTGAATAAAGCTTGCTAGGCTTTCTTCATCTTCAACTAATAAAATTTTTATATCCTTCATTTTAACTCCTAAAACTACATAAATTACTTCTTCAAAATATCTGCAAATTCTTCAGTGTAAAAGCCGGAATTATCTACTTTCCAAAAAGCATAATATTGTTGAATCATTTGTTGATTTCCATTTAATAAAAATATTTTCTTTATTTGGTCATTTTTGATACTTTTTCCAGTTCTTTCATTAGTCAAAAAATATCCTGCCCCCGAAATCACCTGCATAAGCGCTTTATCGTAAGTTCCAACTAGTTTAAAGTTACTTTCGATTCCGAGAACTGTACGGCAATATTCAAGCTCAGTATCTATTTCACTATTTCCAACAATTAAAATGTATGGAAATTCAGCTAATTCATGACTAGTTATTTTCTTACTGCCACGAACCAAACGTTTATTTATTACTATTTCAAAACTAGAACTAGTTAAGTATTCATTAACATATTTATTGGATGGCGCACGTCGTAAATCACTGAAATTCAAATCAATCCGATCATATCAAAGACATCTGAATAATTCTTCATGATTTCCAGAATGAATACGTCCCTTTACTTCAGGATACTTTTTAGAAAACTCGGTTACTGCTTGTAAAAACTCGCTAGTACCAAAATCTCGTAAATATCCTAGTTTCAAAGTATAATTGTCTTTCTCTCGTCCACCAATTTGCTTAGTCTGGTCAATTAAAAGATTATAATTAGCCAATAAATCCTGGCCATGTTGATAAAAATATTGACCTGCTGGTGTCACAATAAAACTTCTACCCTTTCTTTATAGAAGTTTTACTCCGAGATTACTTTCTAACTCTTTAATTTGCTGTGAAATTGCCGACTGCGAGATATGATATTCTTCAGCTGCTTTAGTAAAATTTTCATTTTTAACGACAGAGATAAAATAAATAATTTGATTCAAATTTGTCTCCCCTAATTATTCGAATTTAGGTTGCCATTCTGGATCATTATTTGCATCAAAGCACATTGTAATTTGTTCTTTAGTATTTCTACCAAGCGAAAGATGTGGCAAGTTATTTAAAGAAAAATAATTACAAGCATCTGTTTCATCATTTGGCGTAAACTTTCCACTAATTTCCTTACATAAATAAAATATTTTCGTAATATTAGTCGCAATAACAGGCTTATTATGATGATTTCGATCTTGCACTGCAATAATCTTAATCGGTTCTACTATTCTTCCCGCTTCTTCACGAGCTTCTTTAACACAATTCTGGGCAGTCGTTTGATCATAATCATTCCAGCCACCAGGCAATGACCACTCCTGTGTCTTTTTTTCACGAACAAGCAATATTCTATTATCTTTAAAAATTGCAGCTCGTGTATCAATTTTTGGAGTTTGATAACCCTCATCTCCTAAGAAAAGTGTCTTAAGTTTTTCTTTCGGAATTCCAGTTCTAGCCGACATCATTTCACCAGCGATTCGCCGAATCTCTTCATAACGTTCACGATCAAACACATCGTGACCATAGTGTAAACCTGCTTGAGCTAAACTTTGTAAATCCATCGCCCAATTTGCAATTTGATCATTTGTCTTCATTCTTTAATCACCTAAAATTTTATAGTTAAACTAATGACTAGCAATATAGTCTTGTAATTCGCCTAGCTTATCGATTTTAAAAGTAAAAACTTGCATGCCTAATTTCTTTGCTGCATTAGTGTTTGCCTTTAAATCATCAATATATAAACTTTCTTCTGGCTTTAACATATAACGAGCAAGCAATTTTTCATAGATTCTTCTATCTGGCTTCATTAACTTTTCTTGCGCTGAAAAAACATAACCGTCAAAATAATTACCCATTTCAGAATCTTTGACAAAATTGGCAAACTTCATCCCTGTATTAGACAAACCATAAATCTTGTAGCCATCTTTACGCAATTGCTCAATATAATTAAAAACTGGTTCATAAAAATCTATATTTTCTGGCCAAGTTTCCATAATTTGATTAACTTTTTTCTTTAAATTATCCGGAACCCGATTAATAAAAATATTTGTAGCTTGTTTTTCATCGATCTTACCAGCGTCAATCTCTGACCATTCTTTTGATTCAAAAATAGTTTTTCTTAATAAGTCATGCTCCTGGCGATTTAATTCATAATGATTCAAAATCTCATCAGAATTATAATTCATAATTACGTTGCCAAAATCAAAAACAATATTTTTTAGCATTCGATTGCCCTCTATCATTCATAATCTATAACTAAAATATGCGCTTTTAATAAAAATCTTGCAAGAAACTGCCTAACTTGTATATAATATTTCAGCACTTTACTTTTACTATAATTATTATCCCATTAATGATGATTGGCTATTAATAAATTGATGCAGATAAAGTTTTGTTATAATTATTAAAGCTAGCTTATTTATTAGAGGAGTAACTCATGCTAAGAAATCCCAGAAAACACAATTTCGATCAATTTTCAGATCAAGAAAAAGAAAAATTAAACAACGTTAAAAAAGAATTAATTGAAGCTCAAAAAAATGAGCCTGAAAGTCTACGGGAACACTTGCAAGCTTTTAATGATGGTGTAATGGCAATCATCATTACAATTATTGTTTTAGAAATTCAGCCTGCACTGCATGAAGTTCATTATCAACAGTTCATCAATAATATTATCGTCTTTCTAATCACTTTTTTTATTGTGGCAGACTTTTGGTATGATCTGCACTTAGCATTTTCTTACTACATTTTTAAGCCATCAAAAACAATTGCTATTTTAGACTTCTTTTTCTTAGCTGACTTGTCGCTTTTACCAGTCATGACAAAATGGATTATGGCAGAAACTTCTACTTTTGCTGTAGCAAATTTTGGAATTGTATTTTTAATTGCTAAGATTTTAGAATATTTAATTCAATATTTTGGAGCTAGAAAAACAGCTAAATATTCGCAAATAATGAACATTATTATAAGTCGATCCTTAATTAGAAAAATGTTCATAACTTTATTCTTGAATATTATACTAATTGTCTTATCATTGTTTAATGCTAAATTAGCAATGATATTATATCTAGTTATTCCAGTTATTTCATTCCTATTCCCAGTCAAACGCACTAAAATAATGTAATCAAAAAGGCACTAGTAGACTCATCTCTGTAAAAAATCTACTAGTGCTTTTTCTATCTATTCTTATCTTGTTCCTTGCAGTGGCTCTTGCATACGCATTCCTTGTCATTCACCATTTTGCAATGACAAATACCATCTTTTCCAGCGCAAGGACAACCTTTCTGACAATTCATTCCTTTGTGACAATATTCATTTTTCATTTTCATCGCCTCTATAGTATATTATGTTCGCAATATTCCACTTTAGCAAATTTTCTATACTAAGAACAACTAATCATATTGCTTCACTATCTCTTTTAATTGTTTAAGATAGCTTTCTTTTAATTCACCAGGATAAATAATTTTTACATTACTACCCATGCTTCATATTGCTTAAAACTAGCTACTAACTCTTTTCTATTAATTAAACTATCTTGACTAATAGCTATTGCAACTTTTTGAAATTTATCTAGTTTTAAAATCTTCCAAGTTGCTGATTTTTCATTATAAGCATGACAGAACCAATTTTCTGCTTGAAAAAATAGATCCAATAATTGGAAATTTTGCTCTTTATTTGAATTTTGCGCACTTTGCACATTAATTTGCCTAATATTAATACAAGCATCAATTAAAGTTTCAAAGTACTTTACCTTATTCAAACTAGGTTGACTATTAAAATGAACTACTTTATCTTGAAGTTTAATCTGTTCTTGTAGTCTATACGATAAACTTTTAAGTAATTTCTGCTTAATTTGATTATATTCATTACTGTAAGGAGTAGTAGAAATCTTTTTAATTGCTTCTAAGGCAAAGAAAATTGCATTTATTTCTTGCGTATTAAATCTAATTGGCGTTAGAAGTTTATTATTAGTTAAGTGATAACCGCCTTGACGACCTGCTTGCGTATAAAATGACAACCCCAATTGCTCTAAATCTGTAATATCACGCAATGCTGTTCTTTCTGAAATTGAAAAGTGATCTTCTAACTCCTTTAAATGAAATATTTTCTTGTCACTCAAATAAATTAATTCTTGATTTAGTCTTTCTGATTTTTTCATAATTTCAATTTATTCCGTCAAAAATGTCAGTATTTTCTTATATAAAAATTCTACTGGATAAAAACGACAAGAAAGGATTTAATTATGATAGACATTTTAAATAATCATACAAGTAATCAGGAGTTTTTAGATTTTGCAGTAAATCAAATCCATAATGTTGATATAGTAACAACTCATCAGGGCGAACCAAGTGCACAAGTATGTGATTTATTGCTTAATAAAAACGGCAAATTATATATTGCTACTTCTAGCCAAAATCCATTCTTTCAAGACTTAATTAATCAGCCAAAAGTTATCATCAACGGTTATAAGGGAAACGGCACGATAGATTCTTGTGGCTTTTCAATTAGAGGAACAATTAAAAATATTAATCACCAATACATAGACGAAATTTTCGAAAAGAATACCTATCTTAACGAAATTTATGCAGATGATATTGAAGCTGCTAAAGAAGATTTAAGAGTTTTAGAAATCACACCACAAAGCGCAGATTATCTTGATCACCGCACTACTCCTATTTTTATGAGGAAATTTGAATTCTAAAAATATCAAAAAATGTCGATAGACCACTATATGAATCTACCGACATTTTTTAATTATTTTTGGCACTTAAAAAACCAACGAGTTGCATTTTTATCTTTCATTTCTAAGCTAAAATCAGAACCTACTTCAATAGAAGTAAAACCTGCCTGCGTTAGCATCGATTTAATAACTGGCAATTCATAAGATCTTTCATAATGAGTTTCAGACAAACGATTGTACTTCCCATCTTCCATTCTATTAAAGAAAGTCAGATCGTGAATTACACCATGCTCAACATCATCATCCGCATAACTTTGCCACATAAAGGCTCTTGAATAATCATCATCTTGATAGTTATACATAAAGCCCGGATACACATCATCAGTCTGATGTGGCGTAATTACATCAAAAAGAAAGACACCGTCCTTCTCTAAATGATTAGCAACTTCTGAAAATACCTGAAGCAAATCATTTTCATCATCCAAATAACACAGTGAATCTGCATAACACGTAATTACATCATACTTTTCAAGGCCACTCAAATCTCGCATATCAATTTCAATTAACTGCATAGAAACATTGTTTTCAATGCTACGTTGACTAGCTAAACTGAGCATTTCATCGGAAAAGTCTGCCACGGTGACATTTAAACCATCATTTGCTAATAAAATAGCTAATCGTCCACTACCACCAGCCAAATCAAGCAAATTACAATCTACCTTTTTAATATTAGCCAAAGTGAATTTTTCCCAATTTTTATACATATCTGAATCAAATAACTGATCATATAATTGAGCGAAAGTTTGATATATCATTTTCTAAATCCAATCTTTACAGAACTTATCTATAATTCTCTCATTAATTTGAAACAATGGCGATAAAATTTGGACTTTATTATCTAATTTTATATTCTTGCTCATTTTAAAATCAAAAATTCTAGTATAAAAATTAAATTTTCTTCACACCATAAATAAAGGATTGAAAATCTCCTGAGACTTGTGCCATCTTCTGGTTTCAGCCATTTAATTAATATGGTAAACGTAAATCTAACTCTGTTAACACTTGTCCTTGAAGTCTTATTTCTGCGTTGACTGACTATTCAACTTTGTTAGATAAACCTGGCAACTTTAAATAATGATCTAAGGTTTCATTTGGCCGTGCTAATTTTCTATAAAAGCCTACCACTTGTTCAGGAACTTTTCTCATACTCCATGCGTAGATGTTCTGATCATCTCCGATTGGTAATAACTGACTAAATTTACCATTTACTAAAAGATCTCTTCTTTGCTTGTACCAACTAATATGTTGCTTAATTGCATCTTTTTCTTCATCATCTAGCTGAGTTAGATCTAATTCATATCCTAATGGGCCAAAAGAATTAACGTCTTGTCTGAATTTCAAACCAGTTACTCGTTTTATCTAATCATTTGGAACTGATTGCTAAACGTCGACAAAGGGCTTTGAAACGATCTTTTCTGCCACCGCAGAAGAAAAAAACTTTACCACTAAGGGGTCAAGCTCAAACTGTTCTTTGATTAAGATTGCTAGGTCATCAATGCCTTTACGCAAGTCAGTCTTACCACAAACGATATAGACTTGGCCCAAGTCACTAAGCTTAATCATGACAAAATCTTTTCTAAAAGCTTATTCATAATTCCAGGATCTAAACTCCTATAGAAGCTTAGTTCTAAGTCATTTTTCTTCAAGCCAAGCAACAGATTATTACGTGTTGGACGAGTCTTTTTCGGTCTCACTGGATGGTTTAATGCCACAATTGGCTGTTGTTTTTCAATCATATTCTTAACCTCCATTAATTTGATGAGATTAGAATACCTGAAAAATAAGGACTAAAAAAGATACTCGGTTATATGACGCTTACTATTCTACTTAATAAATATATAGAAAAAGGCGATATTCCTTCCCAGAAATATCGCTCTTTTCGTATCAACTATTTATGATTAGTTATTCTTTTTTCTCTTGTCTCCTAATCCAAACAATGAGAATACACCTGCTAAACCAAGAAGTGCTGCGCCTGCTAACGTTAAGTTAGAGTTATTCTTCTTACCAGTTTGTGGTAAAGTAGCCTTCTTGTTTACTGGAGTGCCATTCTTATGACGAACAGCATTTCTCTTAGGTTGAACTGAATTTGTAATTACAGTTTGTTCCTTACTTTCACTCTCAGTATTAGTGCTTACTTGGTTAGTGTTCTGAGCAGTATTGTTTTCTTCATTATTGTGATCTGGAGTTACATTAGTTGAAGAATCATGACTTTCAGTATTGCTGTTGTCAGCAGTACGAGCTGGAATCTTCACAGCTTCGATGGCTTTAATACCAGCTTCGGCTTCAGCATCAACCTCTGCATTTGTTGTAGCATTGAATACCTTTGTCTTAGTCTCAGTAGCAATATCAGTAATTTGACTGATTAATTCGTCTTTTTGCTTTTGATCAAGATCAGCTGCATTGATTTCATCAGTCTTCTTCTCCAAAGCATCATCGATTTCCTTAATAGCATCATCCTTGCTTTCAACTAAGCTTGGAACTTGAATGCTATTAATGTCTTCTAAGCCCTCAGTCTCTGCTTCTTTAACATCATCATTTGTTTGAGCATTATTAATGACCTTAGTAGCATTATCAGCCACTTGGTTTACTTGGTCAATTAAGTTTTGCTTCATTTGATCAGTTAAATTATCAGCCTTATTGATTTCGTCAATCTTAGCTTCCTTAGCAGAGTTAATTGCTTCCTGAGCATCTTTTTGGACACTATCTAAGGTTGGAAGGAACAAGTTAGTAATTTGATCAATTGCTTTATCACGAGTGTCAGTAATAACTTCATTTGTAGTTGTTGCTGGATCGTTAAGCTTATTAATTGCGTCTTGAGCAATCTTATTCACTTGATCAATTAAGTTCTTTTGTTCATCTGTACTTAGATTCTTAGCTTCTTCAATTTGACTGTTCTTAGCTTTTTGAACTTGCTTAATTGCGTCAATTGCTGCCTGTTTAGTTTCAGTTAAACTTGGAACGTTAACATTTGCAATATTTTCAATTCCCTTGTTTTCTGCCGCAGTAACAGCCGCATTAGTAGTTGCATTGTTAATAACAGCCTTAGCAGCATTGGCAATTTCAGTTGCTTGATTGATTAAATTAGCTTTTTCTAAATTACTTAAGTTAGATGCATGATTAATTTCATCCTTCTTAGTGTTCAAAGCATCTTCAATTGCAGTATTTGCTGCCTTCTTAGAATCTTCTAAGTTAGTGAAGTGAATATTGTTAATATCAGCAACACCCTTATCTTCGGCAGCTTCAACTGCAGTATTAGTAGTTGCACTGTTGATAGCAGCCTTAGCAGCATTGGCAATCTCAGCTGCTTGATTGATTAAAGCAGTCTTTTCTGAATCAGTTAAGTTAGATGCGTTGTTAATTTCATTCTTCTTAGAATTCAAAGCATCATCAATTGCTTGATTTGCATTCCTCTTAGCATCTTCAATACTTGGAATTGAAACATTTTCAATGTTCTTAACTCCAGTATCTGCAGCTTCCTTAGCTTCATCATTAGTTTGAGCATTATTGATTTCATTAATTGCTTCAGTAGCAACCTTCTTTGCTTGATCAATAAGCTCTTGCTTTTCGTCTTGACTTAAGTTAGATGCGTTATTGATCTCCTCTTGCTTTTCATTTAAGGCTTTGTTGATAAGATCAATACTTTCCTTCTTGATGTCGGATAAACCTGGAACAGTAATGTCTGTAATAGCTTTTTCACCATCAACTTGAGCAGTTTCAACTTCTGAATTAGTAGTTGCATTGTTGATATTATCTTTAGCAGTAGTTGCAGCTTCAGTTGCTTGATTGATTAAAACAGTCTTTTCTTCAGAAGAAATGTTAGTTGCATTATTGATTTCATCCTTCTTGTTCTTCAAAGCCTGATCAATTGCAGCATTCGCTGCGTCCTTAGCTGGAGAAGTAGTTGGAACGTTAATATTATTAATGTTCTTAACTCCTTCTTCTTGAGCACGAGTTACTTCTTCAGGAGTAGTTGCTTCTGCAATCTTTTGTTTTGCATTATCTGCTTCATTATTGATTAGATCAGTGTAAGCTTGTTTTTCTTCATCAGTTAATGAATCGCTGATTTCCTTAAGCTTACCAGCAGCTGCATCGTCGATAGCTGCATTAGCAACATCTTGATCAATTGCTAATTTTCCATCATCGACTGCCTTCTTAACGTCGTCGTTACTCTTAGCATTATCAATTGCTTCTTGTGCTTTCTTAGCAGCAGAGTCAATTTGATCTTTAGCTGCTTGTTTTTGCTCATCAGTCAAGTTGTTATCTTGATCAATTGCCTTCTTAGCTTCATCAACTTCGTTGTTAAGATCAGTAGTTGCTTGTTCCTTAGCTGCTGATTTAGCTGAGATTTCAATACTATTGATCTTGTCAATGCCGTTGTTTTGAGCTTCAGTTACTGCAGCGTTGGCAGTTGCATTATCAATGGCAGTATTAGCAGCATTTTGTGCATCAGCAACTTCTTGCTTCAATGCAGCTTTTTCTTCAGCTGTTAAGTTTGAAGAATCAATTGCATTGTTCTTAGCGTCTGCAGCTTCGGCTACTGCCTTCTTAGCAGCTTCTTTGGCTGCTGATTCGGTTGGTACTTCAGTATCATTGATATTCTTAATACCATTTTCTTGTGCAGTACTTACAGCTTCTGGAGTAGTGGCAGCCTTAATTGCTTCTTTAGCAGCTTGAGCCTTTTGATCAACTTGGTTGTTTAAAGCATCTTTTTCTTCATCAGTTAATGATGA